>NZ_BOLN01000006.1 GCF_016861655.1 Levilactobacillus lanxiensis | reverse complement strand
TACCAAAAAGCTGGTTGAGGAAAATCCGAAGATTTTCCTCAACCAGCTTTCATTTTGGAGACTTATGTCACAGCCCCTTTGTGGTTTCTGGGGATTAGATTCTTTGATTTTTCAATTGCATTGCTTAGACTAAACAATTAATTGAGGAGGGAACTACTATGGACAAGAAAGCAGTCATCATCCGTAAGTATTTTGAGCTTTCAGATTTAGCATCGGCTGATGAGCATGCTCTGCATGAAATAATTGGGCTCTTTTCAGCTAAAGCCGTTGTTAAAGGTGCCAATGGTTTTGTCGCCAACACGCCAGTAACAATCGCGAGCTTCTTTACGCATTTCTTTCAAGACAATCAAGAGCTACACCATCTTTGTCATGTTGTGATGGACCAAGGCGTTTACAAGGCTGAATGGGTCGTCGCGGGCCGTAAGCGTAGTGGCCAGCTGTTTGCCTATCACGGGTTTGATCGCTATGAGTTTGATCAAGATGATAAAATCAAATTTTTGCAGGTTGAAATTGGTTAGTACAGGGCTACATTGAAAAACAAAAATTGGCCTTAGAAATTTAACGATTTCTGAGGCCAATTTTTTTACGCGCATTGGCTCACCGCTAGATTCTCATCGAATTAGTCGGTCTAGCTCCTATTTTGCGGTAAACTTAAGTTAGCAAGTAAACACCAAATACGTTGAAGAAATCGAGGGAGTCGTATGTTAACGGACAAACAGATTGTGTGGGCCATTCACCAAATGGAAGAGGAAATGGGACCGGTTGGGCCATCCTTGGATCCGCGGACACCCTTTCAATATTTAGTCTCAGTGATTCTGAGTGCGCAGGCAACCGATGTGTCGGTGAATAAGGTTACCCCCACGCTGTTTGCCAAGTACCCCGAACCCAAAGATTTAATGGCAGCCAACGTGACCGACGTTGAACTGATTATCAAGAGTGTTGGGCTCTTTCACAACAAGGCACGCAACATCATCAAGACGGCGCGCATCGTACACGAGGAGCTCAACGATGTGGTGCCAACCGACCGGAAGGGAATCATGGCCTTGCCAGGAGCGGGGCGGAAGACGGCCAACGTGGTCTTGAGCGACGTCTTTGCTCAGCCAACCTTTGCGGTGGACACCCACGTTTCGGCCATTTCCAAGCGGTTGCATTTTGTAGACCAATCGGCATCCCCCTTGCAGGTCGAAAATAAAATCGTGAGCGTGCTCCAACCAGAAGAATTACATCGTGCCCACCACACCATGATCGAGTTTGGCCGGAAATACTCGATGAAGCTGACGCCAGACAAGGAAGTCTGTCAGTTGATTATTGACTGTGATAAGTTGAATGAGGAAAATGAGGCTGAAGTCTAGAGTATCTTAGGATTTTTTAATGCATGTATATACAAAAGGCGCTCTGAGCTGATTAAGCCAGAACGTCTTTTAATGTGGAACTTTGCGGCCAGTTAGTTTATTAGAACAAGCTGCTATGAGTGCCAATGGCCACCAGATAAGTGAGGCTGTCATCATCGTAGTAAACTAAAAGATGATTGCCATTGTGTCCATCAAAATGTAGTTCCAAGATTTGAATTGAAATGTGTTTCAACGACAGGTGTTGTTTTATTTGTTTTGCTAGTGTCTTAGATACATGCAGTGGGTGAGCGTAAAAATAATCTGGAAGGGGTTGACGCTGCATAAAACAGTCAATGACATAATCCCACGGTGAACGTTTTTGTTCGTCAAAGGGAACGGTTCCATGAAATATTGGCCGCCAGCGCGGATCCTTTCGTACGTGTTTAAAATGTGTCTTAAATTGAGAAGCATATATCAGAGAATGTTTCATGATTCTAGCATCTGGTTAAGTTCCTCGCGACTATGAGCGACGTTCTCGGGCTTCTTGTTTCCGCTGACGACATCAGTCATCTCTAAGATAGACGCAATGACTTCCTTAGATGGTTGGGCAAAATGAGTTGGCAATCCATAATTTGCAACACCTGTAAGAACAATCCGCATGTATTCGCTAATTGTTAGACCATTCTTGGCAAGTTCGTTTTGAGCACGAGCCTTAATGTCGTGATTAATGCGGGTGTTAATTCGATCAGTCTCTTTATCCTTAGTTGGCATAAGTGGTCACCTCTGAACATCATTGTACACCATATGACGTACGAATCAATTGAAATGACTTTTGAGAAAGCCATTCATTTAATTTTACCCGTAATTATCTCCCTATTAATTAGTTAATTTTTAGAGACTTGCGGGGTCGAATACGCTATGATAGACAGTGAGCAAAAGATCCCTGAAGGAGGCCATCAACATGGCAGATGTCTTATTAGTCATAGATCTTCAAAATGGTGTTTGTTACGGCGACGAAACCGCTGTGAACTTGCCCCAAGTTATCGCGGGTGTTAACGCACGAATTGCGGCGTACCGGCAAGCGAAAAAGCCCATCGTTTTCGTCCAACACACGGACGCAGACCTGGTCAAGGGTACACACGATTGGGAATTCATTTCCGAGTTGGCTTACCGGGACACGGATCCCGTTGTCAGCAAAACGCACGCCAATGCCTTTTACCACACCAATTTACGGCGCGTTCTAACCGGATTTGCCGCAGAATCATTGGAAATTTGTGGGGCCCAAACGGAGTACTGTGTTGACACCACGGTTAAGGTGGCTCACGGTATCGGGTATGACTTGGAAATGACGCGGGGGTTAACAACGACCGTGGACAACCAATTCATGACGGCTGAACAAACCATTGCCTTCTTTGAGGGCATTTGGGATAAGCGTTTCGTCACGATGCGAGAAGCGTAATCGGATAATTTAATGTCATTTCAAAGGCGCCTTGAGCTGTTTTTTATCAGCCGAGGCGCCTTTTTATGCGGAAATTTTTAGTTAGCGGGAGCGTTTGAAGAGCCACAACAGGCCACCGAGAATACAGCCAATCAGGAGGACCCGAACCCCCCAGCCAATCAGCCAGAGTGTGAAGAGTTGCGGCAATAGGTGGGCCCAATCAATCGTTAGGTTCATGAACATAGTTATTAGCCTCCTGTTGATAGGTTAAGAGAATGCGACCAGCCGAGTGTTCCGTCATCAGGTGATGTTGGGCGGTCTTGACGGCGGTAAACGGCAACTGTTCTTGAATCACGGCGGTGAGCGCGCCCGTAGCCAGTTGGTCGAGCAACCACCGGTAATCACCGGGCATGATGGTGCCACTGGCAAAGGTGAATGCTTGTTCCGGGAAAGCTGGCTGATAATCCGGTAACGCAAGTGACAAGATATTTACCGGTCCCAGTCGAGCGCTTAAATGATCTAGTAAGGACGCATTGCCAGCTAAATCAATGAGTTGGTCGACAGTCGTCGTTGTCAGTTGTTCTTCTAGTGGTCGATTGTAGTCCAGTACTTGTTCGGCACCCAACTCAGTTAGTAGTGAGTGACGACTGGAATGCCCCACGGCAATGACGTGACAGCCCGCTAGCCGGGCCAACTGGACCAGGTAGGTGCCAACACTTCCCGTGGCGCCGGTGATGAGTACCGTTTCACCCGCGGTCAATTGGGCCTTTTTCAAGGCAAAGTAAGCGGCATCGGCGCCACCAATCACAGTTGTGGCATCGGCCAAGGATACACTTTGCGGAACTGGAAACAGGAGTGGCGGTAAGGCCGAGAGTAGTTGTTCCTGATGGCTGCCAGTCAGTTGAATGCCAATTACGGGTTGGTTGTGTAAGCGTGGGTGCCGCAGCTGACCAACCTCGCGGACAATCCCGCCGAAGCCGTAGCCCACCACAATGGGCAGTTTGACCGGGCGACGTTGCTTCAGTTGACCGGTCTCGGTGAGTACGTCGTAGGGCATGACCGGGGTGTAGTGGGTCTCGACTCTGACGGCGAGTGGATTCAGTAATTTTGGCGTGGGCCTCGTCGCGAGGGTCAACGCGTCGATGCCGTTGTAGGAATCTTGCACGATAGCTTGCATTAGCTGAGCACCTCCCGAGAGGATTCGGCGAGGGCGATTAGGTGGTGGAGTTTCTGGGCAAAGGCCTGTTGAGCGATGGGTGCCAATAAGCGTAGGGGTAGCGGTAGGCCACCTGTGCTGGTGACGCGGAGTTCTTCGGTGAGGATGGTGTGCGTCGCTTCTGTGGCTAGGCTGAAGACGAGGTCATAGGCCAAGCGGCCGCCCTGACTGTGGTAGATAATTTGGTCGGCAGTTGCCGTGACGGATAGGTCTTCATGTTCATTGAGAGCGGGCGGTTGACGGGTAAGCTGAAATTTAGCCGTGATCGTTGGGACGACTTGGATGAGCTCTTCGTCCCACAGCGGCAAGTTTTCCGGGTGGACGAGAATCTCGTGCAAACGGTCGGGGCGAGCATGAGTGCTGATGACGTTTTGGAATAAGTTTTCTGACATTGAAAAAGGCCTCCCTTGATTGGATGGCCTTACTTTAAGCGTTTTATCTGCTAGTTAAAAATCAGAATACTGATACTCTAAAATTTTTCGGGCACCTTCTCGTGAAATAGGTCCGATAAAAATTGTTGTTTCTGCCGAGCAGTTTCGGCATCGTTGGCGTGACCAGCTCGCTCGGCCAGTTCTGCCAACAGGCGGTAACTGTTGGCCAGCATGTAATGTGAGTCATGGTCGGTGATGTAGGTGATCCCGGTTAGGAGCCGCTCGGTGGCGACCGTGACATCCTGCAAAAAGTAGGCGGTCAGGGCAGCCAGGTAGAAAAGAATGTTGTTATTTTCTTCGTAGGGGCTTTGGTCGAGGTTGGCGAGCGCCTGCGTGATTAACTGCGCTGCACTCTCGGGTAGCTGTTGTTTGGCGTGTACGGTGGCGAGCGAGGCCAAAGCCAGTCGCGTCAGGGTAGTCGGCGTCCGTTCCTCGGTCATGGTTGTGGCGAACTGCAAATTTTGTTCGGCAGCAGTGAGTGTCGGGTCAACGTGCAGTTGCGCCACGCCCAGATAGTAGTAATAGGCCTGTGTCTGTTGGGCGGTGGCCACGGCATCTTGGGTACTGGGAGCCGTTAAAAAGTCGGCCAGTTCCTGGTAGCGGTGCTGATTACAGAGCCGCTGCATGTGAGCGTTCAGCTGATCATCCCCGCTAATGGCAAAGTCGGTCGCCAGGCTGATTTTATCGAGCGAAATGTCTAGACGGTGACAGAGCGCCAGCAAGAGCTTAGCATTGGGCGTGTACCGATCATTTTCGATGGCTGACAACATGGACTGCGCACAGATGCCGGCCGCAACGGTCTTTTGTGAGCGGTGCTGTTGCTGGCGTACTTGTTTGAGCGTGGTTCCGAGTGACATGGCGATTCCCCCCTGGATGAGTGATTAGGTCTAATTTACCTGGTTTGGGCAGGGAATGCTAGTGGTAACGAAAAATAAAGTTGAGTTGTATGTGGAGCCAATACGTTGATTAATGTATCTACAGGGTGTATGTTTTCTGAAACCAGTGATGGGAGGAAAAGAACATGGTAGTTACCCAAGAGCAAACTTATTTGGCCGGATGGGGAAGTGCAAAGGCCGTCAGAATTCCCAGTAAGATTATCAAGCAATTAAATTTAACTGATAACCAGGAGCTGACAGTCACGGTTCAGGACGATTCAATTGTATTAACACCAGTTAAGAAACAACCAGTCAATATCCATGAGTTGTTTGCAGATTGGAAAGATGATGGCAAGCGTAATCAGGAATTAGACTGGGGAAAAATGGAAGGTCATGAATTACCATGGTAAACTGGGGTGGAATTGTTTTTCGATAGATTTAAATCATAAGACTCAGGACAGAAGCGTAACTCTATTTGCTTTTTGAATAAAACACTGTATATTGTAGACAGAAGCAAAGGGTAGATTTAAGCTTCTGGTTGGTCAGGCAACCTAAAAAACAGATAATTTTTGCTAGCGGTTCTGCTACTAGCCCCGTCTGCTGAAGACAAAAAATTCAGATAACTTCTGTCAGTGGTTCTGCTACTGACCCCGTCCGCTGGGGACAGAAAACCTGTTCTTAATTGAGAATTAAAATAAAGGAACATCGCCTTAACCTGTTATGGTAATTGCGATGTTCCTTTATTTTTTATTAAAAGCCAAGCAGAAAACCTGCGACTTTAATCGCGGGATGAATGCCAGAACTTTGTATTCTTTTTCAAAACATATGTTCCCCTAGAGAGCTAAACATGGTATAATTAATCCAATCTACAGGGGAGGTATCCATTGGTTAAACTGGGTCGAACAATCAAACTAAGACTCTATCCGGACACTGATCAAGCAGATCAATTTCTAGCAATGAGTCAAGAGTATCAACGATTAGCTAATATTGTCAGTCAATGGATATTTGATCATGAGTTTCAGTTAAGTTGGTTAAAAATCAATCACCAACTGTACAAACGATTCAGACAAGAAACATCGCTCAACAGTCAGATGGTCCAATCTGTTTTTCGGACAGTAGTAGCTCGCTACAAAACTGTCCGAGAACAGATGAAGCAACATCCGTATCGCTACAAGAACGGAGAAAAAAAGTGGATTCAAGTTCCTAGAGACCTGAACTGGTTGGTGAAACCCATCCATTTTCGTCGTCCACAAGCTGATTTGGTTCGACAGAGCAATTATTCCTTTGTAGAGGACATGCAACAAATCTCAATAACTACGCTGGGTAAACGAACAAAGTTAGCGTTCACCAGCAAGGGATTTGCGAAATATTTTACTGATGATTGGAAGCTTGGTACTGCCAAACTGGTCCACAACCGAGGCAAGTGGTTTTTGCACATCGGTATTACCAAAGAGGTTCCTGATTTCAATCAGCAAGGTAATCCACAGATTGTCGGGATTGATCGTGGCTTACGCTTCCTAGCAACTGCCTATGATAGTGAAGGAAAAACACTATTCTTCGACGGTCAAAAGATTTTGCGTAGGCGGAAGAAGTTCCTAGAGATTCGACGACAGCTGCAAAGTAAAGGAACAAAGTCCGCCAAGAAAAAGTTGAAACAGCTAGCTCAACGAGAGAACCGCTGGATGACCGATGTGAATCATTGGCTAGCTAAGACACTCGTTGCCCTATATGGTTCGCATACACTTTTTGTCTTGGAAGACTTAACAAACGTGACATTCGATACGGATGATCTACCAAAATCTCTACGCAATAGCCATCGTTCTTGGGCCTTTTTCCAACTAGAATTCTTCTTAACGTATAAGGCTCAGGCCATCGAAAGCAATGTCGTGAAAGTTAATCCAGCATTCACCTCGCAACGTTGCCCCAAGTGTGGACTAGTTGATAAGGCCAACCGACATCATGATACCCACGAGTATTGGTGCAAACAATGCCAGTATCGTTGTAACGATGACCGATTAGGTGCAATGAACATTAAGATGCTTGGGCAAGAATGGCTGAGCGGTGTCAAGCGACCAAAGATTAAGAAGCTAACAACTGCTGGGTAAACCTGACAGTTAAACGGGTTGCCGTCAATTACCCGATGATGTTGCCACTACGAGTAGGAGTAACTTAACGGGCATGCTGGACTACTGTGTTGCAAGACACGTGAGCGACAAGCCTCTGAATTCATTCAGGGGCAATTGACGCGTCACTCGGATGAAAGCCAATCAGACTGCGATAATAGGTATAACCGAGCAAGATAACAACCAGTCCCGTAATGGTCAGGAGCAGACCAGCCAGCCCGTGTTGGGCGATGATTGAGACAATCTGGTTGAAAATATTTTGCCCGAAAGTGGTGCGCTGCACACAGAGATAACTACCGCAAATAAGCGCCCCAATAGCAGCACCAATCACCGACATAAAGGTTTGCGTTGCTTCTGGTCCATGTTTAAGCTGGTAAGGAGTCGAAATCAGTAACTGTGAGTGACTTGTAGAATGAAGGATGTTTTAGTGAGCAAGTGGTCACTCCCCTAAAAGATTGCGCCTTTAGAACATCTTAATATATTACAGTCGAAATGCCATTGACACATTTTTGTAACATGCCTATACTAGCTTTAATCTTTGGAAGAGGAGTGGGATTACATGAAAAAATCTTTAGTATTGATGACTGTTTTAGGAATGGTTGCGCCGTTGGCATTGGCCGTACCAGCTTCTGCTAAGAGCACGACGGCTGTCGCCACTGCGGCAACGACTAAGCAAAGTAAGACCTACACTATCGTTTCGTCTAACTTCTTCAAGCAGGCCAAGACGGTGCATACCAAGGATGCCAAGCCAGTCGTTTACAAGGCCAGCATCGCCGCTGATCGGCCAACCATGACGTTGACGGCTAAGGGGAAGCTGAAGTCAGGTACCACTTACAAAGTGACTAAGCAAGCCACATTGAAATTAAACGCCAAGAAAAACCAGACCTACAGCTACGTTAAGGGTCAGGGCTGGGTCGTTGCCAGCAAGTTAACGGCCGGCAAGTTTAAGGCCGCTGACGGTGTGAAGGCCAAAGCTGTGAACTACACCATCGTCTCATCCAGCTTCTTCAAACAAGCCAAGACGATGCACACGAAGGACGCCAAGCCAGTCGTTTACAAGGCAGCCATCGCCGCTGACCGGCCAACGGCAACCTTGAAAGCCAAGGGTCAATTAAAGGCTAGCACGACTTACAAAGTTACGAAGCAATTAAAATTAAAGAATTCAGCCAAGAAGACCCAGACGTTTAGCTACGTTAAGGGTCAAGGCTGGGTCTTGAAGAGCGCCTTAACTAGTGGGCAATTCAAGAACGCTGACTAATTGGGGAATTAGTTTTATGCGTGAATGGTCACTGAAGTAAGGGGTACAAAGCATCGGTCATCCGAGAGGTGACGGTGCTTTTTTATTTTCCATCAAGAATCGGTCATTTTTACCGCACCATTTCAACCACTTACCCAGCAAAAATCGCCACTTAACCCAATCACCGAGACGCCACGCGCCCTTACGGTGTATTCTCTTGGCATAGGAGATGAGGCAGATGCTATTAGAAGCGCAACACTTAACCAAGACCTTTGGGGATCACATTGCTGTTAACGCGGTGGACCTGCAGATTGAAAAGGGCAGCTTTACCGCACTACTGGGGCCAAACGGGGCGGGGAAGTCGACGACCATGAACATGCTGATTGGTCTGCTGCAACCGACTGCCGGCCAGGTGACCTACGATCATGACCCCAAGCTGGGCGTGGTCTTTCAGGGTAGCGTGCTGGATGACATCTTAACGGTTCGGGAAAATTTACAGATTCGTGCTGGCCAGTATCGGCACATTCCCGCTGACCGGGTCACCGTTTTGAGCCAGCAGCTGGGGCTCACCGCGTTTATGGCCCAACGCTACGGCACCTTATCCGGTGGGCAACGACGGCGCGTCGACATCGCCCGGGCCCTGATCAACGAGCCAGACATTTTATTTCTGGATGAACCCACGACCGGTCTGGATATTCAGACGCGGCTAGCCATCTGGACGCTGATTCAACGGTTACAGCGAGAGAAAAAGCTGACTGTCATCCTGACCACACATTACCTGGATGAGGCGGACGCGGCGGACAACGTCATCGTGATTGATCATGGTCGAATCCTAGCCCAGGGCACGGCGGCTGACATCAAGAATCGCTACGCGGCGGACCGGTTGACGCTGACCTCCCCGAATGTGGCACAACTGGCAGCTCGGGTGGCCCAGCAGCCAATTCGGCGTACTGCCGACCAGCTGGTCTTTAGCCTACCAACGATGCAGGCAGCGCTCGACATTTTAACGGCCAATCGGCCATTGATCAGTAACTTTGAATTCCGGCCGGGCACCATGGATGATGCCTTCCTGGCCTTAACAGGAAAGGAGATGCGGTAACATGCTAGCCATGATCAAACGCAACTTATTGCTGTATTTTCGGGATCACAGTGGCGTCTTCTTCTCACTTCTGGGGGCGCTCATCTCGTTTGTGCTATACCTGGTCTTCCTGAAGAAAAATATGTTAGCAAGTTGGCACCAGATGCCGGACGCCAAACTCATGCTCGATACGTGGCTGATTGGGGGCACGCTGGCGATTACTAGCATCACGACGACCCTCACTAGTCTGGCGCTGATGGTCACCGATAAGGAAAAACACATTGCGGACGATTTAACGTTGACCGACGCCGGTCCGTTGCACCTATTCACCAGCTACCTGATCAGTGCAGCGGTGATTGGCACGCTAACGCAGCTGGCGATGTTTGGCATCATGTGGGGTGGCTTTTACCTGACGGATGGCCTGACGCTGTCGGGTACGGCCGTTCTGAACACGTTGGGACTCATGGTCACGAGCTCTTTGTTGGCGGTTGTGGTGAATGCGGCCATCGTCCAAGGCATTCACACGGTGGACAGTTTAGGCAAATTGGGGACAATCATAGGGACCGCGGCCGGGTTTCTGGTGGGGACGTACATCCCCATTGGTGCCTTGCCAAGCTTCGCGCAGAGTATGGTCAAATTCATCCCCGGCAGCTACGTGGCGGCGCTCTACCGGCAATTTTTGATGGACGACAAGCTGAAATCAGCCTTTGCTGGACATTTGGCAACGCGCCATACCTTTGAACGATTGATGGGTATCCGATTAAACTGGTCGACCTTGTTGACCCAACAGGAAACTTACCTCATAATGGGATTAATCTTTAGCGGTACCGTGGTGCTGGTATTTGGTCTGAAATGGCTACAGATCCAGCGCCGACGCCAGTACCTGCGCGAACGGTAACTGAAAATGGGGTGATCAGCGTGCGGCATAAATTTGAACAGAATGAGACGATTGATCCGGCTGATCCCCTAGTGGTGGTGGAAGCGGCCGCCGAGAGTCCCGAGACAGCGGCGATTATGACCTACCTGGGGAACTACCAGGTGGCGCATGCGGGGATCATTCCCGTGAAGACGCCGGATCGATTGGTGATGGTCAAGGCGGCCACAATTATTCTTGCCGATGTCCAGCACGAGACGCTGATGCTGTACACCACCACGGACACGATTACCACGCACGAAACGTTGCGGCACCTGGTCCAACGCTTAGCCAACCCTAATTTTATTCAGGTCTCCAAGCATGGCGTCTTAAATTTAGACCACCTGCAGTCCTTGGAGGATAGCTTCTCAGGCAACATGACGGCGATTTTAACGAATCAACTTAAAACCGCTGTGAGTCGTAAATATGTTAAAGACTTAATGAGCCAACTGGGCTTGTAGGAGGGGGAGCTATGACTAAAATATTCAGGTACGCCATCAGAGGCGTGGGTTATGGCGCCGTTGCCTATCTCCTGCTGATTGCCTTTAGCGTGGCCCCCACCAACGTCTTCCCGAAAAACGTGGTCAGCCTGCTTTTGGCGAGTGGGGCAATTGGTATTCTCAGTATGATCTTTGACAGTGACCATGAAGAGGTGGCCTGGCCACTGGCGTTTGGGATTCATTTGGTCGGGACGGCCGTGCTGATATTAGGGCTGATGCTCTATAATAACTGGTCCATTGGCGTTTCCTTCTGGATTGAGTTTGTCCTGATCTACGTCGTCGTTTGGGCCGTTGTCATGTTGGACCAGCACCTCCGTGTCAGTCAGATCAATCAGGCGTTGAAGCAACGGGCCAAGCATAAATCGTGATGATAGGGGAATTCAAAAATCAAGTCTAGTAGGATGAGTGATATGGTTAACCAATTACAAAAAAATGACGCATCTGTCCAAATATTTAAGGCCCTGGCTGACCCCATTCGCCTGGCCATCATTCAATATCTCAATCAGTTGGACCACGAGGTAGCTTGTGGCGAGGTCGGTCGTGCCATGCACATTAGTAAGACTTCCGGGTCGTATCATTTTAAGATTCTCCAGGAAGCGGGATTGATTTCCGTAAACAAGGTCGGCCGTGAAAAAAATGTCAGGCTAGACCGCTCGACGTTTGATCACTACTTGACCCATTTCTGGCAAAATCTTTAGCGCATTAGACCATTGCAGAGTCGTTCCCCCGGGAGCGGCTCTTTTTAATTTTGGTGCTTGTCAGCTGACAAGGGGCATGCTATGGTTACATAGTTCAAAGCTTTTTGAACTATTAAGCAACCTTAGGAGATGGGGCAATGACAGGGGAGACGCATCGATTGAAATGGATTTTGGGGTTAACCTCGTTAGGATTTTTCATGGCCATGATGGACGCGATGATTGTGACAACGGCATCGACGGCTATTCGCACCGATTTTCAGATTTCAGTGGGCACGCTACAATGGGCATTGAATGCCTACAATATTACCATCGCAGCGATTCTACTGGTCGGGGTCGCTTTGGGCGAGCGCTGGGGGCGACGATGCGTCTATTTGTGGGGAATTCTAATTTTCACCATTGGTTCGGTATTTTGCGCGTTGGCGACCAATATTAGTTGGCTCATTCTGGCGCGAATCGTCGAGGGGCTGGGGGCCTCGGTCATGACACCCATGTCGATGGCCATTCTGACGAACGCTATGCCTGCCAACCAACGGGGCCGTGCCTTAGGAATCTGGAGTGGCATTGGTGGCTTGGCCTTGATTGTGGGCCCGTCTTTGGGTGGCTTCATCGTGGCCCAACTGACTTGGCAGTGGATTTTCTGGATCAACGTTCCCGTGGGCCTCTTGGGTATCCTGTTGGCACAACACTATTTGCCGGAAAGTCGAGGACAACGAGAACCGATTAATCTACTTGATAATGCGTTGATCATTATGGCCATGGCGGGAATCATTTGGGCATTGTCCGTAGCGACCACAGGTGACAAACTAGATTTCGTCTTGGGTATCGGGGGACTCAGTATCGGAGCGGCTGGCTGGTTTCTGATTCGGCAGGCCCGGGAAGCGTTGCCCATGGTGCCACTGACCCTTTTCCATGAGGCAACCTTTACGGGTGGCAATCTCGCAACGGCTTGTCTCTACGGATCAATGTACGGGGTCGTTTTCTTCCTGCCGCAGTATTTGCAGGCCGAGCCACGGGCGACGGCGTTAACGGCTGGGCTGGAATTACTGCCGTGGACGGGAACGTTGGTCTTGGTGGCACCATTCGCGGGAAGAGCCGTCGACCGCTTTGGTGAACGGGGAGTGGCGACGCTGGGTTTACTGTTCCAAGGGTTGGGTTATTTATTGTTGGCGTCGTTTGTTCATCAAACTTATGTGTGGTTAGTTTTACCGCTAATGCTGGCCGGCATTGGATTATCGATGGCAGGACCGGCATTACAGAAAGCGGTGCTGGGTGCGGTGCCGAACGTCATGATTGGCAAGGCGTCTGGTATCTATAACGTCTTTCGGTTGTTAGGTGGGGCGTTGGGGACGACAATTTCAGTGATGATTTTCTATCAGTTTCACCAGTTGGGATTTGTTAGCGGCTTTCAGGCAATCATGATTGGGGCGGGCGTGATTTCGCTGCTGGGCATGGTTTGGTCCGCACGGCTAAATGAGCGTGCTTGAAGTTTTTGACAAAGGATTCAAGGCAGTAATTAATTTTCTGTTTTGGATTTTGTGTACAGATTATTTGCTCGATTGTTTTGTTGATTTTACAAATCATGGCTAATAAGTAGTTTTATTGTTGTGCGTGATAGGTCTAGGTCGTACCATCAGTTCAAATTTATTCGAAGAGAAGTGATTCATATGGAGAAGTTAGTGATCTTAATTTTGACATTGGCAACATTGGGAATTGCTGGCCCGGTGATTACCAAAGTAGTGGTTAATTCACAGGTCCGCCAATCAGCTTACTGGTTACCTGAAGGGAGTTTTCCGGATGATGGCGATTTTGGTGATGGTCTGCATCAAGGTGGGTAGAATCTTAAAAATTTATTTACAGAGTTTGTTTCCAGTAGGCCTTTATCTAATTTTAGTTTCACGGACGGTTGGAACAACAATTATTCTTGATCACAGTATTTTTACCATTTATTTCGTTTTGTCATGGTTAATCGCCTATCCATTCATTGCCCGTCAAAGCCCAATGTGGCTTAAACATTTGGGGCGAAATCAAGCGAATATCGCTATGAGGTTTCACAATAGCGATTTGGCTAACTATGACCGGGGGTCTAACTGGCGCGTTGCGCATACCCGTGTTTCTTATTTGCCCATCAGGACTACCATGCCTAGTACTGGATGGGGGGCGTGGTTGATTCGTCAATTTTACTGCTTTGTTTTAATTGTATTTGCACCCATAGTGTTGATTAAGCGAAGACTTTAATAGATTTTGAAGTCCAGATGGTAATTTCCGGTCTGGGCTTTTTGGTTGATAAGGTGTTTGTAACTGGATATTCTCAAGGCAGTCGCATGTTTATCATTTACTGGCCAGTTGGCGTTTACTAGCAGTAGCTCAGACGATTGGAGGCCCAAATGTTGAATCGGTTAATTGCCCACGTTATTGTCCCCACTAACAAGGGCATCGTGGTGCTTCGACGAACGCAAATTGAACGGGGAAAAGCAAATGTTTTCCCCGGTTGGTGGGACCTGCCGGGTGGCTTAACCAGCGACGGTGAGTTTCCACAGGCAGCGGCGGTAAGGGAATGTGCGGAAGAAATTGGCCTGCGGGTCACAATTCAGCGAATTGTTCTGGAAACCTCAAACGCCGATGCGGCTAAGGCGACCTTGTTCACCAGGCTAATTTACTTGGCGGATGAGGTTGACCTTGGGAATGGGCAAAACATTCGGTTAGACCTCGCTGAACATGATCGCCTTCAGTACCTGACCTCACTGGACCAGCTGACGGAAAATCATCGGCTCATTCCCTATGTGGTCACCGCGGTCAGCCGGGTACTTAAAAAATAAGTTCAAGGGAAATAGTCCTTGGGCTATTTTTTGTCGCGTCAGGGGTTTGTAAGTTAACCGACTCAGAAGCGTGAACATGTCAGCACTTTGCGGGGATTTAGGCTTTAATGGAGGCGGAAAGGAGTGACTTACCGATGACTGACGAAGAAAAATTGCAACGCATTTACGCGGCGGCGAGTGAACTGTTCATTCAGCCGGGCTATCATGAGACCCAGATGCAGATGATTGCGCAACGCGCGCAGATGGCCGTGGGAACTTTGTACCGCCTGTTTAGTGGCAAGGAATCTCTGCTGGACTACGTCTTCCTGACAACGTTACCGACGACCGTGGACCGCCTACAAACTTTTCCCTTACAGCCGGTTGATTCGAGAGAACTGGTTCGGCGCACGGAGGCCGCGTATGCCGGCTGGAATCATCAGCTGGCCGGACAGCAGGCCACCGACTTTGACCAGCTGTTAACAGCGCTATTCACGGCGTTCAAACGGTACGCGCGCTACTTCTTAATTCTTGAGCATAATCCCACGGTCAATCCGGCTTTGACGGCACTATACCGGCAACAGCGGCAAGAAATTTATCAACGGGTGGGCGACTTTTTTCAGCAACAACGACCCGAGCTGGCTGACCCGCAACGTAACGGGGTAATCGTGGTGGACCTGGTGTTCTGGTGGTGCGCCCACAAGCGCTACGACAGCTTTGAAACGGAGATGGCGCGTAGTGATGACGAGCAAATGCTGGCCGTCGTCCGCGACATGTTGCGGCGGAGCTATCAGTGAGCCCCTTAATTAGCTAACCGGTCAAAGGCACCGTGAATCGTCGCCCAAAATGGCAATTTTGACGGGAGTGTTTAGACTGGGTGGCAATCGAATGAATGATTCGTTCATTCGTAAAAGGGGGAAAGTCACATGAAATCTCAAGAATGGGTCTACCTCAAGCACCATCCAGCACTTTGGCGAATCCTATTAGGCATCTTAGTAATTCCACTATTTTATGCCGGATTATTCCTGGCCTCCGTTTGGAATCCATACGGAGAATTGCATCATTTACCCATGGCCGTCGTCAATCAGGACCGGGCCACACGGACATTGGACTGGGGACGAACGGTGTCTCGGGAGTTGGTTAAGAGCAAGTCGTTACAGTTTCACCGGATGACGGCGGCGAAGGCTCAGCGTGAATTGAAGGACGGTCGGCTATTTTTAGTCTTAAAGATTCCGGCCAACGCGTCACAAACCCTGAGTCATTTGGCAACGGCACCTAAGCAGTTGAAGGTGACCTATGACACCAATGCCGGTCAGAGCACGGTAGCATCGAAAATGGGCGCGACCGCGATGCAGAAGCTGCAGACAACGCTGAACCAGTCGACGATTCAGGCCGAGTTGCAAGCCAGTCAAGCAGTGGCCCGGCACCTTGGCCAACGGTTGACGTTGACGGCGAAGCAATTGGGCCAGCTGCAACAGGCTAGCACGGCCGGTTTACCAGCGGCACAGCTCGCCGCGGCAACGCAGAAAATTGTGAATGGGTTAACGCAGGCGGGTGTTCAACTCAGTGAGGTCCGGCGAGCGGATCAATTGAAGCAATTGGCCATGCCCGTGAAGTTGACGCAGCATGACGTGGTGGCCGTCGCCAACAATGGCACTGGCATGGCACCGTACTTCATGGCTATCTCCCTGTTTGTGGGGTGTATCACGCTGAATATCATTTACGACGCCCGCAAGCGTCACGGCAACTACCGAAACTTTGCGGTAGCCTGGCTGGATAAAATGGGATTTCTCTGGGGTTTCGTGGTATTGGCGGCGTCAGCCATGTGGTTAGGCGTGTGGTACATCATTGGACTGCGACCACTGGAGCCGGGGAAAACGTACCTGTTGTGCCTGTTGATTGTCTTGGCATTTTTCAGCTTGGTGACCTGTTTCCGGTTATGGTTTTGTCTGACCGGGGCGTGGTTAATGCTGCTGTTCATGCTCTTTCAAATTGGGGCGTCGGGTGGAACGTATCCGATTGAACTCACCAATCCGTTCTACCGCGCCGTTCACCCGTATTTACCCATGACCGTTGCTATGGCGGGGTTGCGGCATACGATTTCACTGGGTGGCTCAATTGCGGGGATTAGCTGGATTTTAGCGGGAATTGCGGTCGTCTTTAGTTTGGGTACACTGGGGTATTTTTACTGGCACCGAACGGATTCGGCGGTGCTGTAGGTAAATAGACATCTTGCGGTCAAATGTAAAAGGGGAGCGGATTCCATGTTGGGAGTTGCTTCCCTTTTGAATTTGACTAGTGCAGTAAGAGCTTAGCGGACAGTAAGTGATGTTTAGATCTTAGGAGTCGCTTTACTTTGAATGCCTGTGAGAAATTGCTAAAGTGAGTAAGAAGTGAGGTGGGGAGCTCATGGGATTCATACCAGGTAGTGAAACAATTAAGATTTCTAGTAAAAGACAAGTTGTCATGCCGTTTGTTTTCAGGGAAAGGCTTATCATTTCGAAAAGTAATCAGCTAAGGGTCACCCGCAATGAAAATGGACAATTAATGTTGGAAAGGTTTCCTTCTAGTCTTGATTGGAAAGAATTAATTGCAGGTATGCCGGTTGAGCGGGTAGATATTGATAGTGAGGGGCGTTACGATCCTAAAAAATCACCAAGTTTTGACGAATGGATGCATGAAGAGTGATAGTTTGTTCTGATGAGCCTATGGATTTTTGGATAACATAGTTGTGCGCATGTAAACAGGCTCAAGTTCTGTAATGGAACCTGAGCCTGTTTATGGCTAGTTTTAATTTAAAAAAGTTAAAGTTCGATGTTTATTGAATAATCCAGTAATTTACTTTAATATTTTGACCATGTAAACTATCCAGCCGACAGATACGCCGATAAATAAGGCATCGACATTAAGTATTAGGAAGGTAACTGACAGAATTAGCCAAAACATCGTTGAAAAGATGATTTTTTTGACACGTTTGTCATTATTAACCAAAAGCAAGTGCGGTTGCGTTTGGTGTTGATTCACTTGTAGAAGTTGTGTAATCAACATTGACAACAACTGCCCCCCTGTAAGAATTATCGTGTGTTAGTAACACAGCCCCTGAAATTAAGCATGGGGAAATATGCTTACCATTTAACATAGTAAAGCCCCTTCCTTTTGTCCCCTTAACAGTAGTCTGATGGGTGAATCAAGTCAATACGCTGAGAATATTGGCTTGATCATTTCTACCGAATTGATTGAAAGTTGAAATAATTAATGTCGTATTTCGGGATATGCACTTTAATATTTGGCTCAAAGCCTCGTTTATGATTAAAAATGGCTTAGCCCAAAATACTGGAATTCCTTGCGATTCCAGCATTTTTAGCACCTGTGGCGTAGGTTGGCACTGCTATCTTGCTAGCCTTTCAGGCCGCGCGATTGGCGGTCCATATCTTCGACAACGACATCAAACATTTCGCCTAGAGAGGCGCAGTATTTGAGAACGTCCCAGGGCTCATTCGTGTGAAAATGAATTTTGATTAAGGTGTCATCACCAACGGCAATCAAGCTATCTCCCTTGAAATTATTTTGGAAGTAGTCGTTAATTTGATTCTCGTCTAAGTCGTGGCCATCGATTAAACATTGCGTATCGTACTTGTATTCCGTCATTTTTAGCATCTCCTGTAAGTGGTTCGTCTCAAACAGTACACTGTACTGTTTGAAAAGTCAAATCATCTTGTATATGCTATACTTCAAGTGAGAGGGTGACTGGATGACGCGTAGTGCCAAGGAACGTCTTATTGAGACGGCCATAAAACTTTTTAACGAGAATGGTTATGAAAAAGTTTCGTTACGAGAGATTGCTGAAGCAGCTGGCACAACTATTGGTAATTTAACTTACCATTTCCACCGTAAAGAAGATTTACTGGTCGCAATTCAGGAAAAGATTGCCCTAGATTTTATTAACTTTGCGGATGATTCCTCGGAAACGGGTGAGGAGGCGCTTCGTGAATTGATTGCAATTTTTAAAAAGTCTGCTGAGTTAAAAGCGCGCAATCGGTTTTTCTTTGCGGACCTGGATGCAATTATCACTGATAATCAAACACTTAGCGTATCTGTTCAGGACTTTCACCAGCGATTATATCTAGCCTATCAGCAGTGTTTCAGCAAGCTGGTGAAGTTCAAGATGTTTCGTCAGGATATCTCCGACCAGCAATATGCTTACTTAGCCCTGACGTTACTCACAATGGACTATGCCTGGGGATTACGGCATTCGCCCAAGCACGGGGTAGGGTTGGCGGTTGATACGGCCGTTTTGAGTGCTAATGCCATCTATCCGTACTTAACAGAACGGGGTAGAACTATTTGGGAGAGAATCAATATCATGGCTGACTAGCTATTAGTTTTGGACAATAACTATTTAAAATAAAGCGCGATTTCCAGATTAGGGAATCGCGCCTTTGTGAATTCAAATTAGTTAATCATGATTTTATTAAAAACCAGACAGAAAACCCGCGATTTTAATCGCGGGATGAATGCCAGAACTTAATAATTTTTCTTGAAACGTACGTTCCCCCAGGACGCTAAGCATGGTATACTTAACCCAATCTACAGGGGAGGTATCCGTTGACTAAACTGGGACGAACCATCAAGCTAAGACTCTATCCAGACACGAATCAAGCAGAACAATTTCTAGCAATGAGTCAAGAGTATCAACGATTAGCTAATATTGTCAGTCAATGGATTTTTGACCATGAGTTTCAGTTAAGTTGGTTAAAAATCAATCACCAGCTGTACAAACAGCTTCGGCAAGAGTCACCGCTCAACAGTCAGATGGTCCAATCTGTTTTTCGGACGGTGGTAGCTTGCTACAAGACAGTTCAAGAACAGATGAAACAGCATCCTTACCGTTACCAGAACGAAGAAAAAAAGTGGGTTCAAGTTCCTAGAGACCTGAACTGGTTGGTGAACCCCATTCAGTTTCGTCGTCCGCAAGCAGATTTGGTACGTCAGAGTAATTACTCTTTTGTAGACAAGATGCAACAAATTTCAATAACGACTCTAGGCAAACGAACTAAGTTAAGATTTACCGATAAGGGGTTTGAAAAATACTTCACCGACGACTGGAAACTGGGTACCGCTAAGCTGGTCCACACCCAAGGTAAGTGGTTTTTGCATATTGGTATCACAAAGGAAGGTAGTGATTTCAATCCCAAGGATAGCCCTCAAATTGTGGGTATTGACCGTGGTCTGCGCTTTCTAGCGACTACTTTTGATAGTGAAGGGAAGACGCTTTTTTTTGACGGTCAAAAAATCTTACGTAAGCGGAAGAAGTTCTTAGAGATCCGTCGGCAATTACAAAGTAAGGGCACTAAATCTGCCAAGAAGAAGCTGAAACGACTAGCGCAACGAGAGAACCGCTGGATGACCGATGTGAATCATCGGTTAGCTAAGACACTCGTTGCGGCATATGAGTCGCACACCCTTTTTGTCCTGGAAGACTTAACTAATGTAACATTCAACACCGACGACTTACTTAAGTCCCTACGGAATAGCCATCGTTCCTGGTCTTTCTTCCAGCTAGAATCGTTCTTGAAGTACAAGGCTCTGGCTATTCAAAGCACTGTTTTGAAAGTGAGCCCAGCGTTCACTTCACAACGCTGTCCCAAGTGTGGACTGGTTGAGAAGACCAACCGCCATCACGAAACTCACGAGTATTGGTGTGCCCAATGCCAATATCGTTGTAACGATGATCGATTAGGAGCAATGAATATTGAGATGCTTGGACAGGATTGGGTGTCTGGTATCAGACACCCAAAGATTAAGAAACTAACGACTATCGGGTAGAGCCTGATAGTTAAACGGGTAGCCGTCAATTACCCGATGATGTTGCCACTACGAGTAGGAGTGTCTTAACGGACATGCTGGACTACTGTGTCGCCAGACACGTGAGCGACAAGCCCCTGAATTCATTCAGAGGCAATTGACAAGTGGCCTCAAGCTTAGCGTCAGTCTTGTAATAATCATTTTAGCAGATTCTCTAAGATATCTCTTGCGTTAGAGTCCACGTGAAGGGCTATACTGGTGCTATCAAAGTAAGATTTACGCCAAATATGGGGGATAAACGTTATGTTGAGAAGAAGATTATTGTTAGTCTTGGGGATAGGTGTCCTGTTCGTTGGGGTGTCAGCCTGCGGAGTTAGTAAGCACCAAGCCGCGTCGGACTTACCTGACGCTAGTAAATACGAACCCACACTGTTTTTCCACGGTTGGGGCAGCAGTTACCATGCTGAGGAACAGATGGCGCACGCGCTCGTCAACGCCGGTCTGACGAAGACGATTATGCGGGCAACCGTTTCGAAACAGGGCAAGGTCACGTTGACTGGCCGCTTCCACGAGGCTGATGATCATCCCATTGTGGAAGTAGACTTTCAAGACAGCCGGAATAGCAGTCCGCAGCAGTGGGGACGCTGGGCGCGGGCAACAGTTGTGAAGCTTCAACACCAGTATCACATCAAAAGGTTTAACGTGGTTGGCCATTCAATGGGGAATATGGCCATTATGTATGGCTTGCTGGGTAGCTCAGACAAAATGCCCAAGCTACAGAAGCAAGTCGACATTGCCGGTCATTTTAACGGGATTTTGGGCATGAACGATGAACCCAACCGGATGAAGCTTCAATCCAATGGCAAGCCAACTAACATGCAGCCCGAGTATCGCGCCCTGTTACCACTCCGGCAGACCTATCCGCGGCAAACTGCGGTGCTCAACATTTACGGCGACAAGGCTGATGGTTCGCACTCGGATGGTTCCGTCAGCAATGCATCATCCCAATCGTTGCGGTACCTGGTTGCTGGTCGTGCCAAGTCTTATCAGGAGCGTAAAATTGTTGGGGCGAATGCGCAACACAGCAAACTGCATGACAATGTGCAGGTTGATCGGCTGTTGATAAAATTTTTGCTAGCGAAATAAATAGGTCATCATCGACTAAAAGAGACAATCTCTGAGAATTCTCCAGATGATTGTCTTTTTTAGTCTTGTTGATCCAATGTAAACTGAGCCACCATTTGACCTAGATACTCCGGGGATTCAACAAAACCATTCTTGACCCAGTTGACCGTAACGTTGATGACGGCACCAGAAAAGAACTCTAGATAGTAAGGGGCCGTTAACCGCGACGTGTGTTTTTCAATACAGTCCTGCTTGATGAGTAGCTGAAAAACGGTCTGAAATGTTTCCAGCAGAATAGCCAATTTATCATTTTTAATCAGAAGTTGGTAGGTTTCAGCCTCAGACTTCGTATTCTCAAAGTAGTGGGTCATTAAGCGCGCCAATTCAACTTGCGATGTCCGTGGCAATCGGCGCAGATAGCGCAGCATGTTCTGCGTTTGGTATGTTCGAATAATCTGATCAAAATTTTGATAGTGGCGATAAAAGTAGGTCCGTGAGACTTGGGCCCGCTGGCAAAGTTCGGTGATAGAAATGTCGGTCAGTGGCTTGTGCATCATCAGCTCCAGTAAAGCCTGATAAATGGCCGCTAAGTTCTGCTGCTTTCGGTCATGCGGATTCATTAGGTAACAACCTCTCCCTTTCTGTAACCTAAAGCTAGTTTATCGTGGTGGCAGCCGATAAACTAGCAATAACACTTGAGGAGGGTGGCAAGATGATGAAAAAATCAGTGAAGTTAGTTGGGGTAATGGCCATTGGTATTTTTCTTTGTATGTTGGACACAACGGTGATGAACATTGCGTTGCCGGCGATTCAGACCGGATTATCGACCAGTCTGGAGCAGCTCTCATGGGCACTCAATTTATATACGATTTTATTTGCCAGTTTGACGATTCCCTTAGGCCGACTAGCAGATATCCATGGTCGCAGCCGGTTTTACATCTTAGGTTTAGCATTATTCTTAGTTGGGTCACTATTTTCTGGATTAGCAGCTAATGTGGCGTGGCTAATTGTGGGCCGGGGAATTCAGAGTCTGGGAGCAGCAATCGTCTTCCCAGCTAGTATGACAATTGGCATTCAGAGCGTTCCTATGGAAAAACGAACCAGTGCGATTGCCACACTGGGCGTCACGCAGGGATTAGCGGCGGCCATGGGACCAACGATTGGCGGAATCATGACGCAATTCTTTGGTTGGCGTGGAATATTCTTGATCAACGTGCCGTTTGCCTTGCTTTCACTCGTGCTTTGCTGGCGATTGTTAGATCTGCATGAAAGCAAGCAAACCAAGGAACGTTTAGATGTTGCTGGTTCGCTACTCTCAATGATGATGTTATTCAGCCTAACCCTGTTACTGGTTAAGGGCAGTGACTGGGGGTGGACGAGCGGGAGAGGTCTGGGACTCGGTCTACTGAGTCTTGTTGCGCTGGCTGCTTTTATTGTGGTAGAAGCACATAGTCAACAACCCATGGTGCCGCTGGCTTTATTCAAGGACAAACAGTTTGTCGGATCAGCAGTTGTGACCGTGATGTCCGGTATCTTTCTGGTTGCGCTATTAGTCCTGATGCCGAGCTTCTTTACGAAGGTGCAAAATAAGGGTGAGCTTCTGGCAGCACTGATGATTACGCCGGCCTCGCTTATGATCTTCATCTGGTCACCCATCAGCGGTTGGCTGTTATCCAAAGTGGGGCCGCGAACCGTCATTTTGATGGGGAGTCTGTCTATGATTGGGGGTTACGTAGTCCTTAGTCAAATGAATCCCAATATCTATTGGCAGGTTTGCGTGGCGGCAATCCTAGTGGGCGCAGGCTATGGCATCGTGATTGGACCGATTACGGTATTGGCGGCGGGCGATTTCACCGACAACCTACTAACGGCCTCGCAGAGCGTCATTGGTGTTTTTCGGCAGATTGGGACATCCCTAGCTGTGGCCATCTTTGTGTCGGCGCTGTCTGCCAATCTGGTAACGGCGAAGACCAATATCTGGACCTTTGCGCAGGACGGCGTCGAAGCCTTAGCGGTAACGGATAAGGTAAAGCGCGACACGCTGGTGCAGGTAAAAACGCAGTTAGCTACGGAGAAAACGCCTAAGCATCAACAGACGACGTTCATTGGTAAGACGAAAACACAACGGCTTATCCGCTTAAACTATCAGCAAGCCTTACAGAAAAATAAGCTGACCCAAGCATCCGCTACCGTTAAACGGCGTATCCACCAACAGGTTAGTCAAGTCGTAACGACTCAGGTTGCTCAAGATAATCGGGCTTTGACGCCGGTGGTTGCGACAATCAGACGCGAAACTAAGCAACAATTAACCCAGGCCTTCTTGCGGCCATATCGAATGGCGCTGCCATTTACATTTGGCATGCTTCTGACGGTATTTCTGTTTAGGAAACGTCAGGATTATCTGAATCGAAACTAAATTTTAGTGGGCGTCTGGGATTAATGAGGATCTCAGACGTCTTTTTTGCTGGCTGATGATATATGGTGTCAAAAAGTATTTACATTTTATGTCAAACATGTTTTACTAAAAGTGTCAAATGAGTGTGACATAGGAAGGCGAAAACCATGCAAAATAGTATTGCCATTCGGCGTAAAACATTAAAACTATCCCAGGCAGAGGTGGCTAAGTTAGCGGCCGTGACGCGGCAAACAATCAATGCCATTGAAAACGATAAGTATGATCCGTCGCTAAGCCTGGCTTTCAAATTAGCACAGATTCTAAACACATCAGTAGACGTCTTGTTTGACTATCGAAGTGAAGGAGAGTCGTAATTATGGAAATGACAAAAGAAGCCCTCATTGCATTCAGCAGTAAGGACAAAAAAGTTAGTGTTGATGAGCCGTTTAACGCTCCGGGCCGCCGCAATCGGATTGTCTTTGACGCGTTACGACACGCGGCCAGCAAGAAAATATTTGGGTTGGCCTACGAGAAAAATGACACCCTGTACCTGGATTTAAAATGTCACCCTGCCAGCATTGATGAGCTGGTTAACACGATGCCTTACATCCTACCGGGGCAGCATTTCACGAAGCAAAACTGGATTACCCTGGATATCAGTCAGGTGCCGTCCAAAGAGGTTTTACGGAAACTTGTTGATGCAAGTTTCCAATTGACCGATTAATTAATGGTATGATGAATACGAATCAATTCAGTTTTTTTGAAAAATGAAGGGAAGATCACACCATGCATGCGGTAGTCGTTAATCGGCCAGGTGGGCCAGAAGTTTTAGAATACACGGAGGTCCCAACCCCCGCGGTTCGACCGGGCTGGACCCGGGTTAAAGTTCGGGGATTTGGCATCAATCATTCAGAAATTTTTACGCGAGAGGGCAAGTCACCTTCTGTGCGGTTTCCCCGCATATTAGGAATTGAAGTTGTTGGTACGGTGGATGAAACCAGTGCACCAGATCAATTTCAAATTGGTCAAACCGTTGTTTCCTTAATGGGCGAAATGGGTCGGGCCTTTGATGGCAGTTATGCCGAATATGTTTTGCTGCCTAACGACCAGGTATACCCGATTAAGACTAAGCTAGACTGGGCGCAACTGGCAGCGGTGCCCGAGACCTTCTACACGGCGTTTGGTATCTATCAGAGCTTACGCTTGCAGACGGGTGACCGCGTGTTGATTCGGGCCGCTACTAGTGGCGTGGGCGTCGCGGTGCTAAAATTAATGAAAGCATCCGGCTTGAATCTGTCAGTCACGGGGACTTCGCGCTCGACGCGTAAAGATGACGCTCTGAAGCAGCTCGGGATTGATCAGGTCCTGCACACGCCCGACGCTAACGTTTTGCCGGCAGAAGCGGGTGAATTCGACAAGATTGTGGACTTGATGGGTCCCTCAGCCGTACGGGATTCCCTGCAGCACACGGCTGAATGGGGCATCGTCAGCGCAACCGGGGAGCTCGGTGGCGTTTGGACGCTGGATGGTTTCGATCCCATCATGGACATCCCCAACAATCGTTATCTGACGGGATTCTATTCGGGTCACGTGGATGCCACACGTATTCAAACCTTATTCGACTTCATCGCAGAACATCAGGTTGATGTGACCCCAGATCACGTCTTTACGCTAGTTGAAACGCGAGCCGCTCATGAGTATTTGGCGACTAGCGAGGGACTTGGTAAGGTTGTCGTGTTGCCGTAGATTTAATTTGTTGAAGATAAGTAAAAATGGTCAACCCCAATGTGGATTGACCATTTTTTAGGTTCAAGGTGTATACTATAAAAATAGTTTTAATCACTTAAATAAATAGCTTAAGGAGTTTAACGATGCAAAATTTAGATTTGACCAATTTGGTGTTGGGTGCCTGGTTGCTTTTCGTTGTGATTAAACGGCAACTTGCTCCCAAGGTAGTTCGTTTTAAAATGTCATTCTTTGTACTGGTCACGCTTTTGGGAGCCGCATCAATTGGCGATGCCTTCAACAAACAGCATCTACAGATCAGTCCTTCGCAGGCGGTTGTCTTTGGTGGCTTGAGTTTAGCTAGTGCAATCATTTTTGCCCTATTACGAGCCTGGTCCTATCGCTTCTGGGTGGATAATAATGGGCTAGTAATACGCCAAGGGAATTGGCTGACGTTGGTCTGGTGGGTCGTCGGTATCGCCGGCCACTTGGGTGTTGATCGGTTATGGACCGGTAGTTCAGTCACGTTATTACTCTATTTGGGTGTCACCTTGCTGGTGCAACGCGGGTGTGTCTGGTGGTTAGCTAGCCAGAAATATCCAACGGAGATGCGCGCCAATGCTGAGCTTCAAGCTGAGCGGCATCATGACCGTAGTAGAAGAAAGCGCCGTCGGGAATAAATTAACGATATTTTTTAAACTACTGAACAATAAAAATGGCTAACTCCGAGAAAATTGTCAGAGTTAGTCATTTTGTGGTAGTACAGTCAATTCGCTCACATTTTCTCCAACCCATGCCGCTGCTCCTCATCAATGATATGGGTGTACAGTCCAGTCGCACTAGTTGAGTTTTGTCCCAACTGGGTGGCCACGAGCTGTTCATTCTTGGTGGCGAGGTAGAGTTTTGAGGCTAACGTGTGCCGGAGCTTATGTGGCGTGATGCGGACCTTAAACGCAGAGGAGTACTTGGCCACCATTTTTTCCATGGAATTGGCCTGCATGCGCGAGGCCTGACCGCGATAGCTACTGAGAAATAAGGCCCGGTCGCTACTGGTAGCGTGATAAATCGCCGTGCGGTGGTCGACGTAGTCTTGAATGTAAGGCAACGTCCACGGCGCAATCGGCACGGTATCCCGTTGGCCACCCTTACGAACCACCCCAATCGTCCCCGTCTTCAGGTTCAGGTGGCGCAGGTCAGCATTGGCGGCTTCTGAAACGCGCAAGCCGCTGCCCAACAGGAGGGCGTTGATGGCCAGGTCACGCTGTTTATCCCGGTGAAAATACCGTTTCTTAGCCGGCGATAACAGGCCTTCGTATTTTTCGTCGATAAAAGCCAGGTAATCATGATCCGTGTTGCCCAGCATGAGCTTAGTCTTTAAGTTGGCCGCTCGGGTCGCATAGGTCTCACTGGTTCGCACCAGGGCAATCTTGTGCATCACGTTACGGTCGAAGTAGGCTTCACCGTGCTCGTCCTCGGTATCTTCCGTCAGGTACTTGAAGAGCGACGAGAGGGCGTTTAACGAGCGATTGATGGTTGGATGCGTTCGGCTGCCAGGGGCGCCAGTGAGCTTGGTTTGATTCAGCAGGGCAGACTTGTACAACTCAACGGTTTCTTTTTTTAAAGTGGCCAGCACCTGAATATCAATGTCAGCGGGACAGGTGGCCGGCGTCAAGCCTTCACTGATCAGCCAGTTGAAGAAGCGCCGGTACTCGGTTAGATATTGATAGAGGGTGGCTGGGGACAGGGGCACGGTCGCCTTGGCCTGGTAGTATTCCTGGACATACCAGGGCGCGATGGCCAGTTCTTCGCTAATTAATTTTAAATAATGTTGCTTCTCCATAGAAGTGGCCTCCAAACATATGTTCTCATATTTTATATGATACCGGTGAATGACCAAATTAGCAAGTCCCCCGTCTTATTTTTGGCTACTACTATCTTTAAAATATTTGTTTTAATGAAAGTAGTGGTTTGAATGGGACCGGTATGACCTGAGGAGCTAGTTGGCGTGTTCAGTTGCAAAATGCCCGTGATGCCTGTTATATAGGGATTTCAACGGTATTTAGGATATGTTTTATGTTGAGGAGCATGATTACTTATGGTACTTTTAAAATTGACAGATGGCCGTTAAATGCTGATATATCAGCATTCGCTGGAAGCTCAAGTTACTAATCATGTGCTAGCAACATCGCATGAAATTGACAATCAGCATAAGCCGTAAACACTGTTGCAACGGCGTTTAGGCCCATAACACGTCACATATGTTTCATCTTAAGCTAGGAGAAACGCGTTGTCTGAATGCCAGCTGAGCCTGCATTTATTCAAAACCCAATCCCAATTAACCAGTCACTGATACCCACGCCGGCGATGAAAATCATCAGCAATGTCTACGTGTATCCGTTAGACAGACCATGTAGATCATCTAGCCGACTAAGCTCAGCAACTGCCATCACCGAGCCAGGTAGCAAGTACTTTCCAATCACTGACTAGTAATCCGCGTTCATCTGGTACTTTAGCTTAAGAACCGGCAGCAATCCCACAGGACCAACTGCTATCGGAATCGACTGTCATAACGTGATTTTGGACGTTGATTCTAAGCACACGTTCAGACTTTAGACGGAGACCTGACCATGAAATTGACGGAGAATCCGCCTGTAATTTGACGATTTTGGCTGGTCTTAGCTGGTGAATAGGTTTGCGGACAGCATGCAGTCGTGGCGGCAGTACTTAAGTGAAATTAAACCGATTTAGCTGCGAACAGCTGGATTACGGTCAGTAAGTTTGCAAGTTAGTTTTAGTTAGCGGAGACGCAAGCAATCTGCTGAGCATCATGATCGTTAGACACACGTATGTCGTCAGCAACTTGCTGTTCAACTTGGCTAACATGTTTTTCAAATCAGTAACAGCAAGTCCATAAGTAGCATTGCACAAAACAGCGACGCACATCAAAGAAAGGGCACGGCCATTCTTCATGCCTAAATCAGAAAACTATTCTACTTTACATAATATATATTATCGAAAGTAGTGGTTCACTCAAAAAAATACCGCCCTAGAGCCAAAATAAAAAATCAGCTGGCAAATTGTCTAATGACTTTTCACCACCTGATTTTTTTAGTTAACGTTTCTCTATCGCCAACACGTTTAAAATTCGTTGCGTGATTGGCGTTAAGTTTGCTGGCATTGCTTCCCAGTCAAAAAACTTGGCGTCGCTGGTTTCATCTTCATCGCCGCTGGGTTCACCAGTCGCTGTCAGCGCGTACACGACCGTGACCGAATCTATTTGGTCACCGTTGGGATATTGATATTGCATGCCGGAGCCGCTCACGACCGTCAACAAATTTGCCGACTGCGCCACCAGACCCGTTTCTTCATGTAATTCACGTTTGGCCGTGGTCAGCGTGCTTTCATTTAATTCCTTGGATCCGGCTGGCAAGCCCCAAGCATGATTGTCCGTTCGTTTGACTAACAAAAGCGCTTGCTGTCGTTGGACGATGGCCGCAGCACCAACCACGATCAACGGTTCGGCGCCGACTTGTTGGCGTAAATCTAATACATAACCCACACGTCTTCACCAACCTTTATTTGTATTTACCAAAAAGCGTTTTAATGCCATTTATTCTGAATAAAGTCCTGACGGCCGCCCATTTCCTCAATCTGATAACGGAACGGGTTCTTCCGGTAGAAGCCTTGGTGTTCCTCTTCGGCCGGATAAAATGGCTGCACGTCTTCAATCTGCGTCACGATGGGCTCATCAAAGCGTCCACTACTGGCTAAGGCCGCCTTAGAGGCTTCAGCCGCTTGACGTTGGGCCGGGCCATCAACGAAAATCACGGGCCGGTAACTGTCGCCCCGGTCCTGAAACTGGCCGCTGGCGTCGGTTGGGTCCGTTTGGCGCCAATAAATTTCAACCAGGTCCGCGTAACCGATGACGGTCGGATCAAAGGTAATTTTCACGGCTTCGGTGTGACCGGTCGTATGACTGGCCACTTCGGCGTACGTGGGATTGACCGTGTGACCGCCAGTAAAGCCGGAAACGACCGACTGAATCCCTGGCTGGGTGTCAAATGGCTGAACCATACACCAGAAGCAGCCGCCCGCAAAAATTGCGGTTTCTGTTTGTGCCATGTGGAGACCTCCCGTTTCGTTATTTGTCAAAGAGTTGGGCAAAGTTGTGATAGCCCTTAGCTTCCAGCTGATCAGCCGGAATGAACTTTAGGGCAGCGGAATTGATGCAATAGCGCAAACCACCCTGGTCCTGTGGGCCGTCGGTAAAGACGTGACCCAAGTGAGAACCGGCGTCCGTGCTCCGAACTTCTTGGCGCGACATGCCAAATGAATGGTCCGTGTTTTCGGTCACGTGACTGGCATCGATGGGCTTGGTGAAGGATGGCCACCCACAGCCCGCGTCGTACTTATCCGTTGAGCTGAATAGCGGTTGACCACTCACCACGTCCACGTAGATGCCTGGCTCGTAAAAGGCATCATACTTACCGGTGAACGCTGCCTCAGTGGCCGCGTGTTGGGTCACCGCGTACTCTTCAGCGGTCAAGCGTTGCTTTAAATCGGCTTGACTCTCTTTTTCTTCTGCCATACTGAATTCCTCCAATCAATTGTGTGCAACTTATTAGTTCTATTATCAGTCTAAAACTTTTACCGTTAAACGCAAGTAATTTGTCTAATCGTTTTCTAATAATAAATCAAAAAGTGGTCAGTCGCCATTTCTGACGGAACTGACCACTTCACTGTGAACCGGTTTCTTGTCTAAATTGTTCCTATTCCGCGGATTGTCCGGCTGGAGTCTTGTAACGTAACTCAACGCCCTCAATATCAACCTTCTGAATGCCCACGGCCCGGTTCCGGTAGTACATCACGCTCTTCTTGGACGGGTTGTGCGCGAGCCCCATGGTGTGGCCGAGTTCGTGCTCCGCCACGTGTAGGTCGTCAGAACGTGAGTAGCCGTAAGCCGTAAGCAGAGTTGGGTTCAACGTTGCCGAAACCTTGCGCAAGTAGTCGCGGTTGGCCGTGTATTCGGTCAGCCCAACGTCTTCGCCTAAGGTCTTGGCTTGGGCAACTGAGGCGGTTGTCAGGTCAATTTGGGCATTTCCCTTAGTGCCCGCCTTGAAATGAAAGGCCCCCGTGTGATTCCAAGCAGAAATGGCTGATTCCCAAATCTTGCGGTAATAGTTGGACTTCGTGGTGATCACGTAAGTCGCCTGATTTTCCGCAAATCGTTCCGGACCAAATGGGGTCACGCCAGCCGCTAAGGCAATGCTGCCCCCAATCTGCGTAATCAACAACAAAACCGTCGTTACGATGGTTAGAACTCCTCGGTACCAATTTCTCAACATACCAAGTCCCTCTCTCTTAAAGGAGGATGCCTGGCGGCTACCATCGCCCCGTATTATAGCCTGGCTCGGTCAAAAAAGACGACTAAAAACGCCCAATCACGCTGAAAAAATCGTGGTTGGGCGTTTCTTAAATGTAAATTTAGCTAATTAAGCGTCGAAAGCAGCGGTCAATGGTGGCACCACTTGCTTCTTCCGGGAAACGACGCCTGGCAAACTTGCCCGGTTGTTGTCCAGCTTGGTGTTGAAGGCCTTTTCGACAACGCTCTTAGGTTCACCGGCAACGATGAGTTCGGAGTCGCTGTTCAAGACGTTGGTGGCTAAGGTAATGAACAAGTCGTAGCCATCAGCGGCCATTTCAGCTTGCATTTCCTTTTCCAAACCAGCTTGACGGTCCAAGACTTCGTTTAAGTCGACCGTGTTGATTTGGCCGATTCGAACGCTCTTGCCAGCCATGTCGAAGGACTTAGCGTCGCCGTCGATCAGTTCCTTGTCGCTCTTGGCAGCCAGGTTAGTCCCGGCCTTTAACATCTCGATACCGTAGCTTTGCACGTCGACATCGGCGATTTCAGCCAAGGCGCGAACGGCTTCGCGGTCCTTGTCAGTCGTGGTTGGGGATTGTAATAACAAGGTGTCTGAGATGATAGCAGAAAGCATCAAGCCAGCTAATTTAGCAGGAATCTCAATCTTTTCTTCGTCAAACATTTCGGTCAAAATCGTGCTCGTGCAACCAACGGGTTCTGCGCGGTAGTACAGTGGCAGGCTCGTTTCAAAGTTGGCGATCCGGTGGTGATCGATGACGTAGCTAACCGTCACCTTGTCCAGGTCAGCCACACTTTGTTGGGCTTCGTTGTGGTCGACTAACATGACTTGGTCGACTTCGTTAGCCACCGTCTTAACCACGCGAGGAGCGGGTTCGTCGAAGTGGTTCAACACGTAGTTGGTTTCCATGTTGGGTTCGCCTAAGGCAACGGCTTCAACATCAAAGCCCTTTTGACTTTGGAAGTAGGCAAATGCCTTGGCTGCAACGATGGCATCCGTATCTGGATTTTGGTGACCGAAAATTAATGCTTTACTCATGAGATAAAACTCCTTTAGCAAATTAGTTTTAAATTTATTGGTTCCGAAGTTGTTTAAGCCGCGAAATGTAGTCGTCCGTGTGTAAGTACCGGTCGAACTGCGCCAAGAAATGGCTGATCCGCGGAATTTCTGCCTTACCCTTGCGGAAGACAAAGGCTAGGTCGAAGCGAATGTTGGGGTCGAAGTGCGCCGTCCAAGTGTTGGGCAGTTCTTCTTGGCCAATCATAAAGGAATTCGGTAAGGCCGTTGACGCTTGCGTCTGCATGGAAAAATGCAAGAGCTGGGTTGGCGTCGTGAAGTTCGCAACGCTCTTGGGAAAATCAGCCAGTTGGTTCTTGTAGGCTTCATGCAGCGCTTGGTTCAGGTAGTACCCGTCCGGATACATGGCCCAAACGTCAGCGGTCGTATCTTTGAACTTGATTCGCCGCTTCTTAGCCAATTGCTCATCATGGTGAATGAACAGCAAGTCATCCGAGATGATCTTCTTGGATTCGTAAGGCTTCCAGTTCTTGATCGAATCATCTGGCAGGTACATGATGGCCAGGTCAATCTTATTGTTTTCAAGGCGTTCCCAAATTTCCTTCCGGGTTAACATGTGGAAGGAAATTTTGAGATCGGGATTGTTCTGGTACGATAAAATCGCGAAGTCTTCAAAGACAGCGTCTTCCATGGAAGCCAACAAACCAATGTTGATTTCCCCCTGAGTCGCACTCGTGGACTGTTGAATCTCGTCCGTAGCCGTGTTTAAGATCCCATAAATCTTGTGGGTGGCGTCTAACATGGTATAACCCGCATCAGACAACCGCAATTTTTTGCCGACTGAATAGAATAAGGGCGCGCCCACCGTGCGTTCCAGCTTCTTGATCTGCTGAGTCAAGGCGGGTTGCGTAATCCCTAAAATCTGGGCAGCCTGCGTGTAATTCATGGTTTCTGCCAGCTGTAAGAAATACGTTAAGGTTTTAGAAGAAAAGATACTTTCCTGTTTCGTCTTCATCCGTTTTTTCTCCTTATGATCGGCCTCGCACCACAATCGTACCAGGTCAACCTAATGGTTACTATTAATCTATATAATAGGCCGTTTCCAGAAAAAGCGCAACGATTTCTCCTCGCAAATCCCCGACTATCCCTGAATTCTAATCAAGAACTAACTCAGTTGGTTTAACGCGTAACCGAACTGGTTGGCCTTCAACGTCTGTGTCGACCACGAATGACCCGTTGGAGTAGCGCCCACTCAGCGGATGATCCGTTGGCATGACGTCGTGGGTCCGCTCGCGACTTGTAATGATTTCCAGTGCAGGATTGCCGCTAGGAATCGTCATGAAGTCCACGATTTGGTGCGGATCACGTTTCAGTTCACGTAAGACGATGACACCGCGACGGGCGCGACTCGTCACGGAGATTTCCTTCATAGCTAAACGCTTGAAAGCACCGCGGGTCGTGACCATGGCAATGGTATCACTATCGGTGACCAAGGCCAGGTTAACGACCTCATCGTCATCACGTAGATCCATGGACCGGACCCCGGTCGTGCGGGCCCCGTTGACGGAAACTTCATCAATGGCGTAGCGCAAGGCGTAACCGTTCTTGGAGACCAGCATGATGCCCTGCTCGATGGGTTCCGTGAGGTATTTGACCGCCACGACCCGTGAGTCAGCGGTCTTGAGCTTTTCGTAGGTGGCCGCGCGACTCTTGTAGGTCCGACCAGGTGTCAGGTCGGTGAAGGCCGTTTGCTTGATGTAGCCATCGCTGGTGGCAATCAGGAAGCGCCCGGGTTCCTTCAGCGTCTTGAAGGCAAAGGTGGCCACAATTTCTTCGTCGGGAGCGAGCCCGATTGTTTGCGAAATGTGTTCCCCGGTCTCCTTCCACTTCACATCACTGATTTCGTGGACGGGCCGGTAGATGAGGTTCCCCTTGCTGGTAAACATCATCAGGTGATTCAACGTGCTGAGTTTTTCTAAGAAGATTGGGTAATCTTCGTCCTTCAGCCCGTTATCGGCGGGATCGGAGGCCGTGTATGACCGGACGCCAGACCGCTTTAAGTAACCGTCATGACTGACCAGAACCACAACTTCTTCGTCGGCAACCGTAACCGTGGTCTTGATCTTCAAGTCCTCGATTTGGTCTTGAATCTCAGTCCGACGGGGGTTCCGGTATTCCTTGGCAATGGCCTTGAGCTCTTTGCGGAGCACGGCGTTTAACGTCTTGGGTTCTGCCAAAATCTGGTGATACTCTTCAATGGCCGCACTCAACTTAGCCGATTCAGCCTCTAACTGAGTCACGTCGGTATTGGTTAACCGATACAACTGTAAGGCCACGATAGCGTCGGCTTGTTTTTCAGAAAAATCGTAGGCCGAAACTAAGTTGTCCCGGGCATCGCGCCGGTCTTTGCTGGCCCGAATCGTCTTGATCACTTGGTCTAAGATCGACAAGGCTTTGATCAGCCCAATCACGATGTGCTGCCGGTCTTGGGCCTTAGTCAGGTTGTACTGGGTCCGCCGCGTGATAACGTCGCGTTGGTGCTCCAGGTACGCCGTCAAAATGGTCTTGAGACCGACGTGCTCTGGGCGCATGTGGTTGATAGCCACCATGTTAAAGTTGTAGGTGATTTGTAATTCGGTGTTCTTGAACAGGTAGTTCAGGACCCCTTGGGCATCGGCGTCACGCTTGAGCTCGATGGCAATTCGCAGGCCGTCCCGGTCGGTTTCGTCCCGGACTTCTGCCAGGCCTTCAACCTTTTTGTTCAAGCGAATTTCATCAATCTTCTTGACCAATTGGGCCTTGTTTACTTCGTAAGGAATCTCGGTGACCGTGATCTGGTTCTTGTTCCCACGCAGGGGTTCAATGGCCGTCTTAGACCGAACCACAACGCGACCGCGTCCCGTTTCATACGCCTTAACGATGCCATCTTTCCCTTGAATGATCCCCCCAGTTGGAAAATCGGGGCCTTGAACAAAGGTCATCAGTTCTTCCAGTTTGGCCTTGGGGTGGCTGAGGAGGTAGATCAGGGCATCCACGACCTCGCCCAAGTTGTGCGGCGGAATCTCCGTGGCATAACCGGCAGAAATCCCGGTGGAACCGTTGACTAACAGGTTAGGAATCCGGGCAGGGAGCACAGTTGGTTCGTACTCGGTATCATCAAAGTTCAACACCATGTCGACCGTGTCTTTATCGATATCCCGCAACATTTCACCGGCTAATTTGCTTAACCGGGCTTCGGTATATCGCATGGCAGCGGCCGGATCCCCGTCCATGGACCCGTTGTTCCCGTGCATTTCAACCAGGGGTTCACGGACCTTCCAGTCCTGGCTCATCCGGGTCAGCGCTTCGTAAATGGAGCTGTCACCATGGGGATGAAAATTACCCATGACGTTTCCGACAGACTTGGCAGACTTCCGGAAGCCCTTTTCGTAGGTGTTGCCGTCCTTATTCATGGAGAATAGGATGCGGCGTTGAACCGGCTTTAACCCGTCACGAATGTCGGGTAACGCCCGTTCCTGAATGATTGACTTGGAGTAACGACCAAAGCGGTCGCCCATAACTTCTTCCAAGGTTAGTTCTTGAATTTTTTGTCCTTCACTCACAGATGTTTACTCCTTTCGCCGGTTCGCTAGTCGTCAGACTTGGAAGCTTTATCGTTTTCCAATAGGCTAGTGTCGTCTTCTTCCAACGTAAATTGGACATTGCTTTCGATCCACTTCCGGCGGGGTTCGACCTTGTCCCCCATTAGCGTGGTGACACGGCGTTCGGCCAACGCGGCATCGTCGATTTGAACGCGAATCAGCGTCCGGTTGTCAGGATCCATGGTCGTGGCCCACAGTTGTTCCGCGTCCATTTCCCCTAGCCCTTTGAACCGCTGGAGGTGGTAGCCGTGGTTGGCAATCTTTTTGGTCTTGCCATTCAGTTCATCATTGGTCCAGGCATAATCGATGGTCGGCTTCTTACCAGTCGTCTTGATTTGGTACAACGGTGGCAGGGCAATGTAGACCCGGCCGGCATCAATCATGGGCCGCATGTACTTGTAGAAGAACGTCAGCAATAGGATTTGGATATGAGCCCCATCATCATCGGCATCGGTCATGATAATGATCTTGTCGTAGTTGGCGTCTTCGATGTTAAATTCAGTCCCGACCCCGGCACCAATGGTGTAGATCATAGTACTGATTTCTTCGTTCTTCATGATGTCAGGCAGTTTGGCCTTTTCCGTGTTCAAGACTTTCCCCCGTAAAGGCAGAATGGCTTGGAACTTTCGGTTACGCCCCTGCTTAGCAGACCCACCGGCGGAATCCCCTTCGACCAGGAACAGTTCGTTCTTGGCGGAATTTTTGGATTGGGCGGGGGTGAGCTTCCCAGATAACAGGCGTTCGTGTTTCTTGTGACGCTTGCCGTTACGGCTCTCATCACGGGCCTTACGGGCGGCTTCTCTGGCAGAACGGGCCTGGGTCGACTTCTTGATCAGCATCTTCCCAAAGTCCCCGTTTTCCATCAGGTAATAGCCCAACTGCTCACTGATGACGCTGTCTACGATGGTCCGGGCTTCTGGCGTCCCCAGTTTTTCCTTCGTTTGGCCTTCAAATTGTAACAGGTTTTCGGGCACGCGTAAGGAAATCACGGCGGACAGGCCTTCACGGACATCGGTCCCTTCCAGGTTCTTGTCGCGGTCCTTTAAGAGACCGGTCTTCCGGGCGTATTCGTTAAAGGCCTTGGTCCAGCCACTCCGCATACCGGCTTCGTGGGTTCCGCCATCCTTGGTCCGGACGTTGTTGACGAACGACAGCAGGTTTTCCGTGTAGCCATCGTTGTATTGGGCGGCGACCTCGACTTCAATGCCATCCTTCTTGCCGTCAAAGTACATGACGTCGCCCAGGGTGTCCTTGTCTTCGTTAAGGTAGCCGACAAACTCTTTGATACCGTCTTCAAAATGGTATTCCTCGGCGCGTTCTTGGCCTTCGCGTTCGTCGGTCAGGGTGATCTTGACGCCCTTGAGCAGGAACGCGGATTCCCGGAGCCGTTCGGACAGGGTCCCGAAGTTATAAACGGTCGTGGTGAAAATCTCTTTGTCTGGTTTGAAATCAATCGTGGTCCCGTTGTGAGCCCGCGTGTTGCCCAGTTTCTTCAGGGTGCCTTGTGGATGGCCCCCCTTAGCAAATTTTTCTTGGTAACGCACGCCATCACGGACAATGGTGACCGTCAGCGCACTGGAGAGGGCGTTCACAACGGAAGCCCCGACCCCATGCAGCCCACCGGACGTCTTGTAACCGCCCTGGCCGAATTTACCCCCGGCATGTAGGACGGTCAGAATAACTTCTGGCGTTGGAATCCCGGACGCGTGCATACCTACGGGCATACCCCGGCCGTGATCGACGACGGTAATGCTGTTATCCTGGTGAATCGTCACGTTAATTTCCTTACCGTAACCAGCCAACGCTTCATCGACGGCGTTATCTACGATTTCGTAGACCAAGTGGTGTAAGCCACGGCCGTCGGTTGACCCGATATACATACCAGGACGTTTACGAACAGCTTCCAACCCCTCCAACACTTGGATGGAGGAATCGTCATATTTTGCTTTTGCTTTCGCCATGCGTAAATCCCCTTTACTTTTACTTTTGTCTAAAAAATGGCATACCTACATTTTACCCTAATGCGAACGTATGTTCAAATAAACTGGTCAAACGCCCACGGGTAGGTATCCAGTAACTTCATAATCATACCACAGGAAGCCAAAATCTGGCTAGACTTCTCGAGATAATTGGCGTTCTCGTGAAAACATGCTAAAATATAGTCCAGCTTATCTGCGGCGAGTCCCAGCTATGGCGGCTCCCGTTGCAAGAAAGAGCGGAGGAATAACTTGTGAAATTAATTGGTTTACTCATCGTGGCCTACCTGCTGGGGGCCATTCCCAACGGCGTCTGGGTCGGCAAGGCCTTTTTCCAGACGGATATTCGGCAGTCGGGCTCCGGCAATATTGGCACGACCAACACGTACCGGGTCCTCGGACCTTACGCCGGCACCGCGGTCATGGTGTTAGACATTGCGAAGGGCTCCGTGGCCACCCTACTCCCCACCCTGTTCCACATCACGACCTTCTTAGGAACGGCAACTCCCCTATTGTTTGGGCTGTTCGCGATTCTGGGGCACACCGTCTCCATCTTTGACCACTTCAAGGGTGGCAAGGCCGTGGCCACCTCAGCGGGGATGCTTCTGGCCTATAATCCCATCATGTTCGTGATTGCGGCGGGGTTATGGGTCAGCCTGATCTACTGGACCAGCATGGTCAGTCTGGCCAGCATGATTGCCTTTAGCCTGATCACGCTGATCTCGCTGGCGTTTCAGGATTGGTATCTCACCGGCATTGCCTTGGTCTTGACCGTTTTCGTGTTCTACCGGCACCGGACGAACATCAAGCGTATCAAGGCCGGCACGGAATCCCTGGTTCCCTTTGGCCACGGCTATCATAAGCGGCAAGCCGAAAAGTAATTTAGCACTTATTTATTGAGAAATATAACGGGCTCTCACCGACAATCGTCGCTGGGAGCCCGTTTTTCGTTTAAAAATAAGTGATCTGGTAAGCGGCCTGGAAACTTTCATGGGCAGCTAAGTGGTGAATGGCGACCTTGGTTTCTAAATCACCGGTAGCTTGCACGTCATCGGCTAACCCCCACCAGGGCTCGAAGCAGACGAATGGCGCTTGCTTGGGGTACGGAGACCAGATACCCACGTAAGGGGCGGCTAAGGTCAAGGCAACCCCGTGGTCGTTCACGTGACTGCTTAACATCAGCGTCGTCTCGTGGTTGTTGAGCGTTAAGACCTTGGCATCGTGGTCGAAGAGGTCGTGATCCAAAGCCATGGGTTTCGTCAGATCCATGGGAACGCTGTGCTGGGTATCGCTGTAGGGGCCCACCAGAGGCACACGTTGGTACACCTGCTTGGGTGAGACCGTGACCTGGTAGTCCGTGAAATCAGCGGCAGGATCGCCTAACGGCACGTTAAAACCGGGATGCGCTCCCAGGGAGAACGTTAATGGCGTGTTGGCGGGATTGTCCACGGTCGCCGCAAAGCTTAACTGGTGCGCCACCAGGGTGTACTGGACGGTCAGACTAAAGTCTGCGGGAAACAGTTCCTTGGTCTGGTCGTCGGCCGTCAGCCGCAGGACCACGTGGTCTTCAGCCTGTTCAACGACAGTGAATTCGCGGTCGCGGGCAAAGCCGTGTTGCGTCATATGATAGGTTTTGCCATCAAGCCGGTACTGATTGTCCTGCAGCCGCCCAACGATGGGAAATAAAATTGGCGCGTGGCGGCCCCAGTAAGTCTTATCCGCCTGCCACATGTACTCCAGGTGGCTCTCGTTGTCCTGCACGCTGGTCAGTTCGGCCCCGAGCGGGTTGATTTTAACCGTTAAGAAATCATTTTTTAGTGTAAGCATTGTCGCACAACCTCCAACTAACTTGTCTTTCTTTAATCATGGACCAAATTGGCCTAGTTGTCTAGTCCAATTTTCACTTTTTGGGAAACGCTTTCGCCAAAAATCCTGCCAGTTCTGGTGGACAGAAAAAGACCCAGACAGTCGTCTGAGTCCTTGCGTGTTTAGAGAATGTAACGGGACAGGTCCTTGTTTTGCACGATGTCCCCAATTTTATCGTTGACGTAGTTTTCGGTGATGGTCACATCGCCTGAGCCCATGTCTGGCCCTTCGTAGAGCAGGTCTTCCAGGAGCTTTTCCAGAACGGTTTGTAACCGCCGAGCGCCAATGTTTTGGTTCTCATGGTTCAGCTCGAAGGCCAGTTCAGCGATGCGTTCGATGGCTTCCATGGTAAATGTGACCTTGACGTTGTCGGTGCCAATCAAGGCGATGTATTGCTTGATCAGCGCGTTGTTGGGTTCGGTCAGAATCCGGACAAAGTCGGCCTTGCTCAGGTCGTTTAATTCGACCCGGATTGGGAAACGACCTTGCAGTTCAGCAATCAGATCGCTTGGCTTGGATTCCGCGAAGGCGCCGGCCGCGATGAAGAGAATGTGGTCGGTGTCAATCGTGCCGTACTTGGTCTTGACCTGCGTCCCTTCGACGATTGGCAAGATATCACGTTGGACCCCTTCACGGGAAACGTCGCCGCTGTTTTGGCTACTGCCCTTGGCAATCTTATCAATTTCATCGAGGAAGATGATCCCGGTGTTTTCGGCCCGCTTGATGGCATCGTGGTTGATGTCAGCGTTGTTGACCAACTTCTCGGATTCTTCGGAAACCAAAATTTCCCGTGCTTCGGCGACGGTGACCGTCCGCTTGATGCGCTTCTTCGGCATGATTGACCCCAGGGTGTCGCTCAGGTCGATACCCATTTGGCCCATCATGTTGTTATCAGTCGCGTTAGCTTGTTGCGGGTCGTCCATTTCGATTTCAACCATGTGGTCTTCTAACAGACCCTTGTTCAGTTGATCAGCAATGGAGAGCCGTTCGTTGCGCACGTCATCGGTGACCTCTTCCGTGTCGCTAGGGGCCGTTGGCGTTTGCCCGTTTTGCATTTGGCTAAACATGTTCATCATGTTAGCGAAGTCGTTGTTGTTCTTGTTTTCCTTTTGTTTAGCGGGTGCTAGGAGCTTAACCAGGCGCTTGTTGGCGGCCTGAATGGCATCGCTGCGCACGTTCTTAAATTGGTCTTGCTTTTCCATCGTCACGGACACTTCAACTAGGTCGCGGACCATGGATTCCACGTCACGCCCCACGTAGCCGACTTCCGTAAACTTGCTGGCTTCGACCTTGGTAAAGGGAGCGTGGACGATTTTAGCTAACCGACGGGCAATTTCAGTTTTCCCGACCCCGGTCGGTCCAATCATCAACATGTTCTTAGGTGAAATTTCTTCTTGCATGGCAGCATCTAACTGCATGCGCCGGTAACGGTTACGTAAGGCAATCGCGATGGCTTTTTTGGCGTCGTCCTGACCGATAACGTATTGATCTAATAGGCCGACAACTTCTTTAGGCGTTTTATTAATGGCGTCCACTTTGGTTCCTCCGTTCAATTAAAGTTCTTCTGAAATAACGTGATCGTTGGTAAAGATATCGATGCCCCCAGCAATGTGGATGGCACTTTCAGCGATTTCCTTGGCGCTCATTTCCTGGTTGTGGTGGTGTAAGGCCGTCGCAGCGGCTAAGGCAAAGTTGCCACCAGAACCGATGGCTAAGATGTCGTCATCAGGCGCGATGACTTCACCGGAACCGGAAACTAATAACATTTCGTCCTTGTCCATGACGATCAGTAAGGCTTCCAACTTTTGTAAAGCTTGATCGGAACGCCACTGCTTAGCGAGTTCAACGGCGGCCCGTTGAAGGTTCCCACTGTATTCGGTCAGTTGGGCTTCGAACTTTTCTTCCAAATTGAAGGCGTCAGCCACACTGCCGGCGAACCCGACAACGACTTGGTTGTTGTAGATCCGGCGAATCTTGTGGGCGGTCCCCTTCATGATAACTTTTTCGCCCATGGTGACTTGCCCGTCACCGGCCATGGCGTTGTGGCCATTATGCCGAACGGCACAGATGGTCGTGGCTTCAAATTTTACTGGCATAGTTTAATCGATCTCCTTATCATGGCTTGGTTTCTTTAGATTTATCTTCGGTGGCTCGCGGGAAGAACTGGCGATAATCGCGCTGCAAGTGCTCACGAGTCACATGGGTGTAAATTTGCGTGGTCGAGAGGCTGCTGTGACCTAATAGTTCTTGAACCGACCGCAAGTCGGCCCCTCGGTTTAACAGGTGCGTGGCAAACGTGTGCCGCAACATGTGGGGATGAATCTCCGTAGTCAACGTACTGCGTTTGATAATCTGGTTCAGCAGGTACGTCACACCGGCGGGGGTCAGCTGCTGGCCCCGGTGATTGATAAAGACAAACGCGTGTGTCTCCTGGTGCTGCGCCATGATGGGCGTTCGCGCGGCGGTAAAGTACTGCTGCAGGGCGTCGCTAGCGTAGTGGCCAAACGGGACGTAGCGTTCCTTGTTACCCTTCCCATGAATCAACATGATCCGGTTGTCAAAATCAATATCGGGCAGCGTTAAATTTACACACTCGCTGACCCGAATCCCGGTGCCATACAGGACTTCTAGCAATGCCGAATCGCGAGTGGCCAGCTGTTCATTCGGGTTGGCCCCCGCGGCCGCAAACAACGCGGTCATTTCCCGTTCGTAGAAGAACCGTGGTAAATGATTCTGGTGGTGCTTGAGCTGGACGTAGGCAAAGGGATCATCCTTGGCTTGCCCATTGCTCATCAAGAAGTTGTACAGTGACCGCAACGTGGAGAGCTTCCGGGCAATCGTCGTCCGGGCATAGTGCCGGTCGTACAGATCACTCAGATAAACCTCGACGTCTAACTGGTCAATCGCCGTCCACGCCTTGGTTCCCCCGTTGTCCGCGAGGAACTTGGTGAACTCCTCAAGGTCTTCGCGGTACGCTTTGACCGTTTCCGGTGAATATTGTCGCTCACCTTGTAAATACGTTAAAAACGCTGTGATGGCCTGGTCCACGTGAACACCTCCCTGCTACCTGTTCTCAATGCTAGCAAACGCACCGAAAAAACACAACTAACTCATCAGGCTTTTCATCTTGGACTGTCTCAGGTCACTCGCCTCCGGGAGGGTGAAAACTGAGCCGGAACGCTGTGGGCGCCGCCTGGAGCCAAAAAGCGGTCTCCAGGCTTACTTTGAGCCGAGGATCACGTCTCAAAGATAGCAGTTACCTAAGCGGGGAACCCGCTAAGGTAACTCCCACGGCTAAGCTCATTTTCACCCTCCCTGCGGCTAACACTGGTTCAGCCCGTAAACGGTGGTTTGCGTTTTATGTTGTCATTGTGTCCCATACGAGGCTGCACCAGATTCAAATGATAATCGTGTTAACGCAAACAGGCTTGTCAGACATCTCCACAACTTGGTGGAAAACATCTAACAAACCTGTAGTAATGAAAATTTCAGTTAGGCACGAAGTAGATTCTCAAAATAAACAGTTTGACGTTAGCCGGAAGAGGATAAACCGTCTCCCTGTGTCGGTGGACTTAGGTCGGGTACTTGCCGGCCTTAGTCCACGGGTCGTGCTTGAAGATTTACGGGTTGGGTAAAGCTTCAAGCCGCTCCTGAAGACCGTACTTAACTTCCATATGAAAATCATCTTAACACAAACAGGCTTGCTAGACACCTCCACAGCTAGGGCGGAAGTACCTAACAAACCTGTATTTTAGTTTAAAGTTTAAAAACTTACGATGAGTCACACAAAATCAATTTAGCCGTCACGATAGCCGGAAGAGGCTAAACATGTAGACCTGTGAAGGTGGCGTTAGGCCGGCGTTTTTCCGGTCTTACGCCACGGCCGGACTTAGAGACCGATGCTTTTTCGGGCTCTAAGCCGAACCCGAAGACCGTTCTTTGGCTTCGGGCGGGCCCCACAGGCGGAATGTTTAGCATCTGCAGGCGGTAGTGACCAAGCAAATTTATTTTTGTGGGGCTTCTTCGTAGTCGCCGTTGGGGCAGACGATTTGCACGCCACCACGAATCTTCTTGGCAACCAGGTAGTGACCATCCTTTGGGCAATCACGGCCGACTGGCTTGTCCCATGAGACAAAGTCACAGTCGGGGTAGCGAGAACAACCGTAGAAAATCCGGTTCTTCTTGGACTTACGTTCGATGACCTCACCCTTGTGACAAACGGGACAGGTCACGCCGATTTCCTTCACGATTGGCTTGGTATTGCGGCAATCTGGGAAGCGTGAGCAGGCGTAGAACTTGCCATAGCGGCCCATCTTGATGACCATTGGGGCCCCACAAATATCACAGTCAAAGCCAGCGGGTTCGTCCCGGATCTGAATCTTTTCAATGGCGTCTTCCGCGTGAGCCACCTCGGTTGAGAATGGCTTGTAGAAGGTGTCAATGACCTTGACCCAGTCCTGTTGGCCCTCTTCGATTCCATCCAATTCGTGTTCCAAGTTGGCGGTAAAGTCGACGTTGACCACGTCTGGGAAGTATTCATTGATGATGCCATCAACGATTTCACCCAGTTCAGTGGGTTCAAACCGCCGACCGACCAATTTGACGTAGTACCGGCGTTGAATCGTGTCCAACGTTGGCGCATAGGTCGATGGCCGACCCACACCATTTTCTTCCAGCGCCTTGATCAGGTTGGCTTCGGAATAACGTGCAGGTGGCTGGGTAAAGTGTTGGGCCGGATCCGTTTTGGCCAAGTTGACTTGGTCACCGATGCTCAGTTCGGGCAGGAGGTTATCCTTTTCCTTGTTGTCCTTGTAGATCTTTAAGAACCCTTCGAATTTCATCTTGGACCCATTGGACCGGAACGTGACGCCGTTTTGTTCGAGCGTGACGGCCATGGTATCCATGAGGGCGTTGGTCATTTGACTGGCCACAAAACGGTTCCAGATTAATTGGTATAGCCGGAATTGGTCTTTGTTCAGGCGTTCCTTCAGGCTAGCTGGCGTCCGGAACACAGAGGTTGGCCGGATGGCTTCATGGGCATCTTGGGCCCCTTCAGGCAGCTTGCCCTTAATCGGCTTCGTTGCGGCGTACTCGGCCCCATATTTTTCATGAATAAAGGTTGAGGCTTCATGCTTAGCAATGCTGGAGATCCGGGTGGAGTCGGTCCGCATATAGGTAATGAGCCCCTGCGTCCCTTCCTTACCCAGGTTGATCCCTTCGTAAAGCTGTTGGGCGGCCATCATGGTCTTCCGGGTTCTGAAGTTCAGCTTCCGGTTGGCATCCTGTTGCATGGAACTGGTGGTAAATGGCGGTTGTGGTGAGCGCTTCCGTTCCTTACGAACCACGTTGGTGATGTCAAAGTCACCATTCTTGTCGAGTTTGCCTAAGACTTCTTGCACGGCGGTGTTGTCCTTCAAACTGGCCTTTTTGCCGTTCAGCCCATAGAAACTAGCGCCAAACGTGTGGCGGGCCTTCTTGAAGTCGGCTTCGATGGTCCAGTACTCTTCGGGGATAAAGGCTTTGATTTCCTTTTCCCGTTCAATGATCAGGGACAACGCAATGGATTGCACCCGACCGGCACTCAGGCCCTTCTTGACCTTTTTCCAGAGCAGTGGTGAAATGGAATACCCCACTAAACGGTCCAGAATCCGGCGGGCTTGTTGGGCGTCCACCAGGTTCATGTCGATGGTCCGCGGTGTCTTGAACGCTTCTTTAACGGCGTCCTTGGTGATTTCGTTAAATGTGACCCGGTTCTTGTCGGTCACGTCTAAGTTCAGGACGTGGGCTAAATGCCAGGCAATGGATTCCCCTTCACGGTCAGGGTCAGATGCGAGGTAAACGGCTTTGGCCTTCTTGGCCTCGGCGCGTAAGCCCTTGATGACGTCACCCTTCCCACGAATGGAAATGTAGTGCGGATCGTAATCATGTTCAGTATCGACCCCCATCGAACTTTTCGGTAGATCGCGCACGTGACCCAGGCTAGGCATGACCTTAAACGTCCGGCCTAAATACTTTTCAATGGTCTTAGCCTTCGCAGGTGATTCAACGATGACTAATTTTTTTTGCGGTTTGCGCCGCTTTTTTGTCGTTGATTTTGCTTTTGATGTAGTCGGCAAAGCACATTACTCCCTCGTTTGATAGGCAACCGGGCCCTAGCTAGCGGGCTTGCCGGTTCCTATCGACTTGTTTTTACGACGAACAAGAAGTTCGCTAAATTTTTCACTATAATCCCACACATCTTATTTCAACTTAGGGCAAGTTGTCAACTAAAACTTCTTCTATTATATGTTCAGGTTTCAAGATTGGTTTGGCACCGGCGAGGATCAACTCGTTGGTACCAACCGAGTTTGGGTTGTCAAGGGCCCCCGGAATTGCCAAAACATTACGATTTTCTTGCAGGGCGATATTGGCGGTGATCAGACTCCCCGAATGATGGGCTGCCTCGACCACCAACGTGCTGCGCGTCAGCCCGGCAATAATGCGGTTGCGTTCCGGAAAATGATGCCGGGCTCCTGGCGTCCCCCACGGATACTCGGAGAAAATCAGCTGACTGCGAATCAGCTCCATCATCAAGGCACGGTTGGTCGCCGGGTAACAGTGATCGAGTCCGGTGCCAATCACGGCAATGGTGTGGCCCCGGTACGCCAAGGCGGCTTGATGGGCCAGTGTGTCCACCCCCTGCGCCAAGCCCGAAACGAGACAGATGCGATGTTGGACCACGTTTGGCAGTAAGAGCCGCATGGCCGCTAAGGCGTACGGACTGGGATGCCGCGAGCCGACGACCGCCAGCTGCGGCGCTTGAAGTAAGCGCACGTCACCTAGAAAATAAAGCGCGACCGGTGGCGCAAAGGTCTCCCGGAGCTGTTCCGGGTACGCGGCGTCCACAATCGTCAGACAGCCGGTATGGGTCAGATTGGTGGTCACCTGGGCGGCAATTTCCGGTGAAAATAGCTGACGCTGGAGCTGGTCGGCCTTGGCTGCTGGAATCGCCATTTCGCGGCAGAGTTGGGACACCGTGGCGGCGGTCATGGTCGTCAGTTCTGGTTGGGCCTCGACCCACCGCCAGCAGGTCGTTGTCGTTTTGAGGCCGATGCCCGAAATCAATGGTAAGCGCATGAAAAAATCACGAAGTGTCAGTTGCATGGTTAGCAACCTCCTTTTCCCCTTTAGGGTTAACTCCGTGATTGGTTCGCGATTATTTTTTGTACGGGCGAAAAAGTTTTTCGATGAATCGGGGTGACCCCGCGTTCATCCAGGCCAGCCAAGTGTTCCGCCGTGCCATAGCCGGCATTCTTGGCAAACCCGTAGCCCGGGTACAGGGCATCATAGGTCGCCATCAAATGGTCCCGGTAGACCTTGGCCACAATACTGGCTGCGGCCACACTGGCACTCTTGGCGTCCCCCTTGATCAGCCGGGTCTGGGGAACGGCCACCGGAATCTGCATGGCGTCCACGATTAGCTGTTGGGGTACCCGCCCGAGACCGAGCACGGCCCGCTGCATGGCGACCCGCGTGGCCTGATAAATGTTGATTTGGTCAATCAATTGGGGACTGCCGACACCAATACTAACGGCTTCGGCCTGTGCCAGAATCAGGGGGTACAGGCGCTCACGTTCCTTGGGGGTCAGCTGCTTGGAGTCGTTGACCAGCGGAATATCGAAGTCCTGGGGCAAGATGACGGCACTGGTGACGACCGGTCCGGCCAAGGGCCCCCGCCCGACCTCATCGATACCAGCGACCAGTTCGCCCTGTGCCCAGAACGGCCGCTCGTAGTGTAAGCGGTGTTGAAAGGCCTGCTCAGCGGCCTCAGCCTTCGCTAGACGCCGTTGAATCTGTTTCAGGAGTAACTGGGCCCCTTTTCGTGAATCGGCCGCTAATGACGCTAAACGGGGGTCGTCGGGGGTCGTTACATCGGCCAGCTTGGCCTTGAGACTGGCCAGACTGGGTTGTTTAGTCATTGTTAGTGTCACCAGCCTGTGGTGCGCGGTCGAGCGTGAAGCCGCCAATTTTTTTCCGGCGAGCATCGAGAATCAACCGTTCGCTGGCCCGGTCGTAGTCGTCGCGCATACCGATTTTTTGCGTAATTTTGAGAAGTAAGTCCACGTCACTGAGTTCCAGGTCGCTGGCAGCTAAGTGGTAACGGTCCAGTAAGGCCTTTTCGTGGTATTGGCGGAAGAAGTTCAGGGCAAAGAGTGCCACGTCATCACTGGCGTAGAGCTTGTCCTTGATGGCCCCGGTCAACGCTAACTTCTGCGCGGTTTCCTGGTCCTTGAATTTAGGCCACAGGATTCCCGGGGTATCGAGTAATTCCAGGTGCTTGCTGGAACGCAACCACTGTTGGCCCTTAGTGACACCGGGGGTATCGCCGACTTGGGCGGCCTTGCGTTGGACCAGGTGATTGAGCAGCGTGGACTTCCCCACGTTAGGCACACCAACGGTCATGGCCCGCATTGGCCGTTCCTTCAGGCCCTTTTCCTTTTCGGCAGCGAGCTTGTCGGCCAAAATGCTAGCGGCAATCTTGGTGATCTGCTTAGGGGTCACGTTGGCCCGGGAATCGATGGCGATGGCCGGTTGCTTCTGCGCGCGGTAGTAGTTTAGCCAGGCCGCCGTTTGTTGTGGATCGGCCAGGTCTTTCTTGGTCATAATGATCAGGTGTGGCTTGTCCTTGGCGATTCGGACCACTTCAGGGTTCCGGGATGCGGCGGGGATTCGGGCGTCGACCAGTTCGAAAACGATGTCGACCAGGTGAATATTTTCTTCCATTTGCCGAATGGCCTTCGCCATATGGCCGGGGAACCATTGTATTACAGTCATTGTATTTTCTCCTTTTGATAGTGAAGCGTAGTAGATTTAATTAGTGGGTTAAGTACTTTAAAACTCATGGTATTGTTTGGCTGGTGATTACTGCGACTAACTACTTCTTAGAAGAGTTCGTCGTGGATTGTTGCTTACTGAAACGAATACCTATTTTTCACTAGCTACCCCATCTTACCATTTTTTCGTTCAATTTTAGATAAGGAAGTGGCTTGTAGAATTACATTCATGGCATACCAATGAATAAAATAGTGAAGTGCAGGCTGACTTGTAATGCCACTAGTTTAATAAATTGTTGTTTGACATAAAAAGCAGCAATCGTTGTATATCGGCAGCACTTAATTTAGCAACCATAAGCGTTGTTACAACTTGCTTAAATTTTTCTGCCGACATTTCCATAGATGGATGACTAAATGCAATATATGACGTCTTACGTAATTGATTAGTTTGATTTGGTCGTAAAACAAATGCTAAGTTCTGAACGTATTCCGATTTATATCGAAGATGCTCAAAACCTGATATTGGATAAAGAGTAACGCTATCATCCGTATAACTAAGTAATAAAAAAGGACGTTCCTCGCCATCTATTCCTGATGACTTGGAATGTCCATGATAATCTACAAATAACCAATAGATTCCAAATTGTTTTAACATTATTTATTAAACATTTCCCGAAGAACAGGCTTATCCAAATCAACGATCATTTGGTTCTTAGCATTAGTATCCATTTGAATACCCGTTCCACGTACTTTGTCAAAATGCTGATTGAATTTTTCAAGCAGTTTTTGATCAATAATGGATTTGGGTTCGTTGCGGTCTTTCACACTATCCATGCCTATTCCTCCTTTAATCAGATGATATCTTCCAACTAGGGTCTTACCCTGGCTATCTAGGTAAGTATACGACAGATACAGGTGGTTTTCAAGCTGAGTGAACTGGTTACAGACCTGGTTTTAGGGCATGTACATCAAAAAGATTGCCCACTGATTATGTGAATAGTGGCGGCAACTTTTTGCCTGATCTAAAGCTGAATACCAGCTACCCCATCTTACGTTTTTCCCGTGTTCTTTTAGGGACAGATGTGGTTCACCATGAACAAATGCAGAAGTAGCAAGCCCTTAGAACAGGTTTACGAAAGTCCTTTGGGGGGATGCCCTTTAATGGCGTCCGAAGATTTTCTGGGTCAAACTCCTTTTCACCGTCCCGGAGGCACTGGTTTGCCCATCAAAAAAGCCCGCAACAACGGGCCTCCCTGACAAACCAATTAAGCTATCGCCGCCAGATACAGCTGCCAAGCATCATCAAAGATGGTCATGGATGGTAGGTACGGGGCGTTTTCTTCTAAATACTTGGATAAGGGATCAAACTCCGTCTCCTGCTTGGGAAACGAACTGTCCAGAAAGGCATTGTTGGCAAAGCTGGCCACGGGATCGTAGCTTTCTGGATTACGTTGGGTCATTAGGAATTGATAAAACGTTTTGGGCATAGGGCCCCTCCTTAGTTTTTGGGAATCCGTGCTTGGAAGACAAACTTTCCGGCACCGGACAGGTCAATCTTTTTGGCGGCGAAGGACAATTTCTTCCCGTTACCGATGGCGGTCAGATGCAGGGTAATGGTTTCATTCCCGGTATCCATGGCCACCCATTTCGGTAGTGGATAGTTCTTCGCGATGTAGTTCATGACGAAGGTGATTGGCACAGGTAAGGACCCGACCGACAGCTTCTCCGCCTTCAGTTGGACGTCTCCTGAGGATAACACGGTTGGCTTTAAGAGTAAAACGAAATTCACGTTTGCCCCTAAAACCTGGGTGGATCCAGTGATCATGGCGTGATCTGAGACCTGGAATCGGTATTTAACAGCCGAATTCTTCAGGGACTTGTTTACGTAGTAATCGGCTAAGGCGTTCACTTGTTTCTTGTTTAAATCAACGTTGATGTTGGTCGTATCCTTGGTGACCTTGGCCGTGGAGTCAATCTGGGTCGATGAAAAGGCCTTGACTCCTACGGTGACGGCGGTCACTAACAGAATGGCGACCAGGGCGATGAACCCCCACTTCCACCAGTTACGGGAAGTTTGTGGGGCGGCGTGACGTTGCATAGATGGTTCCTCCTTACTTCATCAGCCATTGCTGGTGAGCTTGCATTTGTTTGAAAGCGTAGCGGGTCATGAGGCGGTAGCCCCTGGCGTTCGGGTGAAAATGGTCGGCCGGCGACAGGTAATCGTTCAGTTCGTCACTGGCATTGCTGGCCAAAATCAACTCTTGAAGACTAGCCGTTGAAATTTTCCCGTTATTTGATTTTTTCGCATCGTGCTTAAGCTTGGCCTGCTGGATAATCGACTTGTACTGCCCTACGGACAACGCATGGTTGATGTCCACCATGTAGAGGTCGTCGAAGCTAGTGGCCGTCTTCTTCGTGGCCTTGTTCCAGTCATTCACGGCGTTCGTGACCTGCTGGATATCCGCAAAATACACGTAGATGGGATTATAGATGCTGTACAGGAAAATGGGTGCGTGGCCGTTGTACTGCCGCACGGTGCTCAGTAGGTGCTTCAGCTTCTGCTGGTAGGCCCCCTCGGCCGTGTCGAGATGGGCGTTTAATTTATCCTGCTGGTTGATGGTTACATTTTTCGTCAACGTTTGGAGTAGATCATTGCCTCCCACCGTCATGACGATGGCGTTGGCCTTTTTGAGCTGAGCTTGTTGTTCTTGACTGTTGACCAGGCGTTTTTCAATCTGATCACTCCGGTCGCCGGACTTACCAAAGTTGTGCATAACCACCTTGACCTGGTCCTTCTCATGGATCATGGTCTTGAGCCGACCGGTATAACCGCCGTCCTTCTCCTGATCGCCGACCCCCTCGGTCAGTGAATCACCTAGGGCCACGACGCGGACGGTGGCCCGCTTTGTGCTCCGTGGCGCCGTGGTCGTCGTGTGGGTCGTGCGCGCGCCGGGATGCCAGTACGTTAGCGCCGCCAGCACAATCAGGACGAGGAGTAAGGTCACCCCAATAATCTTACTGAGATTCTTAAATTTCATTTCGTGGTTCCCCCTATAGCTAAAAGAAAAAAGGGTGTGGCGTGCGGCCACCCCTTTCCAGTTGACGTTATTTAGTTGGATCGGTGTAGTACATTAAGGCGAAGGCACCGGGGCCCCCGTGGGTCGCAATGATGGGAACCGTTTCCCGTACCAGGACATCCTTACCCGGCAAGATTTCTTTCAAATGGCCCTGAATCTTATCAATGGATTCGAAGGCTTCCACGTGAGAAATCCCGATAGCCACGATGTCCGGCGTCTGCTTAATTTGTTCGTAGACTTTATCAAAGTAACGGTCGATGGTCTTCATACCGCGACCCTTAGCCCGAATTTTAAGCTCGCCACCCGTGACCTGCAAGACAATCTTGATGTTAAGCAGGGAAGTTAACATACCAGCCGCCCGACTTAAGCGGCCACCCTTCAAAATGTTTTCTAGGGTCACAACCCCCATGAACAATTTGGTGTGGTCCCGAACGGCCTCGGCGCGCTTGAGAATGGCGTCTTTGTCGGCCCCTTCTGCGGCGAGCTTAGCAGCTTCGACGACTTGGAAGGCCAAGGCTTGGTCGGTGTATTGACTGTCGACCACGGTCACGTCCGTCTTGGACAATTGGGCCGCTTGTTCGGCCGTGTGGACCGTGCCACTGATAGCGGCTAACATGGTGAAGCAGATTACACTACTGCCATCTTCTCCCAACTTGTCGAAGGTCTCGACAAACTTCCCCAGTGGTGGCTGACTCGTCTTAGGTAATGACTTAGCCGTTTTCATTTTTTCAATAAATTCTTTGTTGGTGATGGTCTCCCGTTCAACGTAAATCGTGTCATCAATCATGACCGTTAACGGGATAATGGTGATGTCATAATCTTGAATCTGCTGCTCGGTAAGGCCGGCAGATGAATCCGTGACAATCTTAATTTTCGCCATGGGTATCCCACTCTTTCTGACCAGAAATTTTGGTTTATGCTACAATATGCGTAATGAAACATACGGTAATAGTATAGCAGAGTTAGTGACAATTTTCAGTAAGTTGTTCGGAACTATCCGGCTGCTTTAGAGAAAAATAAAGTCACCGGAATTCTAAGGAGGATTTTGTTTGATAAAAGAACGGAGCCACACCTACCAAGTCGTCAATGAGGTCTTAAACGCGGTCACCCACGGAATCGGGGCCGCCTTGAGCATCGCCGGACTCGTCGTCTTACTGCTACAGGCTCACGCCAAGGGCGGGGCCATGCGCATCACGACCTTTGCCATTTACGGGGCCATCCTGGTGCTCTTCTACCTTGCGTCCACCCTGTTTCATAGTTTGTACTTTACCCGTGGCCGCCACGTTTTTCAAATATTTGACCATTGTGCCATTTATTTATTGATTGCCGTAACCTATACGCCATTTAGTTTGTTGGTCGTTGGCGGCGCGCTCGGCTGGACCATGTTCGGCATCATTTGGGCCATGGCGGTCTGCGGGGTCATCTACAAGGCCCTCTGGTTGGGTAAAATGCAAAAATTATCGACCATCATCTACGTGGTCATGGGCTGGATGTGCTTGCTGGGCATCAAGCCACTGTACGAGGGCCTGGGCCCCGTCGGTTTCGCCCTATTGTTCTTCGGTGGCGTGGCCTTCACGGTGGGCGCCGTCCTTTACAGCTTCAAGAATGTCCCATTCGGTCACGTTATCTGGCACCTGTTCGTGATGCTGGGAACGGGATTGATGTACTTCTCCATCCTGTTATATGCTTAAAATTTAGTGATAGTTTAGACGAAACTTCAAATAAGGCGAAGACATTATCCATGAAGGATAGCTGTCTTCGCCTTTTTGATGCGCCGTAATTTAACGTAGGTAAGATTATTTTTAGCAAATATTAGATTAAGTGAAGAATACTGTAGTTGCAGACTAGTTCACCTTCAGCGTGGCGTAAATGTCGTGTTCCATACTGAGTGACCAGAGGCGGATCAAGGTGGCCAGCTGTGTCGATGGTCTTAGCTGAGGTTTCTCACTCAGCTTAGCCCATGGGACAACCTTTGAGACCGCTTCTCAGGCTCAAAGTTGAGGCGGAAGACCGCCCTTTGTCTGGAGCCGGCCCCATAGCAGGCCACCTTGAATCCGCCGCCGGGAACGGTATTGAACGACTGGCTTATGACCGCCGTTGGTACTGTTCGAAGGCGTAATCGACGGTGTTCTTCTCGTTACGAACCCCTGGCTGTCGATCAATCAACTGAAATTTCGTGTAATCAATCGCTGGCATCCAGGTATCCCCGTCAAATCCGGCATCAATCACGGTCCGGTAAAGGAAATCGACGTCATCGATCAGGCCAGCAAAAATCTGCGCGCCACCGACCACGAAAATTTTCTCCGTCGGCCGTTGGGCAGCGTATTCACGCACCGCATCTAGCGAGTTGAGCACGGTTACACCGGCCGGAAATTCGCTGGCATCGCGGTGACTCACCACCACGTTGGTCCGGTTTGGCAACACTTGAGGGAATGAGGCAAACGTCTTGGCGCCCGCAACAATAGTATTGCCCGTTGTCACGGTCTTGAAGTAGTGCATGTCGGCTGGCAAGTGCCACGGTAAGCTGCCGTGGAAGCCAATGACTTTCCCCTGGCTCTCAGCCCATAAAAAGATCAGCATCGCAGTCCCCTCCTTGTTTAAACGGCCACCGGCGCCTTGATAGCAGGCGCTGGATCGTAGCCGGTTACCTTAATATCGCTCATTTCATAATCAAAAATACTGGTTTTGTCCGGATTCAGCCACAATTGTGGAGCGGCCTTAGGCGTCCGGGCCAGTTGCGTTTCAATCTGATTGATATGGTTCTTGTAAATGTGCGCATCACCCAGGGTGTGCACGAAGTCACCGACCTCCAGGCCAACCTCCTTGGCAATCAGCGAAGTCAGTAAGGCGTAGCTGGCAATGTTAAACGGCACGCCGAGGAAAATATCCCCGCTCCGTTGGTAGAGCTGACAGCTTAGCTTGCCATCGTTCACGTAGAACTGGTACAGCGTGTGACAAGGTGGTAAGGCCATGGACGGCACATCGGCGGGATTCCAGGCGGACACGATCATTCGCCGAGAGTCCGGATGGGTCCGCAGCGTGTCAATCACGTTGGCCAGTTGATCAATCGTTTCGCCATTGTGGCCCTGCCAAGCGCGCCACTGACTCCCGTAAACCAGACCCAGGTCACCGTAATGGTCCCCAAAGGCTTGGTCCGTTAGAATCTTGTCGCAAAAGGCTTTTTTCTCTGCCTGATACTGTTGGTTAAAATCTGGATCGACTAACGACCGCCGACCAAAGTCGGTCATGTCGGGGCCGTGGTAATCGGGACTAGCCACGTAACGCTGGAAGGCCCATTCGTCCCAAATATGGTTGTGGTGTTGCAGGAGAAAACGAATATTCGTGTCGCCCCGCAGGAACCACAACAGTTCGGATTTAATCAAGCCAAAGGGCACCTTTTTCGTGGTCAACAGGGGAAACCCTTCCTGCAGGTTAAACCGCATCTGGTAACCAAACAGACTGATGGTCCCCGTGCCCGTTCGGTCGGTCTTCTCGTGGCCCTCGTTCAGGACCTTCTTAGCCAAATCTAAATACCCGTCTTCTAACACGTGACCGTCTCCTATTCTGCGTATTCGCTGAGGTATTCCCAACGCGTCATTTTCTCGTCCAACTGTTTGTCTAAGTCGTCTAATTGTGACTGAAGGTCGGCCAGTTTGTCATAGTTGTCACCATTGGCGTTCATGGCCGTTTGGACCTGAGACTTCTGGTCTTCCAAGCCGTCAATGACGCCTTCAATGCCTTCCCATTCCTTCTGTTCCGCGTAGGTCAACTTGACCTTTTTCCGGGGTTCGGCCGGCTTTTGTTCGGCTTTCGGTGCGGCCTTGGCCTTTTCCGTCTTGGTAGCTTGTTTGTGTTGGGCTTGTTCGTCCGCCAAGTAACTGCTGAAACGACCGGAGTACCGTTCAATATCGCCGTTACCGGTAAAGATCAACAGGCGGTCGGCCACCTTGTCCAAGAAGTACCGATCATGGGAAACGGTGATGACGGTACCGGCAAATTGGGAAATATAATCTTCCAAAACGGTCAGCGTCCCAATGTCTAAGTCGTTCGTGGGTTCATCCAGCAATAAGACGTTGGGCTGTTCCATTAACAGCTTCAACAGGTATAACCGACGTTTTTCTCCACCGGATAGCTTGCGGATCAGCGTCCCGTGCATGAACCGTGGGAACAGGAATTGTTCCAGTAATTCAGTGACACTAACGGAATTGCCGGCCTTATCTGTCACGTTTTGACCGACCTCGGACAGGTAGTTGATCATCCGTTTGTCATCCGGAATGGGTTCGATCTGTTGGGTATAGTAGGCCATTTTCACGGTCTCCCCAATCGATACAATCCCGGAGTCCAGGGGCAGACGCTGCGCAATGACGTTTAAGAGACTGGACTTCCCAGCCCCGTTTTCCCCACTGATTCCGATGCGTTCGCCACCCTGAATCAGGTCGTCAAAGTCCTTTAAGATGACGTGGTCGCCCAGGGTCAGGTTGGCATCCTTGAGCTCAATCACCTTTTTGCCGAGCCGTTGTTGGCCCAGGGAGATGGCGACATTGTTCTGGACTTGTCGCGTGCCGACGTTGCTGGCAATGTCATTGAAGCGGTTGATTCGGGCTTGTTGCTTGGTGGAACGGGCCTTGGCCCCCGCCTTCATCCAGGCTAATTCTTTCTTGTACAATTGTTGTTGCTTCTGATCAGCTTCGGCTTCCTGGCTGACTCGTTCGGCCTTTTCCTGTACGTAGGCTTGGTAGTTGCCGGGATACTGGTAGAGTTTCCCGAAATCAAGCTCCCAAATTTGGTTCGCAATTTGGTCCAGGAAGTACCGGTCATGGGTCACGACCAGTAAGGCCCCCTTGTAGGACGCCAGGTATTGTTGGAGCCAAGCAATGGAGTCAAAGTCCAAGTGGTTGGTCGGTTCGTCCAGCAGTAACAAATCGGGCGACTGAATCAAGACTTGGGCTAAGCCGACCCGCTTGATTTGACCCCCGGACATGGTCTTAATCGCTTGTGACAGGTCCGTGATCTTCAACTGTGTCAGGATAGTCTTGACATCGCTCTCGGCCGTCCAGGCATCCTCTTCGTTCATCTGGGCTTCGGCATCCAGGTAACGCTGCTGGGCCTTGGCATCTTCTGGATGGGCCCCGTAAGCGGCTAAGGCCGCCTCGTAGCGCCGAATCGTGACGAAGACTTTTTGGTCACCGGAGAAAACGGCATCCATGACCGTTAAATTCTCGTCCAACTCAGGCTTTTGCGTGAGGTAGCCGATAGTGTAGTCCTTGGGCGTCTCGATGGCGCCGGTCTGTTCATTGCTAATGCCCGCTAACGTGTTCAGTAGCGAGGTTTTCCCACTCCCATTGACCCCAATCAGGCCGATCCGGTCGTGTTCGTTAATAATAAAATTCAAATTATCAAAAAGCGTTTTCTCCCCGTAAGTCCGGTGAAGATTTTCCGCGCGTAAGGTTTGCATAAATTGTTCACTCTCTTATTCTCAAATTACCGTTAGGCGTTGACGTGAGCCACCAGCGCGGCTGTTTCGTTGGGTAATACCCCCGTGACGACTTGGTATTCCAAATCGCCCAGGATGGCACCCAGTTGCGGTCCGGGTTGAATGCCGGCCTGCATGAGTTCTTTCCCCGTAATGGCTAATTCTTTCTTGTGCTGAATCGGTAACGCTGCCAGTTGGGCCTGCAACGCGGCTCTCCGGTCAGGCGCGCCCAGAATCACGGCCACCTCGTTGGCAACTGGCGCAAGAGCTGCGCCGCACTGGTACAGTTGCCAGGCATTCAAATCACTCGTTGCCAGAATCTGGGCAGCCTTGCTAGCGGCCTGAACGGCGGTGATGGTTTGGTTAGCCGTCTTCCAATGCTTCAGGAATGGCGTCACAGCGGCACTATTCAGGCCAAATTTGGTAGCCAACAGCGTCCAAGCCGCGATTTCGCTGGAGACGCCCTGGGTCAGTTCGGTGGCCAAGGCCGTCAGTGCGGGACCGTGGTCCGCGAAGTCCGGGCAGTGTTGCCATAGACCCGTGGCCATAAAGTCCTGGAGTCCACGTTGTGGGGCCTTCCCCTGCAGCAACTTCAGGAGCTCAACCTGCGTTCGTTCCACCGCAATTTTTGCCAGCAGTTGGGCATGGGCCGTGATGGCTGCCAAAGTCTCGTCAACGATGCTGAAGTCTAATTGACTGGCAAACCGGACTGCCCGCATCATGCGCAGGGCGTCTTCGTGGAACCGTTCTTGCGGATCGCCCACCGCCCGAATCTGGTGATTGGTCATGTCCGTTAGGCCGTCGAACAGGTCGATGACTTCCCCGTCTTCCTTCATGGCCAAGGCATTAATGGTAAAGTCCCGCCGCTTTAAGTCCTCGGCGAGCGACCGCACAAAGGTGACCTGATCTGGCCGTCGGTAATCGGTATAGGTCGATTCGGACCGGAATGTTGTCGTCTCGTAGCCGGTACCATGGTCCAAAATCATGACGGTACCGTGCTCGATACCCGTATCGACGGTCCGTTTAAAAAGCCCCTTAATTTCATTGGGATAGGCACTCGTCGCGATATCCACGTCATGGATTTCCTTGCCCAGAATGGTATCCCGCACACTGCCACCCACGAAGTAGGCTTCATAACCGGCCTGCTCAATGGTCTGTAAGACTGGCCGGGCCAACTCAAATTCATTTGGTAAGTGTTCTAATTTCATTTATTTTCACCCTTTTTGCCAGTTGATTTCTGTTTTTTACTCACTATGCCAGTCTAACAGATTCGTCCCGGAAATTGAATTCAAACTACTGGCCCCCGACCCGGAAATTGGGCGACTAATCAACCACTAGCACGGATTACACCAAAATTGGTTCATGCCCGAATCACGGGTGTGCTATGATGGGTTTAGCAATAAAAACGTTTGGGGCTTGTTAGGTTAACGAACTGGCTAGTTAAAGTCAGGAAAAGTTTGCACCTAAATTCAGCGATTTCACAGCGCTAACGCGAACCAGACGGACTAGAAAACACGTTGCCAGCAACCCGTGGTGAACGTGTGTTGGGAGTGGATGGTATGACACAAAAGGACGAATCGATTCGCCTGTTTGACCTACTCATGATTGGCATCGGTTGCGCCATGTTTGCATTTGGCTTAGTCTTCTTTAACATTGCGAATCACCTAGCGGACGGGGGCATTTCCGGGATCACGCTGATTTTGCGGGCGCTGTTCCACATTGACCCCGCCTATTCAACGATTCTGATCAACGTGCCGCTGATTGTGATTGGCTGGCGCTTCTTGGGCCGACAATCACTGGTCTACACGATTTACGGCACCCTCATGTTGTCCCTCTTCTTATGGATCTGGCAACGGGTGCCCCTGGTAATCGACCTGCACGGTGACCTCTTATTGTCAGCGTTAGGTGCCGGTTTGGTCGGCGGACTCGGCTCCGGCCTGCTCTACCGTTACGGCGGAACGACCGGTGGTACCGACATCGTCGCCCGAATATTTGAACGCTTCCGGGGCGTGCCCATGGGACGGACGCTCCTTTACTTAGACGTCGTTGTCCTCCTGATTTCGCTGGTCTACATCGACATCCAGCACATGGCCTACACGTTGATTTACTCCTACGTGTTCTCGCGCATCGTCAACTTCACGCTGGAGGGCGCCTACGCGGCTCGCGGGGTCATCATCGTCTCCGCCAAGCACCAGGAGATTACCAACGATATCATGGACCAGATGGAACGTGGCGTCAGCCTGATCAACGCCGAGGGTGGCTACTCCCACCAGGGTCGTAAAATGATCTACGTGGTCGTGGCCCCCGGCGAGCTGTATCAAGTGCGTCAAATCATTTCGCGGCATGATTCACGGGCATTCGTGTCCGTGGTCAACGTGAATGAGGCGCTGGGTGAAGGTTTCTCGTTCGAGGTCCCCCAAAAAGGGTTCTTGGGCAAATTTAAGCGTTAGTGAACTGGGTTTTGGCAACCGCGGGTTTTGCGGTTGCTTTTATTTTGTTTAAATAAGTTAAAGTAATTATTGTGTTCTAACCCAAACAAAAAGAACGCCTCCGCAGAGACCCTCTTTTCAAAAATCTAGTCTTCATAGCCCTCAAGCATCAGTGCCATTTCCGCATCGTCTGGAACGACCTGCAAATAGGCGTGTAACAGCTTGATGACCTGTTCCGTGGCCCCTTCTTCGCGATAGAAGTAAATGGCGGGCTTCAGGAAGTCGGCCTGATCCATAAAGAATGGCTGGGCGGCATCGTAGTATTTACGCGCGGCATCAAAGTCTTCCTGGTGCTCTGCCGTGATAGCCAGATTCCAGTACAGCTGTGGATCGGCATCCTCACTCTTCACGTACGGCTGAACCAAGTCGGCATTTTCCTGCCACCGTTCCTGCTTCACGTAAAGATTACTCAACTGAATGACGGCGCTTAAATCGTCGCTGTCGAGCTGATGGCCGTGGGTCAGGTACTTCTCCGCCATCTTCTCATCATCGAGCTTAGTGGCCACGTGAGCCGCCTGTAACCAGAGCTTCTCGTTGTACTGGTCGACACCCAGTCCCTCTTGCAAGGCCGTGAGTGCTTCGGGCAAACGGTTCTCTTCCTCTAACGCCTGTCCCAGGTACGGATACAGGGAGGTGTAGTGCGCGTCGCTGTCCTTCAGCTCGTTAAAGAGCCGAATGGCGGTTGGGCGTTCCTTCAGTTGCAGGTAGGTAAAGGCCGTCTCAAACTTCACGTCCGGCGTCATGTTCCCCGGGTGAATCTGTTTGAGATACCCCACGGCTTGTTCAAAGCGCCCAGCGTTGGCATAGGCGACCCCGAGCCGTTCGACGATGTTGACCCGAGACAGTTCCGTGGTCCCGGCCGTAATCAGGTCTAAATACAGCGGAATGGCCTTTCTGAACTCGCGCATGGTGAAGTAGAGCTCCGCCAAGGCAAACGTGATGACGGGCTCGTCAGGGGCCAATTTCTTGGCCGTCAGTAATTTCTGTTCACTGACCTCAAAGAGTTCCTGGGTCTGATACAGGTCGGCCGCCACCATCAAAGATTCAATGTAGGCTGGTGAATCCGGCTTGACCTGGTTCAGGTAGTCCAGAGCTTCGTCGTTCTTGTCTTCGTCAATCGCAATGTCGGCTAAGTTGGTCCGTAGTTCGTCTTCGTCCGGATACTTTTTTAATAACTTTTCATAAATGCGTCGAGACTGGTTGAGGAAACCCAGGGAGTACAACTCTTCTCCCAGGCTAAAAAGCGTCTCATCGTCATCGTGGCGCAGTGACAAGGCATACTGCTTTTTAAAATCTTCAAGTTGGCCCTTTTCCAGTTGGTCCAGCGCCGTTTCTGCGTAACTCATAACCCGCCTCCATCGTTGTTTATCGTTTTTTCTAACTAAATCAGCACTTACCATCTTACCACCGTTACCGGCAAATGTGGTGGCAAATGATTGGCTAGTCCGACTATTCAGGTTCTTCGGGAACTTTTAAACTAGTTAAGCACAGCAAAAAGCCAGCCCGGCATACGCCGCACTGGCTCTTTTAGTCGTCAAATAATAAATTATTTAACAGCATCCTTTAAAGCTTTACCTGGCTTGAATGCAGGTACTTTGCTTGCAGGAATTTGGATTTCTTGTCCAGTTTGTGGGTTACGGCCCTTACGAGCTGCACGTTCACGAACTTCAAAGTTACCAAAGCCGATCAATTGAACCTTTTCGCCTTTAGCTAAAGTTGCTTGGACAGAATCGAAGACTGCGTCAACTGCAGCCGTTGCGTCCTTTTTAGTTAAACCAGTTGCAGTTGCAACATCGCTAACCAATTGTGCTTTGTTTGCCATTTTGAATTCACCTCCTGAATAGAAGATTAGATGAATGTCATCTAGTGATCATTTTTGAGTGGTCCAAAAATGATGAAACAAATACGGTCAACCGCATCATTTCTTTATCAAAGATAGCACAGGAAGCCTTATATGACAAGGGATAACGCCATTTTTCCTCAATAAAACTTCAAGAAAGACGATTTTTACTAAGAAATCGTTAAAATCCGGTGAAAAAGCTGGTGTTATGCCCGTTGTTCTACTTCCGTGCCCGCTCGATCAAATGGATCGGGGTCCCTTCGAAATCGAAGTGTTCCCGAATCTGATTCTCTAAGAACCGCTCGTAGGAGAAGTGCATCATCTTCGGGTCGTTGACAAAGACCACGAAGGTTGGTGGTGCCACCGCAACCTGCGTCCCGTAGTAGACCCGAAGCCGCTTCCCGTTGTCGGAAGGCGTTGGGTTCAGGGCAATGGCGTCCATGATCACGTCGTTCAACGTGGCGGATTGCACCCGCTTGTTGTGGTTTTCAGAGACCCGTTTGATCATCGCTGGCAGTTGGTCCAGCCGTTGGCCCGTCTTAGCGGAAACAAAGACGATTGGCGCGTAGCTCAGGTATTGGAACTCGAGGCGAATCAGGTTTTGGAAGTCCGTCAGCGTGTGGTTATCCTTCTTCAGGGTATCCCATTTGTTGACCAGGATAATGATTCCCCGACCTGCTTCATGGGCGTAACCAGCAACCCGCTTATCTTGTTCCCGAATACCTTCTTCGGCGTTCAAAACGACCAGCACGACGTCTGAATCATCAATCGCCCGCATGGCCCGCATCACACTGTACCGTTCCGTGTTTTCGTAGACCTTACCGCGCTTACGAATCCCGGCCGTATCGACCATCGTAAACTTGGTATCATCCGCCACGAACTTGGTATCGACCGCGTCACGCGTGGTCCCCGCAATGTTAGACACGATGACCCGGTCTTCACCGAGCATTGCGTTGACTAACGACGACTTGCCGACGTTCGGCCGACCAATCAGACTGAACCGAATGGAGTCGTCCTTAGGCGCCCCTTCATCGTCAGGGAATTCCTTAACGACGGCGTCCAGCAGATCCCCAAGACCTAACCCATGAACCCCAGAAACGGGGTATGGATCGCCGAAGCCTAGGGAGTAGAAGTCATAGACCGTCTCCCGGGTTTCGGGATTATCGGCCTTGTTAACGGCCAGAATAACGGGCTTGTCGGCCCGGTAAAGAATCTTAGCGACCTTCTCATCGGCATCGGTCACGCCCTCAGGCGCGCTCACGATGAAGACGATGACGTCAGCTTCTTCAATGGCGATTTCAGCCTGTTGCGTAATTTGCGTTAAAAATGGTTCATCACCGAGGTCAATCCCCCCGGTATCAATCATCCGGAACTCGGTTCCCAGCCATTCGGCGTGGGTATAGATCCGGTCACGGGTAACCCCGGGTGTATCCTCAACGATGGAGATCCGTTCGCCAGCGATCCGGTTGAACAGGGTTGACTTCCCGACGTTTGGGCGGCCAACAATGGCAACGATTGGAAATGCCACGATAAATCCCTCCTTTAATGATTACGTTAGGTGACATGAAAAGGGTTCAGAACGAAACCAACAAAGTTCCGTCCTAAACCCTCTTCAACCAAAACGTATTAGTTGTTTTCGTTATCTTCCATATCTTTCTTCAAGCTATCCCCAATGAGGTCACCTAAAGAGAAACCGGTGCTTTCTTCTGGGGCGTTAGCCGTTGAAGTTTCAGCAGAGTTCCGGTTGTTACGACGACGGTTACCGCCGTTGTTGTTCCGGTTCCGGTTGTTGTTACTGTTGTTGCTGCTGTGGTTTTCAGAAGAATCGTCAGCAGATTCTGGCTTTTCTTCCAAGGCCTTGATGGATAATGCCAAACGGTGATCGTCTGGACGAACATCTAAGACCTTAACCTTGATTTCTTGACCAACCTTCAGAACGTCAGCAGGCGTTGCGATGTGTTGATGAGAAATTTGGGAAATGTGAACCAAACCTTCAACACCTGGGAAGACTTCAACGAAGGCACCAAAGCTAGTCAGGCGCTTAACAGTCCCGTCCAAGACACTGCCTTGAGGGGCCTTTTCTTCGATACCGTCCCAAGGTTCTGGTAAGGTTTGCTTGATGGAAAGGGAAATCCGGTCACGATCTGGATCAACAGATAAGACCTTAACCTTAACATCTTGGCCAACCTTCAAGACATCGCTAGGCTTTTCAACCCGTTCGAAAGCGATTTCTGAAACGTGGACCAACCCATCAACGCCACCAAGGTCAACGAATGCACCGAAGTTCGTCAGACGAGCAACTTTACCTTCGACAACGTCGCCGGCAGTTAACTTAGCCATGATTTCTTCTTTTTGTGCAGCGCGTTGCTTTTCAACGATTGCGCGGTGAGATAAGATCAAGCGGTTTTCGCTTGGTTCGATTTCAACGATCTTGAATTCAAGCGTTTGGCCCTTGAATTGTGCCAAATCTTCAACGAAGTGGTCTGAAGCCATGGATGCAGGTACGAAACCACGCACACCGGCGTCAACAACTAACCCACCCTTAACCACTTGGGTAACAGGGGCAGTCAACGTATGACCAGCTTCGAATTCCTTTTGGATGTCGTCCCAAACCTTACGGGCTTCCAAACGACGTTGTGACAGTAAGTAACTGCCGCCTTCCTTGTCGGTACCGATCCGAGAAATTACGACGAGGTCCATAACGTCCCCGACTTTAATTACAGATTTAATGTCATCTACTGGCTTAGTAGACAGTTCCTTCTTGGGAACGACCCCTTCAACGCCAGTATCAGCAATCCCGACGATTGCTTGTTGGTCATCATCGATTGCTAAGACTTCACCCTTAACAACGTCACCGACCTTAACGGTGTCGATGCTGTTTAAAGCATCTAATAAATCATTGTTTTCATTGTTTTGACTCGTGCCATTTTCACTCATGCGAAATTTTCCTCCTTGCGACAACTCTATATACTATTTTAGCTGATTGTGCTTATAAAAGCTAGTAAAATGCCTATTTCTCTAGGATTCTTTTTCTTGGATGATTTCTGCGATCTTATCAGCGACCTGTTCGATGCTCATAGACGTAGTATCCAAGCGGATTGCGTCGGCTGCCTGGGTCAATGGTGAAACCTTTCGCGTGGAATCTTTTCGGTCCCGTTCTTCGATTTCATACTTCAAAGTTGCCAGTGGCGTGTTGATTCCCTTGGCCGCATTGTCCTTCAACCGCCGTTGCGCCCGTTCGTCCACGCTGGCGACCAAGAAGATCTTGACCTCAGCCTTGGGCAAAACCGTCGACCCAATATCCCGACCGTCCATCACAATGCCACCGGCATCCGCAATTTGCCGTTGCCGTTCCGTTAATTCGGCCCGGACAGCTGGCAATGCAGAAACGGCCGACACAGAATTGGTGACGTCCGGTTGGCGAATCGCCAAGGTGACTTCCGTCTCATCAACGAAAACCTTTTGAACGGGGGTACCCGGTTCAAATCGAATCGTGATTTGATCCAATAACTGCTTGACCGCAGCTTCATCGGTCAACCCGACGCCAGCTTGCAGCACCTTCCAAGTAATGGCCCGGTACATGGCACCGGTATCACAGTAGATGTAGTGGAACCGTTGGGCAACGATCTTAGCGACCGTACTCTTCCCTGCGGAAGCCGGCCCATCGATAGCCACTTGTAAACCTTGTTTCTCCATGACAACCAAACTCCTATCAAATAGTTTTAAAACTTAGCGAACCCGTAACTTCTGTCCCGGATAGAGGGAAGAACCGGAAGACAGGCCGTTTAATTCCAATAATTTTTGGACAGAGATTCCCGCGTTTGTTGCGACCCGGTAAACCCCTTGTCCAGATTCAACCGTGGCGTACTTAGAACCAGCCACCGCACTACTACTGGTTGCGGCGCTGCTACTATGACTGCTGCTGGTAACCGTACTTGATTCAGTGGCCGAACTGGTGGTAGCCGAAGAACTGCTAGTCGTCTTAGCCGAACTAGCAGTTGTGGTTGAAGTTGTTGATTTCTTAGGTGAGCTCGTCGTGGTCGCTGAAGAAGACTTCTTAGTAGAAGCTTTCTTTTTGTGACTGGAGCTCTTGGCCTTACTGGATGAGCTGGAGGAACTTGCCGCCACCTTTTCCGTATTTTGTGGCCGATTGACAGCGCTTTGACGCGCCAAGCCGTAAACCAATGAGGCCGCAGCAATAACCACGATAATTGCCACCAAAATGACCGTTACCATGGTGTTACTGTGGTTTTGCCGCCGCATCTTCGTTCGTGACAGGTTCCCCTGATCGTCCCGATCATCGGCAAACGATTGATCCCACGGGTGGGACTCTTGTTCCTTCGACGTTTGATCGTCACGCTTCTGACTCATCATCTAACCTCCCTGAAAAACTTTCACCCGTAATTGTACCACGTACCGTACCATTTCGATAGCTATAATTGCTGAAAATGTCGGCGTCGCGGCATTCTTTAGAACTCTCTTAACGATGTTTACAGATTTTTAAGCCTTGTAACGGACTCTAGGCCCTAAAAATTAATCAACGCTTTAAAATAACCGGGTCAACCGCTCCTGCCACCCGACCGTAGCCGTTGGTGTCAAAACTTTGGCTTGCCGTGTCAGATTATGGGCCGCCAAATCCAGGGGCACATTGCCGGGGGCACAACAGGCGTCGTCATGAGCCGGTGGTTCCTCGTCAAAGGCCTGCAGCCACTTCTCCCGCAAACAGGTCGGCGACTTCGCGTACGCCACCATCTGTGATAGAGCATGATTGCGCTCCCGTTCTCGACTGGCAAATAACCGCGTCACGGCGGCCTGGCTAATCCCATGATTGCGGTAGAACGCCAACAGGTGAATCTGCGGGTCGTCGGCCGCAAAGCTGGTGGGATGCGCGTAGTAACGCTGGATGGTATCTGGTTCCGGTCGATTGGACTGGCCAAGGGCTAAGGGCAACTGCTCATCACCCGGCGCGTACAGCAAAATGGCGACACTAGGCTGACCGTCCCGACCAGCGCGCCCGATTTCCTGGGCATAGCTCTCTAAGTCGGCTGGCAGGTGATAGTGAATCACGAACCGGACATTATCCTTATCGATACCCATGCCAAAGGCACTAGTGGCGCAGATGACATCCAGCTGATCGGCCATGAACTGTTGCTGAATCTTGAACCGATCCTCGGCATCCAATCCCGCGTGGTAGGCCGCCGCCCGCACCTCGGCTGTCTGTTGCAGCCATAACGCGGTATCGCTAGCCTGTTGCTTGCTGGAAAAGTAGATGACGCCGGGGCGTTGTAAATGTTTCACTAAATCCAGCAGCCGGGCCTGTTTGGTTGCCTCGTCGGCGACATTCTCCACATCCAAGAAAATATTTGGTCGATTAACCGATTCGGTCACTACCTGAGGCGTGCTCCGCAGCTGCTTGGCAATCTCCTGGCGGGTCTGCTTCCCCGCCGTGGCGGTCAACATCAACGTTAACGGTCGATTAAGCTTCTCTCGGATTGCGCCCAATAGTAGATACTCCGGCCGAAAATCCGGTCCCCACTGGACGATACAGTGGGCCTCATCGATGACCAAGAGGCTGATAGTAACCTGGTGTAACCGGTCAAGCATCTGGGACTGTGACAGCATTTCTGGAGATAGAAATAAAAATTGCAAATCGTTTAAGTGATTTAAAATATGCAGCCGTTCCCCAAATGGGGTCAACGAGTTAATGGCCGCGGCCCGTTTGAAGCCGTTCATCCGCATCCGGTCGACCTGATCATTCATGAGTGACAGGAGCGGTGAGACAATCAGGACGCACCCCGGATGGCGGTACCCATAGAGTTGATAGATCAAGGTTTTACCGGCCCCGGTCGGCAGAATTGCCAGGGTGTCCTGACCCGCCTCTAGGCTCTCGAGGGCCGCGGCCTGCCCCGACCGAAATTGATCGAAACCGAAGACCCGCTGTAGGCTGGCCGTCAACGTTTCCGTCATGCTGTTACCTCCTGTTTGATTCGCCAAATGGCATAGAGCCGAAAATAAAAGAAATCATAGCGAGCCTGCATTGCCTGGGGCAGCGCGGAATACTGCCAGTCATCCAAGTTGCCCTGAACGGCGGCCTGAAAATCCGTGCGCACCGACTGGGGAAGCACACTATCGTACGGAAAATCGGTCAGCGGGAGCATGATTGCTGCCTCTAGCAGATGTTCGCGAACCGTGCTCAGCTTGATCTGTCGTCGGTTCGCCACTTGCTGCAGGTCCCTGCCCGCGGACACCGCGGCTAGCGTTTCTTGGGCACTCGGTGAAATGGGAACCCGCCAGAGTGGCCCCAGCAAATCATGTAGCGGATGCTCCGGGTGACGGGCGTCCCGGGCAATCTGGGTGACGCCGTCAAACTGCCGCAACCGGACTTGCCAGATCGTCGTTTGGTGGGCCAGTGCCAGCTGATCAAGGGTCAGCCCCGGTTGGCCAAAACCGGTAAACTGGTCGGTCATAATGTCAGCCGTGCTGGCCGGTAATTGCGCGAGACTGGTCACCAATGCCTGGGCCAGCGATGACGCCAAGGCCGGTCCCTTAGCGCTGTGAAACCATTGTCGCACGTGTTGCCGGGTTTTCTGGTCGGTCGCCAACGGATAGTAACGGGCCGTACTGTGGGCATACTGGGAGGTCACTTGGACTGCTAACAACAGGCGTTGCCGCGCAGCCATGATGTCTAAGTTTACCCACTGATCGACCGTTTGGGGCTGATACGTCGGCGTCTCGGCCAATGCCTGGGCCCCCTGATTCGTGAGCCGTAGCGTCTTTTGTTCGGTATCGACCGTCAGCCAATGACGGCGTTGCAGCTCCTGCACGGCGTTATCGAGACCACCGCGGTCCAGTTGTTTAGCCAGGTTCAACAGTGGCAACAAGTGATAGCGTTGCCCCCAGTAGAGGGTCGACACCGTTTTTTTGCCGCGCAAGAGATTTTCAATCACGCGAATTCGCCGGTCCTGTTTGGCACTCAACAACTGACCTAAATCACTCGCCTCCACAGTAGACCCTCCTCTCAATTTTAAAGTCTTTGTTCAGTTTACCATAGAAAAAGGACCGGCACGTGGCCGGTCCTTTGTTTCGAAAGAAAAAGGACCGGCACGTGGCCGGTCCTTTGTTTCGAAAAATTTGTTAGTGATGCGGTTATGAGAGCGTGTGCTTGGCCAACCAAGGTGCCATTCGACGACTCACTAGAATGAACAGGATGCCCAGGATAATTCCCTTCAATAGATTAAACGGAATAACCCCCAGCAAAATCAGCTTGTTCACGGGCAGGCCCAGTGACATGCCCCATACCTTTAAGTAAAGCGGCGTAATGACCCACCAGTTTGCTAAGGACAAAATCACCGTCAGTGTCAGCGTCCCGACGATCACAGCAACGATTTGCCGTTTCAATCCGGGTTGCGCGTCGCCCTGCTTATGCTTCAGCACGTAGCTGATTGGCAAAATGTAGGCGATATCCGCGATGAACGCCGTTAGCACCCCGATGAAGTTGACGATATCCAGTCCGGTCGACACAAAGTAGAGTAATTCTTTCACGGCCGCAATCATCACCGCACCCGCGGGGCCAAATAAACTCATGCCCAGCAGGACGACCAGATCACTTAGGTCGAGCTTCATGTACGGCACAATCGGAATAATTGGCACCGATACAAACATCAACACGTAAGCGACACCGGCAAACAGTGCCATCTCGACCATCGAACGAACATTCAACTCATTGTGACTATTTTCCATGATACCTGTTCCTCCTTGCGGCCATCTCGTGACAAAACTATAGAAAAAGGTCCTGCCACAGAAGGGCAAGACCTTGGGTTTTACGTAAATGAGTTTGCGCAAAAAGCAATGTCTCATCTTCTGCATACCAGACTATACTGTCGGTCTCGGAGTTACACCGAATTCACCGCTTGCGCGGGTCGCGGACTTTAACCGCCGGTCGGGAATTCCACCCTGCCCTGAAGATGAACCTAAATTTTAATTACAAACTTAATATACTAAGATTTTCTAAAGCTGTCAACCGCTTGCTTTAAATTAATCCGGTTAACCGTCGGAGCTCTTTAACTTCTTCAGGCTTTAAATGCCGCGACTCGCCAGCATTTAACCCCTTTAACGTTAAGAAACCGTACTGCTCCCGCTTTAATTTTTCAACCGGTAAGCCCACGGCCGCCAACATCTTCTTGACTTGGTGGTTCTTCCCTTCATGAATCGTCAAGGACACAATGGCCGTTTTCTTTTTGTCATCCACACTGATGATCTTGCCCTTAGCCGGCGCGTAGGTTTCACCCTCGACCGTCATACCCTGGCGCAAGCTCTTCATCTCGTCGTTCGTGGGAATGCCCGTGACCTTGGCGATATAAGTCTTTTCGACCTCATACTTCGGATGAGTCAAGCGGTTCGCCAGCTCGCCATCATTGGTCAACAGTAAGAGCCCCGCCGTATCGTAATCCAACCGGCCGACCGGGTAAATGCGTTGGCTGATGCCTTCAACTAGGTCGACGACGGTCTTGCGGCCCTTGTCATCGTTGGCCGTTGAAATGACACTCCGCGGCTTGTACATCAGAATATAAACGGGCGCTTCCGTCGTCACGGGGACTCCGTCGACCACGATTTTATCGTGTGCGCCGACCTTGGTGCCCAGTTCAGTGACCACAGTTCCGTTGACCCGGACGCGGCCACTCATGATTAATTTTTCTGATTGACGTCGTGAAGCGACCCCGTCGTGGGCCAAAACTTTTTGTAAACGTTCCATAGTTAGGTTTCATCTCCTGATTGGTTGAGCTGCTCGTTAAATGCCTGTAAGAACAGGTCACCGCCGTCCGCTTCGTCACTGGTACTAGGCGTGGCTGCGGCTGGTAACGGCGGTAGATCCGCCAACTTTTCTAAGCCAAAATAGTCCAAGAAGTAGGCACTGGTCCGGTACAGCTTGGGACGACCGGGTTCGTCTAGTCGACCCGCATCTTCAATCAACCGGCGCAAGACCAGCTTCTGAACCGTCGAAGCGCTCTGGACTCCCCGAATCTCATCGACTTCGATGCGGGTGATCGGTTGGCGATACGCAATGATGGCCAGCACCTCTAGGGAAGCCGGCGATAGGCTGGTGCTCAGCGGATTTTCAAAGTAGTGTTTGATGACGTCCGCGGTCGCCTCCTTGGTGACCAGCCGGTACGTGGTGTCGTTGACCATGAGTTCCAAGGCCGAATCGGCATCGGCGGCGTACTTCTGGGCCAGCTTCTCCAGACTGGCGAGAATTGCCGGCCGCATCAGTCCCGTCGCGGCCGCTAGGTCAGCAACCGTAATGCCCTCGTCACCGCTGACGAATAGCAGGCTTTCAATCTGAGCTAGAGGTGACATCGGTGGCGTACCTTCCTTCCATTTGTAAAAAGTTCACTTGTAACGGCGCCAGACGGCCGGCCTGTTGTAAGCGGACCTGGCGTTGACGCGCCAGTTCCAACACGGCCAAAAAGGTGGTGACGATTTCTTCCATGACCGGCTGCTTGGCCAGCAGGTAGTCAAAGGCTACGGGCCCCTTAGCTTGCCGCAAACGTCCCAGCACCGTGGTCATTTGGGCCTTGATGGTGAAATGTTCTTGGTGAATGCTTTGCGTCACTGGCTTGGCAACCATCGCCCGGTGAATCAGCCGACTTAACGCGGTTTGCAGGTCACTCGGCTGGATGCCGGGCGCCACGGTCAAGGCAACTGAATCGGGAACGGCCATGGCCGGCCGGGTAAAGTGTTGTTGCCGGTCGACGGCCCGCTGCTTCAGCTCCTGAGCCGCCTGCTTATAGCGTTGGTATTCCAGCAATTGGTTGACCAGCTCTTCGCGGGGGTCGCCCCCGTCGTCTTCATCGATGGGTTCAACCGTCTGGGGCTTGGGCAACAGCAATTTGGCCTTGATGGCCATCAGATTCGCCGCCATGACAAAATATTCACCCGCAATATCCAACCGTAGCGTCTGCATTTGGTGCAGGTAGGTCAAATATTGGCTGGTAATGGTACTAATGCGGATATCATAAATGTCCATTTCATTGGTTTTAATTAGATGTAATAGTAAGTCTAATGGGCCCTCAAAATCACTGACCTGAATCAGTGGCTGGCCGTTCGTTGTGGCTTTGTCCATGGTGATACTCCCATTTTGCAATAATCTTGGCGGTGGTTAAGGTCCCCATCAAACGTTTGGTTGGGGCCGCCGTCGCGAGTTGGTCTAACATTTGCCAGGTGTTGCGCGTCAGTTGCTTGTCTGGCATCAGCGTGATCAACCGAACAACTAAAAAGTCGCCCTGACTCTCGGTGCCTAACGCCCCGGCAAAGTCATCGTTTTCGTCCTTCCACAAGTACAGACACCGGTCATCGCCGCCCTGATACCAGGCTAGCTCGCGTTGGAGCCGGTCCCAGTCCTTGAAGTTGGGTAATAGACTGAGCAGGCCCATCGCAATTTTTTGATAATCGCTACGATATTTAAGTAGCATGGTCCCCCTCCGTTCAACGTCCACCTACTCTACCACACTATGCGCGCGGATGGTACTGGTCATAGACATTTAGTAGGCGTTTCTTTGAAATATGCGTATAAATTTGAGTGGTGGTGATATCCGCGTGGCCCAGGAGTTCCTGAACAACCCGCAGATCCGCCCCGTTTTCTAAAATGTGCGTGGCAAAGGAATGCCGCAACGTATGGGGCGTCACGTCCTTTTGGATGTCCGCGAGCCCGACGTAGTGCTTGATTTTTTGCCAAATGGCTTGCCGAGATAGCCCGCCACCGTGCCCGTTCAAGAACAGGTAGGGACTGGTCCGCTGCTTCAGCAGGACCGGCCGACTATCTTGTAAATACCGATTGATCCAGTCTGCCGCCACGTCCCCGATGGGAATGATTCGCTCCTTGTCACCCTTCCCCAGAGTTTGAATCAGCCCCATCTCCAGATGTAAATCGACTAGTTTCAAATGGACCAGCTCGCTCACCCGCAAACCAGTGGCGTACATGACCTCTAAAATGGCCCGGTCACGCAAGCCGTACTTGTTACTGGTATCGGGGGTCGCTAACAGGCGGTCAACCTCGGCCACCGTCAACACGGCCGGCAAATGCTGGGCGTGCTTGGGTGCGGCCACATTGGCCATCGGATTATCCGTTAGCTGATGTGTCTGCACCAGGTAACGGTAAAACTTCCGTAGAGCCGATACCGCATGAATCACGGAGTTGCGGGACTTACCGGCAGCCGTTTGGGCACTAAGGTAAGCCATAATCTGTAGGCGGTCAACTTGTTTAAAGTCGACAACCTTTTTCGTCGTTAAATACTGACTAAAGTTCCGCAGTTCCTGCGTATAGCTGGCCACAGAATTCGCCGCCAGGCCTTGTTCCACCGTTAGGTAATGGGCAAAGTCGGCTGTTTGGTTCTCTAATACCGTCATTCACCCACCTCCTTAAGTGTTTTGAAACTGGACATTAAGTCCGCCTCCGGGCGGGTGAAAATGGGACCGGAACGCTGTGGGCGGACGCCCGGAGACTAAAAGCGGTCTCCGGGCTTACTTTGAGCCGCCAAGCGTCTCAAAGAGTCCAATTCTCTAAGTGACAAAGCCACCAAGAGAATTCCCACGGCTGGGCCCATTTTCACCCGCCCTGCGGCTCATGTTCAGTTAGTTCACACTTACTCCTGCCAATGAACTCTGACAGTGATTAAGTATGAGCACGACTAAACTTTCTTGAACGACTTGAAACCCAGCCAGCTATTCCGCTGGTTCGTCCGTCTTTTCCGTTGTGGCTGCGCTTTGGTTTAACCAGAGGGCGCCATCGTGCTGGGTGATTTGACGGTCTTTTAACAAGTGACCGATGGCCCGCTTGAATTGGCCCTTACTGATCCCGAAGTATGCCTTGATGGCTGCGGGGTCTGACTTGTCGCTGAAGTCCAGCTTGCCGTCATCCGAGTGTTGGAGTGCGGCTAACAACATGGCTGAATCGTCATCGATAGCCTCGTAAGTCCGGGGACGCAGGGATAAGTTCAGGGTGCCATCGTCGTGGACCCCAATGACCCGGGCATGTAGTTCCTCGCCCAGGCGGGGTTCCGTTTCCCGTTCTGACGGGTGAATGAAGCCCAATTCAAAATTATCCGTGATGACCCGGGTCCCCACCAATTTTAATTGGTACGAACGGGCGGTCACGTTGCTATTTTGCATCTTCTTCTTTGCGGGTTGGGCAATGGCCTGGTAAACATCACCATCGGCCAGCACGCCCCAGAGCCGTTGCTTGGCGTCTTCACGCAAGGCAATCAGCAGCTTGTCCCCCTGTTGGGGCCACAATTCCATGATATCTGGTAGATCATCCAGGGAGACCACGATATCCTTGTTGGGCAGGCCAATATTCACGAACACCCCTAACGTCCGTTGGCTCCGAACGACCGTGCCCAGACCATAGTGGTCAACTTGGGCATCCGGAGCGTCCCGGGTAATCTGCATGTCATGGTCTTCATTTTCATAGGCGAATCCCTTGAAAATCGAGCCCAACTTCAAGGGCTTTTTGATTTCTGCTTTATCTAACCGAAAAGTTGTGCCAGAAACTTGCACGTAGTAATCCTTTTCGTTTTCATCAGTAACTTTTCCCGCGATGATGCGGCCTAATAGTTCTTCCATAATCTCCTCAATTCTACTGGTTTCCCAGTCTACCGGTCAAAAGTGTCTAACCTTTATTTTACACGGAAACGCCCGAACTAGCGAGGATTAATCTGACAAAATTGTTTAAGTTGTGCGTGGGCGGTTGTGGTTGTCAGGACGACCTACGTTCAAACGCTATCCCACTTTCTGGACAGCAAAAAAGGACCCCCGACAGAGGGTCCTTTTTATAACAGGTTTATCTCAAATTAAAGCGCGTTGGAAGCACCGTGGTAAACGATACCGCGACGTGAGTCAACGGTGATCAATTCGCCATCGGAGATCTTGTCGCTGGCACCGGTAGCGCCAACGATAACAGGAATCCCCATAGAAATCCCAACAACAGCAGCATGAGAAGTCAACCCACCGTTTTCAACGATAACGGCGCTAGACTTTTCGATAGCTGGCAAGTAGTCTTTGTCGGTGTTCTTAGCAATTAAGATACCACCTTCAACGACTTTGGCGTTGGCTTCAGCAGCGGTGTTGGCAATGATTGCCTTGCCGATAACTGTGTCGTCACCGACACCTTGGCCTTGAACTAACTTTGAGCCGATCAATTGGATCTTCATCAAGTTAGTCGTCCCGCGTTCGCCGACTGGCACACCAGCGGTGATCAGGATTAAGTCGCCTTCCTTAGCTAAGCCCGTTTCAACGGCCTTGGCTGCAGCCAGGTCAAACATTTCATCAGTGTTTGAAGGCTTTTCGGTAACGATTGGGTAAACACCCCAGTTGACCATCAAACCACGACGGGTCCGGTCGTCAAAGGTAACGGCTAAGATATCAGCATCTGGCCGGTACTTAGAAATCATCTTAGCGGTGTAGCCACTTTCAGTTGCAGCAACGATGGTCTTAACACCAAGTTGGTTAGCAACACGAGCAACGGAAGCACCGATAGATTCAGTAACGTCACCGTTATCGAAGTCTAAGTTGTCACGACCAAAGTCCTTCAAAGCATTTTCAGCCTTGATGTCGATCCGGTTCATCGTAGCAACGGCTTGTACTGGGTATTCACCGTTAGCACTTTCACCAGAAAGCATCGTTGCGTCAGTACCGTCAAAGACAGCGTTGGCAACGTCAGATGCTTCGGCACGAGTAGGACGTGGGTTTTCTTGCATGGAGTCCAACATTTGGGTAGCGGTGATAACTGGCTTGCCTAAGATGTTGCACTTCTTGATCAAAGCCTTTTGTACCAAAGGCACGTTTTCCGTTGGAATTTCGACACCCATGTCACCACGAGCAACCATTAAACCATCGGAAACCTTGATGATGTCATCAAAGTTGTTGATACCTTCTTGGGATTCGATCTTAGGGAAGATTTGAACGTGTTCCATGTGCTTTTCTTCGAGGAGTTCACGGATGTCCATGACATCTTGTGGCTTCCGAACGAATGAAGCAGCGATGAAGTTGATTTCGTGGTCCAAACCAAAACGAATGTCATCGGAATCCTTTTCGGTGATCCCTGGTAAGTTGATGGAAACGCCAGGAGCGTTAACACCCTTACGGGAGCCCAGAACACCATCGTTTTGAACAGTCACAACTAATTCCTTAGTTGCTTCGTCCTTCTTATCAACGACAGTGTCTAATAAACCATCATCGAATAAGACGTGGCCGCCTTCGTGAACGTCATCGTATAAGCCAGGGTAAGTAACAGCAATCTTTTCCTTGGTTCCTTCGAGTGAGTCGTCCATGGAAATCCGGAATACGTCACCAGTCTTGAAGTTGAGCTTACCGCCCTGTTCAACAGTGGTCCGGATTTCGGCACCCTTCGTATCCAACATGATACCAACCGTCTTACCAGTAATCTTTTCAGCCTTGTGAACGTTCTCCAAACGGCCGAGGTGTTCCTCGTGGTCACCGTGTGAGAAGTTGAACCGGAAGATGTTGGCGCCGGATTCGATCAACTTAACAATCGTATCAACGTCAGTACTTGCAGGACCAAGGGTACTTACGATCTTGGTTTTCTTCATTAGAAAAATCTCTCCTTTAGAATTGGCACGAAACAATTTTTAATAACTTTAGTCAAATTAAGACTCACAAAAAGTTTCGGCACAAATTTGATTCCAAAATTATTCTATCACTTTTGAAAATTAATGTCGCCTTTGTTTACCGATTTTTCGCTGATTGTTCATATTTTTTCAAAGTAAGCGCTTTCCCCGGGCCGGCGGGCCTCAGGAAAGATTAAAACCTGCTGATTTTATAATCAACAGGTTATTGAATGGATAAATAGCGCTTTATTGTCAGACCAATCAAGCAACTAGACCAATCGTTTTGACCACTGAATGGGGACATCCCCCACCGTTCGGTCATCCCCCGTTTCCGACAAAACGTAAGGATTTCTTAAGTTCCATCATTATTCGCGACGAATCGCCTATTCCGTCACGGGAATGGTAAATCCGAGACTGGCGATGTCCGCATCAAACGTCTTGACCGTGTCCACGGAGACCTGAACGGCTGGCGTCCCAAATTTGGCAAGCTTGGCTAAGATCTTAGGTGGCACGGTGATGATGTCGCAGCCGGTCTGTTCGGCCTGAACCACGTTAAAGACTTCACGGGTGCTGGCCCATAACAATTCGACGTGTTCCTTGGTGTGGCAGAGTCCAGCGGCTTGCCGCATCAATGGCAAGGGATCGACACCCGTGTCGGCAACGCGCCCGGCAAAGACGGAGACGATGCCCCCGACCTTAGCGTTCAAGGCGTCGACGGCTAACTTGACCTGGGTGAGCGTCGTGATGGCCGTCACGTTGACTTGGACTCCGGCGTTAGACAATTCGCAAATGACCGCGGCGTTGTCCTCACCGTTGGCCCGGATGATTGGCACCTTCACGGCGACGTGTTGGCCTAAGCCGGCTAGGACCTTGGCCTCGGCGAGCATCCGGTCGGGGGTGTTGCCAAAGACCTCAAAGCTGATCGATTGGTCGGGGAACGTAGCCACTGCCTTTTGGGCAAAGGCTAAGTAGTCGGTGATCCCGGCGGCCTTCATCAAGCTTGGGTTCGTGGTGAACCCCGTGACCAGTCCCTGGGCCGCCACGGCCTGCATATCGGCCAGCTTGGCCCCATCAGCGTAAATCTTCACGTTTAAATCCATCAAAAAAACCTCCAGTTCTCTATTTGTTAAGCATTGGTATAATCATACTAAAGCCCGCACAAATAGTCTAGAGGTATTTTTATTAAAATTGGTCTATCCGTTTTGTAAGACGATATTACCCACGCCCATCAGTTGTTCCAGGGCGTCTTTTAGCTGGGCATCCCCCGGTAACCACTGGCTTTTGGGCAGGACACGTTTGGTATCCGTCTGGGGTTGGTACACGATGACGGGCACCTGACCGACATGACTGGTCAAAAATTGGGCCAGCTGTCTGGCTACCGACCGGTCATCATGATTGACGTCCACCCGAATGAACCAGCGGGCGCCCGTCGGTAACGTCGGTTGCTTGGGTTGCGGCGACGAGCTAGACTGTGACGCCGACTGCTCACGAACCGGTATCTCCTCAGCCAACGTTACCTGGTCGGCCACAATCTGCAAGCCTCGCTGTTGTTCGACCTTCCCCCGCACGACGATTACCTGGTCGGTTTTCAACCAAGTGCTGACCTGCCGGAATTGATTGGGGAAGATGGTGACACTCACGTCGGCCGTCTCGTCACTCCCGGTCACGAAGACCATCGGCTCGCCGCGTTTGGTCCGAATCGTTCGAATCTTAGTCACATAGAGAATCGTAGCGACCCGGGCATTCACGGTTAAATCACTAATGGTCGTCGCGTGGAGTTGCTGTGCGAGCGCCTGGTACTGGGCGACGGGATGGCCCGAGAGGTATGCCCCTAAGACGGCTTCCTCATTGCTGAGCTTGGTCATCAAGTCGAGGTCCGGCACCGGTTTGATCTTCGGCGCCAACGCGGCAAATAGCTCGACGTTATCGCCGGAAAGTTCGACGGTACTGATGAATTCTGGCAAGGCGGCCAGGAGCTCCGCACGGTTATGGCCGAAATGGTCGAAGGCACCCGCGTAGACCAGTGCGTTTAACAGGTCCGTCTTGCGATACTTGGCATCGATGCGTTGTAAGAATTGGTGGAGATCCTTGAACGGGCCGTTTTCGTTGCGATCGGCTAAGACCTCCCGTAAAAAGTCCCGGCGGACCCCCTTGATACTGCTTAACCCGAAGATGACCGCATCCCCCTGTAAGTTGAAGTAGGCCGTCGAGTCGTTGATGTCCGGTGGGAGCACGGTCACCCCGTGGCGCTTGGCCTCGGTCAAATAGGCCTTGGTCTTGACCGGCACGTTGATCACCGAGTTCATCAAGGCCGCGTAGAACGGTCCGGGATAGTGGGCCTTCAGGTAGGCCAGTTGAAAGGCTAATTTGCTATAGGCCACCGCATGGGAGCGGTTGAACCCGTAGTTAGCGAAGCGGTCCATGTAGGCAAAGACCTGTTCGGCGACCGCTGGGGCATAGCCCAACTGTTGTGCGCCACTCACGAACTTCTTTTGCATGGCGTCCATGGTCTGCTTTTTCTTCTTACTCATGGCTCGCCGGAGCAAATCGGCTTCCCCAAGTGTAAAGCCCCCCATGGCGGATGCCACCTGCATGACCTGTTCCTGGTACACTAACACGCCATAGGTCGGTCCGAGGATGGGCTTTAAGACTGGCGCCGCATAGGTCACCTGTTCCTTGCCGTCCTTCCGCCGAATGAAGGTATCGATGTTTTCCATGGGTCCCGGTCGGTACAGGGCGTTGACCGCCGCGACCAGTTCAAAACTGTTGGGTTTGAGCTGCCGCAGGACCCGTTTGATCCCGGATGATTCGAATTGAAAGACGCCGTTGGTCTCCCCCTGGGCAAATAACGCTAATGTCGCGGCATCGTTTAAATCGATTTGATTCAGGTCGAGCGCACGGCCCGTTTGTTTCTTGACTAAGGCTAACGTATTGGCAAGAATGCTCAGGTTCCGCAAGCCCAGGAAGTCCATTTTTAATAGACCGACCGCCTCGACCGTATCCTTGGGGTACTGGGTCATCAGCAGGTCTTCACTCCCCGGTTGCAGGGGCACCAGGTCCGTCAACGGTCCCTGGCTCAACACGATGCCGGCCGCATGGGTCGAGTAGTGCCGGGGCAAGCCCTCGAGCTTTTGGGCCGTCTCAAATAACAGGCGGTTCTTCTCACTATCGGCCACCAGGTTGCGCAGCTTTTGTGACTGATCATAGGCTTCCTTTAGCGTGATGTGGAGCTGTGGCGGAATGGCCGCGCTCCAGTCGCTCATGGCATACGGTGGCATCCCCAGCACCCGGCCCACGTCACGCAACGCGGCCTTGGTGGCTAGTGTCCCGAAGGTAATGATCTGGGCGACACGGGTATGGCCGTATTTGTTATGGACGTACTGCAAGACCTGTTCCCGGCGATTATCCGGGATATCCAGGTCGATATCGGGCATCTGGGCCCGTTCCTCGTTTAAAAATCGTTCGAATAACAGGTCATAGGCCAACGGGTCGACCTCGGTAATGGCTAGAACGTAGGCCACAAGTGAGCCAGCCGCCGATCCCCGCCCCGGTCCGGTCTGAATGTGGGCCTGGTGGGCGTAGTTCATGACGTCCCAGACAATCAGGAAGTAGTCGTCAAAGCCCATCCGGTGAATGACCCCTAATTCGCGTTCTAAGCGTTCCTGGTAAGGCTGGCTATCTGTGATGGCATTCTGGGCTAGGCGGCGTTTGATCCCCGTTTGGCAGAGCTCACGCAGGTAATCCTGGGAGGCCTGGTGATCAGGTGTGGGAAATTGGGGCAATTGCGGCTGCTGGAACTTCAGGGTCACGGCCGTTTGGGCGGCGAGTTCCCCCGTGGCGGTCACCGCATCCCCCAGACCGGCGGCTTCAAACCGTGCGGTCTCCTCGGCTGCCGGGCGTAACCAGTGGGTCCCCAACGTTTCTTGTTCAGCGGTCGGGTCCGTTAACGTCGCCCCGGCCCCGATGGCCCGCAGGACGGTCACGGCAAAATGGTCGTCGCGGTCCAGGTACTCGACCGGCGCTAACGCCACCAGAGGGATCTGCGTGGTCTGTGCCAGCGTGATTAAGGTCTCACGGGTCGCCGTCGGTATTTCTGGGCTAATCCCTAAAGACAGGTGGGGGTCTAAGCCCTGTAGCTGGTGCACAACGCGTTCGGCGGCCGTGACGTCACCCGCGGCTAGGAGCTGATGGATCTCGCTATCTAGGGGCGCAATCAGGTCCAAATGACTCAGGTTGGCGGCTTGTTGGGTCAGGTCGACCGGGCCTTCTGCGACCTGGTAGGCCGTGGAGAGCTGCATCAACTGTTGATAACCGGTAAAGTCCTGGGCAATCAGGACCCAATCGTGCGCCTGGGGGGCGTCACTGATGCCCTGGGCGCTTAACGTGAGGCCCAACAGGGGTTTGATTCCCGCTTGTTGGCAGGCGTTGTAAAAGGCCACGACTCCGTACATGACGTTATGGTCGGTGAGCGCTAAAGCCGAGTAACCCCGGTCCTTGGCCGTCTGGACCAGCGCGTCGATGCGGTTCGTGCTCTGTAATAAACTGTAGGTGCTTAAGACTTGTAACGGTACAAACATCCCCGGTACTCCCTTCTCTATCGTTTCGTTATCGCTATTATACCAGAAAAAATGCGGTAAATCGCGGGTAACGAACAAATGTTCGTGAACGCCAAAATGCAGTCAAAAAGGGACCCGGCCATGGACGGTCGAATCCCTTAAAGCGCCTATTTACCAATGGTTTCCGTCTGAATCTCGTGAGTAAACGTCAACTGGTCGTCCGCCACATCGATGGTGATCAGACTGTTCGTCGGGATTTCACCCGCAATCAGCTTCCGGGCCAATGGCGTTTCCACGTGCGTGGTGATGAACCGTTGCAGTGGCCGCGCCCCATAGGCTGGCAGGTATCCCTTCTGGGCGATCCAGGCCTGAGCCGTCGGCGTGATGGTCAGGTCCAACTGCTGTTCGTGCAGCCGAGTGGCCAGATGGGCGATCAGCTTGACCACGATTTGTTGCACGTCGGCTAATGACAGCGGCGTGAACATGATGGTCTCGTCGATTCGGTTCAAGAATTCTGGCCGGAAATGGGCTTGTAGCAACTGCGCCACCTGCTTCTGGGCATCCCCGCTGATGTGTCCCTGGTCATCGGTCCCCTGTAGCAACAGGTCCGACCCCAGGTTAGAGGTCATGATCAAAATGGTGTTCTTGAAGTCCACGGTCCGTCCCTGACTATCCGTCAAGCGCCCGTCATCTAAGACTTGCAGCAACAGGTTAAAGACGTCTGGATGGGCCTTTTCCACTTCGTCAAATAACACGATGGTGTACGGGTTCCGCCGCACGGCCTCGGTCAATTGGCCCCCTTCTTCGTAGCCAACGTAGCCCGGAGCCGCCCCGACTAACCGAGACACGGATGCCTTTTCCATGTATTCGGACATGTCGATCCGCACCATGTGGTCTTCGCTATCAAAGAGGTTCTCGGCTAAGGCCTTGGCCAATTCCGTCTTCCCGACCCCGGTTGGGCCTAAGAAGAGGAAGGAGCCCAGCGGCTTGGTCGGGTCCTGTAGTCCGGCTCGGGAACGCAAGACGGCATCGGCGACGGCAGTAACGGCTTGGTCCTGGCCCACGACCCGGTCATGTAACCGGTCGGCCAGTTTCAACAGCTTCTCCCGTTCGCCCTGGACCAACTTGGTCACGGGGATGCCGGTCATCCGACTCACGACCGCGGCAATTTCATTTTCCGTGACGGATTCGGAGACCAGCCAGTCTTGGTTCTGGTCCTGCTTTTCCAGGTCGGCTAATTCCTTCTCTAAGCGGGGAATCGTCCCGTGTTGGAGTTCGGCGGCCTTGTTCAAGTCGTAGGCGGATTCGGCGTTGGCTAAATCGCGCTTGGCCGTGTCAAGCGCGGTCTTCTTGTCACCCACGCTTTGGATGGCCGTCTTTTCCTGGTTCCAGCGCGCACTCAACTTGTCGACCTTTTCCTTGGTGTCGGCCAGCTCCTTGGTCAGTTCCGTCAACCGCTGTTGTGAGGCCTCGTCGGTTTCCTGCTTCAACGCGGTCTGTTCGACCTGCATCCGCATCATTTGCCGCCGCGCCTGGTCCAATTCCGTCGGGGCCGAATTCATTTCCACCCGAATGGAAGCCGACGCCTCGTCGACCAGGTCAATGGCCTTGTCGGGCAGGAACCGGTCGGTCAGGTAGCGGTCGGATAACTTGGCCGCCGCAATCAACGCGTTGTCGTGAATCTTCACACCGTGGTGAATTTCAAAACGTTCCCGAATGCCCCGAAGAATCGTGACGGTGTCCTCGACGCTAGGTTCGTTGACCAGCACGCGTTGGAACCGTCGGGCTAACGCCTTGTCCTGTTCCAAATACTGCCGGTATTCATCCAGCGTGGTGGCGCCGATCAGGTGGAGTTCACCCCTGGCCAGCATTGGCTTCAACAGGTTACCGGCGTCCATGCTACCCTCGGCCTTGCCCGCACCCACGATGTTGTGAATTTCATCGATGAACATGATGATCTGGCCTTCGCTCTTGGTGACTTCCTTCAAGACGGCCTTCAAACGTTCCTCAAATTCACCCCGGTACTTGGCACCGGCAATCAGGGCTCCCATGTCCAGGGAGAAGATCGTCTTGTCCTTCAAATTATCGGGCACATCCCCGCGCACGATGCGTTGGGCCAACCCTTCCACGATGGCCGTCTTACCGACCCCAGCTTCCCCAATTAAAACGGGGTTGTTCTTGGTCTTGCGCGACAGGATGCGAATCACGGACAGGATTTCTTCATCCCGCCCAATGATCGGGTCAATTTTGCCACTGCGCATGGCCTTGACCAGGTCGGTCCCGTATTTTTCTAAGGCCTTGTACTGGTCTTCTTGGTTCTTCGACGTCACCCGTTCGCCGCTACGCATCTTATCAACGGCGTTCTTGACCATTTGTTGCGTGATGCCCTGGCTCTTCAGGTAGTCGGTCAGGCTTTCCCCGCCGAGTTGCATCAAAGCAATCACGACCACGTCCACGGCCATGAAGTCATCGTGGTAACTGTCCTTCACGGCGTCCGCGCGCTGTAACAAGTCCGTCAGGTTCCGAGAAAATTCCTGGCCGTATTGTACGCCACTCCCGGAGACGGTACTGATACTGTCTAATTCGCGGTCCAATTCTGCATCCATGGCCGCGATGTCGACGCCGGCCGCCGCTAAAATTTCACGTCCCAGTTCACCGGGCTGCGTTAAAAATTTAAAGAGATGGGCCACGGTGACCTGTTGGTGCTTGCGGGTCATGGCGATTCGTTGCGCCTCCGTTAAGGCATCGGTTAAAGCTTGCGTCATTTTTTCTGGATTCATTGCATGTCCTCCTCATTGATTTAATCAAATTTCACTGTTCATCATGAACTCAATTTTTTTATTTTCCCCGCGCACAACTACTTTTCACGGGTCGAAAAAAGAGGCAACCCTTAGGTTAACCTCCATTTTTCACTCATATTCTAACTGATTTTAACGCAAAATCAAAATAATTTGACCTATTTTGACCAATTAATTTATGCCTGTGCTTCGGCGAGTTGGGCAATCTTGATAATCACGTCGGTTGCCTTTTCCATGGTCTGTTCGGAAACGTATTCGAACCGGCCGTGCATGTTTTCCCCACCGGCAAACAGGTTAGGCGTTGGCAGACCCATGAAGGAGATCTTGGAGCCATCGGTCCCCCCACGAACAGGGAAGATCAGTGGCTTGATGTCCAATTCTTCTAAGGCTTGCTTGGCCAAGTCAACGACGGTCATGTCCTTCTCGATGACTTCGCGCATGTTGTAGTACTGGTCCTTGATGGTCACAGCCACGCGGTCGGAACCGTAAGCCTTGTTCAATTGGTCAGCGACCCCTTGGAACAACTTCTTGCGATCTTCAAAGATCTGACGGTCGTGGTCCCGGATGATGTAGCTCAGATGGGCGGAATCAACGGTTCCCTCCATGCTGTAGAGGTGGAAGAAGCCTTCGCGCCCTTCCGTGTTTTCTGGCCGGTCATGTTCTGGCAGCATTGCGTGGAAGTCCATGGCCACTTGTGAGGCGTTGACCATGACCCCTTTAGCTTCGGCCGGGTGCACGTTGGTCCCCGTGATTTCGACCTGGGCATCGGCGGCGTTAAAGGTTTCGTATTCCAATTGGCCTAATGGGCCCCCATCGACCGTGTAGGCGATGTCGGCACCGAAGTCCTTGACGTCAAAGTGGTCGGCCCCGGTCCCAATTTCTTCATCGGGTCCCAAGCCAATTTCAATTTCGCCATGTTTGATTTCTGGGTGAGCCAACAGGTATTCGGCGGATGCCATGATTTCAGCAACCCCGGACTTGTCGTCGGCACCTAACAAGGTACTGCCGTCCGTGGTGATCAGCGTGTCGCCCTGGTAGTTCTTCAAATTAGGGAAGACGGCTGGGTCCAACGTGTACTTGCCCGCGTCGTCCAACTTGATGACGGAGTGGCCATCGTAGTTTTCAACGAACTGGGGGTTGATGTCAACACTGTTGAAATCGGCCGTGTCAAAGTGGGAAATGAACCCAAGTTTTTTCACCTGCTTGTCCGTGTTCGCGGGTAAGGTAGCGTAAACGTAACTGGATTGCGCGTTGATGTGCACATTGCTTAAACCAATGGCCTTCAAGTCTTCTACCAGGCCTTCAGCGAATTTCGTCAGCCGCTCGTTGGAAGGAACGGTCGTTGCGTTCGGCGTGGACCGGGTGTTGATCTTCACGTATTTCAGAAACCGGGGAATCAAATTTTCATACTTTGCCAAAATAAATCACTCCTCAATTAAGTTAACTTACCATTTCAGTGTACGCGTTTTCTTGCCTAAAGAAAAGTAAACGGGTCAGTATTTAACATGGAGGCCTGGACCGTGATCGGCCAGTCATTCTCTGCCGCCCACTCCTGGAAAAGTTGGGTCAGGTGGGGCTTGCAGATGCTTTCGATGTGGTGCCCGGGGTCGATGACGTTTAGCCCCGCAGCCAGCATGTCATGGCCGGGATGATACGAAATGTCGCCGGTCACGTAGGCATCGGCGCCCTTGGCCAGTGCCGCCTGATAGAACGGCCCACCGGAACCGCCTAAGACGGCGACCCGCTTGACCGGCGCATCCGGCGTCCGGCTGATGACCCGCAGGCCACCGACATGAAAGACTTCCTTGCAGTACTGGGCAAACTCGACCACCGTCATGGCCTGGGCCAGGTCACCGATACGACCCATCATAATGTCTGGCGTGGCGGTACTGCCATTGCTAGGCACCAAGCCAGTGGTGTCCTGTAACTTGAGGGCGGCCGCTAACCAGTCGTTCATGCCACCGGGCGCGCTGTCCAAATTGGTATGGGCGCCGTACACCGTGATGTCGTGTTTCAGCAGCGTGGCGTACATCTGGTTCTGGGGCACACTCAGGTCAAGGTTCTTGGCCGGATGAAACATCATGGGGTGATGGGCAAAGATAAAGTCCGCGTCCTGGCGAATCGCCTCATCGACGACCTCGGGCCGCACGTCTAGCGTGACCAGCACCTTGTGGACCGGCGCATCCAGATTCCCCAATTGCAGGCCGACCGGATCACCCGGTTCTGCCCATGTCTTGGGAGCAAATTGTTCAAATCGTTCGACTAACTCACGCACCAACACGTTGCAAGACCTCCTTGATTTCACTGATTTTAGCTTTCAGGGATGCCACCTTTTCCGCGGGCACCTCGTTAGCGGACTCGACCTGTTGCAAGACGGCTTCGGTCCGGGCGAGCTCGCGTTGCCATTTCGCCACAAAAACGGGACTGTGGTCGGCTAACAAATACGGGCCAAAGTGCAGGTCTTCGGCACCATACTGGGTCGGGTTTTCCTGCCGGTCGGCGACTAGGATTTCGTAGTCGTGGCCGTCCTCACTGACCAGGTTCTCGGTGACCAGTTGAAAGCCGTGGGTCATCAAGAATTGCCGGACGTTAGACTCGCCCACGTTGGGCTGTAAAATCAGGCGTTGCACCCCGGCCAGACGGTCGAAGTCCTGCGTCAAAATCTGGGTAATCAGCGTGCCACCCATCCCGGCAATCGCCACCGTATCAATGTGGTCGGTCGGCTCGATGGCCTGAAGCCCATTGGCTAAGCGCGCCGTGATTTGGTCGCTCAGATTTTCCTTGTGAATTTCGTGTTCAGCGTTCTTAAAGGGGCCAGGCACAACTTCACCGGCAACTCCGCTGGTGATGACGCCCCGTTTGGCCAGGTTGACTGGTAAATAGGCGTGGTCGGTACCAATATCGGCAAGGCGGGCGCCCTGTGGGACATAGCTGGCAACTGTGGCCAGGCGTTGTGAGAGATGGTCTGCATCCATGGGGTAATCTTCCTTTCTGTGACGGGGCCGCCGTGGTGCTTGTTGGTCACCGATAGGGCTGGTGACTGGGTGGCGGCGCCCGTGAATTCCTTATTAAGTATAAGCTACCAGCCGGCAATTGAATAGCCAGAATTGCTGGGTTTGCGTTTCAATTGTCACCTACGGCTGCCAGGGGCTGCGCCTGCTATGGGGCCGGTTCCAGCCTGAGAAGCGGGCTTCCACCTCAACTTGAAGCCACGCAAAGACCGCGCGTCTCCAAGATTGGCCCATGCTCTAGACTGAGAAGGCCGCTCAGTCAAGACCATCGACACAGCTGGCTCCGCCCCTGGCCTCCTCCGGTTAACATTGATGTGCAAATCAGCATTGCGTGTCTACAACTGCCTGTCCCCGGATGGGATTGTCGTGACTTAACGTTCCCGGCGGTGGGTTCAAGTCGCCCTGCTGTGGGGCCGGTTCCAGCCTAAGGAGCGGGCTTCCACCTCGACTTTGAGCCAAAGGGCGGTCTCAAAGGTCGTCCCATGCTCTAGTCTGAGAAAATCACTCAGTCAAGACCATCGACACAGCTGGTCGGCTTGACCCACCTCTGGTCACTCACATGGTATTTTTAACTAGCAATTGGCTTAGTGACCGGTGCTTCCCAATAGCTATGCACCCCTGCATCCCCGTCAAGATGTACATGGCATCCATGTATCCCGAATCACCCCTGCCAGCGATAACCACGAATCACCCGACACAGGTTATAGAGACCGACAATCAGGAAGACGTAAAACACTCCTACGCGCATTAACGCAAACGGTGTCTCGAAGATAATGGCCTTCCAGAACCACTCGCCCTGCATTTGCCACAGTCCTGGCGTGAGATACCAACTTTTGATATCAAAGAAATTAAGGTTGTCCATAGTCTGCCAATAGAAGAAGACGTAACTCAACAGAAAAACAGCAGAATACAAACTGAAGCGGGTGAACCGCCGGCGACTTCTGGCCCTGGACCGCTCATCCGAAAAGATATCACGATCCGACGCCATCGTCCGCTGTTGGAAGTATTGAATCCCACCATGACGACTCCCGGCAATGAGCCGCCAACCGCTATCGCTGAAGAGTTGACGATAGTCCTGGTAATGACGCCGGCTCATCCCCCGATCCCGAAAGTCCAATCGGATACAGGGCGTGAACTGATCAGCGTCAGCCAGCACCTGAAACGAATAACAGTGCAGATACGGATTTACCCAATCCAAACGGTAGCCGCGCTCTTGAATGGCGTTGATCCAGTCTTCCTCGTCGTTGAGATCTAAAAATACGTGAAATCTTTTCATGTTCCGTTCCTCCCTAATACCCAAACTTCTCGGCAAGCTTCCCCAAGCCCCGTAATCGTTGCGTTTCTAACTTTAAGATTGCTTGTCCGGCCTTAGTGATGAGATACACGCGACGGCGTTTGTCATTGCTTGGCACCTCTTTGATCCACTTCAGTTTCAACAGGTTCTCCGTTGCCCCGTACATCGTCCCCGCCGCAATCTTGACGGTCCCCTGACTAAGGCGTTCAATCTCCTGAATGGCCCCATAGCCGTGAAGTGGCTGGGTGAGCGCCAACAAGATGTAATACGTCGTCTCAGTCAGCGGTAAATTTTTATCTCGTGCCATTTTCCTTCTCCTGACCTGATCTACAATATGTAAAGTCGAACTTTATACAGTCCAACTATATACAATCTAACTGTACATTGCCTCTTTGTCAAGCAAGTCTCACCTGACCGTAAATCTTAAAGCCCCTTCGCTAATGAGGCTTAGCTATCTCTATGCTTAGATTTTCTCCGGCAAAATTAGATGAGCAGTCCACAAAAAAGGCGTCCGCCATCCCCTTTTCAGGGACAGCGAACGCCTTCAGCTTTATCTGGTTAAAACTTTAACTTACTTCTGATTCCGACGCGTTGGTTGCGCGTTGTCTTCGTTATTTACCGGTGCCTCACTCATTTTCGAGTAGGGGTACGGGTAGGTGATCTTCATCACGGCTGGCATCACGATTGGTAACAGGATGACCAGCAGGATGATCCCGATAATCACGGCCAAGGCGATTTGAATCAGCGTCATGACCCCGGAAGGAATCAAAGCGGCAAACGTCCCACTTAGGATGACCCCGGCGGAAATGACGACCGTCCCGATCACCGTAGCAGCGCGCAGCATCTTGTCGCTGGTTGCGCCCGGTTCATGCAGGTACTCCCGGTACTTGCGCATCAGGAAGATCGAGTAGTCGACCCCTAAGGAAATCAGCATGACAAACGTGAAGAATGGCGTGTTCCACGTCAACATGTCGGTCCCCAGCACGGGATCTACTAACCAGTGAACAATGGTTAAGGACCCAGAGTAGGCGAGCAGTAAGATACCTTCGATAACGATTGGTTGAACCAGTGAACGGGTAACCACCATCAGTGCGACAAAGATGCCGGCTAACATGATAATGACCGTCCGCGTAAAGTCACTGGAGGCCATTTCGTTGATATCGTTGGTCTGCGAAGTGTTCCCGCCAAAGGCAACCTTGGCGCCACTCAGGCTGGTTCCCTTCAACGAACCGGTCACGACCTTTTCCAGTTGTGGTAAGCGGGCCATGGCAGCGGCGGAACTTGGGTCGTCATCCAACACGACCGTCAGCTTCGTAATCTTCTTATTCGGCGCCATGTAGGTGTCCAGCGAATCCTTAAACGTGCTCCCGTGCAACTGCTTGCTGGGGATGTAGAACGTTTCGGCCGCGGCAGACTTTTGCAGGCCCTTCAGGTAAACATTGGCCGTGCCAACCCCGCTGGAGACTTGCGTCAACCCGGTGCTGGCGGAGGTCAGGCCCTTGCGTAAGGCGGTCAGTTGCTTACTCATCGCGGCTAACTTCTCCGCCATGGTCTGGTTGCCGGCCGCCACTTGACTGGCCCCGGAAACCAAGCTTGGCATCTTGCCGTTGATGGTAAACATCGCACTAGATAATTGGCTCGTGGCACTGGCTAATTGCGTGCTCTGGGCACTGGCCGATTGTAAGGCGGTCGCGGCACCCGGTAAGACCACGTTAGACTTTTGTGCCAAGGTGGCGACGGCACTTTGCAGCGTAGCCGTGGAGCCCTGCAACGATTGTAATTGACCGGCGACACTCTGGTCGGCCGAGCCAATTGCTGAGGCGTCACTGCCGATTTGGGTCAGTGAGCTACTCAATGAGGATTTCAACTGCGTTTGCGCAGCGGTTTGCTTTTGTAAGACGCCAGCTAAGACCTGCTTCTGAGCGGCAGATAGAGGGACCCCTTGCGCGCTGAAGGCGGCGGCGACGGAACTAGCACTGACACTTGGCAAATTACCGACGGAACTCTTGATGTTCTGGAGTTGCGTGGCAATGTCTTGCGTCTTCGTGCCGATGGTGGACAGGGAACTCGTCACGCCACTGGTGCTGGTGGAACTAGCGGACACTTGGGAGTTTAATTGTTGAATAGCCGCGTTCAACTGTGGCAAAGCGGCTTCCAATTGGGCTAACTGAGCAGCCTGTTGGCCACCGGATGCAGAGGATACCTGACTGTTCAGCGAGTTGACCCCGGTCGAAACCTGAGAAATGGCTGACTGCAGTTGCGAAGTCCCGGTGCTAACTTCTTGGGCACCGGACGCCAGCTTGTTGGCATCCTTCACGGCACCGGAAACATTTTGCTTGCTAAGTTGGCTGTTGGCCGACTTCAGGCCTTTATTGACCTTGTTGACACCCTTTTGGGCCTTGGCCAAACCGCTCGTAACCGAACTCATTTGATTCCGGACGTACAGCTCTTTGATGGCCTTTCCACCGGGTTGGGTGACGGAAGCCACGGTCTTGACACCGGTTGAGGCCTGGAGTTGCTTGGTCAGGCGGTCAACCAGTAACAGGGATTTTTCGTTGTCTAACTTATGATTACTTTGAATGTAAATCGTGGTGGGTTCGGCTGTCCCTTTGGAAAAGTGATTCTGAACGATCTTGAAACCTTGCTTGGCGGGAACGTTATCCCCGATTTCAACCAAGTTATCGTAGTCCAGTGTCCCATGAGATGAGAGGGCTAACGGAATAAAGACGATTCCGGTCACAATCAAGGTAATGACCGGTCGAATCATGGCGTGCTTGGCCATCCCGTGCCAGAGGCGGCTATCGCCCTCACCCTGGAACTTCTTGATGGGCCAGAATAGGTGCTTGCCACAGATAGCCATGAAAAATGGGTTCAGCGTCAGGAGCACGGCCAGTAAGACCACGACCCCCACGGCGATGCCGACGGCGGACTTGTACAGTGAGAAGTTGGCAAAGCCCAGCACACTCATCCCAATTAAGACGGATAAGCCGGAATAGAGCACCGTGCGACCACCAATCTTAATGGCTTCCTTGGTCGCAGTGAATTTATCCTTCCCACTCGCGAGTCGCTCTCGGAACTCGTTATATAGTAGGATGTTGTAGTCGGTCCCAATCCCAAATAACACGATGACGATGAAGACTTCCGTGAAGTTTGAGAACGGGAAGTTGAAGCGGTCAACCAGGTTGGCGACCACGGAAATAGACGTGATCACGGAAACACCGACCGTCAAGAGGGAGAAGAGTGGCGTCACGGGTGACCGGAAGACTAACCAGAGCACCAGGAAGATAAAGATGGCAGCAATGATTTCCGTCTTCTGAACCCCGGCCTGCGTGGCATCGGAGAAGTCTTGGTTCAAGACATCCGCCCCGGTCACGTAGGTCTTCACCCCACTGGTCTTAGCCAGTTTGGTGATCTGCGAGCGAATCGATGAAACGGAGTGACGCGAGCTCTTGTGCACGTTCAGCTGCAAGAGTTGGGTACTCTTGTCTTTAGAAATCAGCTGAGACGCTGCCGTTGAACTATCACTAGCCGCGGTCATCGACCGAATTTGATATTGGTCTTCGTGGTTCTTGATTCGTTGAATGGTCTGATCAATCTGGGTATTCTGCGAATTCGTTAAGGCAGAATCACCATTGCTAAAGACCACGACAACGGCAGTGGTACCACGTTGCGAGCGCCCCCACTGTTTTTGCATGTTGGTGGCACGCGTACTTTGGTAGCTGCTGGGCACGGTAATTTGCCCCTTGTCAGCCACCAATTTGCTCATGTTTGGAATCGTCACGACGGCTAAGATCACGATGACCAGCCAGCCGATAACGTTCCAGATGTAGTGCTTATTCATCCAGCGCACGGGAAAACCTCCTAAAAAATTTAAAATAATTATTAAATAGTTGCTGATAAATTTCGTTTCCGCCGGCGAATTCAACCTGGCCTGCTGTGGGGACCGGTGCCAGCCTGAGAAGGTTCCCCAGTCACGACCATCGACACAGCTGACCAGCTTGATTCGCCTCTGGTCACTGACACTGATTATTGATTTCCTGTCAGTCGGACCGACTTCTTACAACTCTGATTGGTTCAATTCGGCAGAAACATGTTCACTCGGCAATTAACCTACCGCTTTATACGATTCCATCGATAATCATTGTGCCCATTCATTTAACCTTGCTATGCTATCTAGCCGTTAATTTGTCGGGCGCTGATTAACGATCCAGGTCGTCCAGTCCAATTCCAGCGGTTGATTCTCTGAAGTTGGCAGGACATCCCCGATGCTTAACGTGGCCAGTTGCTGGCGGAAACGCTGCTCGGCATTGCCGAAGACGGCCAGGACGTTGGCCACCGGCTGCGAATCCTTGAGGTCCTTTAAGCCATAGGTCTGCATGAAGGCGTCCTTTTGATCAAAGTCAAAGACCTTCTTGACCAGGCCGCTATTCTTCACGAAGGATGACGCCCCCTCAATCGCATTGAACACGTCTAACAACGTAATCGCATGCGGGTCGCGGGTCAACACGATGCCACCATCACGGCCGGCCGTCGTCTTCACGATGTCGGCGTTGGCTAGCTTTTGGACGATTTTTTTCAAATAACTGGTCGAAATGCCCAGTCGTTCCGCTACCAATCGACTATGTAGGGGAATCTTGCGGTCCTGCACGCCCAGTAACGCGACAATGCAGAGGGCCTGTTCCAAACTCGGTTTGGCTTTCACAACGCACCTCCTTTCTAGACAAAAGTTTGTGAAATCAGAAATTCTAAACGAGATACATTATATCCCCTTTAAGCAAATTTTCAAGACTTTTGACCCAATAAATGACATCTATAACGATTATTCCTTTATGTAAACGATTTCAGAACCGCTATGGTTGCTAAACGTTGGACCACCGGCTTTTCTACCAGTTCATCTCGTCCTTTGCCGCTCTAATTTGAGACGAAAAGCTCCCGATTTTTAAGAAATCCGGTCCGTCTCGGCAACCACCTCTAACTCCCGTGAAGCAATCCCCAACACCCCCGATTATGCCAGAAGTTAATGAGCAAAGTCGGTCATCATTTTCGCTAGAAACGAAAAAATCCCCACAACAACTGTCTCGTTGTCGTGAGGATTGGGTATTTCTATTCCAAAAAGTCTTTTAATTGCTTGCTCCGTGATGGGTGGCGTAACTTGCGCAGCGCCTTGGCTTCGATTTGACGAATCCGTTCACGAGTAACCCCGAAGACCTTGCCGACTTCTTCCAAAGTCCGTGTCCGGCCATCGTCCAAACCAAACCGTAACCGCAAGACGTTCTCTTCCCGGTCAGTCAGAGTGTCCAGGACACTTTCCAACTGTTCCTTTAAGAGTTCGTAGGCAGCGTGGTCGGCAGGACTCGTGGCGTCTTGGTCTTCAATGAAGTCACCCAGGTGAGAGTCGTCCTCTTCACCAATTGGGGTTTCCAAGGAAACGGGTTCTTGCGCAATCTTCAAGATCTCACGAACCTTTTCCGTTGGCATGTCCATTTCGGCCCCAATTTCTTCAGGCGTTGGTTCCCGCCCTAAATCTTGGAGTAATTGCCGTTGAATCCGGATTAACTTGTTAATGGTTTCAACCATGTGGACGGGGATCCGAATGGTCCGCGCTTGGTCAGCAATTGCCCGTGTAATGGCTTGTCGAATCCACCAAGTGGCGTAGGTTGAGAACTTGAATCCTTTCCGGTAGTCGAATTTCTCGACGGCCTTCATCAGACCCATGTTTCCTTCTTGGATCAGGTCCAGGAATTGCATCCCTCGACCCACGTACCGCTTCGCAATAGAAACAACCAGCCGTAAGTTGGCTTCGGCTAATTCTTGCTTGGCTTCTTCTTCACCGTTTTCAATCCGCAAGGCTAAGGCGACTTCTTCGTCCGCCGTTAACAGGTTGACCCGGCCGATTTCTTTCAAATACATCCGGACAGGGTCGTTGATCTTGACCCCAGTGGTCGTGGAGGCTTCCTTTAATTCTTTCTTGGAAACGGCCTTTTGGGCTTTAACGGCCCGTGCATCTGGCTCACCCTTAGCATCAACCACGCTGATTCCGGCATCGGAAATGGTTTCAAGTAACTTATCCATCTGCTTAGCATCCAGCGTGTACGGCGTGGCCACCTTATCCGTCAGGTCATCGTACGTGATGTGCCCGAGTTTCTTGTTGTCCTTGATTAAGGCGCGCACCGTCTTGTTGTATGCTTTCTGGTCAAACATTGGTTGATCCGTGGTCTTTTTTGCCATTAAAATACCCCCTAGACTAAAGTTGCTTGTTCGCTTGGCGCTGTTGCTCCAGTTGAACAATCTCAATGACTAATTGCCGTTGTTGTTCGGCATCTCCAAGTCGCGAGGCCTGCGCCAGTTGATTTTTCTTCTGGCGAAGTTGTTCCTCGACCGGAGCCTCATCCATAATGATTGCTAAATAGTCATCAATCTCACGCGGGGTGACCGCCGCGTAAGTTGCCGTTTCTAAATCGATGACGATCTGCTGCAGCCGGTCTTCCTTTAAGAAGTCCGTGAACTGCGCAGTACGGTAGGTTTGGTGCGTTTGGAAATAACCTTGGGCCAAGGTGTAGATCACTTGATAATCATCGTGCACAAAGCTGAACCCGTCAATGTTGCTGACCTTTGCCCAGACATTGCGGTCATGGAGCAAGCGGACCAGCAATAGGCGTTCGGCCCGTTCGAGTCGTGTCAATGGCCGCTGCTGTTGATGCACGGTCACTGGCGACTCCGGCGGTGCGACTTGTGCTTGGGCAGCTTGCCGGGGGCGCTCACGTTCCTGCTTGGCCGCGGAATCCCGCTGCGTTTGCTTGAGCTGCGCCTGTAAGGCTGCCTTGTCGATGTGAAACTCGTTGGCGACTTGGTTTAAATACATATCCAGCTCAACGGGTTCTTGGACCTGGGCCAACAGCGGCATGATCTGATTCACATAGTCCAATTGCTCGCTGTCGGTATCCAGTGCCCGGTTACGCCGTAAGAACCGCAGATTGAACTGCAGGGGCGGCTCCTTGGCCGTCGTCAGCATTTGACGAAAGGCCTCGTCACCGTGCGCCCGGCGGTACTCGTCGGGGTCTTGCCCCTCTGGTAACTGAATGACGCTTAGATTCAGGTGACTGTGCTGTCCCAACAGTGTCAACGCCCGGGAGATGGCCCGTTGACCGGGTTCATCTCCATCGTAACACACGTTAAGCTTATCCGTGGTTCGTTCGATTGCGTAAATCTGCTCGGTGGTCAGGCTGGTCCCCATGGAGGCGATGCCGTTATTCACCCCCGCTTGGGTGGCGGAAATGACATCCATGTAGCCTTCAAACAGGGTGACTTCCCCCGCTTGCCGAATGGCTGGACGCGCCAGATCAAAGTTGAATAACAACCGACTCTTGTTAAACAGCGGCGTTTCCGGGCTGTTTAAGTATTTCGGTTGGTCATCAGCCTTTTTGATCAGACGCCCCGAGAAGGCCACCACGTGCCCACTGGCATTCCGCAGGGGAAACATCGCCCGCTCCGTAAAGCGGTCGCGTAACTCCCCTTCGGCATTTTCAATGAAGAGACCCGATTGACGCAGCAGTTGGTAGTCACTCTCATGCTGGTCAAAGAAGGGCTTTAAGAGGCGTTGGCTGGGGGCAAACCCCAGTTGATAGGTCTCAATGGTCTCGTCCGTCAAGCCCCGGTCATGCAGGTAATTCAGCGCTGGTTCACCCGCCTCGGTGTTCACCAAGATGTGGTGGTAAAGTTTGGCCGCTTGTTCCTGTAGATCGATGAGTTGACTGGTCTTGGAGTCCATCTTGGGCCCCGCCGCGTCCTGGCGGTACTCGCTGTCGAGGTCGACGTGACTAAAGTCAGCGACCTTGACGACGGCCTCGGGAAAGCTGACATGTTCTAGTTCCATCAGAAACTTGAATACGTTGCCCCCGCGGCCACAACTAAAACAGTGAAAGATCTGCTTGTCTTCCGAGACGGAAAACGAGGGCGTCCGTTCCTCATGAAAGGGACAGAGACCAAACAGATTTTTCCCGGACTTCTTGAGCTGGACGTACTGGCCGACCACATCAGCAATGTTGGTCGCCGTTCGCACCGTTTCAATCACGTCTTCGGGTATCTTCGCCACACCATCACTCCCTTACCGTGAATCCCGTTGCGCCCGTAGCCTTGAAAAGTCGCACCCCGGCAATCCGACAAGTGCGACTCTTTAATTGGCCCTACGTGCGTAAAAATACACTATACATACTACTCCTATTACAGCTGGTGTCAACACTTGTGACTCACGTTTGCCGGGAAAACCACCCCCGCTTGTGAAAAGTCTGCCGGTGCTCGACTTCCCTATTTACCCCGCTGGGTCAACCAGTTGGCATAGGTCCAGGTACCGATAACCAGGCCAATCACGCCCATAAGCAACGCGGCGGTGCCAATGTCCGCCCCGAATAGGCCAGCGGTTAAGAAAAAGATCAGGCCACAGACGAAGCCCAGACGTGCGCCCAACAAATTAGTCTTGCGCCAGACGACCGGTGAGGCATACGTTTGGGGAAACCGAATCCCCACGTAATGGTTGCGTGGCACGTAGGCCAGAACCAGCGCCCCGACGGAAAATAAAAAGCCCAGTAGTGCCAGACTCTCCGCCGGATTCTGGGGATTAAATGCCCGGGGCGTCAGGAGATACAGCAGGCCGTACGCGCTGAAGACCACGTTCAGGTCCAAGCGGATGTGATCGACGGTTCTGGCGTTAGCCGCCTTCTTCACGACCAATGGCCCGTAGTCCATTAACACGGCAATGATACTAATGATAAACAACGTCCGTAACGAGAGCGCTACCCAGTGAATCTTGGCCAGTTGTAACACCCACAAGACGGCCAAGACGCCTAAGTTGCCCCACACAAAACGGCTCAACTCGCCATGGGTAAATCGTGGTAATAGCATGTTCCCATCCCATTTCCGTGCTCGCTGAATGTTACAGGAGCACTAGTTTAGAACTGACAACGCCTTGTTGCAAGTAAACTGACTCCTACGCGCTGCCTGGACCAGCAGGCCAACGTCCGGGCCATTCACCCGGTCCACGCCGCACAGGCCCGCGTTAACCGCCCGCCAGCCCCACAAATAGCAACGGTTAAATCTTGGTAAGCACACCAGCCTCACCTCCTAGTCGTTAAATTGCTTACAGTGTAGGGCCACTGTGTCGACATGGCCGGCCAAACTCACCAGTAACGACTGGAACCGAACAAACGGTGACTAACCAGAGTGGGACCAAAGGCGGTTAGCCGGCGAGCATTAAGGCTGATAACCGAATAATCCCGGGCTTGGATTGTTTGGTTATCAGTTTTAAGCGGAACCGGCTGCCTTTGGTCCCACGTTTCGACTGTATAAAATGGGATAGCAAAAAGAGCCTGGGAAATCCCAGACTCTTCGCAAACACAGTAATTTATTTAACGACCAATTGGTCCAAGTCACCCAAGGTCAACGCTAAGGTTGCCAAGTGGCTCAGTTCAGTTAACCGGTTGTTCCGAACGGCATCGTTCTTGTCCATGACCATCGTGGCTTCAAAGTAAGCGGCAATGGTTGGTTGGATGTCGGCTAGGCTAGCGTACAGGGCATCTAAGCCCTTGCCAGCAGCGGCAACCACTTCGGCAACGCCCTTGTCCAGGGCACCTTCACTGTCGTTTTCAAACAGCTTGGCGTCGACCGTGGCGTCAGCCAATTCGGCTGGAGCCTTTTGAGCCAAACGAATCACCCGCGTCAGGGATTCGATCACAGCCTTGAAGTTGTCGTCAGCGGCATGGCTGGCCAAAATGTCAGCGGCCGTGAAGATCTGCAGGACGTCACTGCTGGAGCCGGCGGTCACGGCATCGATGATGTCATGACGTTGCTTAGCAGAACGCAAAATCTTGCGGATCCGGTCCTTGATGAAGGTCACCATGGCGTCGATTTGACTAGCTTGGTCCAGCTTAGGAGCCACGTTAGCCGTGTCTTCGGCAGCGATAAAGTCAATGGCTAATTCAGCGACTGGCAAGGACCACTTCTGGTCACGTGCAATCCGCACAATCCCGGTTGCCTGACGCCGTAAAGCGTATGGGTCATTGGAACCGCTAGGAATCATGCCAGCAGCGAAGAAGGTCAAGATGCTATCGAACTTGTCGGCCAAGGCCAAGACCGCACCCGGAACGGATTCTGGTAAGGCCCCGTCGGCTGAGATAGGTTCGTAGTGTTCGCGAACGGCTTGGGCAACGGCTGGGTCTTCACCTTGCAGTAAGGCGTATTTCTCACCCATGACCCCTTGGAGTTCGGCGAATTCACCGACCATCCCGGTCACCAGGTCAAACTTGTAGATTTCGCTGGCACGTAAGGCGGCCTTGGTTTGGGCATCGTTTAAGTCGAAATGCTTAGCCAAGACGCTCACAATAGCCGTCACACGGGCCATCTTTTCGGCCATCGTACTGATCTTATCGTGGAAGCTAACAGACTTGAGCCGTTCCACGTAATCAGCGATGGTCTTCTTTTGGTCTTCCGTGTAGAAGAACATGGCGTCTTCCAACCGGGCCGTCAGAACCTTTTCGTTCCCGGCAACCACGTTTTGGAGATCATGGTCGTTCCCGTTACGAACGGAGATGAAGTTAGGCAAGAGCTTGCCGCTAGCATCGCGCGCGTAGAAGAAACGTTGGTGGTCACGCATGGAGGTGATCAGGACTTCTTCGGGGATGGTCAGGTACTTTTCATCGAAGCTCCCTTCAAAGGCCGTTGGCCATTCAACCAGGTTGTTGACTTCTTCTAACAGGCCAGCGTCGATGTTGACCGTCCAGCTGTGGTCGGCCGCAATCTTTTCAATCTGTTGCTTGATCAAGGCCTTGCGCTTGTCGGCATCGGCAATGACAAATTGGGCGGTTAAATCGGCTTCGTAGTCGGCAGCCGTGGCAACGTCCACGTCGGTCCCTAAGAAACGGTGACCGCGGGTGTTGCGACCGGTCGTGACGTCCAGGATGCTGAACGGAATCACATCGGCATCTAACAACGCCACGATCCACCGAATTGGCCGAACGTATTCGAAGTGATGGGTGCTCCACTTCATCATGGTTGGGAAGGTCATCGCCGTGATGACGTCCTTCAAGCCAGCCAAGACGGCGGCAACGGGTTCACCGGCAATAAACTTGTCAACGTAGACGTATTCGGTCCCCTTGATTTCCTTAAAGGTGATGTCGTCTGGGGTCAGACCTTGGCCACGGGTAAACCCGATAGCGGCCTTCGTCCAGTTACCATCGGCATCTTGGGCGATCTTCTTAGCGGGACCCTTGACGGATTCGCTGATGTCTTCTTGCTTGTCGGCTAAGCCACTGATTTGGATGGCTAAGCGCCGGGGGGTAGAGAACGGCTTGATGTCCGTGTAGTCCACCCGTTGTTCCTTTAAATAGTCAGCCGTGCGCTTGACCAGTTGTTTGATAGCTGGCGTCACCACGTGGGCTGGCATTTCTTCTAGTCCAATTTCAAGTAAAAATGTGTGTGCCATTATTTTTTGGCCTCCTCATCGTCTGCTAATAGTTTTGCACGTAAGGCTTCATCCTTGACCAATGGGAATCCACGCTTCTTCCGTTCAGCAACGAAGGCGCGTGCCACGGCCCGGGCCATGTTCCGGATGCGAGACAGGTAGCCGGCCCGTTCAGTCACGGAAACGGCACCCCGCGCATCGAGCAGGTTAAAGGTATGGCTACACTTCAGGATGTAGTCGTAAGCTGGGTGAACCAGACCATTGGCAATTTGCTTCTTGGCTTCGTCTTCGTATTCGTCGAAGTGGCGGAGCAACATGTCTTGGTTACTTTCTTCAAAACTGTACTTGGAGTGTTCGTATTCAGGTTCCTTGAAGATGTCCCCATACTTCACGCCATCGGCCCATTCCAGGTCGAAGACGGAGTTGACGTCTTGGACGTAGGAAGCTAACCGTTCCAAACCATAGGTCACTTCGGATGTGACGGGATCAACTTCCATCCCGCCAACAACTTGGAAGTAGGTGAACTGGGTGATTTCCATCCCGTCCAACCAAACTTCCCAACCAACACCGGCACAACCCATGGATGGGTTTTCCCAGTTATCTTCAACGAACCGAATATCATGTTCGAGGGGGTTGATGCCGAGTTCCTTCAAACTGTTCAGGTAAAGTTCCTGAATGTTATCGGGTGAAGGCTTCATGATCACTTGGAACTGGTGATGTTGGTATAACCGGTTAGGGTTTTCCCCGTAACGACCATCGGCTGGACGGCGTGAAGGTTCAACGTAAGCGGCGTTCCAAGGTTCTGGTCCGATCGCCCGTAAGAAGGTGTAAGGACTCATGGTCCCGGCCCCTTTTTCAGTATCGTAAGCTTGCATCAGCATGCAGCCCTGTGCGGACCAGTACTGTTGTAACTTTAAAATGATTGCTTGCATGGACAGTTTTTCTGTCATGGGTGCTGTTTCCTCCTTAAATTTCAAACAAATAAGCGCAAAAAATCCCCACGAGAATTCACCGAGGCAAATTCACGTAGGGACGAAAAAATTTTCGCGGTTCCACCCTACTTCTAGTCACAGACTGACTAGCAGCTTACTTGGAAACGACTCCGAATGTGCCAACCCACAGCACTTGCTATCCGGCTAACACTACCCCGGACTCGCTGAGAACAACCACTGCGTTTTTCATTCATCATAATCGACTTATTTAACTGAGTTTTATGATAGTCGTCTGGGGTGGGGTTGTCAATGGATTTAGGGGAAACGGTGTTAATCCATGTTGGCGGCGCCCGCTGTCATTTGGTCTGTCCGATGCCGCCGAAGATCGGTGTATTCTCGTAAATATTTAAAGGGAAACGGGATAACGGTGTACTGATTTAGCCGGACAAAGCCGACCTGCATGAGTGATTCCAGCTCATGGAAAATTTCGTACACGTCTGCCTTCGGTTGCAAACTGCCAATGGCCACAATTTTCTTCAAAGGAATCGCCCGCTTCTGTTGGGCTTCTAGCGCGCTACTGCGCCCGATAAAGTAATAGGTACTGCCACTCAATTCAAGCAAGCCCATCCCGCAAGTTCCTGTCCAGTATGCTTCGTACACCTTTTGTCGAATTGGTAACTTTATCCATTGGCCCTGAGCCTGATGAAACGCGGCGTTGAACGCTTTCATGGCCTTCATTTTCCAAGATAATTTAAGGGTCATTCGCAGCTCTCGAATCGACAACTCAGTCTTCGGTAGCTGTGTGAGTTCGGCAATCAGCTGTTGCTGCTGCAACACATGCTTCTGGTCGATAACTAACCCCTGGGCAATCGTCAACAGATCCTGCCGCCTAACTAAGTTTTCTTCACTGGCCGAGCGCAACTGAGCAGTAATCTTGTCTGCATCTGGAACCGTAATCAAATCTGTCCCATAGATGGCAAAGAGGCCAGATTGGCTTTGAATTGCCCCCTGTAACAGATAGGGATTTTCCCCAGTCACAGACAAAATTTTTTTAACTGTTCGCTGGAGCTCAGTTGCGGTAGAATCGTTGATTTCGCCTTGAATGTGCGTCTCTTCAAAAATCACGCGTTGATTAGGTGTAATGGTTAAGCGTGTCACGACAAGGTCTAGCGGTTCCGCCCGTTTGCTCAGCCTGTCGAAAAACAGATACTTAAAGTGACCAGCGGTGTCAGTCTTCACAGCTGTAGGCAACCGTAGCTCACCAGCCGAAATATCCCGTTTAACTAGTAGCTGGACCATCGTCATCAAGAATTGCTTGTTCGCCATCAGGTCGGCTTGCTGGTCACCCTGCCACTGGTACTGCTGTTTGACCGCATCAAAGTTTCCAAACTTCTCAAAGGTTAAATGTTGAATAACTTGATCATTACGGCCAACTTGATAACGTGGGTCCTGCTCGTCCATCACGACTTGCAAATTCAATCCCGCCACGGCCTGCTCACCAACTGAGACTGTTACACCTGCCCGGACAAGTTGAGGGCTGGTCCGGACTCTGTTCGCCAAATGCGTGACTAACGCGCGAATGTCTGGTTCGCTAGCATCACCAATCAAATGTAGGTTCTGGCCTTGTAGTAACGTCATTACCTGCTTGATTGCCGGTACCTTGGCTTTGGGCGAATAAGCCATCACCTCACTGGCGTGAAAATGCGGCAATTGGCGGAAACAATCCCCGTACGCCTGCTTGAGATCTTTCAGGAGGGCATTCTGAAGTCCCACCTTGGTTTGTGTGAAATCAGCCAGTGCCCGCAGCGTAAAGAAATCAATCGTGTTTTTCCGGTCATGAACATGATGTTGGTCCCACAGTTGCCCAGGCGCCGTGCCTGCCCATCTCAAGCACCCGTCACTGGCTAAAAATCCCATTTTTTGTGGTGCCGCCACTGGTTTAAAGGTCCGCGTGCGCAAATGTAAAATATGATCTTTTAAGTCGACCTCGACTGCAACCAACGTTTTTTCTGTTTGTCTATGCACTAATAACAAACGGTCAGTGGCTCGCTGATTTCTGAGTACGAGTTGCTCATCCAACTGACACTGTTTGACGGCTTTGAGCATGAGTAAGACGACTATATCCGTCATATCCGCGGTTTTCCCCATCCGAATTGCCTGTTGTAGCGTCACAATTTTTTGACAAACGCCGGCGGACTCTTGCGGAATTGGCTGGCTTTTGGCCATCAATGCTAAATACCGACTGGGACCAGTTGCCTTACCTGCCTGAGCATCGTACTGCTTCGCCAACTTATGAATCGCTAAAACTGGGCAAGCATCGAACCAACTTGGTAGTTTACCGGGATGGTCCGTTTCAACCAAAATTAACCGCAATCGCTGATTAAAACCGACCTCATCGAACTTATAGTCCACTAAATTTGTCAAGGCTACCAGTACGTTATCTGCCATTTAAAAAGTCCCCCATCATTTTTTCCTGTTCAGGCGTCAAAGCAAATTTCCCCTGTGCATCTAACAACTGTGGGACCTCCATGATTTGTCCATTACGCGTTATTTTCGGCACAAACTTTTGTGTCCCTGCCGTTTCAAGCAAATTCACGATGAGGACCCGCTTACTGTGTCGCTCCTGTGCATCAGTCAAACAATCCAGTTTGTCTTGCACATGCCTGCGTTCCGCTATGGCCGATTGGTCGTGGGGATGCCGCCAATTCTTAAAATCAAGATAGACGTGGGCCGCCGTTTGAAAATCAAAGAGCTCATGATTACCTGCAGAGAGCGTCCTGAGCTTAACCGCCCAGCGGTCCTCAAGAATAAATTTGCCGGCAACCTCGCCAAGTATCCCCAAGTAATTATCAAACTGAACCGGATTGACAATAAACCCAGTCTTCTCCCAAGTGGTTGCCCACCCCTGAGAATCGAAATATTCCTGCATCCCCGGATATTTCAGCAAGGTAGGCAGTCCCGCCGTCTTGGCAGAAATTTCTTCCGCCCCACGACTATCCGTACCAAACGTAAAGTTCTCACCGGATCGGCCAACCTGATACTGGCTCACCTTGTTGTCTAAATAGGCGCCCTCAGGTTTCTTCTCCCACTGATGGTACTGATCAAATGTGGGTGTGGGATGGCATAACAGGTGCTCCCTAAAGTCTTGATACCGGCTAGCAGCCTTGGTATCTGCCTGAAGTTGGCCCACCATTTCATTAACTGCCCGCTGCGTTTCTAGAGTCCGGTTAGCCCACCGTTCAAACTGGATCTTCTCGTTCGTCTGAACCGAATCGGCCGCTTCTCGTTGCAGGTCGCGAATGGCCTGTGCTTCAGGTCCCAACTGATAGTCAGCCAGCAGTGACACGTTAAAGTAGTTCCGGACATCCGCACCTAAAATCACGAGTGTTTCTGGCAGCTTATTAAATGACCGGTCCATCCGACCGAGCGCTTGCAAAATAACCTGTGTATGCGTGCCAACGTAGCTAATCGTATTTCGAAATTGCTTGGCCGGAATCCCTAGACTTTGTTTCTTGGCGTACCTACTGATGTCTAGGAGTGAGACCTCATTGTTATCAGCCAAGCTCAGCAATTCATAATAAGCACGAATCCACTGTAGCTTGCTCTTTTCGGTTGCTGCCTGTGGCACCTGGGTGAAAATATTTGTGACCCGTCCCAAATAGATTCCGGCCAAATCCACCATCTGCCGTCGTGTGTCATTCGAATTGGAATCAGCCGGAGCTATATCAACTGTCTTACCTGCCTCAAGTGTTCCGATGTTGTGTTGAAGGTTTTGACCAACCCCCAAAGTGGCATACGAGCTCAGTAAGTACACCCGTGTTTCTTCTTTGGATGGCAGCTCAAGCGCGGCCGTAATTTGGTCGTCAACTAATTGCTGATCCATCGCGAACTTTTTGGCAATTGGTCGTAATTGTGGTTGATGCGGCTCATCGGCGCACAGTAACTGTGACAGTAATTTAAAGACCTGCGTCACAAAATCCAGTGACATCTGAATTTCATTTTCTTCCCCTTTTATCTTAGGCAATACGCTTTGTAATCCCAGGAAGGTCGTCTTATCTGAAAACCCCAAAAAGCAGATAAAACTCATGAACAAATCCAAATAGCGTTGCTGAACAAATGCAACCAGTTGCCGTTCACCATTGCTCGGATAAGTGCTATGAATTTCTCGCATCTTTTGTTTGACCAGCATCTCAAGTGTCCTTAACTGTCCCAGCTGCTCGGAAACCAAGACAACCTCAGGGCACAGTTCATGAATTAATTGGCGCATGCACTCGCCGCTCTCAGCAGAGACCTGTACCTTAGCCGTTTCCTTAACAATCACTTTAGCCCCATTCGCCCGACAACGTTGACTGGTGTCAAATTGCTTCTGAACACTTACAGGTAAATCCGCCAACCCATCTATGAGTCGGTCGCCTAACTGCTCGCGAACAAAGTTGAAATCAAAGTTATTAATCACCGTATCAACCTTAACCGTCGCGGACATGCCAACCACAATCCCACGTTTAGCCAGCTGAATGAGAAACTTCTCTGGGGTTTCTTGGACTAACGCCGCACTAATTTTTGTCCGATTCAAATGGGCATCACTATCCGTTAAGCCAATCAGTTGCAGGCCATTTCGTTGCAGGTAGTGGCCGCACTGACCATCGGTTGTGGTCTTCACTGTTTTACGGTATTTCAAAGGTGCCTGATGATACATGCCGAGAACTAATTTCTTGGAGTCAACGGATAACCACAGGCAATCACAAATTGTAGCAATTGCATCTTCTAGTTCCAACTGATTTTCAATCACCAATCGTTGCGCGTTAACTTGCTGACAATACTTCCCAGCCCATTCGACCAACAGGTGAATAAAGCTACTGAAAAACTGACTCATCCTTTGAATCATTTGATAAAATTTTAAATCATTCGTCGCAACACGTTGTCCTGATAGAACAACCCGCCTGCCTGGAAGGTCACGGTGACTCCACCACCCGTGACTACTACTAATCGTGAGGCTGTCCAGATTAAAGATAAAATTAGTCGTCGTCATCGCATCAACTGTTTTATAGTCTTCCGTTAGTTCATACTGCGCGGCTAGGTAATTGACTCGTTTCTTTAGCTGGCCAAATTTTCCCCGCTGCCGCAGCACAGACATCACGTCTTCCGGTCGTTTCTTTTGTAGATTGTTGACGCCGCTTCGGATTTCCCGAAACAATGACAGAAAATCCAGTGGGACCTTCGTTGCATCATCAATAATTTTATCGACCAGTTGGGATTTCATCTCATCAACCTCATCTAAAATAACCGTGGCGTTGCCGAGGCAGCTAGTGGCAGTGACCGGGATGGACCTCTGACTGTAAAACGACGGAAAGGTCCGCACAAATTTTGCCCATGTGAGCAGCACCAACCGGTATTTTTTAAGGTTGATTTCGGGGAAATACTGATTCAAATAGTGTGCTAAGTCCGTCTCATCCGCATTGACATATTCTTCAAGCGTCACCTTATCCGCCTTCGTCAGTGGGTCGCTGAGCATTAACGTTTGTCGCAATATTTTGATAACTTCTCGTTTAAATGTTGTGTACGCCAATTTTAAATTTTGAAAATCATTACGGCCGGCCAGGGACTGTTTCTCTGGCTGCTGATTATAGCGTTCATGATAGATTTGCAAGTTACCCAAGGCTTGTTTAACTTTTTCACTTGCTGATAGTTCTGGTGGTAATTGACTGGTAATGACCTCACCCGTTATTTCCCCTAAGGCGTGTAATACAGCGATTGTCCGGTTGAGATAGGCTTCACGAGCTGATGACGTCTTAAACGGACCATTTTTCTGCTCAAATTCATGCGCAACGGCTGCCCGAAAACCTGCGATGTGCAAATTGTTCTTTTTGACAGTGACGAAAAAGAAACGCCTGTCAGTTGTGTTGACAACCGTTTGACTAATATAATGAATAATTCCGTACGTCTTCCCACTACCAGTTGGTGCTGACACGGTCACCAAACAGCCAGGGTCGGCCGCCGTGGTTAGCCGCCGGGCTTTACCAAAAATCGCTGCAAAATCTAATCCAGTCATTTACTCACTCCTTCACTTATGTATTTTCCAAGTTAACAGTGTGTAAAATGCCTGTCAATGTGCTTTACAACCTTGATACAAAAGCTTTTCGAATGCTTTACAGACATATGCTTTAGCAATTAAAAAGCACATCCACCAGCCCAAGCCGAGCGGTCGAATGTGCTTCACAATTCATTAAATTTCGCGGAAAAACTTTTTAAACCCAAATAGTTTATCGATCCGAGCTTCATATTCGGCAGGAATCTCCAAGTCAACGGCCTTTAAGTTATTCTGCAACTGGGTCGGCTTGCTGGCCCCGATGATCAGGCTGGAAATACGTGCGTCCCGCTTGTCCCAGGCCAACGCAAAGGTTGCCAGGTCCGTCCCCAACTCTGCGGCCATTTTGGCGAACTCTGCCACCTTCGCCAAATTTTCTGGCACCAGTTGCGCCTGCAGGTCTGGTTGGAACGTGCCGCGAGACCCGGCCGGTGCGGGCTGGCCCTGACGATATTTCCCAGTCAATAGGCCCTGCGCCAAAGGTGAGAATGGGACGACCCCCAACCCAAGTTCTCCACACAGGTCCAGCAGTTCATGTTCAATGTAGCGGTCAAACATGTTGTACTCTGGTTGGACCACGGTGATTGGGTGTAACCCTCGTTCTTGAATGATCAGCTCTGCCTTTAAAATTTGTACCGGCGTCCATTCGCTGACCCCATAATAGAGGATTTTGCCTTGATCGACCAAGCCACTCAGGGTCGTCAGGGTTTCTGCTAGCGGCGTTTGTGGGTCGAATCGGTGACAGAAATACAGGTCCAAGTAATCCGTCTGAAGGTTGGTCAACGACTGGTCGATGGATTCGGTGATATGTTTCCGTGAGAGGCCACGGTCATTAACGCCCCGGTCCGACGGGAAGAAAACCTTACTAGAAACCACCAATTCCTTACGGGGAAACTGTTGAAGGGACTTGCCCAAGAAACGTTCGGCGGCTCCGCGACTATACACGTCCGCACAGTCGAAATAGTTGATGCCACTTTCATAGGCCAGTTTGATGCTCTGGGCGGCCAGGTCCTGTTTGGCGGCATCACTGACATCCGTGAGCCAGCTGCCCAAGGCTAATTCACTGACGCGTAAGCCTGATTTGCCTAATTGCCGATACTTCATATGTAAGAACTCCCTTTATGTCAAAATAATAAGAATTTGATTAAAATTCAATATGAAGTTAGTTTACCACGACTACGGCAACTGGCCCATTGATTTGTTAGCGATTAAGCCAGGCCACGCCGATTTTCCCAATAGACCCCGACAATGGCGGGCAACGTGATGGCCATGACCGGATAGAGCCAGATCCATGGCAGGAAGGTCGTGATGACCCCCGCCAACATCGGTCCCAGCGTCATCCCTAGGTCAATGCCGATGTAAAATGTGCTGTTAGCCAGGCCCCGGTCGGCCTTGGGGACCAGCGTCAGTGACTTGGCCTGGCAAATGGAAAACATCAGCCCGTAGCCGGCAGCCAAGCCGACCGCACCCACAATCAGCATGGCCCAGTTGTCCATGTCGGTCAGCCCCACGATGCCAATCAGATTGCACCCAAGGCAAATCCAGAAGAATTTTCTAAATGGCACCCGGTCAAAGACATCCCGTAGAATCAGCCGCATCGCTAGCAGGACTAACGCGTAGACGGGGAAAAAGGCCCCCGCCGGAATGGCAAAGCCCCGGTGAAAGACGTAGCTCACGATGTACGTTTGCGTGGCAAAGTATGGTAACGAGAACAATAGGAGAATGGCCGCAACCGGCACGACTTTGGGTTGAACCAGCCGTAACTTTTCGTGCTGGCCCTTGCTTTTGCGGTAATCGGGATGGGGCACACTCTTATCCCCAACAAACTGAATCGTCAGGAGCAACAAAATAATGAAGCCGGTTGCCACCCAAAAAACACTCCGGTACCCAAAGTGATGGTACAGAAACACACTAACGGCGGGCCCAATCGCCATGCCCAAGGCATTCGCAATCCCGTAGATGCCCATCCCCGCGCCAATGCGGTCGGCCGGTAACAGACTGGCCATCCAGGTCGCCATGCAAACGGAGCATAACGTGTACCCAATCCCGTTGACGACCCGCCACAGCATGATCAGAGGCACCGCCGTGGAGACCCCGTAGCCAATGCAGGCAACCAAGATAAATCCGGCGCCGATTGAGCTTAAGCGATACTTAGAAAAACGGTCGGTCAGATTCCCTGCCAACGGCCGGAGAATCAGCGAGGTCAGGTTCATCATCCCGGCAACGATTCCGGCCAGAACACTGTTAGCCCCTACATTACTTGAAAAGCCCGCGATAATGGGATTGACCAGCATGGGACTCATCAAAAAGAAGAAGCTAGCGGCTAAAACTAATTTAACATCCTTCGTGTATAAGCGTGTTTTCACACGACCTCAGTTCCTTTCCAAATTTTGACCGATTCGGCCGAGCATCGCCAATAATTGCTGCTGCTCGGCGGGCGTGAACCCGGTAAATAACGCCTGACTGGTCGTCTTGATGTGCGCATTTAGCTGTTGAAGCTTGTCCTGCCCAGCTGGCGTTAACGCGACCAACTTGGCTCGACCATCAGCAGGATTCGGTTGTAAGACTAATAACTGCCGGTCAACTAAGCGTTTGACCATGAGCCGAGCCGTCTGGTGCGTCACCTGCTGCTGTTCTTTGAAATCCGTAATCGTTCCTGCGGGATGGTCCGTAAAGAATCGGAGGGCATCCGCCTGCGCACTCGTCAACGATAGGTTCCGGACAAAGAGATTTCGTTGGTGGCGAATCTGTCGCCCCAGTAAAACTAATTTCCAAGAAACCAATTGGTCACTGTTCATGTCATCACCTCACTGATCATTATACAGCTAGCTGTATTGTTTTGAAAGTGAGTATTTGTTTTCTACGAATGGTTCAACTGTGAAACCGGCTAGAAAGGAAACCAATCCATTGTAGGTTTGCTAAAACAGGTTCTCGTTGCTTGTGGCGTCACCCTCCACCAGCTAAAAGTTGAAGACTGACGGCTAGATATTCCGGACGTCTTAAAATACAGATCAAAAAGAAAATGGCGTCCTCGCTTTCTGAGGGCGCCATCTTCTTTCCATCCAACGATAGTCAAATCTTCCATTCGCTAGGCCAAAACTGAGCCATCATGATCCAGATTCAATCGCACAGAGTACTTCACAAACTGGTCTGAACGTTCTGGGACCAGGAAACTAAATCGCGCAGATTGTTGGCGTTGCCGATAGCTGTTAGGAATCACCAGGAAGCGCAAGGTCACATCTTTCACCGACGGCTGCCGCCATTCCTTCTCTGTGTAATACCGTCCATTGGGATGTTGCATGCCGCGCGATTGATTGCTGATGCTATACGGAATGTTTAGCCACATATTTTCAATCATATTTAAATTATTGGCGTGAAAACCGTAGTTAGCTGGCTTTATCGACTGCATTAACAAGTGCAGCGTGACTTCCTTACCGTCTGTAACTGTCCGCTGCGTAGCCGTTAGCATTTTAAACTGAGCTTTCCGGCTGCCGCTCCATTGATGCGGCTGAACAATTTGCTCGACAACTGGCTTGGTCGTCACACCGCGATTTACTCGTTGAAATTGCCAAGCACCCCCTAGAATTAACCCGACAATTATCAGCAATCCCCCAATAAAACGCTGTCGTTTTTTCATCATCTAACGGTCCCCGCTTCAACCCGTAACTGTTGATCCGCCACGGCGGCCACGAAAGCCTGATCATGTGAGGCAATCACCAGCGTGCTCCCACCGGCTCGTAAACTTTTGACGTAAGCCACTAACTTTTTGATGCTGGCCGCGTCCAGTGCATTCGTGGGTTCATCCAAAACGATCAGCTCACTTTCCCCTAAGACAGCCTGGGCAATTCCCAATTTTTGCTTCATCCCTAGCGAAAAGTGACGCACCTTAGCAGAATGCGAAGTCGGCAAGTCAAATTCCGTCAATAGGTCTAGCAGCTCACCCTCTGTCACGCCCGGTATCAAATCAGCAATCAATTGCAGATTAGTCAACGCCGAAAAGTCTGGGAGTACACTGGGAGCCTCAATCATGATTCCTGCAGTTATTGGATATGCTTGACCGACTTTGATGGATGTTTGTTTGACCCTGATAGTCCCTTGCGTTTTTATCAAACCTAGCATGGCTTTTAAGATGAGTGTCTTGCCAAAACCGTTAATCCCTGTCAGTGCCGTGATTGTGCCCGCTTCAATTTCCAATGAGACGTCCCGTAAGACCGGTTGGTGGTCGAAGTGTTTGCTCACATTTTTCATTTGAATGAGTGCCATGGTCTTCCCCCTTAGCTATCGCGCCAATCAATCAGCCAACATAACCCTATAATCGCCACTCCCCAGCTCAAACATACGACCAAAGCAGCTGACCAATGACTGCCAAACGGGGCCAAGTGCGTGTACTTAAAAAATGGCGACGCTGGTTGCTGTAATAGATCTAAGCTGACCACTTCCAACAACCAGATACCTAGTATGGCCATAATCTTTTTGCGCAATGACCAGTACAAAATCAGACTGAGGGTGACAAAGAATCCTTGATGCATACCTAACTGTAAACATCCCCACAGGATAGCTTTTACGGCCATCCAGTGACCTAAGAAATAGCTTCGCCACAACAGACTGCCCGTCCATAGTCCCCATAACATCCCCTGCATGATGCCATTTTGGCTCAACAATTGCCAAAACCAAACCCGTTTGCGACCAACGCGCCCATAATCCAGTAACCGATAGTCAAACAGACTGAGGCTCGCCATCAAACAGAGGGGCAAATAGATTGTACTGAAAAGCTGGCTGTTAAACAGATAGGCATAAATAGTGGGTGCAGTTGCCCCTGATTGAAACGTTTCTCGTAGCAGGGCCGCTACAAAGAGGCTCATGCTCAGAATGAACAAACACCCGCTGCGCCAATGCAACCGTAGCTGGTGATATTGCTGGCGCCAGACTCTACGCATAAAGGTACCGCCGCCAGCCAACTGTCATTACCCCCAGAGTGACAACAAATAGACAGATTGTCAGAGCCACCATCGTTGGGCCCGTCACACTGGCATTGGCCGACTCCTTCAACAGATTAGCAGGTGCCAAACTATGGGGCAACCAGTTGAAGGCGTCCACCATCAGCAAACCAATCTGCCCGAACACCATACTCCCGAACGCCACAAACGGCTTCGTCGTAAAAAAGCTTAGGCCCGTGACCAGACAAGATAACAAGGCCCCCCAGACAAAGACTAGGCCAATCGACAACATCGCATGCCAGAACGGATGCGTATAGTACAACCCCACATTGATCGTATTATCATGGACCACCAAAACATTGCTATGTAAGAGATTATCTGGCTGCAAATTGGGCAGGACTAGTAAATAGGCCAGCAAGTTCATGACCAACGGGCCACTCACAACCAGACCGCCTAAAATAAACGACCAGCCAAAATACCCCCGGAAAATTGCTTTTACCGATCGTTTCATCCGCAGCTGGTAATGAAACCCATTACGCAGGTCCTGTTGCAACAAACTCCCTACTGGCAACACTGCCAATAGCGGTAACAACAGATAATACGCCATCGCAAGTGCACTAAAATTATCAATGCCAAGCCACTCCGTATAGGGCGACAAAAAGAACGGATTGTGTCCACTTATTTTGGGCAATTTCTGCAAGAACTGTCCCATCGCCAAACTAACTGCTAGTCCAAACGCCACGATGAGCCAGCGTCGGTTTAAGCGGTGCCAAATCATCCCCAAATTATTCTCCCCCAGTGACCACCAACACTTACCGGTCATTTTCTGAAAATCGTATCTCCAGAATAGCATGTCGAAAGACAATCGCCTACCTTAATCATATCTACCCACTAAGAGACTATTTCTCATATTGATTTTTCGAATTGAGCATCCACCCGCCAACTATTCTGTGCTACCGATTGGTTTGTGCTAAAATTAATCTTAATTTTACTGGGAGGTGACCTCTTTTGGACATTTGGGAACAGCTTTACCAAGCGGCGAAACCGCTCTACCACCCGGAAGCCGTCAATGAGTTTATTTATGCGCACAACGTGGTCTGTGCGTTGCAAAGCAAGTCTGGCCAAATTTTCACAGGATTTTGTATCGAGGGCCTGTCTGGCACCCTCAACCTCTGCGCCGAACGGGTCGCATTGCTCAACATGTACACGACCAGTGGTGAAACGGAAGTCCAACGCCTAATTGCCTTTCGTGACGCACCACCGACCGGCATCAGTGGCATGCCCTGTGGTGTTTGTCGCGAAACTCTCTTGCAGTTTTCACCCAACAACCGCCACACCCAGATCATGGCCGACTACGCGACCAGGCGGACCGTCATCCTCGATGACCTCCTCCCAGATTGGTGGGGCGACATCAAAACAAATTAGCATATACAAAAGATACCGTTCAGAATTTTCCAAATGGAGAAATTGAACGATATTTTCTGTTGAAGTTTTCGGCCTTCTAGCCCATTAAATTCACTGGCAGCAAACTGCTAAAACTACGATGCACAAGCACAGGTGGCTTCCCAGTGTAAGGGATAATTGTTGATTGAGCGCCTTTAGAATGATACTATATAAGGGTAAACGAAAAGGCCTGGTGGTTGTACACCAGACCCTCTCACAGCAAGCCGCTTTAAAGGCGGTGGCTAGAAACAAAACGACAACTAAGACGTCCCGTAACCTGCCAAAGTTACATCGGGGCGGCTTTTTTATTTACGCCTGTCAATGTACGTCAGCAACGCTATTAAAAACGTGCCAAACAGTAACATCAACGAAAGTGCCTGAAACACACTCACTGACTGCGAAACCTTTCAAAGTTTATTCCATGTCCCCATAGACATCACCTCATAAGGGAAAAGACAGCCACCGCCCTTAAAACTTCCTACGTGAAGCCAATTATAGCATAGACAATGGTGTATCCTTTATTTTCTTAGGTGAGCTGACCAAGGCTATGCAAAATCAAAAGCTTTCTTAAAACGAATACTACACAAAAATACCGTTCAGAACTTTCCAACATGGAAAGCTGAACGGTATTTTCTGTTGTTTATTTATATTTAATGTTGTCACCCTGGCGATGCCACCTACCACAAGTATCGGCCGGAGGCGAAACGTTTAGTCCGTCGTCGGTGGTGTCATCAGGCGGGCTGACCACGACTGCATCTGATCCAAGAACCGTTTGCTCTTAGGATGCACCCCAATCTGACTATCATAGATTTCATCCATCAGCTGGCGCAGCGCATGCTCCGTCTGCGGTTTCACGTTGATCGAATGGACCCGGTCCAAGTCGATCACGGAGAACTGACGTAAATAATAAATCGTGCGTTGAGCCAGGTGCAGGCGCCGTGGGTCCATTTGCCAATGCTGCTGGCACAACAGGCCCCCGTAGCTTTCCGAATAGTCAAATGGCAGGTCATTCCGCCCGCAAATGGCACACCCCTGTAACTGCGGCGCGACCCCAAAGGCTGGCATCAACTGAATTTCCATGATGTTGGTAACAATTGACGGGTTCACCCCATCGTCGATCAGGGTCAGTGCGCGCTGAACACGGTGATACCAGTCTGGCAGTGGTTGGCTGTCCGGAAAGGCCTGATCGACCAGACTCATGATATAGGTGGCATAGGCATTTTTGAAAATGTCGCCGCTAATATTTTGATACTGGTTGGTCTCTCTGGCCGTCCGGATGTACGACAGCCCGTCGTCGGCAATATCACCGACATAACTGCCGACCGTGAATGGCAAGATATCCGCCACCATCTTGAAGCCCTTTTTCTTGGCGCCACGCACCAGAAACATTTTCTTGCCAAACTCCGCCGTTAAAAACTTGATCAGAAAATCCCGTTCGGCATAGTCCCGGCGAAAAAGGAGGATGCCGTGAAAATCAGTCACATTCCGTGCCACAGCCATCCCCACTTTCTAGTTTATAAATCGTCCTTGCGGTACCCGTAACTCTTCAGCAGGGTTGCCTTGTCACGCCAGTTAGGTTGCACCTTGACCCACAGCTGGAGGTAAACCTTGCTCCCTAGCAGGTGTTCGATGTCTTGACGGGCCATGGTCCCAATCTTCTTGAGCATACTACCGCCCTTACCGATCATGATACCCTTTTGGGTCGGCCGTTCCACAATAATCGTGGCTTCGATGTGCACGTGGTCCTCGTCCTTTTGCTTCATGCTTTCGATTTCCACGGCAACTGAATGCGGCACTTCTTCACGCGTCAACATGAAGATTTTTTCCCGAATCAATTCGCTAACCACGAACCGTTCCGGGTGATCCGTTACTTGGTCAGCTGGGTAGTATTGTGGCCCATTTGGCATGTGGTCGACTAATCCCGTCAACAGCTCGTCAACGTTGTTCCCTTCGAGGGCTGAGATGGGGTAAACGGCCTTCCAGTCCAGTGCCGTTTGGTACTGTTCCATCACAGGCAACAGGTCGTCTGGCTTAACCTGGTCGATCTTGTTGATCAACAGGTAAACGGGGGCCTTGACGTTCTTTAACCGATCGATGATAAAGTTGTCCCCGGCCCCCCGCTTTTCAGCGGCGTTGACCATGAACAAAACGGCATCGACTTCGTTTAACGCGGACATGGCTGACTGCACCATGTAGTCGCCCAACTTACTCTTAGGCTTATGAACCCCGGGCGTATCGATGAAGACGATTTGCGCCTCGTCCGTCGTGTAGATGCCTTGAATCTTGTTCCGGGTCGTTTGGGCCGTGTTTGACATAATGGCAATTTTCTGGCCGATCACGCGGTTCAAAAACGTTGACTTACCCACGTTTGGCCGCCCAACAATGGCGACAAAACCTGATTTGTAATCTGGATTATCCATATTTTCCTCCTAGAACCAACGCACTAACGCTGGCAACATCACTAACGCGCCGACGATGACAGCAAAGATGGCGGCCATCAAGACCCCACCCGCTGCCACATCCTTCGCCCGTTTCGCCAGGTCATGGTAGGTATCCCCCACGACCAGATCAACGACGGCCTCCACAATGGTATTGAGCGTTTCGGCGATCAATACCAAGAAGATGGCCAGGACGAGCCACAACCACTCGTTTAGACTCAGCCGCAAGATGAGCCCGGCAATCACAGCCAGGCTCCCCACGACCAAGTGTTTCCGAAAGTTACGCTCATAATGAAAGAGCGCTCGCAGACCATCCCACGCATGGCCTAACGACTGGCTAAAGGCGCGATTTTTCCCCGTTTGCCGGGTAGGCTTACCGCTTGAGGCCATAGGCATCTAAAATGTCGGCCTGGAGCTTGAACATGACCTTCTCATCTGCAGGCTCCATGTGGTCGTAGCCGTTCAAATGCAGGAAGCCGTGGACCACGAGAAAACCAAGTTCCCGTTCGTAGGAATGGCCCAGGTACTCCGCTTGTTCTTCAACCTTATCCATGGACACGAAGATATCCCCAATGTTTTCGGGAATCTCGGCGGCCATTTCATCGTCCATGACCAACGGAAAATCATCGTCCGCGTCCTCGCCGTCTTCAATCGCAAAACTGATGACGTCGGTGGCCCGGTCGACCCCGCGGTACTGCTTGTTAATGCGGTGAATATCTTCGTTGTTCATTAAGGTGACGGACATTTCCGTATTTTCTGCCAGCTTCAGGTACTTCCCGGCATATTCCAGAACGTCTTTGATCATGTCGACGTGCTTTGCGGGCACGCCATCTTGGGTTTTATCGTAAATCTCTAGATCCATTATTTTTTAGCTCCATTTGGTTTAGTATCGTTGGCTTCGTAAGCGTTAATGATGCGCGCAACCACGGGGTGACGGACAACGTCATCCGAGTTAAAGGTCACAAAGTTGATGTGTGACACGTTTTGCAAGATGTGTTGGGCCTGAACTAATCCGGACTTGGCATTGTTCGGCAGGTCAATCTGGGAGATATCCCCGTTGACGATCATCTTTGAGCCAAAGCCCAGCCGCGTCAGGAACATCTTCATCTGCATGTTGGTCGTGTTTTGGGCTTCATCTAAAATGACGAAAGCCGACTCCAACGTCCGCCCACGCATGTAGGCCAGTGGCGCAATCTCAATTACGCCACGGTCCATCAAGCGCGTCGTGTGTTCGGCGCCCAGGATGGCGTACAAGGCATCATAGATTGGCCGCAGGTAGGGGTCAACCTTTTCCTTCAAGTCCCCAGGCAGGAACCCGAGACTTTCACCAGCTTCAACGGCTGGCCGGGTAATGATCAGTTTTTCCACATCCCCATGCTTTAACGCCGCCACGGCCATGACCACGGCCAGGTAAGTCTTCCCGGTCCCGGCAGGCCCAATGCCGAAGGTAATATCATTGTGCTTGATGGAATCAATGTACTGGCGTTGGCCAAAGTTCTTGACCCGCACCGCACGACCCTTGGCATCGTTAATTAATTTTTCAGTATAAAAATCCTTGAAATAAGTCAAGGTCCCCTTATTTGCCATCTTCATGGCACTGATGACGTCGGCACTGTTTAACTTAATGCCCTTGGCCAACAGGTCACTCATGTTGCGTAGAATAGCCAGCGTTTGGTTGACGGCCTCAGCCGCACCAGAGACTTTGATTGAATTGCCGAAGGGCTTGATGACGACATTTTGCCCCTCTTCCAGGATGGTGACAAACTGATCTTGGGTCCCCAACAGGCCGACTTCGTCCTCAGGGCGTTCCAAGATATACTCTTTTTCAATCGTTGCGTTCTCAGTCAATACGGTGGCTCCTTTGTCTTTAGATTTTAAGTCCTTCGCGTTGTGCCTGGTCTCCACATTAGCGGTCAATGGCGCACCGGTCCCCCAACATAGCGCAGACTTCTAATACTCAAATTTTAGCATACCACCGGGGATTGTAAAAGGATTCGGCGCGAAAAGTCGTGACGGGTCACTTACGCGGCAGTTCGGGGAGGTGAATGGGCCGCTCCAAGACCAATCGATCACGTAAAATTACCCCGTTTTCCACGATGGTTTGCGGATAGTTTTGCGTAAAGTAGTCGGGTTCCACCGCAATCACGCGAAAGCCCTGCTGCTGATACAAATACAGCTGTGCGAGGCTGGTCGTCCCGGTCGCAATGCGTAACGTCCGGTAGCCGTGCTCAATCGCCCATTGATAGGCAAACGTCAGGAGCGCCCGTCCGTAGCCGTGGCGTTGCTTAGCGGGGGTCACCGCAATCGCCATAATCTCCACCACACGAGGCGCAAACCGTTTCAACACCAGCATCCCCGCCAGCCCGGTCGCATCGCTAGCCGCGTAGATGGCACTTTGCGGCAGGTACGCATCGACCAGCGCTTGGTTGGGATCCGCTAGCAATACTAGCTTTAGTTGTTCAGGTGTCAGCTCGGTCACACGTTCATAGGTTAACACGTCCTCATCCTCCTTAGAAAAAAGGCCACCACGAAAAACTCGCAGCGGCCCCATTGGCAGCATTTTCTGACGAACGCCACCAGCAACAATTTAATTTATTTGTAGATTACACCTCGTGCGTTCACCGACAAGCTAACCTTGCCAGCACGAACCAAGACCGGTTCGCCAGTTAAACTGTCAGCACCAGTCTCAGTGACCAGAGGTGGGCCAAGGTGGCCAGCTGTGTCGGTGGCCTTAACTGAGCGATTTTCTCAGTTTAGACCACGGGACGACTTTTGAGACCGCTTCTCAGGCTCAAAAGCGAGGCGGAAGACCGTTCCTCAGGCTGAAGCCGTTCCCCACAGCAGGCCACCTTGAGCGCACCGCCGGGAACGAAACGACAAGCGCCTACTTGTTTAACTGCGCCTTAACCGTCTTGTTGACGATGGCACCGTCGGCTTTGCCCTTAACTTGGGGCATCACAACGCCCATGACCTTACCGAAGTCGCCCATGCCGCTAGCGGAGACCTTAGCAATGCTGTCGGCAACGATCTTCGCAATGTCGTCTTCGCTCAATTGCTTAGGCGCATACTTTTCAACGATGGCGATTTCAGCCTTCACGCCTTCGACCAAATCATCGCGGTTACCCTTGGCAAATTCTGCCATGGATTCCTTGCGTTGCTTCAACTCGCGGGAAACGATCGTTAATTCTTCGTCTTCGCTTAAGTCGTGACCTTGCTTGACCTTTTCGTTGGTCAAAGCAGCCTTCATCATCCGGATAACGTTCAAGGAAAGCTTATCGTGGGCCTTCATGGCCGTCTTTAAATCAGTGTTGAGTTGGGTTTCTAAACTCATTGTGTTTCCTCCTAAAAGTTGTAATTACCATTAAGTTTACACCTATTTCCAACGAACGTCAGGTATTCACTGCTAATTTTTGCTTGTGCGCTCGCCGCCTCTGGTCCGGACCAACATGATTGTCATTCACGGGTAAAATGGTATCCTGAAATTAACGACAAGAAAGGACGATTTTAATATGACAGATATGCGGGCAATTGGTTTTACTCAGAAATTACCCATCACAGACGATACTAGCTTGACCGAATTCTTCGAGCCGAAACCCACCCCGACTGGCCACGATTTGCTCGTCAAGGTGGTGGCCACCTCGGTCAACCCCGTTGACACCGCCGTGCGCCGCGGGACGACCGGCGTGTTGCCAACACCCAAGGTCCTCGGCTTTGATGCTTACGGCATTGTGGACGCCGTGGGTGACGCTGTCAGCCTGTTTCAGCCCGGCGACCGCGTCTGGTACGCCGGCTCCTTCAAACGGCCAGGAACGGACAGCGAGTACCATTTAGTGGACGAACGCATCGTGGGCCCCGCACCGGAAAAATTATCCCCCGCTGAAATGGCCGCAATACCCCTGACCTCCCTGACCGCGTGGGAAGCCTTGTTTGAACAAATGCACATCGACGTCGACACCCCTCAGGCCAACGCCGGCAAGACGATCCTGATCATCAACGGTGCGGGGGGTGTCGGCTCAATGGCCACCCAGTTCGCCCATCTGGCCGGTCTGACCGTCATCGCCACGGCCTCACGACCAGAGACGATTGCCTGGACGCAGGACCACGGCGCAGATCACGTCGTTAACCACCGGGAAGATTTGGTGCCTCAGGTCCAGGCCCTCGGGTACCCGACCGTTGATTACATCTTAGAGTTAAGCAACCTGAACCAGCACTGGCCGGAAATCGTGTCGCTGATTGTGCCCAGTGGGTCCATCGTGTCCATCACTGGGAGTGACACGCCCATCGACCTGCGTGCGTTGAAGCAAAAGCGCGCGACCTTCGCCTGGGAGTGGATGTTCACCAAGTCCTACTTCGGCACGCCGGATATGCTGAGCCAACACGACATCCTGACGCGGGTGGCCCAGTTGGTCGACAGCGGTCAAATCGTCACGACCCTGACCAAGACCCTATCACCCATTGATGCGGCTAATTTACGGACCGCTCACGAATTGGTCGAATCCAACCGGATGATTGGGAAGGTCGTTTTGACCAACGAAAGCGGCTCTGACTAACTATTTTCGTGTATTCATCCATTCGTTGAATAACTATTCAAAAAGTGCACAAAAAAATCGCTGAACCTTAAGTTCAACGATTTTTTGTTAACTTTGCAAAAAGAGCTTAGAAACGCTTCTTCTTGGCTTTACGCTTACGCGCAGCTTCTGATTTTAACTTTTTCTTCACACTTGGTTTTTCGTAAAATTCACGTTTACGGTATTCTTGTAAAGTACCGCTACGGGAAACCGTACGTTTGAAGCGCCGAAGAGCGTCGTCAAAAGACTCGTTTTTGCGAACGACTGTCTTTGCCATATAAAATTCCCTCCCTCCGAGCACAAGTAATAACGTCGGTTAGAATTTCTTCCACCGGCGTAACGGTTCTTAACTATTATACATAAACACCCAAACCGCGTCAATAACACAAGCAAATAAATTTGAACCGTTTTATCTCCCGGGGTACACTAGAAGAAAACGTCAGAGGAGTTGCTCGCCCATGCAACAGATTACAATTTTCGTTATCTCAGACTCATCCGGTGAAACCGCCCTCACCGTTGCGCAGACGGCTGTTTCCCAATACCCCGCGGTTCAGGCCAGCTATCAACGCTTCCCCTTCATCCAAACGGACTCGATTTTGGATGGCATTTTGAACCTCGCCAAGAAGCAACGTGCGATGATTTTTCACACGTTAGTCAGTCCAAAATTAAGTCAGCGGGTCCGCGAATTTGCTGCAAAAAATTTATTACAACAGTTTGATTGCATTCAACCAGCCATGGCGGTCATGCATCAAGCCACCGGTTTGGAGCCAGAAGGGGTGCCCGGTCTGGTCCACAATTTGAACGACACCTACTTCGATCGCATCGCGGCCATGGAATTTGCTGTGACCTACGACGATGGGAAGGACCCGACCGGTCTACTGAAGGCGGACATCGTGATTCTCGGCGTTTCCCGGACGTCTAAGACCCCGCTGTCCCTCTTCCTGGCCAACCGGAACCTCCGCGTCGCCAACCTGCCCCTGTCGCCTAAGACGCAGTTACCCGATGAGCTCTGGCAGGTCGATCCCAAGCGGATCTTTGGTCTGACAAACAAGCCCAACATCCTGCGAAAAATTCGTCAGGAACGGATGATCTCTTACGGATTGCCCGCCGACAGCGCCTATTCCGATGCGGATAAGATTACCGAAGAATTGGATTACGCCCAAAAACTCTATAAAAAGATTGGCTGCCTAGTGATTGACGTCTCCAATAAATCAATCGAAGAAACGGCCACGTTGATCATGGAAAGTGTGGATTACGATTTGATTCCGCACCCACTGGCCGATTAACCTCATTTAATAAAAGATGCGATTTCATTCCCACTTACTGAAGGTGGGCGTGAAATCGCAGCTTTTTTGATTAACGCTTTAAAAATTCATCGACCGGCTTGGCCGCCAACGCATCGGCTTCCAGGTCCGGATTGAACCGTTGGGCCTTGAGCATGGCGACTTCATACCCGTGGGGATTGACGCCGTGTTTGCGGTCCGGACCAATCACCGGCGTTTCCATGATCTTGGGCACCGTCGTCAGTTGGGGATGATGAGCAACGCCGTTTAAGACGTCAAAGCCCAGCGTCCCGTAACCGATGTTGGTGTGACGGTCCTTGTGACTGCCCTGGGGATTCTTGGAGTCGTTCAAATGGATCACCTTGAGCTTGTCCAGCCCGATAACGTGGTCAAATTCGTCGAGCACGCCGTTAAAGTCCCCAGCAATGTCGTAACCGGCATCGCTGGTATGACAGGTGTCAAAGCACACCGACAAACGGTCGTTATGACTGGTAGCGTCCATGATGGCCGCCAGTTGTTCAAAGGTCCGACCGACCTCGGTGCCCTTGCCCGCCATGGTCTCCAGCGCAATTTGCACGGGCTCCGTGGCCGCGGCCAGGATTTCATCAAGTCCCTGGGCAATCTGGGCAATGGCCGCGTCGGGACCGGCGCCCACGTGTGCGCCCGGGTGCAGGACGATTTGGGTAGCCCCCAGGGCGGCGGCGCGGTGGACCTCCGCCGTCAGGAATTCCACGGCAAAGCCATAGTTCTGTGGCTTGGTCGTGTTGCCCAGGTTCACCACGTAGGGCGCGTGGACAACGACGGCCCGTTGCTGGTGATCCGCCATATAGGCCTTTCCCGCATCAATGTTCAGCTCGTCAATGGGTTTGCGCCGCGTGTTCTGGGGCGCCCCCGTGTAGATCATGAACACATTTTCACCAAAGCTGGCGGCCTCCTGGGCGGACCCCAACAACATGTCCTTGCCCTTCATGCTCACGTGTGAACCAATTAAAAATTCTGCCATTAGTGCCCCTTCCCTTCATGACTGATGACGTCAACGACGCGGCGACTGGCCGTGCCATCTTCCCACTCACAAAACTTGTGGTAAAAGGCGGCCTGGCGTTCTTCATAGCCGGCAAAGGCGCCGGTCTCCCGCCAACCATCGAGTTGCTGGTAAAAAGCCGCAGCCGTCGTCACCAGCGGTCCCGGAATTTCCCGTTCATAATCAAAGTAAAAGCCGCGGAGCTGGTCGCGGTAATGCGCCAGGTCATAGGCAAAGAACAGTTCCGGCCGTTTCAAATTAGCGAAGTCAAACATGACCGAGGAGTAATCCGTAATTAAGAGGTCGGAAATCAGGTAAAGCTGGGCAATATCGGTCTCGGCCAACACGGTTACCCGGTCTTCATAACCGTGGATATCGATGGCGTCCTTGACCAAATAATGGGGCCGAATGATCAGGTGCGTTCCCGCTGGTACGTGGTTGAAGAACTCGCCCAGATCAAATGGCAGGTCAAAGCGATAGACGCCCGGCCGTACCGCCATGTCATCGCGCCAGGTTGGTGCATAGGTCACGACGGGCCCGTTCACGGCGCCCAACAGACGTTGTTTCAGGGCGAACACCTCATCTTGGCTCGTTGTGTAGAGCACATCGTTTCGGGGGTACCCAATCGACAAAAACTGGTTTTTAAACCCGAAGGCCGATTTGAAAATATCCTGTGAATACTGGTTCGGCGCAATCAAATAATTCCAGCGATGCGCCGCCGTGATAAATTCGTGGTGGTAGTCCGCCGTGCTGGTCCCGGGAATCGCCACGTGGGCAATGTCTGCGCCCAACTTTTTCAGCGGGGTCCCGTGCCAGGTCTGAATGACGGTCGTGCGGCGGTTCTGGTGCCACCAGTTGGGTAACCGTGAATTCAGCACCCAAAACTCTGCCCGCGCCATCAGAGTGACCCACCGCGGCGTGAAACGCTTGACCAAATTGATCTCCGGGTATTTTGCATGCAGGCCCGCGAATTCTCGAGGCTTGACGCTAAAGTAAGCCGTGTGTGCATAGTCGGGGTGTTCCTTAACTAATTCGCGGTAAATCGCTGCCGGATTGTCGTTGATATCCTTGCCGTTAAAACTTTCAAAAATCACTTGTCGCCGCTTGATGGGTAAACAAATAAGCCCACCGTTCAAGACGATGAGCCCATAGCGAGCAACGAGCTTCAATGACTGGACGAATTCGTGTGAACCTTTAGCCATTTGAGGTTGCTCCTTTCAAATTAAATTAAGTCGACGAACCGTGACCGGAACTTGTAGTGCAAGTGAGAGCCAATCAACAGAACGAAGATGACGAATAACCAGAATTCCAAGCTCAACATTGGGTGTTGCCAGAACCAACCGGTCCCGATAAAGGATTCCCGGAACCCATTAACAATGTAATAGTACGGGTTCAGTTCCAATAAGTGGACGAATGGTGCTGGGAATGACGTGGTAACGAAGTTGAACAGCACGCCAGACACGTAGAATAACATCCGCATCACGGATTGTAACAGGATGTGGTAATCCCGGACCAGCAAGCTAATGCAGGAGTTCAGAACCCCTAAGGCAACCAGCAAGCAAATCATGGCGAAGAAGTAGTAGATCCATTGGAACCAAGAAACACTTGGGTAGACCCCATTTAACAGGCCAATAAAGATGGAGAAGACCATCATGGTCCAGAAGGAACTCAAGTTGCTGACGACCTTGATCGTTGGCAGTGCGGACACTGGGAACTTCATCTTGGCCACCATATTGACCCGTTGGTAGATACTCTTAGAAGCGTCCAACGTGGCCCGGTTCATGAAGAACCATGGCGTGATTCCGATAACCATCCAAGGGAGGTAACCGACCCCATTTAACGGTTGGCCATGCTTCAACCCAACCCCGAAGACTAACCAGTAAATAGCGATTTGAATCAACGGGTATAAGTATTCCCAGGCTAAACCTAAGTAGTGACTCTGATAACTTGCTTGATCCTCGTAGCGAGAAATTCGGAAAATAATTCCGATACTCGAGAATTGTTCTTTAAATAAGGTCATGACCTCTTTCAAGGCACTGCACTCCTTTAACTTTAATCGGATAATAGCGCGACGTAACGGGCAACCACACGTTCAGTCGCGTGGCCGTCGTTGGCACTATTCCAATGTTGATTGAATTGGGTAAGCTCGGTAGCGGCATCCGCTTGGATGGCCGCTGCCAGTTGAGCGTTGGTCGTTAAGGCCGGGCCCGGTAGCCAGTCCAGCAAGTCCGGTTGCACACCCGGATCCTGCTGGTAGGCTGGTAAATCAAATAGGTAAAACAGTAAGCTGTGGGCGTTGGCCAACAAACTGTAGTCAAACGCCACCGATGAATAATCCGTGACCAACGTTTCGGTCACCGTTAACAGTTCCGCCGTGGACAAGCCCGCCGCGTCGACCCCCTGCGCACCCAATTGTCGCTGGAAGTCTTCCGCTTTGGTTGCCAACGCCGGATGTAACCTGAGCACGACCCGGGCATCCGGATCACGCCGTAGCGCTTGGGCTAACCCTTTGGGTGGTGTGAAGGTCACGCCCTCCCGGTAAGTTGGTGCATACAAGATCACGCGGTGCCCCTTTAAGGCTGGCAATTCTTGCCAAACCCGCTGCTGGGTCTGTGCCACCCAGTTGGCGTCTTGTAAACGATCAGACCGGGGATACCCCAGGACCTGCATCCGGTCCAGCGGTGCCCGATAGCTGCTCGCAAACACCTGTCCCATGGCCGGTGCCCCGACCACGTACTCGTCGAATTGATCGTAGACCGCTTGAAAGCGGCGCTGATCACTGGCCGAACGGTCCGCCGTGGTGGGATCATCCCACCCAAAGCGCTTCACAGCCCCCGCGGCGTGCCACATCTGAACGATGCGCATGCGCCGGGGATGCCGCAAACCGCCTAAGAAGGCGTAATAGTTGTCGCAAAACAACACCCGGGCCCGCATCACCTGGCTAATGCCAGTGAATACAAAGCCTAGGCCGTCCGTAAACGGTCGAACCGTGATACCCGTCGCTGCCAGCTCGTCTGCGGCCGCCTGACAACTGGGTCGATAAAAGACCAACAGTTGCCGGTCAGCCGGCATACCCGCCGCTAGCGCCTTGATAAACGGGACGTTGTCACCGAAACTCATCAGGTAGACCACGTCACGTTGCCGTCGCCCCGACCAGAGTAGCGACATCAGTCGTACTAACCATAAATAAATCTCTTTCACGTTAATCACCAATATCACTAGATTTCGCTGTCCATAACACCGAGAATTATACCACATCTACTGGGATAACCTAGAGAATTTTACGAACCTTTAATACTTTAACCCCTCCGACTGTTAAAAATGGTGACTGCGCCTTCGTTCCCGGCGGTGGGCTCAAGGTGGCCTGCTGTGGGGAACGGCTCCGGCCTGAGGAGCGGTCCTTCGCCTCGCCTTTGAGCCCCGTGCTGTAAGTCCGAGAAGAAACTCTCAGTCTAACATCACCGACACAGCTGGCCACCTTGGCCCATCTCTGGTCACTGACAGAAATTATTTTTATCAGCCAGCTGGTTTGCCTACCTTTATTTACATAGTCCTTACTCTCGTAACCCGCGACCATTTCCAAAAAATTACACGGACGAATTAAAAAAAGCCCGGACCCTCGTCCAGACTTTCCATAAGTTTTACCACTTAGGCTCGTAGAAGTGTCCCAACACCTTGACCGTATCTGAGATACTGACGAAGGCCTTTGGATCGGCTTCTTCCATTGCCGTTTCCAGTGCATCCATTTCGTAACGGGTAATGACCGTGAACAAAATAGTCTTTTCGTCGTGACGATAGGCCCCTTCAGCGCCGTGGACAATCGTAATTCCCCGCCGCATGTGGTTTTGAATACTATCGATCACCGTCTTGGGTCGGTCGGTAATGACCATGACCTGCATCCGCTGTTGACGGGTAAATGTCATGTCAATGACCTTGGCGTTCACGAACAGCCCAAGCGCAGAATACAGCGCGTATGGCCAGCCGTAAACGAAGCCGGCACTGATGACGATCAAACTGTTAAAGGCAATGTTAATGGTCCCCATGCTGCGACCCGTCTTGCGTCGAAGCACGATACCGATGATATCTAACCCACCGGTTGAGATCCCATTTTTCAAGGCAAATCCGGTCCCAAATCCATTGACGGCCCCACCAAAAATGGCACAGATGATGGGATCACTGGTCAAATGGACCGGTTGGATGACCCGGATCATCACGGACGCGAACAGGACACAAATGAACGTAAAGACCGTAAAAGACTTACCAATTTGTTTCCAAGCTAGGAAAAACATGGGAATGTTGATCAGAAACAGCCCGAGGGCCGTCGTAATGTGAAACGCCCCCAACCCCGCCGTTAAACTGTTGACTAACTGCGCTAACCCGGTAACCCCGGAAGAATAAATATGTCCCGGCGTCCAGAAAAAGTTCACCGCAATCGACACCAGAACCCCGTAGAAGAACGCGACGGAGAACTTGGCCGTATAGGTATGCCGTTTAAACAACTGCTGCACATCATCCATGATTTAATACTCGACCTCGCTTATTTTTTGTCATACTTCACACTATGCTCGGCTTAGTATAGCATTTAATTAGCGTTCCGGCCACGGCAAAAGCCAGCTTTTAGCGACTTCTAATCTTCTTGCCAGTGTTGTTTGATAAATGCTTCACGACCGCCGGCTTCTTCTTGCGCCATGCGTTCCGGATTCTTCTGATAGAATTGTTGGTGACGTTCTTCCGCTGGATAGAAGGGTTGAACGACCTGAATCTGCGTCACAATAGGCTTGTCGAACTGTTCACGTTGTTGCAAGGCATCCCGGGAATCGCGCGCAATTTGCGCCTGCTCCGCACTGTTGACGAAGATGACGGGCCGGTAATTACTACCGCGGTCCTGAAATTGCCCCGCATCATCGGTAGGATCAGTTTGTTGCCAATACAACTCAACCAGCTGCCGATAGCTCACCACGCTGGGATCAAACCAAATTTTCACGGCCTCGGTGTGCCCGGTCGTTTGGCTCTTCACCTGCTCATAGGTCGGGTTGGCAACGGTTCCACCGGTGTAGCCGGACAGCACTTTTTGAATTCCTGGGAAGGTATCAAACGGCCGGACCATGCACCAAAAACAGCCGCCAGCAAATGTTGCCGTTTCAATTTCACTCATCATAATCACTCCATTTTCTAATGTTATCAATTACACCGCTTTTTCATCAATGGGTCAACTCCCCTTGGCCTGAAAAATTAGTTAGCGAAGCTTCACGTTCCCGGCGGCGGATTCAAGATGCCCTGCTGTGGGGCCCGGTTCCAGCCTGAGAAGCGGTCTTCCACCTCGACTTGAAACCTCACTGAAGGACGTGAGTTTCCAAGGTCGTCCCGTGTTCTAGGCTGGGAAAGGACCCCAGCCAACAACACCGACACAGCTGGTCACCTTGATCCGCCTCTGGTCACTCAGACTTGCCACTAATTTTCTGCCAGCGTTTGCTATTCATCTGCCACTAAGACTGCACAGTGCTGACCCGACTTGGTCTATCTCTGATTATTAACAGGAATTATTTATTTCGACAATGGGTTAAACCACTGTATTCCCTTTCTGTTAGACATCCCTTCTATAATTTAACTACATAATTAATCTTTCTAAAATTACTTGCAATACCCCAAACCTAATCACAAAAAAAGGACTCACCACCTACCATAAAGGTAAGGATGAGTCCCGTATAAACTATATTTGTTTAGATTCGGCAGAAATCAAACAGATGACTCCCACCAAGCTAACCGAAGCTTAAGCCATTTGCGATAGCCGGAGACGGCTAGGCATGGAGACCTGTGCGTGTCACGTTAGTCGGCGTTTTGTGCCGGCTTACGTGACTGGTCGATCTTGGAGACTGACGGTTTGAGTCAGGCTTCAAGTCGAACCCGAAGACCGCTTTTTGGCTTCGGGTGGACCCCACAGGCGGAATGCCTAGCTGTCGCAGGCGACTATCCGCGAATTGCTTATTCTTCCGTTTCGTCCTTTTTGGCGACGAGTAAGTCCAGGTCCAGCAATTGCTTGTCAGCAACCACGGATGGGGCTTCGGTCATTGGTTCCGTGGCCTTCGAGTTCTTAGGGAAGGCAATCACGTCGCGGATGTTGTCACGCTTAGCCAGCAAGCGGGCAAACCGATCCAACCCAATGGCCAGACCACCATGAGGCGGGAACCCGTAATCCAAGGCCTTTAGTAAGAAGCCAAATTGCTTTTCAGCACGTTCTGGCGTAAAGCCTAAGGCCTTCAACATCTTCATTTGGAGTTCACGGGTGTGGATCCGGATGGAGCCCCCACCTAATTCCAAACCGTTTAAGATGATGTCGTAACTTTGGGCGTAGGCCTTGTGTGGGTCTTCGCCGTCGTTCAGGTAGTGCGCATCCCCTTCAGCAGGCATCGTGAATGGGTGATGGGCAGGAACCCACCGCTTCAAGTCGACATCGTAGTCAAACAATGGCCAGTTGACAATCCAGAGGAAGGCCCACTTGTTTTGGTCAATCATGTCTTGTTCCTTGGCGATAGCGACCCGCAGGTAACCCAACGTTTGGGCAACCACGCGCTTGGAGTCAGCAGCGAACAGCAACAGGTCGCCACTCTTGGCGCCGGTGGCTTCGGTAATCTGCTTGAACCAGTCGCCTTCCTTGAAGAACTTCGCGATAGGACCGCTGAAGCCGTCGTCGGTAACCTTCATCCAAGCCAAGCCCTTAGCGCCGAAGCGTTCGATGTATTGGCCGTACTTGTCAATGTCCTTCCGGCTGTACTTGTCAGCACCACCCGGAACGGCGATAGCCTTAACTTGGCCGCCGTCAGCAACGGCACCAGAGAAGACCTTAAAGTCGGTGTTGGCCATGATGGCAGACAGGTCCTTTAATTCCATCCCGAAACGCACGTCGGGTTGGTCGGTCCCAAAGCGCGCCATGGAATCGTCCCAGTCCATCCGTTCGAATGGCAGCTTGACGTCAACGTTTAACGTATCCTTCATAACTTTGGCAATCAGGCCTTCAGTCAGGTCTTGGATTTCTTCGGCCGTTAAGAAGGACGTTTCCAAGTCAATCTGGGTAAATTCAGGTTGACGGTCCCCACGCAAATCTTCGTCACGGAAGCAACGGGCAATTTGGTAGTAACGGTCAAAGCCAGAACCCATCAGCAATTGCTTAAACAATTGTGGAGATTGTGGCAAGGCGTAGAAGTGACCTGGGTAGATCCGTGAAGGCACCAGGTAGTCCCGGGCCCCTTCTGGCGTGGACTTGGTCAAATCTGGCGTTTCGATGTCGATGAAACCGTTTTGATCGAAGTAGCTGTGGACGGATTGGACGATCCGGTTCCGCAGTAACAGGCCCTTTTGCATTTCTGGCCGACGTAAGTCCAGGTAACGGTACTGTAACCGCAAATCGTCAGAGGCGTTCACGCCATCCTTGATTTCAAATGGCAATTCTTTGGACTTGTTCAGGAGGTTGATGACAGTGACCCGGACTTCAACCTTCCCCGTCTTCATGTCGGGGTTAACTTCTTTAGGCGTCCGTGCAACGACTTGACCTTGCACTTCGATGACGTATTCGCTCCGTAAATGTTCAGCGACTTCCAAAGAGTCCTTGTCGTATTCTTCACTGAAGACCAATTGCACAATGCCTTCACGGTCGCGCAGATCGATAAAGATCAGGCCACCCAGGTTCCGGCGCTTTTGCACCCAACCCTTTAAGACAACGGTTTGGTCGAGGTATTGTTCGTCGACTAAACCGGCATACGTGGTGCGTTTCAAATTCTTTTCCATGTCTTTCCCTCTTTTATTTTGCCGTGAACTTGGTTGCCACGACGTTTTGAAAATCTTGATAAATGTCAGCTAATGGCACGCTGATTTCTTCACCCGTTGCCATGGACTTCAGGTTGGCCGTTTGATCGGCTAATTCCTGATCCCCAATGGTCAAGGTGTAGGCGGCATCCAATCGGTTAGCCGTCTTGAACTGGGCCTTAGGCTTGCGGCTCAGGTAATCGCGATCAGCGGTCAACCCAGCGGCACGGATGGCCTGAACCAATTTCAACGTCTCTAAGGACGTCTGGTCACCGATACCCACGACGTAAACGTCTAAGGGGTGATCATTTGGAATGGCAACCTTTTCGGCCTGCATCAGTAAGACCAGGCGTTCAACACCCAGACCAAAGCCGACACCGGACATCTCAGGGCCACCCAACTCAGCGACCAACCCGTTGTACCGGCCACCGGCCAAGACGGTCGTGTAACCTTCACCTAAGGCTGGTGAATCGGCCATGATTTCAAAGATGGTGTGGTTGTAGTAATCCAACCCCCGAACCATGGTGGCATCAACGTCGTAGTCGATGCCTAAAGCGTCCAGGCTCGCCTTGACTTGGTCAAAGTGGGCCGTGGCTTCCGGCGTCAGGAAGTCGAGGATAGACGGTGCGTCGGCCACGATTTCTTGGTCGTGCTTGTCCTTGCTGTCGAGAACCCGCAGTGGGTTCTTGTGTAAGCGGACCTTGGAGTCGTCACTCAATTCATCAAAGTGAGGCTCCAAGAAGTCAATCAGAGCTTGACGGTAAGCGTCTCGGCTAGGCTTGTCACCCAACGTGTTTAAGGCTAACCGTAAGTGGCTCAGACCCAGCTTACTCAGCAGGTTCATCCCTAAAGCAATGACTTCGACGTCCAGTTCGGGCGCGTCACTACCGAAGGCTTCCACCCCGATTTGGTGGAATTGCCGTTGCCGACCTGATTGGGGCCGTTCGTAACGGAACATCGGGCCCATGTAGTAGACCTTGTAAGGCTTTTGCGTTTCGGGGCCGTAAAGTTTATTTTCAACAAATGCCCGAACCACACCGGCCGTTCCTTCTGGCCGCAAGGATAGGTGCCGATCCCCCTTATCCTTAAAGTCATACATTTCCTTGGTCACGATGTCCGAGGTATCCCCGGAAGTCCGTGAAAAGACTTCAAAGTTTTCAAACATTGGCGTCCGAATTTCTTTGAAGCGGTAATTAGCAAACAACTGGCGCGCGGTGGCCTCGACGAACTGCCAGGTTTCTGAGTCTCCTGGTAAGATGTCCGCCGTTCCCTTTGGTCGTTGATAACGCATGAGCATTCTCCCTTCCTGCACCCACAGAAAATAAAAAACGCCCCTGTCAATAGACAAGGGCGCAGGTATGCACGGTACCACCTTTTAAATTTCTCTGCAGGATAACGTTGCAAACGAATGACGACGAGCGTCATTAGCCTCAAAAGTGTCTTCAAAGTTACACCGTTAGTCGCTCCCAGCAACGCGACCTCTCTGATAACGGGCATTCTCTTACTAATCTTTCTCATGGGCAATCTATTTTATTCTTCCTAAGAATACTGAAAATCGGAGGAAAAGTCAAGGTGGTTACCAAAGTTTTGCCTGATTGTTGAAAGCGGTCTTGACCATATCTTAACGGGATTCTAACAAGCACTTTCACTCTCCGTGGTATAATAAAAACTAATTTACTAAAGGAGACCGTCACATGCATTTTAAACCTCGCAACTGGCCCGGCTTGGTCACCGGACTGGTCATTCTCTTAGTCGCTGGAGGCTTGATTTTTGCCTTTATCCAGCACAATTCCGTCGTCGCGACCGTCAGCAATATTAACCTGCGGACCGGCCCCGGCCTGACCTATTCTGTCACCCACAAGGTTAAAAAAAACAGTCGCTTGACCATTTTAGGTGAAAAGGATAACTGGTACCACGTGCGCGACAGCCAGAACCACTTCGGCTGGGTCGCTAGTTGGTTGGTCCAACACCCGGGTAACCTGAAACGCGCCACCGCCCTGTCGGAAGCCACCATCGTCTTGGATCCCGGCCACGGGGGCAGCGATTCCGGCGCCCTTTCCATCGACCAGAATCACGACGAAAAAACGTACACATTAGCCATGGCCCAACAGGTTGCCAAGCAGCTCCGCGCCCGTGGTGCCCACGTCATCATGACCCGTGACAGCGACAAGACCGTCAGCCTAGCCGACCGGCCCGCCCTCGCCAACACGGATCAGGCCAGTGCCTTCATTAGTTTTCACTTTGACTCGGCCCCCGCGGATAACCTCGGCTCCGGGACGACGACCTACTATTACCACCACGACACCTCATATGAATTGGCCACGGACGTCAACAGTCAGATGGACGACCTGGGCCTAACCAACCGGGGCGTCAAGTACGGCAACTTTGAGGTTATTCGGGATAACAACCGGCCATCGCTGCTCTTAGAAATGGGTTATATCAACACCAAGAAGGACTTCAGCTACATCCGTAGCACCAGTTACCAAAAGGCCGTGGCTACCCGCGTAGTTGCCGGCCTCAGCAAGTATTTTCAAGCAGCCTCTTAATTTTTAGAAAGAAGATCTTCATCTATGACACTCACACAAGCTTGGTTGGCCCAGCTGCCACTCCCCAACGTTAGCGCAGCGACTCCGGTTTCCGGCGGCGATATCAACTTAGCCTACCGCCTGACTACGGCAGAGGGCCCCGCCTTCTTGTTAGTGCAACCACAAACGCCGGCCAGCTTTTACAGCCACGAGGTTGCCGGACTCAAGGCTCTCGGCCAGGCCGTAAACGTGCCCGACGTGTTAGCCACCGGCAACATCGACGGCGACGCCTACCTGGTTCTGGAATTTCTGGAGACCGGGCACGGGAGTCAGTACGAGCTGGGTCAAGCTGTCGCCCGCGTTCACCGGGTCACGGCTCCCAAATTTGGCTTTGACCAGGACAACCTCGTCGGCAAGCTCCCCAAGCACAATGATTGGCAAACGGATTGGACCACCTTTTATCTCCAGCAACGCCTCGATCCGTTGGTGAAACGGGCACAGGCCCATCATCTGTGGAACGACCAACGACAGGCCGCTTACGACCGGGTTCGCCAACACATTGTCACCGAGAATCAGGACCGGAAAATCACGCCAGCCCTGTTACATGGCGACTTGTGGTCGGGCAACTATCTGTTCACCGCCGATGGCACTCCCACGCTGATTGACCCCGACGTTCTCTACGGCGACCGCGAATTTGATATCGCCATGACCACCATCTTCGGGGGCTTCTCCGCCGACTTCTATCGGGGGTACACGGATGCCTACCCGTTTGCCGCGGGATATACGGATCGGTTGGCGCACTACCAACTGTATTATTTGTTGGCGCATTTGAATCTGTTTGGGGAAACGTATGGCGGCGCGGTTGACGAGATTCTTTCACGGGGGTAAAGCCGTGTGCTCTTCGCCTCCGGTCACTGACATGAGCCGCGTATTTTAACCCCATCTCCTGCAAATATTTTCCACACGTTAGCTTTTTACCAAAAATTACTGATAAAGAGGCCGGAACATCACTCGGTTTCTATCGAAAAAAGGAAGAAAATTCTCGACTTGAGAATTTTCTTCCTTTTTTGTCCATAACTCACTGAATCTCAACCGTTTGAAAATTAACTAGACCCACGCGTAACTGACAATGGTTCATAACTAATGCCATTCTTTCAGCTTGAAGTTGAGCGTCCAAACAATTACCGCCAAAACCAATATTACTAGAATAAAGCTCCCCAGTGCCTGTGCCATCAAAAGAATCAGAATAGACACGACCAATGCCATTAGCACACACCAATTAGTTATTTTCTCAGATATTTTAAAACCTAGCCACAAGTTAATTAATATAAGGGCCATCAATACGACTTCTAACCACAGGAGTAAATCAGCCCAAATAAATGATGGATCAACTGTTTCAACCGTATTTACTTCTGCATCGGCGTTTACCAGGTACCATAGGCCCAAATAAATGGTTATTAGTGAGGCTAATATTCTTAATCCAATCGTTACTACTTTTTTCATTGAACGCTCTTCTCTCTACACAACAACTTTTCTTACTCGATAGCTGTAGAATGGCGTACACGATTCCTGAAATTTTCAACTAACCCATGCGGGAATAATCTGAAAGTTTAACTTAACCTGCTTTAAGGCTATTCTTTCGTCAACCAATCCTGCAACTCAGCGTAACGAATCACGCGAATCTCTGGTTGGCTCTCGTCAACGATCAAGTGCTCGGGGTCAAATAAGGCGCCCGCCATCCCCGCACGGTGGCCCGCTTGGACATCCAGGTTACGGTCGCCAATCATTAGGGCATCCTCGCGTTGAACGTCGTACTGCTTGGACAGGGCAATCAGACTGGTTGGGTCCGGCTTTCTCGGATAATCATCGTCGGCCGTGACGGCGCCAGTAAAGTATTGCGCCAGATTCAGCTGTGACAGCCGATCCATCGCGTGATGGTCCCGGTGCGTCAGCAAGAAGTTCCGGCCGCCTGCGTTAACGTTGGCCGCTAAAACCTCGGCAACACCGGCAAATGCGGGCGCATCTTTCAACCGTGGCGCTGCCTCCTGTTGATAGACCTTTGCTAACCGTTCACGGTTCAACCGAAATTCAGCGGTAAACCGTTGAAGGGCATTGCCGAGGCTGTGTTGGCGCATCGCCTTGTAAATCTCCTCTTCGTCCAATTCAAAGTTATTGACACCACAAGCCTCCAACGCGTCACAAAACGCCGCGACCATCCCCGGATAGGTGTCCACGAGGGTTCCATCAAAGTCCCAAAATAATTGTTGATAGCGCATGCCGGTTCCTCCTTTAGAAAACGGCTAGTTTCTGTTGGGAAGCTAGCCGTTTTTTGTGTGATTTTTTATTGGTTTTGTTTTTGTTGATTTGAAAATATTTCTGTGATATGCGAGGCGGTTAAGTTCAGATGATCATCTATCTCAGAGACAGGTGTATCCTTTGAACCCAGCTTGCTTTAGACCGCTCGGATTGTTCTTCGCGGAGCAATTCTGGTCCTGGCAGCCTCTGAAACGTGCTACGCGGGGCAACTGGTTCCGCTTAACACCGTAACGGAAACGACCCAAACCCGGGGTCATTCCCGTTACGCCGTTAATGCTCGCCAGTTAATCGCCCCGCTCCACACTCTATTTCTCGTCCGTATCAAACCAAATCGTGACGGGTCCCTCGTTGATGAGGGCGACGCGCATGTCGGCGCCGAAGACACCCGTTTCCACGTGACGGCCCGTTGCGGCTAACTTCTCATTGAATTCGTTGTAGATTTTTTCCGCGTGGGCGGGGTCGCCGGCGTCGACGAAGCTTGGCCGGTTGCCCTTCTTGGTGTTGGCGTACAACGTGAACTGGGAGACGGACAGGATGCTGCCATCCACGTCCTCGATGCTCTTGTTCATCTTGCCGTCTTCATCCTCGAAGACCCGTAGCTTGGTGATCTTGTGAACCAGGTAATCAACCTGTTCGCTGGTGTCGCTATCTTCCGCACCCACCAGTAACAGATATCCCTCGGCAATGGACCCCTTCACGTCGCCTTCGACTAACACACTTGACTGTCTAACTCGTTGCAATAAAACGCGCATCGTTTGACCCTTCCTTAGTGGAACGCCCGCTTGACCACGTAGACGTCCGGAATATTTTTGATATTATCCAAGATTCGTTGAAGCTCGAGCTGGTTTCGCGTCCCCAGACTGATGGAAATGGTGGCCATCTTATTGTGGTCGACCTTCCCGTTGATGGACGTCAGGTACTTGGTATTGTTGTTGATCGTCCGTAGCACGTCGTTTAACAATCCGTTACGGTTGTAGCCCTGGACTTCAATGTCGGCGTTGTAGTTGGTCTTATCGCCGGCCTTGTTGCCCCAGCGCACGTCGACCAACCGTTCACCATTTTGCTCAGCGTTCTTGACGTTCGGGCAATCCTGCCGGTGCACGGAGACCCCGCGGCCCTTAGTGATGTACCCAACAATGTCGTCGCCGGGAACAGGCGAGCAGCAGTGGCTCAACCGAATCAACAGGTTGTCCACGCCCTCAATAACCACGCCATCGGAGTCCTTGGCCTTCTTCCGATCCTTCTTTTCACTATCGGGATCGTTCTTAATGGTCTGGTGCTCTTCCAGCAGTTCCCGTTCCTCTTGCCGGCGCCGTTCGTCTTCCTCAGCCTGCCGCACGCCCTCGGTCAACCGGTTGGCAACCCCGCGAGGTTGTAAATCGCCAAACCCAATGGCCGCCAACAGGTCATCCGCGTGCTGGTAGTGCATTTTAGCAGTGACCTTGTCCAGGTTTTCCTTGGTCATCAAGCCCTTTGGCTCGTAACCCAGGTCGCGAATCGTCCGTTCCACGGCGTCCTGGCCGGAGACAATGTTTTGTTCCCGGTCGGCGGCTCTGAAGAACTGCTTGATCTTGTTGCGGGCCCGCCGCGTCGAGACCAGCTTGACCCAGTCCCGACTAGGACCGGCCGAGCTGCTGGATGTGCGGATGTCCACAATGTCCCCGTTTTTAATTTCATAGTTCAAAGGAACAATCTTACCGTTGATGGTGGCCCCAGTCGTGTGGTGGCCAACCTCGGTATGGATGGCGTAGGCCATGTCCAATGGCCCGGCACCCTTAGGCAGTTCCAGCACGTCGCCCTTAGGGGTAAACGCGTAGACGTGGTCGCCAAAGAGTTCCCCCTTGACGCTGTCCATGAAGTCGGAGGCATCATCGGTATCTTCTTGCAGTTCAATGATGTGCTTGAACAAGTTCAGTTTGTCACCAGAGTTGGTCTCTTGAACCTTGTCCGTGACCCCTTCCTTGTAAGCCCAGTGGGCCGCAACCCCGTATTCAGCCACTGCGTGCATTTCCTTGGTCCGAATCTGGACTTCCAGCGGCTTGCCTTCAGGACCAATCACCGTGGTATGCAGAGATTGGTACATGTTGGCCTTAGGCATCGCAATGTAGTCCTTGAACCGCCCGGGCATTGGCTTCCACTGGGAGTGAATGGCCCCCAGCACGGCGTAACAATCCTTAATGGTATCAACGATGACCCGAATGGCCAGCAAGTCATAGATTTGGCTAAATTGCTTGTGCTGGTCCTTCATCTTCCGGTAGACGGAGTAGATATGCTTCGGGCGGCCGTAGATTTCAGGCGTCATTTTCAAATCCTTGATGGAGTCCTGAATATCCTTGATGGCCCCAGCAATGTACTGTTCCCGTTGGTCCCGCCGTGAATTCATCAGGTGGACGATGCGGTAGTATTGTTGTGGGTTCAGGTACCGCAGTGAGATATCTTCAAGTTCCCACTTGATGGTACTGATCCCCAACCGGTCGGCCAGTGGCGCGTAAATTTCCAGCGTTTCGTTGGCGATTCGCCGTTGCTTGTCCGGCCGCAAGTGTTCCAACGTCCGCATGTTATGCAACCGGTCAGCCAGCTTGACGATCATGACCCGAATATCCTTGGACATCGCCAACAGGAGTTTTCGGTGATTTTCCGCCAACTGCTCTCGGTTAGACTTGTATTTAATCTTCCCCAGCTTGGTGACGCCGTCAACGATCAACGCCACGTCGTCGCCAAATAGCTCCCGGACATCACTCAAGGTGACCCCGGTATCTTCCACGATATCATGCAGGAAGCCGGCCGAAACCGTTTCGGGATCCATGTTCAGGTCGGCTAAAATTCCCGCGACCTGAATGGGATGCATAATGTAGGGCTCGCCAGACTGACGTGTTTGATCCTTGTGCGCAACCGTCGCAAACTGGCAGGCTTTAACCACCATTTCAACGTGTTCCGCATTCATATATTTACCGACTCTGGCAATTACTTCTTTAGCCGTCCAGACACGTTCTTTGGTCATATGGACGCCACCACCCTTAGTTTTTTAAAATTGTCTGCGCTGACGCGACATTGCGCGGTCAGTCACAGGTCATTTTGAACAGTTAAGTTATTTCGATTCAGTCTTGGCCTGCGTTAAACCGTACGCCAAGTAGGAGATGCACAGGTAAACAATCGCAAAGTAACGGGTGTAGCGTGGCAAAAACCACAGCGAACCCGATAAATAAATGAGTGGCCAAATCAACAGCCACCACCCTGGTTGGGTCTTCCGATAGATCAGGCGACCTAAAACAATCGCCAAACAGCCATTAATAATCACCAGTAACCCACCGAAGCGCATGACGGGGCTAATCCCAATCCCCGTGGCTAACGCTGGCAACGCCAACCCCATAACGATGGCGACCAGCCAGTAACGCCAGCCAATCCGTTCTAAAAATGCCATCTCGTTCACCCATCTCTCTTAATAATTGCAACTATTTTAGCATGTTTCAGGGGAGATTTCACCCTGTTACCCGTTATCCGGGTTAATTTACGCGATTAACTAGGGTTAACTTGCTGTAACTCCAAGACCATGGAGACCGCCGACAGGAAATACAACGGTGCTGTTTCCGTGCGGAGAATCCGCGGGCCTAAGCCCACCAGTGTGGCATTTAATGCCTGTGCCTGGGCAACTTCGGCTGGGCTGATGCCGCCCTCGGGGCCAAAAACGGCGACCACCCGTTGACCGGGAGTCAGGGCCTGAAGTTGCTGGTTTAAGGCGCTTTGTTCACCCTGCTTAGCCGACTCCTCATACGCCACTAGGGCCACGTCGTGTGGCGTTTCTAAGGCCGTACGTAGGTTTTTGGCGTAGCTGACGTCTGGCCGACGCAATCGATGTGCCTGTTCCGCTGCACCATGGGAAATCTTAGTTAAGCGGGCTAACTTTTTGTCGACCTTGTTGGGCTGCCACTTGGCAACCGACCAGTCCGCGGCATAGAAAATCACGTGGTCCACACCCAATTCGGTGGCCTTTTGCGTGATCCATTCAGCCTTTTCCTGCTTGGGCAAGCCACAAATAATTGTGACACCCACGGGCAGTTCGACCGCTGGCGTTGGGACAGCCGTCAAGCTGACCGTCGCCGAATCCCCAGTCACTGCCGTGAGTTGGCCGTGAAATAAATGGGCCGTGTCATCCACGAACTCCGCTTCAGCACCAACCTCAGCACGCAGGACCGTGACCCAGTGGTGATAGATGGCCGGTGAGAGGGTAATTTGTTCGCCATCCTGACTAGTTGCCTCCAAAAAATACCGTTGCATGCTTAGTCATCCTCCGTTGGCTTGTGCGCAATCACGCCACGCCAGTCCTTCATTTGCAGGATGTTATCGATGATGAAGCCCTGCTTCTTCTGGGCAACCACAACTTCATCCAGCTTGTCGGCGATGATGCCAGACGTCAGGAAGTAACCGCCATCGTGCAGGTTTTCCCAAGCTTGGGGGATCAGTGGCAGGATGATTTCGGCCAAAATGTTGGCCACCACTAGATCAACCGGCTTGTGAATCCCATTTAACAGGTCGTTGGGCTTAGCCACGATGTCCGTTGCGACGGGATTGAGGTCCAGATTGGTCTTGGCGGAACGAACGGCCACGTCATCGAGGTCAAAGGCCGTGATGTCCTTGACACCCAAGTATTTAGCCGCAATGCTCAAGACCCCTGAACCGGTTCCCACGTCGTACATGGTCTCGCCGCCGCGAACCACCATTTCCAAAGCCGTCAGTGACAGCCGCGTAGTTGGGTGCGTCCCGGTGCCAAAGGCCATCCCCGGGTCCAACCGAATCACGTGCTCATCCGCCTGAACGGGTTGGTAATTCTCCCAGCTAGGGCTGACCGTCAGATAACGGGTGACCCGGACTGGATGGTAATACTTCTGCCAGGCCGTTGCCCAGCTTTCGTCGTCCACGGCCTTGGTCGTGACCGTCCCGGGCGTAGGATCCAAGCCAAATTTGGTCAGGTCACTGACCCGTTGCTTGATAGTTGGCAAGATTTCTGGGACAAAGATGGTTTCGGGATAGTAAGCGCTGATTTCCGCGCCAGACGTCCGGTGCGGAATCGTCGCAAGATCCACAACTTCTCCGTACTTGCCGGGCTTCAGGTTGGCGTAGTCGGCGGCGTCATCGATTTTCACGCCACTGGCTCCTGCTTCCTGTAAAATATTGCTAACGGCCTCAACGGCTTCGTTCGTGGTAATGACACTGACTTCGGTCCATTCCATGGGTAAATATCCTCCTTGAGGGTTTAATTTTCTATATTTTATCTTTCACTATGCTTCCGTGCGGGTAACACAAGTTTAACCCGCACGCACTGGCTAACAGCTGGCACACACAAGTCGTATTCTTGCAGTCCAAGCCCATTGAAGATTGCTGATCAGTGTTAGCGACCAGAGGCGGGGCAAGGTGGCCAGCTGTGTCGGTGATCTTAGCTGAGGGCATTTTCTCAGCTTAGATCACGGGACGACCTTGGAGACTGGTGTTCTTCCAGGCTGCAAGGCGAGGTGGAAGACCGCTTCTCAGGCTGGAACCGTTCCCCATAGCAGGACCACCTTGATCCCGCCGCCGGGAGCGGCATTGACCCGCGATTTTCACGCAGGTTGGTCGCCGGAAAGAAGCTGACTCTTCAATTATAGAGGAGTCGGCTGTGAATTGCCAAAATTCAGGCCAAAGAAAAGAGCCTCAGGCAAATTTAATTGTCTGCGGCTCACCGCTAAAATTAAATAATTAACAAAACGGTCCTAGACCTTCTCGGTATCGCTCGGATGATCAGCGTGACGTTGCTCGCGCTGGGCAAGTTGCGTTTCCAAGTAATCTAACATATCCGCCTCGTTTTGAAACACGCGTGGATGCTTTTGTTTGTGCAGCCGCAAATCAATCTCGTTGATTCGCTGACGGCCGGTCCACGTGTGACCATAACGAATGATTACCCGATTATTGAGCGAATCTTGACCGAATTTAAACACGTAGACGCTCTCTGGCGCCATCAATGGCCGAATATACGACTTTTCGTAACGATAGTTATGTTGCCGTAAGAACTCTTTGGTTCGACTCAGCATGGTAATCACCTCCTAATTCATGACAATCTACTCAGCTTTTAACCGACGTCAACGCCGGTTCGGTTGCCTACCCGTTTTAAAATGTATCAATAATTGATAATAGTTGATTTTTCACTAGATTGCAAGCAAAATGTCTGGCTTCCCAAACTTTTTTCACGGTCGATTACAGGAAATTTCACGCATTTGGCAATCCGATTGAAACCACTTACATTGTTTATTGTACTATACTTTCAGGACCATTGGAACCAACTAAATTGAAAAAAAGCGGCTCACTTTCGGTACGCGTTACTGTAAGCTTAGCAAGACTCACCCTTCAACGTAATGCCCTGGGCGAAGGCAGCCAATACGTCCTGGCCATTCGCAATTTGAACCGCGTTATCCAGCAGTGCATGCGCATCATCCTTGATTGAAATCTGGCCGTTTCGATAATCCATGGCCACGCCCGCTTCCAGAAAAATCAAATCGTAGTCGGATGTCCAGAGCCGAATCCCCTGGTCATTGTGCAAGCTAACCGGATAATCTTTGTCAGGCGCATCGATTACAATCAGCGTGAAGTTGGTGCCAATCGTACAGGCCCCACCCTGAAGGGAATACTTGCCGCCACCATCGTCCGTCAACAAAATCAGATTTTTTTGTGCCAACCCTTTGCGCTGTAGCAACGCAACCAAAGCGTCACTTAACTGAATGCTCGCCATCATCAGTCCTCCTATACTTGAATTCGTCTGCTTATAAACCCATTCTACCGCAGCACAGTCGGCCATGCATCGTTGAGTGCCTCGTTGCCAATCGGCCCATTGGTTGCTAAACGTTTTAGCCTCAGCGTTTTGGTTGCAATTTTTACCCAAATCATTAAAAATAGAAGACAAAACCTTTAGGAGGAATCGCTCGTGTTAAAAGAATTTAAAGAGTTTATCGCCCGCGGCAACGTCATGGACCTGGCCGTCGGGGTTATTGTCGGGGCAGCCTTTACCGCCATCGTCAACTCGTTGGTCACCAATCTGATCAACCCCCTGCTGGGAATCTTTGTGGGGAGCATTGACTTCTCCAACCTGGTGCTCACCGTGGGCAGCGCCCATTTCCGCTACGGGGCCTTCATCAACTCCGTCATTAATTTCCTGATTATTGCCTTCGTGGTCTTCCTGTTGATTAAGCTACTCAACAAGATTCTGGCTAAACCGGCGGAAGAACCTAGCGAGCCCGTGCCAACGCAGGAAGAAAAGTACCTTCGTGAAATCGTCGAACTGCTTAAAAAAGACAAGTAAGTTGCTTAGTTCACCAGTTCTTACTAACACACCTCATCATTACAAAACCCTTCAATCAGCCATGTCTATCCGCGAGTCGCGGAAGGCATGGCTTTTTAGGTTGTCCCACTGATCCTATTTTTATTAACGACGTCATTAACCCGCAAAATTTTGTTCACCATCGCAATCTTTAGAATTAATTACAAAAATGTCTTGCGACTGGCGGTCCATGCCCGTAGAATTGGTGGTGAGCCACAACTACTTTGTAGCACACATACAGGACTAAAGTGGCAAACTAGGGGAAAGAAGCTGATCATCACATGACGTTTGCACTTATTTGGATTCTCCTGTGGGGCGGTGCGGCCTACTGGGTCCTGCGCAAACCCCATCGCCGTAGGATTTTAGGGAGCGCCTTTATTTTTCTCGCCCTCTTTGGCGGCATGGTCGGACTAGCCGCTGACAACCCACAGCCGACCATCAAGACCAAGACCGTTCAGGTGGGCACGAAGCGGTTAGCGCGCGCCAAAGCCGAGTCCCGCCGGTTGGCCGTGATTGCCAGCCAACAGACCGCGACCAGCGACCAACTCGCTGCCCAAGCCAGCTCACAGGCCGCCGCTGCCAGCAAAGCCGCCAGTGCCAGTCAGGCTTCTAGCCAGTCCGAAAGTCGGGCGAGTGCCAAGAGTGCCTCACGGGAAGCGGTCAGTCAGGCAGCCGCAGCCAAGGCAGCGAGTTCTAGCACGACGACACAGTCTAGCCACGCCCGCCATACCCGAGGCGACCTGACCACCGGCAAGAACGGCCAGATCATTGGCAACAAGAATTCCAAGATTTATCACGTACCCGGGCAATCGGGCTACCACATGAACAGTAGTAACGCCGTTTACTTCCAAACGGAAGCGCAAGCCAAGGCGGCCGGCTACAGAAAGGCGTTGCGATAAAATGAAAAAATTAACCGCTATCACGGCCACACTGCTGAGTCTGGCACTTATCGGGCTCAGCGGCTGTACCCATAACAAACAGTCCGCCGCAGCCGATGCGACCAGCACCAAGGTCGTTTATGATCATCAGCCCCAAAAGCAGGCTAAAAAATTAGAGCAGGCCAATTCCGCTGAGAGTGCCCGCCTAGCCAGTGAGCAGAAGTCCCTGGCCCACCGCAAGGCCAAGCTTAAAAAATCCGCCAAGAAGAAACCAGCCGCTAAACGGTCCACCAAGTCGGCGGCCACCACGAACCTTGCCGCCCTCACCTACGCGGGCCAACAGGAGATTACCGTCAACCACAACAATCCGGGCTTTAGTCGCAAACAACTGTCCAAGGCCCATGGTGCCTGGCAAACGTATCACAATCTCGACAGTCAAAACCGGGTCACCGGCGCCGAAGCTCTGTTGAATCAGTCGCTGATGCCGAGTGCCAAGCGGGAATCTCTGACCGTCGATCCGACCGGCTGGCACAACAAGCGCACGCATCACGGCTGGTTGTACAACCGGAGTCATTTAATCGGCTACCAATTTACCGGTCAAAATAACAATCCGAAGAACCTGATGACTGGGACGCGGACCCTGAACAGCCCGCTCATGCTACACAACGAAATGGACGTCGCCACCTACCTCCACGCTAGCAAGGCCCATTACGTGCGTTACACCGTGACCCCCATTTTTCGGGGTAGTGAATTGGTCGCCCGTGGGGTCCAAATGCGGGCGCAGTCGTTAGGCTCCAACGAGATTCACTTCAACGTCTACATTTTTAACGTCGAACCTGGTTACACGATTGACTACGCCACCGGCTACAGTCAAGCCAGTTAATCAGTGGTCCAAACTCTGAAGACTTGAAAAGCTGACGCGATTCCCTAGGAGGAAAATTAATGAAAACACTACGCAAAGCCCTAACCCTGATTGCCATCACCTTTACGCTGGGTGGCGTCGTCGAACCCCTGACCGCCCCTGTTCCTACTGCCGAAGCCAAGAGCGCCAAAGTCTGGATTGCCCCTAACCACGGCCATCGTTATCACTTCGACAAAACCTGTCGTGGTCTGAATCACGCGGGTAAGCTCAAACACGTGACGAAGAAATGGGCAAAGAGCCACCACTACACGTTGTGTGGCTGGGAAAAGTAGGCCTGTCAGGCTGGTGCATCCGCCAGCCTTTTTGCGTGCTACCGATTGGTCTAACCAGCCGCTTACTATTTCGCGAGAAAATGCTATACTGTGGAAAGGGTCATTTGTTTAGCGAATAAATAAAAATTAACTATTCTACATATTTTATGTGAATCTAGAGGTCGACGAAGATGAAAGAACAACAAGCAGATTTTACCGAAACTGATTGGCAACGGGCCCAAACGGCGGTCTTTGACGAGTATGACCTATTCACCAAGCAGCTCCACGTAGAAGGTGTGGACTACACCATCTTACAAGCACGCAGAATCGTGATCTATCAGGATTTGATTGAAGAGTGGCGCCACAGTGCCCCAACACTGAAGGTTGATTTAGAAGACAATACCGAAGCGTTGACGGTCTTTGAGGACCTCGCCACGGACGGCAAGAGCCACCTGTTGGACCGCTGTGCCAAGAAAATGGAAAAGTGGCCGGACTACATCCCGTCACCCCTAACCATTTGGCTGGAATTAGCCGAGGACGCCGAACGCGAGTAAACACGAATGACTAAGTCCCTTATTCATTAGACTACTGAAACGACTGGCGACTAGCTAGCCGTTTTTTGCTGGTCTGCGGTGACGTCCAAAACTGACGACGTTAAAAGCTGATTGTCTTTCTAGGAGGAGTTTCATGCATTTGAGAAAATGGGGATTGTTGTTACTGGCCCTGGTCATGGTCGGCTTACCCGCCATCCCCGTCCACGCCAGTTATTTAAATGGTAATGCGTACGCTGCCAAGGCTACCCGCCGTGTAAAAATCACCCGGACCGTTCACGTTTACCGGGTGCGGACCGGCAAGTACGAGGCCGCCAACCGCTTTACCGATGCCGGCTACGTTCACAAGGGCGCCCACGTCAAGATTTCCCACTGGTTAATGAGTTCCGGTGGCGTCTGGGTGATCAAGTCGCCACATAAATATACCCACAATTCACGAACCTTCTTTGTGGTTGCGGCTAAGGGTCATCATTGGTATCACAAATATTAACAGTGAAACAGCTACGACGGTTGTCCGAAAAGGCAACCGTTTTTCACTGTGATGGTCAATCCCCTTCACAGTCTAACGAAGAATGCATTTTATTCCACCCAATTTCAGCAGTATATTAATCTGTGTATTCGTGTCTACATAAATCTTGGTGTAAAGGATGATTTTAATGAATAAACGTCTAACACTTTCAATCACGCTGTTAACCGGTCTGTTGTTGGGCTCCGCCGGACTACCGGTGTCTGCTGAAGCTAAAACGACCAAAACGGTTCCCACGCAGTTGCGCGGCTACTACAAGCATGGCCCAGTCAAAGTCATTGGCCAGGCCAAGGCCATTCATTTAACCCGCCACTACGTTTATGCTGGCCCCTATGGCAAAGGTTACTTCCAACTCAAGGTGACCTCTGTGAAGCAAACTGGCAATCACTATTCAATCATGGCGCCTAAGTATCGCAAAAAGCCGATAAAGTTGACCCAATTATCTCATAATCAATTACAGTTCTCTGGTCAGTTTCCGTTCACTAGTAAAAAGAAAATTGCTACGCGGACGACGAAGACAACCTTTAAACATATTCTGTACAATATCGGCTAATAAAGATTTAAATGGACTTTTAGCCTATTCCGTAGCAATGCAAAACACCCAGGTTCACGTCGATTGACGTGTGCCTGGGTGTTTTAATTTGAAGAAAAAGTCAACGACCAACATCCCCGATGCCAGTCGTTGACTCCCTACTTAAACGCGTTCTCCAAGATCCAACAGTTCTAACCGTTCCAGCTTAGTTAACCGCCATTCGACCTCAGTTGGTGATAACCGAAAGCTCTCCACCGGAATGACACAGTGATTCGTCCATGACCATTCACAAACCTGTTCCAAAATTTTCAAGTCTTCGTCATCCAGGTCGTCGATGACAATGGCCAATCGATCAATAAACGCGGTTGGTCCCCCATGAAACGCAAATGCTAGTCCCTTAGTCATGCGCTACTCCCCCTCAATCGTCCTTCAGTTGTCTAACGTCGCTAAATATATCTGTAGATTACCATTGATTGGGTTAGTGATGTATGGGGGATGACTTGTCTGGAAAGCTTAGTTTCTAAACAAACGGGGAGCAATAAAAAATCCCACATCTTCCCAGCAGTATATTCATGTGTCATAATGAATACATTAGCCACATATAATTTGGACATCATCGATTGGGACCTACAATCATTGGCCCATACCTACTAGGAGGAAATTTCATATGGCATTTAGTGATATATTTAAAACTTCAAAATTCAAAAATGAAATTGCACACTTAAAAGAAACTAACGACGCACTCTCAAGAATGAATATCGAGCTGGAACACTCAATACAAGAGTTAACTAAGAAGGCAAATTTGAAGCTTTCTATCCATGAACTGGAACCTCTAAAGCTTAGTGAAATGATAGAATCAGAAAAGCAAGAATTATCTAATCTAAAAGAGAATGAGGAACAGCTCAAAACAAAATTTAAAAAAACAGCTGACACTAGAAATATCAAAATTAAATCGCTTGAAAATCAACTTAAAGAACTAAATCAGAAGAAGGAAAGCATACGTGCTGATATTAGTGATTTAGAACCAGACTTAGAGATGAGTTCTTACGGACTATACAAGCCTCAGTATGATTTTGCTACGGCTTTAGATTATAAAAATGTCTTGGCGGAAATTCGTGATAGCCAGAAGCGTATGATACGAGATAAAACTGCAGCTAGTTGCAATGAAAATTGGCTTGTAAACAACAGCTCGGCTCAAGGTAGAAAAATGAACCGTAATAATGTCAAAGCAATTCTACGCAGCTTTAACAACGAATGTACAGAAGCTATCAGTAAAGCTACTTACTCCAACTTTGATCGAATCGAGAAACGTATTCAACGCTCTTTTGAACAACACAACAAGATGTATGATGTTGTTTATGTCAAATTAAGCACAGAATATCTGAACTTAAAAATAAAGGAACTTAACTTAGCATTTGAATATCGACAAAAAGTTCAGGAAGAAAAAGAATTACTCCGAGAAGAACGAGCAAAAGAACGAGAAGAAAAGGCCCTACAACGTGAAATAGCGGCCAAACGCAAACAAATTGATAAAGAAATTCATCATTATTCTCAGGCAATTAGTGAGCTCGAAGCAAAATCAAGAGAAGACCCGAATAATCAAAGTCTGTTAGATGAAATCGAAAAGCTCAAAGTCGAATTAGCCGACCAACACAGTCAAAAATCTGAAGTTGATTATCGAGAACAGCACGCAACTGCGGGATACGTTTATATCATCTCAAATATCGGTTCTTTTGGAAAAAACGTTTTTAAAATTGGGGTAACACGCCGCCTCGAACCCATGGATAGGGTCAATGAACTTGGCAGCGCCTCTGTCCCCTTCAAGTTTGATGTACATGCCCTTATATTCAGTGAAGATGCTTACCAACTAGAAGCCGAGCTTCACAACAGATTCTCGAACGAGCGAATCAACAAGGTCAATGGGAGAAAAGAATACTTTAATATTTCAATTGACGATGTCGAGGAGGAACTCAAAAAATATAAGAACGTTACCGTTGATTTTAAGCGAAATCCAGAGGCAGAAGAATATCGTGAAACTTTAGCGCTCAAAAAAAATGCTGCTAACTAATCAGGTATGGACCAAACAAAAGATACACCTCTGTCAATGAGAGGTGTATCTTTTGTTAGAATCAGAATTTATAACTTAACTATATAAATCTAAGATTATGACTCGTAAATTGCAAGCGCAAAGACCAGATGGAACAACGCGTTTGTTTTGGAAAGAATTATATAGAATTCAATTTCGCCACAACACTAAGGAAAATGGGGCTTCCGTTACACCAAACTCCGTAAAATACCATGCTAGTAAAGTTCAGGACAAGCTCGAGTTTCCGTTTTATTTCCGTTCTTTGCGTCCTACGGTGTTAGAGAACAATACAAACATTAAGGAAATTCAGGCCAGACTGGGTCATGCGAGAATTAGCACTACAATGGACACATACTCCCATGTTACTGAGAAGATGAGTTCTGAGACCGTCGACATATTCGCAAAATGGTGCTCCATCAGAAGAACTGACAGTGCACCATCTTAGTAAATTATTTAATTTTGTCGACACGCCAACAATTCCGTCGACAAATGGTAGGCAAATGGGCGGCAGCCGAAAAGGCAGTCCCCTAGAACCCGCGTCACTACTTGGTTTCATCCTCATCGGTTTTGAGGACAGCCATAAACGCTTCTTGAGGGATATCCACTTTCCCAACAGCCTTCATCCGCTTTTTCCCAACCTTTTGCTTCTCTAACAGCTTCATCCGTCGGGTCCGGTCACCACCGTAAAGCTTGGCGGTCACGTCCTTCCGGTAGGCCTTGATCGTCGTTCTCGCAATGATCTTAGCCCCGATAGCTGCTTGCACAGGGATTTCAAAGTTTTGGCGTGGGATAATACCCTTCAACCGAGACGCAATTTCACGACCCCGTTGGGCGGCGAAGGTCCGGTGCGCGATGAAGCTCAAGGCATCGACCTTGTCGCCGTTCAGGAGAATATCGATCTTGACCAAGTCGGCCTGTTGGTACCCGGCCCGCTCGTAATCCAAGGAAGCGTAGCCCCGGGTGCTCGACTTCAGTTTGTCAAAGAAGTCAAAAATGATTTCTGACAACGGCATGTTATAGATAATGTTGACCCGGTAATCGTCCAGGTATTCCATCGTCAAGAACTGGCCCCGTCGGTGTTGACACAGGTCCATAACGGCCCCGACGTATTCGTTAGGCGCCATAATCGTGGCCTTCACGATGGGTTCCTCAATCCGCTTAATGGCAGAAGCTTCCGGCATTTCTGCAGGGTTTTCAACTTCCTTCATGCCACCGTCCGTCAAGTACGCGTGGTAGGTAACGGATGGTGCCGTGGTGATCAAGTCCAAGTTGAATTCTCGTTCCAAGCGTTCCTGGATGACGTCCATGTGGAGCATCCCCAAGAACCCACACCGGAACCCAAAACCCAACGCCTGCGACGCTTCGGGTTCAAATTCCAATGCGGCATCGTTCAACTTCAATTTTTCCAAAGCCTCACGCAAGTCGTTTAACTTCGCGTTGTCGGTTGGATAGAGCCCGGCGTAAACCATGGGACTCATTTCCCGGTACCCAGGCAAGGCCTTGTCGGCAGGCTTAGCCGCATTGGTGACGGTATCACCCACTCGCGTATCCGTGATGTCCTTGATGCTGGCCGTGATGTAGCCCACGTCACCGGCAATCAGGTAATCGCGTGAAATTGGCTTAGGCGAGTTGACCCCGACCTCAGTCACTTCATATTCACTACCGCTGTTCATCAGACGAATCTTATCGCCGGGTTGAACCGTACCCTCAAATACCCGGACACTCAGCACAACGCCCCGGTAATCATCGTAAACGGAGTCGAAGACCAAAGCCTTCAACGGCGCATCCAAGTCACCACTAGGTGCGGGCACCTTGGCCACGATTTGTTCCAGCAGTTCTGGAATCCCGATACCCTGCTTGGCACTGGCCAAAACGGCGTCGGACGCATCCAACCCGATCACATCTTCAATTTCTTTCTTAACTTTTTCGGGATCAGCGGCGGGCAGGTCGATTTTGTTAACGACCGGCACGATTTCCAGGTTGTCGTCCAAGGCTAAATAAACGTTGGCCAACGTCTGAGCTTCGACCCCTTGCGCAGCATCCACGACCAGGACGGCCCCTTCACAGGCTGCCAGGCTCCGTGAAACCTCATAGGAGAAGTCGACGTGCCCAGGTGTATCAATCAGGTGAAATTCATAGTCGTGGCCGTCCTTGGCGTGATACGTCAATTCAACCGCGTTTAATTTAATCGTAATTCCGCGTTCACGCTCAAGGTCCATGTTATCCAACACTTGATCTTGCATGTCGCGCTTGGAAATGGTATCCGTTAACTCCAAGATTCGGTCCGCAATCGTGGACTTCCCGTGGTCAATATGGGCCACGATGGAAAAGTTACGGATGTATTTTTGATGTTGCTTTAATTTCTCAAGATCCATGTTGATTTCCTACTTTCTTAAACGCCATTCTCAACAATTATAACATAGCCATCGCATTTTCTTAACTTTAACCCCTACTGAATCCAATAAGCAATCGGCAACTTGTTTGATGCCAAAATTTCATCTTCATTCCTTCCAAATTAAAAAACGGGCACCCCATCAAAAGGGATACCCGCCAGTTAACATCTATTTATTGTCCGCCTCATACTGCTTCAAATCGCTTGGCGCCAAGTTCTGCCATTGCTTGCTGTAGAATTTGTCGCTAATCGCGTAGTGCGGTTGCGGTTGTTGCTTACTGAGGAACGGATTGACCTTTTTATCGACGGCCAACCAACCACGCCAGCCCAAGTGAATCGTATCCGTCATGAAGTACGGCACGTTCCCCTTGTTGCTGAGGTCAACAATGTTGTTGAACCCTTGTGATTGTAATTGGTAGTGAATCTTTTGGTCAAATTGCTTGAGCATCGTGGCCGATAAGCCCGTGTACTTCTGCCACCGCGCGTTGATTGGTGGAATGATGAAGAGCACGTTGGTGTTCAACCGTGAGAATTGATCCAGACACAGCTGGAAGTCAGCGAATTCCGGCGACTTGGTGTACGACAGGTTCTTCTGGAAGTTCTTCAGATTGCCCGTCTTCAATTCCTTCTTCAGCCCTTGCTTATAGAACTTATCGCTGATGTGGAATCGGTTATCACCCGTCGCAGCTTTCCCTAACTGACCACCCAGGCGATCCAGTGCCGAGTAGGAATAATGAGTGGGTAACTTCTTGGCTTGCTGGTTCACCCGATTGAGGTTTTGCGATGGCAGGTCAATGCCGGAGAAGAACTGGTCTTCTTGTGTCAGCATATTCTTGCGCGTTTGCAGGTAGAACCGCTGGAAATCCGTCAACTTTTCACCCTTGGCCACGCATTGTAGCGCAGCGTAGATGAAGTGGTCCGAATTAGCTGCGGGCATTTGGAGCAACCGTTGGGCCGCGTACTGGTCAATCGCATCGTGCCGGAAATGGGTCAGCCATTCCGCCGTTTGTAATTGTGAGTAGTAGAAGCCAAACGCGTCTTTCCGGGTCCCATTCTTCACGAACCATTGTGGTGAAATCACGAAGACAGCTTTCTTGTTCCGCAATTCGCCCTGAATGTTTTGCATCACGAAGTACTGTGTCAGAGACTGTGAGCCCCGGGCCCCCAGCAGAAATGGCCGGTAAGACCGCTTGTACTTCTGGGCCAACACGGACGGATGCATGGGGTCAAACCGTGACCACTCGGAGGAACCAAAGAATGGCACGTAGCCATCCTTTAGCGCCTGTTCCTTCATATGCTTCCCTCGTAAGACGTTGGGTGACAAGGAAACTGCCGCCTGCCGTTCACGAGCCGCGCTAACGTGACTGAAGCCCCAGGTAACGGGCATTGCCAACACCGCAAAAACCAGAATCGCCGCGAGAATTAACGGACCAAAGATCCGTAGTAATCGCTTTGCCATTGGCTAAGCCAGACTTTCGACTTTCGCAATGATCTTGTTGGGCGTGTCCCACTCTGACCGCTCAAATTCAGAAACGGGCACGTTGATGCCTAGGTCCCCTTGTAATTGCAATAATAGTTGAACAGACCCCATAGAGTCCATCAGGCCACTGTCGAACAAGTTGTCGTCCATGGCGCCGCTAACATCGTTACCCGTTAAGTCGTTCAAAATCCCTAAAACAGTTTCTTTGATATCCATAATAATTTCCCCCTAAATAATAGTTATAACCCTACTTAATGAAACCATAATTTATCCAGCATCCCTGAGAAGATCAGGAAGCTGAAGCAGACCATATTTGCCGTTAAGAAGATGGCAAATACTTGGGTGAAGCCGTTGTGTGGCACACTGGCCCGGTGCTTCTTCTTGTACCGCAGCCAGGTGTCGTTGATAACCAACGCACACCCATGGAACAGCCCGTACGTGATGTAGTACCAGGTGACCCCGTGCCAGAACCCCATGACCAACATGTTAATAATGTACGTCACGTTAGCCGTGGTGGTTGGCTTCTTGAAGACCTTATGCTTCATGAACCAGAAAACCAGGCGCATGTAGATAAAGTCTCGGAACCAGAAGGACAAGGTAATGTGCCACCGGTTCCAGAAATCCTTGATGTTCGGTGACCGCCACGGTTGATTGAAGTTCATTGGCGTCGCAATGCCCATGATATAGGACGTTCCGACGGCAAACAACGAGTACCCCGCGAAGTCAAAGAACAAGTCAGCACTGTAAGCATACATGTACCCCAGCACCGGCCACGACAAGTCCAGGAAGCCGCCCCGAGAATGCATCGCCATCACTTGTAGCTTAGGCATCAGCATTGTCCCGAAGTAGTACGCCAGGATGAACTTGTACAAGAAGCCAACGAAGATGTAACGAATCCCCTTTTGAATCATCCCGAGATATTTCTCACGGTCGGGCACTGACCGGTAATCGGCTTCAAATCGCCGGTAACGGTCAATGGGCCCAGATGAAATCGTGGGGAAGAACAGCATGAACTGTAAGAACGTCATGACCTGATAGTCTTTTAACGTGCCATCCCGCGTTTCCATCATGGTTTGCACCGCCCGGAACGTCAGGTAGCTGACCCCCAGGAACCCAATCAGGGAAGCCTGACCGTTTTCCACGGCGGGTGTGACCTTCACGATGGTCAACGGAATAATGGCGAGAATCACCATCAGGTAAAATATCGGCCCCGAATTTTGGTGCTTGCGATAAACGGCATACCCCCAGGTCAACGCCACTTCGTACAAAATGTAGATGATCAAGGCCACCCCTTGCGTCCATTTCGGACCGCCAAAGGTTAAGACCAGAAAGAAGATTGAGATCAACGTTTCGTACAGGCGTGACCGTTTGCCGTACAGAAGACCAATCATCAGTGGCAGTAACGCCACACCCAACAAGGCAAAGTACGTTGGGTTGCCGTAAGGTTCAAATGACAACATTACTGATTGACCTCGGCGATAATCGATTTAATATCAACCTTGCCGTTGGGGGTCATCGGTAGGCTTTCCTTGTAGACGAAGCGCTGTGGAATCATGTATTCCATCATGTCGCCGCCCTGTAAATTCTGTTTGATAGCCTTGGTCAGGGCTAATTCACTTTCAATGTCTGATTCGCTTGGCACGACCCAGGCAATCAACTGGCTAACCTTGTGGTTGCGGTCGTACCGTGGCACGGCAACCCCCACTTGGATGTGGTCCTCTTGGGACAGGTAGTGGTTAACTTCTTCCAGTTCAATGCGGTAGCCGTGAAGCTTGATTTGAAAATCAGTCCGGCCACGGTACATGATCAATCCGTTGTCCAATTGAACCCCTAAGTCACCAGAGCGGTAAACCGTTTTCCCGTCTACTGTCACAAAGGCCTTTTCAGTCTTCTCTGGATTGTGCAGGTACCCTTTGGACATGGACGGTCCACTAATCATCAGCTCGCCCTCAGTCCCTGCTGGCACCGGCTGGAGCTGGTCATCAACAACGGTAATCGTCGTATCATCCTTGGCATAGCCAATTGGCAGCCGTGGGTAGTCCGCTAAAATCTGTTCGGTAATTTCCACCTGGGTCACCGCCACCGTGGTTTCCGTTGGACCATAAGTGTTGAAGATCCGAGCCTTTGGGAAGCGTTGGTGCAGGTTCGCTGCCGTGGCATGAGTCAATTCCTCGCCGCAGAACAGGAACCGGGTGAGCTGTGGATAATGAGTGGCATCAAATGTGGGCTCCATTAAGCAAATGTCCACAAACGATGGCGTTGAGACCCAGACGTTCAGGTTCATCGTCGGTAAGGTTTCAAACAAGGCGCGGAAGTTATCCGTGACGGTCTTTGGTAACGCCACCAGCGTGCCACCAGCTGCCAAGGTCGGTCCCCAATCCATGACGGACAGGTCGAACGAGTATGGCGCTTGTGATAACGTGCGGGCATTAGCTGGTAACGTGAAGTCGTCACTCAGCATCCAGTTCACATAGCTTAAAAGATTGGTGTGTGAAATCTGAACCCCTTTAGGCTTCCCAGTCGTCCCTGACGTGAAGATGATGTAGTAGGTGTCATCCCCGCTAACCCCATGGTCCACGTGATAATCGACGGACTGGTTAAAAATTGTGGTTAAGTCATCGGCGGTAATCACCGGTGTGTCACCCAATGTGGTTGGTAAGTCGCTGACAGCAATCGCCGCAGCTGGTTGCGCAATCTCATTGATCGTGGTAATTCGTTCCAATGGTGAGTGCGTGTCGATTGGCACATAAGCGTGACCACTCTTGACGATTCCCAGGAACGTTGCCATCATGTCAAAGGTTTGGCCCCCGTACACCATGATCGGTGCGTGTGCCGGTAGGTCCATGCTGTCCAGGTGAGCCGCAAGGGCGTCTGAACGTTGTTTTAATTCCCCGTAAGTGTTTGTGTGACCAAGGTCATCGTAAGCTAACCGTTCCGGGTCTTGGAGCGCCCACTGATCCATGGCCGTAATCATGTTTCTAATCATACTCAATCCCCCCAAAGATTAATCATACTCCCGCGAGCTGGTTGTTCTCGCAACTAGAACTCGTTGTAAATGAACGTTGAATTATTCAAACCGCTATACCCGTATAAATAAACCAACGCCATCAAAATCACAAAGTAGAATAAGGTCCAGCCAATAAAAGCGACCACCGGCTGATGCCATAAAGCCAGCCACTTTGCTCTCATGAAATTCACCCCCAAAGTTTGTCGACCGATTCGCCCCCAAAGTCGACGTCCGTACACCACTTAACCAGGTCGGTAACTCCCCGACGAATCGACGCTGACTAAGCCTGGAGCTTATGTGGTCCCTACCACGCTCCTTATGTTCTGAGAATATCATTGCCCTACCCGGATTGCAAACAACCTCACTCAACCTTAAACCTTTCTTTTCATTTCAGGGGGGTCACGGTTATTTTGCCCATCAAAAAAGGCCACTGACAATCGTCAGCAGCCTTGATATATCAACTATTTACGCATTCTTAACCCATGCTTAATTTTCGTTGAACTTGTCGCGCATTTTGTTAAATAAGTTTCCTTTGCCAGTACCTGTAACACTTTCGCCACTGGCCTTCGCAAAGTCACGTAAGGCATCGCGTTGCCCCTTATTCAGGTTCTTAGGTGTGACAACCTTCACGGTCACGTGTTCGTCACCGTTACCATTGCCCCGCAATCTTGGCGCACCCTTGCCCTTCAAACGGAAGGTCGTGCCGCCTTGGGTACCGGCTGGCACCTTCAGCTTAACGTCACCATGGACCGTCTTGACCGTGACGTCATCCCCAAGGGTAGCCTGGACAAATGAAACGTCTTGATTGAAGTAGATTTCCGTGCCATCACGCCGGAAGTCCTTGCTAGGTTCCACTTGGAAGATGATAAACAGGTCACCATAGCCACCACCGTTTTGACCGGCTTCGCCTTGGCCCTGTAACCGCATTTGTTGTCCGTCATCGACCCCAGCTGGGATGGTGACTTCAACTTCGTGTTGGTCTTCCGTATGACCGGTACCCCCACAGGTTGGGCACTTTTCTTTGATTTCTTGGCCCGTACCGTGGCAGACAGGACAAGGTTGTTGACTCCGCATCCGGCCTAATGGCGTGTTGGTTTCAGTCGTGACATAACCGGAACCGCCACATTGGTGACAAGTGACGGGTGAAGTCCCTGGCTTAGCGCCGTTCCCGCCACAGGTGTGGCATTGGGCTTCACGGGTATACTTGATCTTGGTCTTCTTCCCAAAAATGGCTTCTTCAAACTTCAAGTCCATTTGGTATTGCAGGTCCCGACCTGGCCGTGGGGCATTCGGGTTACGTTGGCCGCCACCGCCACCAAAGAATTGGTTAAAGATGTCGTCGAAACCACCGCCGCCACCAAAGCCGCCGAAGCCACCCTGTTGACCGCCGCCAAAGCCACCGAAACCGCCTTGTGCGCCATCAGCAGAACCATATTGATCATAGTTAGACCGCTTCTGTTCGTCACCCAAAACGTCATAGGCATCCTGCACAGCCTTGAATTTCTCCGCCGCGTCAGGGGCCTTATTCAAGTCCGGGTGATACTTCTTTGACAATTTGCGATAGGCCTTTTTAATTTCTGCTTGGCTGGCATCCTTTGCGACGCCCAGTACGCCATATAAGTCCGTTTCCGCCATCTTTTTCCTCCCAATCAATTCCGATATTTCCGTTACTAGCGTTGTTCGCTAGCTAGACTCGGTACAACCGATTCAGCTGTTAAAACTTCCTCTAGTAAGAATAGCATACTCGAAACAAAAAGCCAAAGCCCCACGGACTCTGACTTTCTGCTTACACACTGACAGTAAGATTACTTCTTATCGTCGTCGTTAACTTCGTGGAAGTCACCGTCAACGGTGTTGTCATCCTTACCATCACTCTTAGCATCACCACTGGCTTGGCCAGCAGCGGCGCCGTCAGCACCTTGTGCTTGTTGTGCCTGTTGTGCTTGTTGGTATAACTTGACGGAGAGGTCCTGGATGATCTTGTTCAGGTCGTCCTTCTTGCTCTTCATATCGTCCAAGTTGTTCGCTTCTTGGGCTTTCTTCAGGGCATCGCGGGCATCTTCAGCCTTCTTGATTTCATCGTCAGAGACCTTACCCTTAACGTCTTTCAACGTCTTGTCGGTCTGGAAGAGTAATTGGTCGACTTCGTTCTTGGTGTCGACTTCTTCCTTACGTTGCTTATCGGAAGCTTCGTTTTCCTTAGCTTCCTTCATCATCTTTTCAACTTCCTCGTCAGACAGACCGTCGGAACTCTTGATGGTAATCTTTTGTTCCTTGTTCGTGCCCATGTCCTTGGCAGAAACGTTAACGATCCCGTTCTTGTCGATATCGAAGGTCACTTGGATTTGAGGAACACCACGAGGGGCAGCTGGAATGTCAGCAAGTTGGAAGTTACCCAACGTCTTGTTGTCAGCAGCCATTGGCCGTTCACCTTGTAAGACGTGGATATCAACGGCTGGTTGATTGTCAGCAGCAGTTGAGAAGACTTGTGACTTGCTGGTAGGAATGGTTGTGTTCCGGTCGATCAACTTGGTGAAGACCCCACCCATGGTTTCGATACCCAAGGATAATGGCGTCACATCAAGTAAAACAACGTCCTTCACATCACCGGTGATAACCCCACCTTGAACGGCGGCACCTAAAGCAACGGCTTCATCAGGGTTGATGGAGTGGTTAGGTTCCTTACCCGTCCACTTTTGTACGGCTTCTTGCACGGCTGGAATTCGTGTAGAACCACCGTTTAAGATGACAACGTCAACGTCGCTAGCTTGTAAGTCAGCATCCTTCAACGCATTTTCAACGGGGATCCGAGTCTTTTCAACCAGGTCAGCAGTCAATTCGTTGAACTTAGCACGGCTCAAGCTCTTTTCCAAGTGCAAGGGACCGTTGTCGCCAGCGGAGATAAATGGCAAGCTGATTGAGGCTTCAGTCACACCAGAAAGGTCCTTCTTGGCCTTTTCAGCAGCGTCCTTTAACCGTTGAACAGCCATCTTATCCTTAGATAAGTCGACACCGTTTTCGTCCTTGAAGCCGGCAATCAACCAGTCCATGATCTTTTGGTCAAAGTCGTCCCCACCTAAATGCGTATCCCCGTTCGTGGAGAGCACATCGAAGACACCGTCACCTAAGTCCAGGATGGAAACATCAAAGGTCCCACCACCAAGGTCGTAGACCATGACTTTTTCATCTTTGTCTTGCTTGTCCAAACCGTAAGCCAAAGCAGCGGCCGTTGGTTCGTTGATGATCCGTTCAACGTTCAAGCCAGCAATTTTACCGGCATCCTTCGTCGCTTGCCGTTGGGCATCGTTGAAGTAAGCTGGGACCGTGATAACGGCCTTGTCAACCGTGTCGCCAATGTAATCTTCGGCGAATGATTTCAGGTGTTGTAAAATCATTGCGGAAACTTGTTCTGGCGTGTAATCCTTGCCATCAATCGTTTCCTTGAAGCCAGCTTCACCCATGTGACTCTTGATAGATGAAATGGTGTTAGGGTTGGTGATTGCTTGGCGCTTGGCCACTTCACCAACTTGCGTTTCGCCGTCTTTAAAAGCGACAACGGATGGCGTCGTCCGGGCGCCTTCCTTGTTCGCGATGATCTTAGGCGTGCTACCTTCGAGAACGGCGACAGCAGAGTTCGTCGTCCCTAAGTCAATTCCGATAATCTTGTTACTTGCCATCAAAAATTCCCTCTTTTTTAGTTTTTATTTATAAATTTATTGTGCCACGACAACCATTGCTGGCCGGAGAACCCGGTCCTTCAGTTGGTAGCCTTTTTGCAGCACGTTAACCACTGTTTCAGCCGTTTGCCCATCACTAACGGGCACGGACTGAACAGCCTGATGTAACGTTGGATCAAATGGTTTGCCCAGTGCTTCGATCTCGGTCACGTGGTTACGCTTCAACGCGTCTTCCATGTGATCGTATGTCATCTGAACACCCTTCTTGATCTGCTTGCTGGCATCATCGGTCGCTTCAACCGCTAAAGCTCGCTCCAAATTATCAATCACGGGGAGCACGTCCTTCGCGAGTTGCTGACCATCATACTTGATGAGCGACGCTTGTTCCTTTTGGTAACGCGCCTGCATATTCTGCACTTCCGCCTCGGCCCGAAGATACTTGTCTTCGAAGTCATCCGCCTTCTTTTGCACGGCGGCTAACTGTTCAGCCGTAACGGTTGGCTTAGCGGCGGCTTTTGGTTCCGCTGCTGCGCCTTGCTCAGTCTTGTCTGGGTCTTGCTTAGTAGTGGCGGCCTTTGCCGCAGTTTCATCATCAGTGGATGGTTGTTGCTTGTCAGCCACGATAAAAAACCTCCCTTTCTTTACTCGTCATAAAACCGATAATAATCTAATAGTTTTTTCGCGAGCTCTTCACGAAACGCACCGACAATTCCCAACATCCGTGAATATGGCATCCGGGTCGGTCCCAGAATGGCGATCATACCCTTGCCGTGCTGGTTAACGTCGTAGGTGGCGGTGATCAAACTGAAGTTACGGAGCGCATCGTTGGTCATTTCATTTCCGATTTGCACGGAAATCTTATCACTCGGTTGCCCCAAAACGTTGGCAATGTCATCGGTCTTATCGATCAATGAGTACAACGACTTCAGTGAATCCACGTCACTGTCCTGCGAGAAGTTCAACAGGTTGAGCCGACCGCCCACGTAGAACCGCTCTTGTGCGGCCCGGGTGAGCACGTCGCCAAAGATATCTAGGAAGCCCTCGGGACTTTGTAAATAGTTGGCGATTTTCATCGGAATATCTGCTTGTAACTTCTGTAGGACCTCTGGCAACGTCAAACCAACCAGCTGATCGTTAATCAACCGGACGACCGCCTCGAGTTGGTCCCCAGTCACCGTCTCGTTCACGTCGAAGGTCTGGTTCTCCACATCACCACTATCGGTGACCAGGATGGCCATCACTTGCCGCTTGCCGAGTGGCACTAACCGGAACCCACTGAGACGACTGTTCTTCAATTCTGGCTTCAACGTAAAGGCTGTGTAGCTAGTCAGGTTGGACAAAATCGTTGCCGATTGCGAAATAATTTCGTCAATCTTATGGAAATCGCCACCTAACGAAGACTGAATCACGTCCATATCGTTGGGCCGTAACGGATCTGGTTTAACCAAGTGGTCGACGTAGTACCGGTAACCTTCGCCAGAAGGAATTCGACCGGAAGACGAGTGGGTTTTCTCAATGAGCCCCTGCTCTTCCAACGCCGCCAGCTCGTTACGAATTGTCGCTGAGCTTACGTGGATGGGTAACTGCTTGGCTAATGTCTTGGACCCCACTGGCACACCAGTGTTAGTAAAGTCGCGGACAACGGCTCGCAGAATCATCATTTGTCTTTCTGAAAGCATCACAATCACCCCTTTTTTAGCACTCAAACATCACAAGTGCTAAGACACATATATAATGTAGCAAAACCCGGTTTTGAAGTCAAGAAATCTGGTAGAATTTTTAGCAATCGTTGCTATTAAGTGCTAATTTTTTGAATTCACTGAGAAAAATACCCATTTTTGGTGATTTTTAAGGGTAAAACCAATAATAGCCATTACCACCCGTATCACCACGCCAGATGGTAACACGTCCCTGACATCCACCCAATTAATTTGTCAAAATGGTCGAGCAAAAAATAAAAATGCCACGCCACAACCCAGTTTCGGGAAGTGCGTGACACGATTTATTGCGAAATATGATTGAGTGAGCTACGAATTAAACTAGCCCACCTTGCTCTCAAGTTAACGACACATAGGGCTCAGAAACAAATGTATCACGGTCTAAACCAGTGTCAGCCGCAGAGCTGGTGAAAATGGGCCACGCAGTCAATGTTAGTGACCAGAGGCGGGCCAAAGTGACCAGCTGTGTCGATGGCCTTAGCTGAGTGATTTTCTCAGCTTAGCCCATGGGACAACCTTTGTGACCGCTTCTCAGGCACAAAGTTGAGGTGGAAGCCCGCCCTTTGGCTGGAACCGGCCCCACAGCAGGGCGCTTTGAGCCCGCCGTCGGGAACTGACACGACAGCGTCACGGCCTATTTTCACCAGCCCGGAGGCGCAACGAACACCTAGTTTAGCCTATTATGATTCGTGCGCTGCTAGTTGCTGGAAGTAGGCGCGCGTATTGTCCTCGTCCTGCTTCAACTGGGCCACTAACCCGTCCGCATCGTCGAATTTGACCTCGCCACGAAGCCGGTGGTGCCATTCGACCTCAACGGGTTCGCCGTACAGGTCGCCCTGGAAGTCCAACAGGTTCATTTCCACTGTGATGGGCCGGTTATCCCCAAAGGTCACGTTGCGGCCCACAGAGACCATCCCAGGGTACCAGATGGCGCCGACTTTAAGTCGAGCCGTATAGATGCCGATACCAGGAATCCATTCGTTTTGGGGTGCCAAGACGTTGGCCGTTGGGTACCCAATCGTCCGGCCCCGGGCCTCGCCGTGAACCACCAGCCCGGTCGAACGGTAGGTATAGCCCAGTAACTGGTTAACCAAGTCAATGTCTCCTGCCTTCATGGCTTCGCGAATATGGCTGGAGCTCACCTTTTGCGTGCCGTTAGCCTCTTCTGGCACGGTAATCACCTCAAAGCGTCCCTGGGCATAGCCTGGCAACAAGTCCATATTGGCCACGTCCTTCTTGCCGTAGGTGTGGTCAAAGCCCGCCACTGCGGCCACCGTGTGAAAGCCGACCAGGTAGTTGTCAACGAACTCCTGGGGCGTTTGTGAAGCGAAATCACCGGTATAGTTCACCAAAAAGACCCGGTCAACGCCCAAACGGTCCAGTTGTTCCAGCTTCCGTTTGATGGGACTCAGATATTTTTGATCATCCGCTTGTAATGGCCGGTAAACCAGGGCTGGATGGTGATCGTAAGTCAAAACGGCTAACTTGACGCCCTTGGCTTGTGCCACCGCCTTCGCCCGGTTGATGACCGCCTGGTGCCCTCGGTGAACGCCATCGAAAAAGCCCATGGCCAAGACGACCGGCTCATCGGGAATCTGACGTGCATCTAAGGGGTGATGTATGTGAATAACTTCCATTGGAAATTCCTCTTCTCAAAACTTAGTTCACCGCAAACATTTTTAGCGGTTTATATTGTTGTTTTTCTTCAGACCACTGGTACAGACATTTGGTCGCACCTTGATACGTCAGGGCGATTTCCGGTGCCGTAGCGCCGTCCACCTCTTCCGTTGTCAGGAAGACCCCGTTCTTCACTAAAGCCCAGACACGGTCGCTCAGAGCCACGTGTGGGTATTCCGCCAAGGCATAGTCGATTGGCCGCAAGATGGGACTCAGGTCCTCATTGGCCATGGCTTCGGCTACCTGGTCCAACGTCACCGTCTGGTCCAGGGTGAAGCCCCCACTTTTGTGCCGCGTCAACGAGGACATGACCGCGGGCACGCCGAGCTGGCGACCCAGGTCAACGGCTAGCGTCCGGACGTAGGTTCCCTTGGAGCAGGCCACTTCAAAGGCCACGGTCTGGGTCCCGGCGTCGGCGTCAAAGGTACCAGCATCGGTCAACGTAAAGTGGTCGACCGTAATCGTCCGCGTGGGACGTTCAACCGTTTCACCAGCACGCGCATACTCGTACAGCTTACGTCCGTTGACTTTGACCGCGGAAAACATCGGTGGCGTCTGTTGAATAATCCCGGTCAATTTCGCCGTCGCAGCCGTTAATTGTTCAAAGGTGAACGGCGTAGTCAACGGTTGCTTCTCCACGACCTCACCATCTAAATCTTCGGTCGTGGTCGCAAAGCCTAACGTGACGGTTCCCCGGTACATTTTACCGGAGGCCATCAGGTACGGAACGACCTTGGTCGCTGAACCAATACAAATTGGCAAAACACCGTCGACGCTGGGGTCCAATGTGCCACTGTGGCCAACTTTTTTGGTGTGTAAAATGTGACGCAGTTTGGCAACACAGTCGAAACTGGTCATGCCGCGTTCTTTATACAGGGGGATAATCCCATCCATGCTGGTTCCTCCGTTTCATTTCTACGTGTTAGTTACTGGTAAAAATAAAGTCTCTAACCATCCGCTTCCGGCGGCGGGTTCAAAACTCCCTGCGGTGGGGAACGCCTCCAGCCTGAGGCCCGGTCTTCCAGCTCGCCTTGAAGCCTGGAAAAACACCAGTCTCCAAGGTCGTCCCATGCTCTAAACTGAGAAAGTCACTCAGCTAAGAGCATCGACACAGCCGGGAATTTTGGCCCGCCTCTGGTCGCTTACGTTAGCCACCCATTTTCACCAATCCTGCAGTCCAGACTAACTGGTCCCGCATTCATGCAATAACACGTCTCATTTGGCTATCAAGTTGCTTTAATTAATCCTAAGATGCATAGCTCATATAGTTTACCACAGACAAAAGGTTGCTGGCTAATGGAAACCCCAGAATTGTGTGGACCTGAGTCGCTGTCTGCTTCCCGTCACCCCACTTCTCAGGTATGTTCATCCCCCAATCTTTTTGCCACCACCCCACAGAAAAAGGACCCCGGTCATTAACGACCGACGCCCTTCTAACACCTGCGATTACTCGCGGCGATGTAAATCATTTAACAGTTCATCGATGTGACTCCCGTAACGCACGGAAGAGTCCTGTTCGAAGTTCAGCTCTGGCGTCTTGTAGATGCTTAAGCGTGAACCCAATTCGGACCGGATCAACCCAGTGGCCTTGTTCAGACCTTGCTGCGTCTTTTCCGCTGAAGAAGCCTTGTCGGATAAAATACTGTAGTAAATCGTTGCCTGCTGCAAGTCACCTGTGACTTCCACACCGGTAACGGTGACGCCCTCGACCCGCGGATCGCGGACACGTTTTAGGAGAATATCCGTAACTTCCCGCTGGATTTCTTGTTCCAACCGGCCAACTCGATATTGTGCCATGGCGTTTGCCTCCGATTATTTATTTAACGGGAACTTCCTTCATCACGTAGGCTTCGATCACGTCGTCTACCTTGATGTCGTTGTAGTTCTCGATAGTTAACCCTAATTCGTAACCCATCTTAACTTGCTTGACGTCGTCCTTGAACCGCTTCAAGCTACCCAGCTTACCTTCGTAAATGACCACGCCGTCACGGATCAACCGGACGTCGCTATCAGCGCTGACGTAACCTTCAGTCACCATCCCACCGACAATTGTGCCGACCTTAGAGGCATGGAAGATATCCTTGACTTCAATTTCACCAGTGATTTCTTCTTCGTAGGTTGGTTCCAGCAGCCCCTTCATCGCCGTCTCAATTTCATCGATGGCGTTGTAGATGACGTTGTGCAGGCGAATGTCGACCTTGTCGCTGTCGGCTTGGGCCCGTGCTTGTGGCGTTGGGCGAACGTTGAATCCGATAATGATGGCATCTGAGGCTTCCGCCAAAGTGACATCACTTTCGTTAATGGCCCCAACGGCAGAGTGAATGATGTTGACCCGAACGCCAGAGACGTCGATCTTCTTCAAGCTCCCAGCCAAGGCTTCAACGGAACCTTGAACGTCGGCCTTGATAATCACGTCGACTTCCTTCATTTCGCCTTCCTTAAGGGAATCGAAGAGGTTGTCCAACGTGACATGACTCGTGTTCCGGCGTTCCTTGACCAAGGCTTCCTTGGCCCGTTCTTCACCGGCTGCCCGAGCAGTCTTTTCATCGTTGAAGACCACGAACCGGTCCCCAGCTTCTGGCACGTCGTTCAACCCAGTAATTTCAACAGGGGTTGATGGTACGGCGTCCTTGATCCGACGACCACGTTCGTTGACCATCGTCCGGACACGACCAAACGTGTTCCCGACAACGATTGGATCCCCAACGTGTAAGGTGCCTTGTTGAACGAGTAAGGTCGCAACGGAACCTTGACCTTGATCCAAACGGGCTTCGATAACGTTCCCAGCACCGTTTTGTTCAGGGTTCGCCTTTAATTCCAAGACTTCGGACTGCAGCAAGATCATGTCGAGCAGTTCGTCGATGTTCTTGCCAAACTTCGCTGAAATTTCAACGAAGATGGTGTCGCCACCCCAGTCTTCAGGAATCAATTCGTATTCCGTCAATTGTTCCATGACGTGGTTCGGGTTAGCACCTGGCTTATCGATCTTGTTCACAGCCACGATAATTGGCGTCCCAGCAGCCTTCGCATGGTGAATGGCTTCGATGGTTTGTGGCATAACCCCATCATCGGCAGCAACCACCAAGACAGTGATGTCGGTGATTTCGGCACCACGAGCCCGCATTTCAGTAAAGGCCGCATGTCCTGGGGTATCCAAGAAGGTGATCAGCTTGTCATTGTAGTGGACTTGGTAAGCCCCAATGGCCTGCGTAATCCCACCGGCTTCACCCTCAGTAATGTGAGAATGACGCAAGTGGTCCAACAGCGTCGTCTTCCCATGGTCAACGTGACCCATGATGGTAACGACTGGTGCCCGTGAAACCAGGTGATCCTTGTTGGCCATTTCTTCTTCAAAGGCCTTGTCGATATCAGAAACGTCAACTTCAACCTTTTCTTGGGCCTTGATGCCGTAGTCGTCAGCCAAAATTTCAATCGTATCCTTGTCCAGGGATTGGTTTTGGTTGACCATGACACCCAACATGAAGAGTTTCTTCACGATTTCAGCTGAAGAACGGTGTAAGATTTTTGCCAAGTCTTGGGCGTTCATCCCATCGGAATAGACCAAAACTTCTGGTAAAGCTTTGTTCTTCCGTTCTGGTGCGCCCTTGTGTTGGTTCGTGTCTTTAATCCGTTGGTTCTTCTTGTAACGATTATTGTTGTTATTATTACGACGGCGGTTATTGCGGTTGTTCCGGTTATTACGGCCCCCACGGCTATTGCCGTTGCCACCGTTGCTACTACGCCGGCCGTTACTATTGTTTGTATTATTATTCAAGCTTCCACCAAATCTGCCGGTACCGGAATTGTGTTGCTCAGTGTGTGTACTCCCGGTCTGGCCATTATTTTTATTGTTGTTACGGTGATTCTGATTGTTGCCCCCATTACCATTATTATGGTTCCGGTTGCCATTATTGCCGTTCTGTTGGTTACGGTTCCCGCCAGCTGAATTCTGCTGTGAACGTTGTTGATTCCCGTTCGTCGACGACTTCTGCTGGTTACCGGACTGCTGCGAACTCCCATGATTCTGATTCTGGTGAGTCGTTGCGTTGCCACGGGTTTGGTTCCCGGATTGTGCTGGTCGCGCAGCCTGCGTACTTGACGCAGATTGCCGAGCCGGCTGCGACTTACCAGCGGCTGGTTTAGCTGCTGGCTTGCCTTGAGGCTTAAAAGCAGCCCGTAACTGACGTTCTTCGTTCTCGCCGAGCGTTGACATGTGGTTTTTCACCGGAAAGCCTTTTTCTTCGGCTTTCGCGATGATCTGTTTACTGGAGACATTAATTTCTTTTGCGAGTTCATAGATTCGCTTTTTCCCCATATCTTCACACTCCTTAATATTCTACCGATCACGAGAACGTCAGGTGGCTACTCAAGTAATTGTTGTAACTTCCGGACAAATCCCGGATCAGTAATTGCGATGACCGTGCGCGCCGACCCGATGGCCGTGCTCAGTTGGTCCTTAGTAAATGATTCATTCAATGGGACGTTATAGCTCGTCGTTTTATCACGGAATTGCTTTTGGCTACTCTTACCAGTATCACTGGCCATGAGTACCAATTTAGCTGATCGATCCCGTACGGCGGCTAGGACAAAGGACTCGCCGGTAACCAGTTTACCTGCTCGCCGGACCAGTCCTAATAATTGTAAGGCGCGCTCGGGATTAGTCATTGTCGAATAATTCCCGTCGTGCTTGCTGATGATCAACGTACGCAATTAAATCATCGTAAAATTGATCATCGATCTTAACACCAAAGGCGTGGTCAAAGGTCCGTTCCTTCTTGGCCCGTTGCGCAATGGCTACATCCAAACTGATGTAAGCCCCACGCCCGGATTGCTTGCCGGTCGGATCAATGCTGACCGCTTGTTCTTGGTTGCGGACGACCCGCACCAATTGTTTCTTCGGTGCCATTTCCCCAGTCACAATATCCTTGCGCATGGGGATCTTCCGTTGTTTCATGGACCTAACCCTCCTTGTAAATGGCGCTATTCGGCGTCGTCACCGTCGTCGGTAGCGTCACTAGTGGCGTCGGTATCCGCTGCTGAATCAGCTGGGGTTGCCGTTGCGGCATCTTCAGTCGTTTCAGTCTCAGCTGATGGAACGTCCGTCGTGGCTTCAGTAGTTGCGGCCGCGTCTTCATCAGGCGTCGCTGCGGCAGAAACATCACTGGCTTCAGTCGTATCGTCGCTAGCAGTCTGATCAGCTTCCATTATAGCAGATGCTTCGGATTCTGATTTGATATCGATCTTATAACCGGTCAACTTAGCGGCTAAACGGGCGTTTTGGCCCCGCTTCCCAATGGCCAGGGATAATTGATAGTCTGGCACGATAACTTGGCAAGCCCGTTCGTTGTTCGGGTCAAAGATAACATCCAGAACTTCGGCTGGGTTCAACGCGTTAGCGATAAACTTGGCTTCGTCATCCGTCCATTCAACGATATCCATGTTTTCACCACCGAGTTCATTCACGATGGTCTGAACCCGTTGACCACGAGGGCCAACACTGGTCCCCACGGGGTCGATGTCAGGGTTGTTTGAGCGAACCGCAACCTTGGCCCGGTCACCGGCTTCACGCGCAATCGCCATGATTTCCACAGTCCCATCGTAAACTTCTGGGACTTCTTGTTCAAATAACCGCTTCAATAAATCGGCGTGGGTCCGGCTAACAAAGACTTGTGGGCCCTTGGTGGCGTTTTCCACGCGGGTCACGTAGACCTTGATGCGGTCGTGAATCCGGTAAGTTTCGTTAGGCATTTGATCCTGACGACCCATCACGGCTTCAACCTTACCTAAGCTAACGTAAACGAACCGTGAATCCTGACGTTCAACTTCCCCGGTCACGATTTCATTTTCGTATTGGCTGTATTGGTTGTAAATGATGTTCCGTTCGGCTTCACGAACCCGTTGCAGGATAACCTGCTTGGCCGTTTGCGCAGCGATTCGACCGAAATTCTTAGGGGTGACCTCAAACTTGATGTCATCGCCAATTTCATAACCCTTGTTGATGGTCAGGGCTTCATCCAGACTAACTTCCAGCCGTGAATCGTAGACTTGGTCAACGACTTTCTTAACGGCAAAGACGTGAATGTCCCCTTTCCGTTGGTCAAAATTGACCTCAACGTTTTGGGCTTGGTCGTAATTACGCTTGTACGCCGAAACCAAAGCGGCTTCGAGGGCGTCAATCACGATTTGTTTGTCGATGCCTTTTTCCGTTTCCAGAACATCTAAGGCACCCAATAATTCTTTACTCATGTGTTGTTTCGCTCCTTATTGTTAGAACTTGATAGCTAACCGGGCTTGCGCAATGGCGTCGCGGGGAATCGTTAAGGTCTTGATGCGACCCTTTAAATTAACCGTTAACGCCATACTATCTGCGCTTAATGATTCCAAAGTTCCTTCATAAACCTTGCTATTACCGATCTTTTGGTAAAGGGATACGTGGATGTAATCCCCGACAGCTTTTTCAAAGTCGGCCGGCTTCTTCAATGGTCGTTCAGCACCCGGTGAGGATACCTCCAAGAAGTAGGCTTGAGGAATGGGGTCTGGATCCAAGCTATCCATCTTTTCGGATATCTCATCACTGACCATCGCACATTCTTCAATGTTGATGCCCCCCGGCTTATCGATGTAGAGCCGCAGGTACCAACTCTTACCTTCTTTGACAAATTCAACGTCAACTAGTTCAAACTGATGCTGCGCCACGATTGGCTGGGCTAAGGCCGTCACGGTCTCGACGACAGTACTCAAAGAATTCCGCCTCCTATATTTTTCCATTAAAAAGAGTGAGCAATGACTGCTCACTCATTTAAAAAACGAGTTTAACTACAAGAGCTAGTTTACTACAGCTACCGCGTGATTGCAACCGTCGTGCCCCTTACGCTTCACAAGTTAACAGGAGTAAAACGAAGCCGACAATCGTGATAAATTCAAAGACTAAGAAATTTAATCGCGTCGTGGACACCGACTTTAAACTAATGGCCTTAATCAGCGTGAGGATGAAAGCCACCACGAAGTAGGCTAACACCATCGCCAAGAACGTGGCCTCACCCACGCTCGCCATGATACCGAACAAAATGTAACCTAAGCCAAGCAAACAATAACCTGCCAGAAAAATCCACCCATCTGGTAATCGCACGAACCGCCGTAACATGGTGAACACCCGCTTTCGCTAAAGTTTATTAATGGTTTACGTTTTCCTTAAGTAAATTATAACATAGTTAGCGGACTTTGTAAGCGTTTACAGTCGGATTGTTTGGGCATTAAGACTGTGTTTGCGCCTCCGGTCTGGTGAAAATGGGACCGGTCCGCTGTGGGCGAACGACCGGAGCCAAAGTACGGTCTCCGGTCTTACTTTGAGCCGCTGAGAATCGCGTCTCAAAGATATCAATGCCCTAAGCGGCAAAGTGCGCCACTAAGGGCATTCCCACGGCTGAGCCCATTTTCACCAGACCTGCGGCTTACACTGTCTTAGCCCCAAAAATCACGGTTAACTGCCCATATAGGCAATCACGTAAAACGGAAATACCTTTAGCAACTTCTAACGCGCAATCTAACGGTCATCGAACTAACTCGTTAGACCAAGAAATTTTTCCGTCATCATTGCTCTTTTGAAACTTTCAGTGTTGGCTTTAAAAAACAAAATAACGTAAACAAAAAGACAGAACCCCCTATGGGAATCCTGCCTTCTTAACACAATATCATCCAAAGAAACTGATGCCGCCGTGACCCGGGTTCAACTAGTGTCAGCCGTGAGGGCGGCGAAAATAAACTCAGCTGTGGGAATTGCCTTGGCGGTTCGCCAAGGCAATTGGCGTCTTTGAGACTCGTCCTTTGAGGCTCAAAGCGAAGCCGAAGACCGCTCTTTGGCTTCGGCTGTCCGCCCCCAGCGTTCCGGTTTATTTTCGCCGCCCGGTAAGGCGCTGTGACCGCCAGTTGAACCAGCTTTCACGTGACACCACACCCTAACAAGACATAGTCAATGAAGTAGCATCTGCTGACTTCTCCACCATGTAAGCCGATAGGGCGAGAAAAATGGGCTCAGCCGGGGGATTTTCTAAGTGTTTTTCTTAGAAAATGGCGACTTTGAAACACGGTTTTGGTGGTTCAAAGCGAGGGCAGAGACCGCCCTTTGGCTCTGGCCGTCCTGCCCCCAGCGTTCCGGCCCATTTTTCTCGCCCGGCAAGGCGCTGCCAGCCCACGACTTCACGTCAGGAGCGGTTACATCATGTCGTCGAAGAGGCTGAGTTGGTTTTCATCCGGCAAGCCCTTCAGCACGCCGTTCTCAGTCATAAAGTCGATGATGGTCTTCGAGACCTTCCCACGCTTGGCCAGGTCTTCCTTGGAAATGAACGGCCGGTCGTTTCGGGCAGCCACGATTTGCTTGGCGACGTTCAATCCCAAGCCAGGTGCGGCTTGGAATGGCGCAATCAGCGTGTCCCCGTCAATGATCCAGTCAGCAGCGTCGGAACGTTCCAGGTCGATCATCTTGAAGTTGAAGCCCCGTTCGAGCATTTCGTTGGCCAATTCCAACACGGTCAGGAGGTTTTTGTCCTTGGTGGACGCGTCCATCCCCTGGTCGTTGATAGCCTTCATGGCCGCCTTAACCGCTGTCTTCCCCTGTGACATGGCGACGACGTCAAAGTCATCGGCCCGAACAGAGAAGTAAGCAGCGTAGTAAATGATTGGGAAGTAGACCTTGAAGTAGGCCACCCGTAACGCCATCAGCACGTAGGCTGCGGCATGGGCCCGTGGGAACATGTACTTGATTTTCAAACAAGAATCAATGTACCAGTCCGGACAGTCGGTCTCCTTCATTTTCTCTTGCCATTCATCCGGGATACCCCGGCCTTTCCGCACGTGTTCCATGACCTGGAAGGACGTTTCGGAATCAAGGCCGAAGTTGATCAAGTCGGTCATGATGTTATCCCGACACCCAATCACGTTAGCGATGGTGGCGGTACCGTTCTTGATCAACTCTTCGGCATTCCCTAACCACACGTCGGTCCCGTGAGAAAGTCCAGAAATTTGGAGGAGTTGCGAGTAGTTCTGCGGATGCGTTTCTTCCAGCATCCCCCGGACAAACCGCGTCCCAAATTCAGGCACACCCAGCGTTCCCGTCTTGGATTGAATTTCTTCCGGCGTCACGCCTAAGGAATCCGTCCCAGAGAACAACGCCATGACCCCGGGATCATCCATCGGAATGGTCTGCGGATCGACCCCGGATAAATCTTGGAGCGTCCGGATCATCGTGGGATCATCATGTCCCAGAATATCAATTTTCAAAATATTATCATGGATCGAATGGAAATCGAAGTGGGTCGTTTGCCAAGCCGCGTTTTGGTCATCGGCTGGGTACTGGATCGGCGTAAAGTCGTAAATATCCATGTAGTCCGGCACAACAATGATTCCCGCGGGATGTTGCCCCGTGTTCCGTTTGACACCAGTCACACCCTTGGCTAGCCGATCAATCTCGGCGCCCCGCAAGTTCTGCTCGGTATCCCGTTCGTAAGCCTTGACGTACCCGTAACCGGTCTTGTCCGCCACTGTCCCAATCGTGCCGGCTCGGTACACATTTTTCTCACCGAACAAGACTTTGGTATAGTTGTGGGCAATCGGTTGGTAGTCCCCGGAGAAGTTCAAATCAATATCGGGGACCTTGTTTCCCTTAAACCCTAAGAAAGTTTCGAAAGGAATGTTATGGCCGTCACCGATCATTAACGTCCCACAGTTGGGGCAGTTCTTTTCAGGTAAATCGTAGCCGGAACTGTATTCCCCTTTGGTATAGAAATGAGAATACTGGCAGTTCGGGCACCGGTAGTGTGGTGGCAACGGGTTCACTTCGGTAATTCCGGTGAACGTGGCCACGACACTGGACCCGACGGACCCCCGTGACCCAACCAAGTATCCGTCCTTATTGGACTTGGCTACTAACCGTTGGGCAATCAAATAAATCACGGAGAACCCGTTCCCAATGATGGACTTCAGTTCCCGGTCGACCCGGTGTTGGACCAATTCTGGCAGCGGATCGCCATACCACGCGTGCGCGGTATCCATGGTCCGTTGCCGTATTTCATCCTCGGCACCCTCCATCCGGGGCGTGTACAGCTTATCCTTTAACGGATGAACCTCATCCACGTCGTTGGCAATCTTCTGGGTGTTGGTGACCACGATTTCCTTGGCCGTTTCCGGTCCCAGGTAAGCAAAGTCATCCAGCATCTCATTGGTCGTCATGAAATGCGCGTCTGGCAATTCGTGACGGTTCAGTGGATTGGCACCCCCTTGGGAGTGAATCAGGATCTTCCGGTAAATGAAATCTTCCGGATCCAGGTAATGCACATCCCCGGTCGCCACGACGGGCTTGTTGAGGTCGTGTCCCAACTTGACCATGTTGCCCACGATTTCTTCCAGATTGGCTTCGTCAGCAATCAAGCCGGAATCAATCAGGGGCTTGTAGGCCGCCTTGGGTTGAACTTCCAAGTAGTCATAATACTTGGCCTTCGCTGCCGCTTCGACCTGACCCTTTTGCATCATGGCCGTAAAGACTTCACCGGAGGAACAAGCCGACCCGACAATGATGCCGTCTCGGTACTTATCCAGCAAACTCCGCGGTACCCGGGGCACCCGGTAGAAGTAATCCACGTTCGAAGCCGAAACCAGCTTAAACATGTTCTTCAACCCGTCCTGGGTCTTGGCAATCAAAATGGCATGGCTTGGCCGCGCGTGCTTGTAAGCATCATTGTCGGTCATGTGATCATTCAACTGATCATGGTACTGAATATTATAGCGGTCCTCGGCATCCTTTAAGAACAGGTAATTCAAGTGTCCCGTGGATTCCGCATCGTAGACGGCCCGGTGATGGTGCTCCAGGCTGACATGGAAGCGTTTCGCCAAGGTATTCAACCGGTAACTTTTCAGCGTCGGGTACAGGAATCGGGCCAACGTTAAGGTATCAATGATGGGGTTACTGATTTCCGGCATCCCGTGACGCTGGTACCCGGTGTTCATGAACCCCACGTCAAACGTGACGTTATGCCCAACGATGATGGCATCCCCACAGAATTCGCGGAAAAGCTTAAAGACTTCCTCTTCCGACTTGGAACCGGCAACCATATCGTCCGTGATACTGGTCAAATTAGTGGTCTGTTCTGACAGCGGGAACCCAGGATCAATGAACTCTTCAAACTGTTCAATCACGTTTTTATGCTGCATCTTGACCGCCGAGAGTTCGATAACTTTATCGTAAATAGCAGACAGCCCGGTGGTTTCCACGTCAAAGACAACGTACGTGGCGCCATCTAAGGCCTCGTGGGCGCTGTTGTACCCAATTGGCACCCCATCGTCCACCAGGTTGGCTTCCACCCCGTAGAGCATCTTGATGCCTGCCTTAGAACCCGAATTGAAGGCAGCAGGAAATCCCTGCACGTCAGAATGATCGGTAATGGCCAGGGCTGGCATGCCCCACTTTTTCGCCCGGCTCACGTAATCCGTGATGGGGTTCGTTGCATCCATTTGGCTCATGGACGTGTGTAAATGGAGTTCGACCCGTTTCTCATCGGCTGGTGCCGTATCCTGGCGCGTGGCGTGCTTCACTTGATTAATGTCGTAGGCGTTCAAGGCCAGGTCATGCATGTAGGTGTCTTCCTGCACGCTCCCCCGAACCTTGACCCAACTACCTTCTTCGACCCCAGCAAATTGGGCTTCGTCCTCCGCTCCCCGCGAGAATTTCTTCACGGCAAACGAAGACGTGTAGTCGGTAATCTTCAGGGTCAACAGTTGCCGACCCGACCGCAGCTTCCGCACTTCCTTGTCGAAGACGTAACCTTCAACCACCACGGAACGTTCTTCTTGGGTGATATCCACCATCCGGGTAATCGGCTGGTCACCCTTGATGGTCTTCCCAATCTGAGTGGGACCCTCAGCAACCGGCGTATCGCCCTGAGCGGCGCGTTTCTGATTGGCCTTTTCGATTGCCGCGGCCGCCTGTTGGGCCAGCTGGGCATCGTTCTTTTCCTGACGAGCCTTGAATTCATCAATCTTAGCCTGGGACTTAGATTCGTCGACCATGACCTTGATATTAAACTTAGGGAAGCCGGCATCCCGGTACGTGGCTTCCAACGGGCCAAGGGCCTGATTGGTCAAGAAGTCTTTGACGACTTCATTTTGCGCGTATAACAGAACGCGGTTATCCTCGTCCAGTCCCGGAACCTGTGACTGACACAATTCCTGCACCAGGTTACTGGTCAAGCCGCTGTTCTCAACGACCCATTTCCAATAGTCCCCGAGCGCCCGGTTCGTCAGCTCCGGCTGGTCCACTTCCAAGGTGGCCTCGACCTTGGCGATATCCTTAAAGGCCATTTGTAAATGATTGTGAAAATCAACGAAAGCCGTGAACGGCATCAAACTTGGCAACTTCAAGAAGAAGTGCCACCGCCGTGATTGCTCGTGCACCGTGAGCCGGTCAATAGTGGCCGTCTGGAAATACGGTTGCGTCGCAGCGGCAGACAGATCTAGTTGTTGTAATAATTTTTCAAATAAAGCATGGCGATCTTCGTCCACGAGGAAACTCCTTTCATCACTTGAAACATTTCTGTGAGGAACCAAAAAAACCAGCCATCAATGCTGGTCTTTACGGTGTCGCTAGTCGATGTCCTTGAACAGGATTTCAACGGTACTAGCAACCTCGTCCTTGATCACTTCGACCGTTTCACCAGTCTTGCGAATTTTAATTTCAACGATACCTTCGCCGGCCTTTTTCCCAATCGTGATGCGGACCGGAATCCCCATCAAATCAGAGTCAGCGAACTTCACGCCTGGGCGTTCTTTCCGGTCATCAGTCAACACGCGGTAACCCTTGGCAGTCAACTCATTTTCGAGTTCAGTTGTCAGGTTAGCTTGGTCTTCCTTCTTCAGGTTGACGGGAACCAGGTGAATATCAAATGGCGCGATGTTTCGGGGCCAAACCAGCCCGTTCTCATCAGCTTGTTGTTCCGCGATAGCAGACAGTAAACGGCTCACACCGATACCGTAAGACCCCATCACAACAGGCTTTTGCCGGCCACCTTCGTCCAGAACGGTTGCGCCGAGTGCATCGGAGTAACGCGTCCCCAACTTAAAGATGTGACCAATTTCAATGCCCTTGGTGAACTTCAGGACGCCGGAACCATCTGGTGACAGGTCACCGGGTTGGACATCTCTGAAGTCAGCGTAGGCGTCGACCCGGAAGTCGCGGCCAGCGTTAGCATTCACGTAGTGGTAACCATCTTCATCGGCACCCACGATCACGTTGACCATGTCGCCCACGTATTGGTCGGCTAAGATTTTAACGTCTTCGCCGACACCAACGGGACCAAGTGAACCGAAGTTAGCGTTCAAGTATTTCTGTGCGTCTTCTGGCGTTGCTGGGTCCAAGAAGTCAGCATCCAAGTAATTCTTCAGCTTGGTTTCGTTGACTTCGTGGTCGCCACGAATCAAGACCATCACGGGTTGTTCCTTGTTGGCAACGTACAGCATGCTCTTGACCAAGGTTGCAGGCTTCACGTCAAAGAAATCGGCGACTTCATCAATGGTCTTGGCACCAGGCGTCGCAACCTTCTTCAGGTCTTCGGCTTGGGCGTGAGACTTCTTACTGATGAAGAGGCTCTTGGCCATTTCCAAGTTAGCTGCGTAATCAGAGGAGTCAGAGTAGACGATGGTGTCCTCCCCAACGGGTGCGATGGCAGAGAATTCCTTGGAATCCTTCCCACCCATAGCGCCACCATCCCCAACGATGGCCCGGTAGTTCAAGCCGACCCGGTTGAAGATGTTCTCGTAGGCCTGTTCCATTTGATCATAGATTCGGTCTAAGTCTTCATCGTTGATTGAGAAGGAGTAAGCATCCTTCATGATGAACTCACGGCCCCGTAACAGACCATACCGTGGCCGGTCTTCATCCCGGTACTTGGGTTGGATTTGGTACATCACCAATGGCAACCGCTTGTAGGATTTAATGGCGTCACGAATCAACATGGTAAAGGTTTCTTCGTGGGTTGGCCCTAAAATAAAGTCGGTGTCGTGGCGGTTCTTAAACTTAAATAAGTTCGGACCGTACGTCTCGTAACGGCCAGAATCCTGCCACAAGGTAGCGGGTAAAATGGCTGGCATCAACGTTTCAACTGCGTCAATTTTTTCCATTTCTTCGCGAATAATCGTTTCGATGTTCGCTAAGACCCGGTAAGCCAGTGGCAAATAAGCGTAAACCCCAGCAGTGACTTGGCGAATGTACCCCGCCCGTAACATCATTTGGTGGCTCAACGCTTCTGCCCCATTCGGAACTTCCTTCAAAGTTGGAATGAGTAGTTTCGATTGTTTCATAGTTAAATATTCCCTTCCCGTAACGACCGAATTTGTTAATGAATGAAGTAACGTTCAATATCGTTCCACGTCACTAAGAGCATGAGTAGAACCAAGAACCCTACCCCCACCAACGTAATCGCCGCTTCCACATTTTCTGAAAGTGGTTTGCGTCGAATGGCTTCAATAAAGTTTAATAATATTTTACCACCATCGAGGGCTGGAATTGGCAATAAATTGACAATTGCCAAGTTAATTGAGAGGAATGCTAAGAAGTTCAGCACCCCAACGGCCCCGTACTGCGTGGCTTGAGAGGTTGTCGCAAAGATGGCGACAGGCCCCCCTAAATCATTCAAGCTAAAGTGACCGGAAACCATATGCCACAGCGCGCCAAACAAAGCCTTGGTCATGGTCCAGGTTTGGGTGAAGCCAGAGGCCAAAATGGCCCCAATATGCTTGTCCTGCGCCTGGGTAATCCCAATCATCCCCACGGTCTTGCCGTTAGACTTTTGTCCGGCGGGCGTTACCGTGACGTGCTTTGTCGTGGTTCCCCGTTGAATGGTCAGCGTGGTCTTCTTATGGGCCAGCGGTTGGATAGCATTGCTCAGATCCGTCCAACTCGTGGTCTTCTTGCCGTTGACGGCGGTAATCTTATCGTTCGTCTGAACGCCAGCCTTCTTGGCCACAGAGATTGGTGAACTCGCCACCTGAATCTGGTTGGTGCCCATTGCCACGCCACCCTGAACGAATGACATCAGCATAAAGGTCACAATGGCCAACAAGATGTTGTTCATAGGCCCGGCAAAGTTCGTCATTAACCGGCGCCCCAGCGTCGCGGACTGGAACTGGACGTCCTTAGGCGCAATCTGTAGTTCGGTTCCATCGGACTCAATAATCGTCGCGTTGTGCGCCACAGGGTAGCGCTTAACCTCAGATTCATCGCCGTTCTCGTACCCTTCGATCCAGAGTTCATCCTCCAGATCTGTTCCGGTGACTTCCAGTGGAATCCCGTTAAACAGCGTCGATTTCTTACTGGTGTTGATTCGTTCAACTTGCTCGTTGTCGCCAACGTAGAGGCTGACCGGCGTCCCAGGCTTAATTTCTTCCTCGTCGTCCTCGGCCCCGGCCATCCGGACGTACCCCCCTACCGGCAATAGCCGCAGGGTGTAGGTCGTCCCATCTTTTCCCCGGTGATAGACCAGCTTGGGGCCCATCCCGATAGAAAATTCACGCACCAGGATTCCACCGCGTTTGGCAAAATAAAAATGCCCAAACTCATGCACGATGACCAGAATCCCGAAAACGATAATAAAGGTAATAATCGTTGTAATCACAGGTGTCGTCCCTTCTTCAGTCGAGAGTAGCGTTTCGTTTTTGCATCTGCTCCCTAGCATACCCTAAGGACCCTAGGGGGCGCAAGCGAACAGCTAAGTCTAAATCAATCCGAATAAATGGATGACTGGCAGAACTAACAGTAAACTATCGAACCGGTCTAAGATGCCACCATGACCGGGTAAAATCTTTCCAGAGTCCTTGACGCCGTAATAACGTTTCAAAGCGGACTCAACTAAATCACCGAACTGACCCACGATGGAGAAGACCAACGTCAACAGAACCATGACCAGCAAACTGTAGTGACCAATTGGGTAGAAGTACCAGAAGACACTGCCAACAATCGTGGCCACTAAGGACCCGCCAATGGAACCTTCCCAAGTCTTGTTGGGACTGATGTGGGGGGCCAACTTATTTTTCCCAATCTTCCGGCCAATCATGTAGGCGCCAGAGTCGGTCGTCCACACGATGAATAGCGCGTACAGCAGCGCAATCAAGCCCACGCCTCGTGCAGCGATGAAGAAGTGGAACCCGATCCCAATATAGAGCATGCTCAGGGTAATGACCCCGGCATCGTCAAAGGAGAACCGGTTCTTGGAAACCACCGTCCGTAACAATAATAACAGCACAAACAAATAAACGATGTACCAAGGATTCAGGTAGCTGGGTAACCAGTCCCACCAACTGCTAGGTGCGATAACGGCAATGATACCGATACCAGAGATCCAAGCCTCTGGACTGATCAGCAATTTTTTCCGCATGATCAGGACTTCTGACAACGCCACCAAGCCTAACGCAATGGCGGCGATGTCCACCCAGATGCCCCCCGCGATAATAATGGGGATAAATATGATTAAGGCGATGACCGCCGTAATAACCCGTTGTCTCATGTTAAAAGCTCCTCAATTTTATTTTTTCTCCGGTTCGGAGGCTAATCCCCCATACCGCCGGTGTCGCTGTTGATACTCATAAATAGCCTCTTCCAGCGCCGTTTGGTCAAAGTCCGGCCAATGTTGCTGGGTGAAGACAAACTCGCTGTAGGCGACCTGCCAGAGCATAAAATTCGATAGGCGTTCTTCGCCACTGGTTCGAATCAACAGGTCGGGATCACGCAACTCACCCAGGTCACTGGTCATCAACTGTTGGTCGATGGCAGCGTCATCAATCGCGGCAGGATCTAAGGTCCCCGCCTGGACTTGTTGTGCCAACGTCTGAACGGCCGTCACGATTTCTGCGCGGCCCCCGTAGTTCAACGCGAAGTTCAGCACCATTCCCGTACACTCAGCGGTATCCGCAATCGCATCCTTGACCGCCTTTTGCGTGGCGGCTGGCAATTGATCCGTGTAGCCCATGACTTTCACACGGATGTTGTTCTTGATTAGGTCGGGCACAAAGGTCCCAAAGAAATCCACGGGCAACTTCATCAGATAATTTACTTCGGCAGTTGGCCGCTTCCAGTTCTCCGTTGAGAAAGCATAGAGCGTCAACACCTTGACCCCTAAATGACTCGCGGCCTTGGCCACCGTCTTGACGGTGTTCATCCCTTGCTTATGTCCGGCGATTCGGGGCAAATGCCGCTGCTGCGCCCACCGGCCGTTACCATCCATAATGATGGCGACGTGAGCCGGGATGTTGGCGTCATCCAGCTGGCGTTCTGTCACTTCACCCGTTGCTTGATCTTTTTTTGAAAATGAAAACACGGCGCACCTCCATTGGTCTTTACAACCTCTCATCATAACAAAAAAGAGACCGGGAAACTATCCCGGCCCCCAAATTGAGCGAAAACTTTAATTTTGACCGGCTACTCAATTAACCGCCATTCGCCACGCTTAGCGTCCGCTAAGGTGCCGAAGTAGCTTAACAGGGTGTTGGCGTCATCGGCGCTAACTTGGCCTAACAGGTTCAGGCCTTCCCCGGTTGGGAGTGGGTCGGATAGGTCCGTGATTTCATTACCGTTCTCGATGGTTGCCTTAGAAAAGGCCACGATCCAGTCGTCACCGATTAATTGGGTGACCACAAAGAACAGGTTGAAGTCATCGCTAACAAAGGCTGGTTGGGCGTATACGCCATCTTGAATTTGTTCCAGTTCAGCACCGTTGTAGTTCAAGATTGAGACGTTTTCCGCGTTGACCGGATTGTTTAAACGAAAGACCATTTTGCCAAATTGTTCCGTACCTGGCGTGATTTCAATGTTTTCTGGATCTTCTTGGTTGTTTTGTTTGTCTTCTGCCATATTTAAGCGCTCCTTTTTATAGGTGGTTAGTCGGTCATAACTTCCTTTTCCTTGTCGGCAGCAATTGTGTCGACACCCTTGATGGCCTTGTCCGTTACTTTTTGAACTTGGTCTTCCAGGTTGTGCAGGTCGTCATCGGTGTAATCGCCGTTCTTATGGCCCTTTTTGATGCTATCCATGGCGTCACGACGGACGTTCCGGATGGCAACCTTGCCTTCTTCGGCTTTGGCCTTAACTTGCTTAGCAATTTCCTTACGCCGTTCCTCAGTTAATTGGGGAATGACCAAACGAAGAGCGGAGCCATCGTTTGCTGGCGTAATGCCGACATCGGATTCCAAGATTCCCTTTTCAATGTCTTCCAAGGCAGACTTGTCGTAAGGTGTCACCAACAAAAGCCGTGCTTCTGGAATGGTAATGGAAGCCACTTGGTTCAGTGGTGTTGCGGCGCCATAGTAGTCCACCATGACCCGGTTTAAGATGCTGGCGTTGGCCCGGCCGGCACGAATCGTTCCCAATTCACGCTTTAAGGCTTCTTCCGCCTTTTTCATTTTTGATTCTGCTGTTGTAACTATCTGATCAGCCATAATTATTTACCCCTAACTGTTGTCCCAATGTTCTCGCCCTCGACGACCTTGCGGATATTCCCCGGTTGGTTCAAGTTAAAGACGACAAATGGGATGTCATTATCCATTGAAAGTGAGCTAGCCGTCGTATCCATGACGTGCAAGCCCTTGTTGATAATATCTAACTGCGTTAATTGGTCAAACTTCACGGCGTTAGGATCCTTGTTGGGATCTGCTGAGTAAATCCCGTCAACCCCGTTTTTCGCCATCAAGATGGCGTCGGCGTTGATTTCAGCTGCCCGTAAAGCAGCCGTGGTATCCGTGGAGAAGTATGGTGAACCCGTGCCCCCAGCAAAGATGACAACGCGTTCCTTTTCCAGGTGCCGAATAGCTTTGCGCCGGATGTAAGGTTCGGCAATTTGCCGCATCTCAATCGACGTTTGCACGCGGGTTGGGACCCCGATGGATTCCAAGTTATCCTGGAGTGCCAGTGCGTTCATGATGGTAGCCAGCATGCCGATGTAATCGGCTTGGGCCCGTTCCATGCCCATCTGCTCGCCAGAAACCCCGCGCCACATGTTACCGCCGCCAACCACAATAGCGATTTGAATGCCCAAGTTATAAACGCTCTTGACCTCTTCCGCTACGGTTTTAATTACTGGCGGATTGATGCCAAACCCCTTGTCGCCGGCCAAAGCCTCGCCACTGAGTTTCAGCATAATCCGTTTATACTTTACGTCCGCCATTGTGTTTCCTCCTATTGTATTCTGACAATAATTCTATCATAAACGGGGGGCCAGTGATAGTCAGGGCGCACGAAAACCTGTTTTTCCTGACAATTCCTTACAAATTTCCCCATATTTGGGAAACCTTCACTGATAGCGCCTCCAGCTAAGTCTAGTGTAACGCAGAATCCACGACTTGTTTTGACTTATTTTATTGCCATTATTATTTTGATTCCAGCAAAAAAGCGTAGACTCCCTCACGGAATCTACGCTTTTCTTCAGGAATTAACCGTTGATTTGGTCTTGAACTTCTTTGGCCAGGTCAACCGTTGGCTTTTCGATTCCTTCACCAACTTCGTAACGGACAAAGGTTACTAACTTGCCACCCTTGCTAGCAACGAATTGGCTGACAGTTTGGTCGCCATCCTTAACGAATGGTTGGTCAGCTAAACTGATTTCTGACAAGAACTTGTGCAGACGGCCTTCAACCATCTTTTCAACGATCTTTTCAGGCTTGCCTTCGTTGAGGGCTTCTTGCTTCAGAACTTCACGTTCGTGAGCTAAGCGGTCAGCAGGAATGTCATCGCGAGAAACGAATTCTGGGTTGATGGCAGCGACGTGCATCGCAACATCCTTGGCAGTAGCTTCGTCGGCGCCTTCCAAAACAACCAATGCGGCGATTTGGCCACCTTGGTGTAAGTAGGAACCGAAGACTTGGCTATCCGTCTTCTTTTCGATAGCGAAACGACGTAATTGGACGTTTTCACTAGTTACTTGCGTGGTCTTAACGATTTCTTCATTGATCGTTGAGCCATCAGCAGTTGGTAATGCCAAAGCAGCATCCAAGTCAGCTGGTTGCTTAGCAGCAATCGTGTCGGCAACTAAGTCAACTAAACCGTTGAAGGTGTCGTTGGTTGCGACGAAGTCAGTTTCTGAGTTGACTTCGATGATAGCAGCGGTGTTACCGTCAACCTTCACGCGAGCCAAACCGTTAGCAGCAACGTTGCCGCTCTTCTTCTTGGCCTTAGCGATACCCTTTTCACGTAAGAAGTCGATGGCCTTGTCCATGTCGCCGTCAGAGGCAACGAGGGCCTTCTTAGCATCCATCATCCCAACTTGAGTCTTGTCCCGTAACTCTTTAACTTGTGCTGCAGTGATTTTACTTGCCATGTGTAATGGCCTCCTTTTATCAATTCATCTAAGGCACCAAAAAAGACTGACTCAATCTCAGGCCATTATCGGTCCTAAACATTAAGCCAGCCTAAGGTGCTTTAAATCATATTTGGAAAGTCGCGGTTACCCGCAACCTTGCATTTAATTACTTGTTGTCGCCTTCGACAGCGTTAACGATGCTTTCCATTGAGTTGTCGGTCTTCTTGTCGCCCTTAGCGGCATCAGACTTCTTTTCAAAGGTCTTTTCGTCAACTTGGTCTTCACCCTGACGGCCTTCAACAATGGCATCAGCCATCTTGGAAGTGATCAGACGAACGGCACGGATAGCGTCATCGTTAGATGGGATAACAACGTCGATTTCGTCTGGGTCAGTGTTCGTATCAACCATGGCAACAATCGGAATGTTCAACTTTTGTGCTTCATGAACAGCGATTTGTTCCTTGCGAGGGTCAACGATGAACATAACGTCAGGCAGCTTAGGCATGTCTTCGATACCGCCTAAGAAACGTTCCAACTTGTCTTGAGACTTCTTAAGTAAGGAAACTTCCTTCTTAGGAAGAACATCAAAAGTACCGTCAGTAGCCATCTTCTTCAAAGACTTCAGACGCTTGATCCGAGTTTGGATGGTTTCCCAGTTAGTCAAAGTCCCACCTAACCAACGGTGGTTAACGTAGTATTGACCGGCACGGGTAGCTTCTTCTTCGATAGAATCTTGCGCTTGCTTCTTAGTCCCAACAAACAGAACAACGGCGCCTTTAGCAGCTTCGTCCTTCATGTAGTTGTAAGCAACGTCAATCAACTTCACCGTCTTTTGTAAGTCGATGATGTAGATACCGTTACGTTCCGTGAAGATGTATTGCTTCATCTTAGGGTTCCAACGACGGGTTTGGTGACCAAAGTGGACACCGGCTTCGAGCAGTTGTTTCATTGAAATAACAGCCATGATAAAATGCCTCCAAATAGTTTTTGATTTCCTCCCCCACGCTCAACTGACTGGAGAACTCGCAAGCGAGCACCCCTCCGGTCATCACGCGAGGTGTGAATTGGCGCATACGCACCGAAAGTAATTATACAAAATCTCTCGGCTAAACACAAGCAAAAGTTTAGGATTCTTGGCAACCTTTGCCAACGACTGACGTGACGCCGTTCGTTAATTTCCATCCTGCTGGATTATCCTCCCCCGCTAGTTAAAGCCAGAGCCGAACATTAGTCCCCTTCATCCCAGAAAATTGGCATTTTTTAATAAGTATGATAAACTACCAAAGAACTAAATGAGGAGGAAACGAAATGATAAAAGCGGTCGTCTTCGATGTCGATGACACGCTCTATGACCAAAAGGCTCCCTTCGTGGCCGCCTTGGAACCACTAGTAACCAATTCAGAAACGCTCGATTTCACCCAGGCCTTTCAGGACTACCGCTGCCAAAGCGCTAGTGCCTACGACCAGGTCGCCAGTGGCCGCTGGTCGCACGAAGAAATGGCCGTCAACCGTTTGAACGCCACCCTGCAAAAGCAGGACGCCGCGCCGGTTGACAGTGCCACGGCATTAGCGTTTGAACAAGCCTATGCCGCTGGCCTGCAAGAGATTAAATTGTTCCCCGGGCTGGCAACCGCCTTGGACCAACTGAAAGACCAATTTAAGTTGGGCATTATTACCAATGGTAAAACGCAACACCAACTCGCAAAAGTCATGCAATTGGAAATGCACCGTTGGATTGACCGGGATAACATCATCACATCTGAAGAAGCCGGTTTGGCCAAACCTGACCCGCAGATCTTCACGATGATGAATCACCGCTTGAACCTCCGCGCCACCGAAGTCGCCTACGTGGGTGACTGCTACGGCATGGACGTCAAGGGGGCTAAGCAAGCCGGTTGGCACGCCTTCTGGTTCAACCACCGCAACGCGGAAATGACCGATGGCGGTAGTTGGATTCCTGATCAGACGGTCGGCGATTCTTTGGAACTGCAGGACCTCCTGCTCGCCCTCTCCGCCGTCCCTGAACTGTAGAAACCGATTGCGTGTTGTCAGTCGTTCCCGGCGGCGGTCTCAAGATACCCTGCTTGTGGGGAACGGCTCCAGCCTGAGGTGCGGTCTTCCACCTCGGGCATCTTGGACCGCCTCTGGTCACTGACATGGCGCAACGGTTTACAGTTCATTCTTAATTTGACTAATGATAACTGGCTTACTTTTCAATTCAGGTAGTCTTCCTAAATTGAAAAGTAAGCGTAAAAAAAGTCGCTCACGTTGAGCGGCTTTTTTGCTAGCAATTTTTAGAACTTAACTTCGTTCTCGGCCTTGCCAGTTTCAATTAATTGTTTGTTGTTGTTTAAAGCAAATTGGACCATGTTCTTAACGGCCGTCTTGGTGTAGAAGGCGATGTGTGGCGTAACCAGCACGTTTTCGCGCTTCATCAAGTTCTTCAGACGTTCGTCAGGAATGGCATCGAAGCTACCGAAGTCGGTGTTGAAGATGCCCACTTCGTCTTCGTAAACATCCAGCGCTGCGCCGGCAACCTTGCCGCTGTCGAGGGCTCGGATCAAAGCGTCCGTGTCAATCAGCGCACCACGGGCAGGGTTCAAGATCCAAACGCCATCCTTCATCTTACTGAAGGCGTCGTCGTTCAACATCTTTTCGTTATCCTTGGTTGCGGGTGCGTGTAAGGAAATGACGTCGGCTTGGGCGTACAATTCATCCAGCGTATCCACGTAGATGCCCTGCTTTTCCAGTTCTGGGTTGTGGAAGACATCGTAAGCAATCACCTTGGCACCAAAGCCTTGGTAAATCTTCATGGCCGCGCGACCAATCCGACCGGTGGCGACAATCCCCACCGTCATGCTGTTCAATTCATCCGCAATGTCTGGGGCCCACGTCAGGTCACCGTTGGCCTGCTTGCGGTCAAACGTTGGTGTCCGGCGTAGCAGACGCATCAATTGGGTAACCGTCAATTCAGCAATCGCTTCTGGTGAGTAAGCGGGAACGTTGGTGACCTTGAAGCCGTTACGTTTAACAGCATCAGCATCAACGTTATCCACACCGACATTCCGCAATGACAGATTGGTCACGCCATTCGCAGCCAACTTGTCTAAGACAGCCGCCGTGTAAGGCTTTTGTTGGTAAACCACTGCCCCGTCATAGCCTTTAGCAAGATCAACCGTCTTGTCGTCTAAAAGGTCGCCGACAGCCTTAACTTCAATCCCTTGTTCCTTGGACCATTGTTCCAAATAAGGTTGTTCGTCGTCACGAATGCCATAAGCAATAATTTTCACAGTAATTTCCTCCTCAAATTAATTTGAGACACTTTTTTTGAACCACGGGGATAGTGTAACACAGATAAACCAATTTTCTCCACTAAAGACTTACCCCATGTTCGGCTAGGTAGGCCAATTTCTTTTGCCGGCTCTGATGCTTGAAGGCCCACTCCGCGTGTAAGGCATCGTGCTTGCTGTTAAATTCTTCACTATAGAGGATCTTCAATGGCCGATGAACCTTCGTGTACTTGGCGCCCTTGCCGGCCAAATGGGTGGCAAAGCGCTTGGCAACGTCGGTCGTGAAGCCGCCGTACAGGGAATTGTCCGCGCATAAGAGCACGTAGAAATAATACAACTTAGTGTTGGCCATAGAGTAACGCCTCCACTTCGGGCGTATAATGGCCTTGCGCATCATAAACCGTGAGCGGTGTTGGGAACCGCAGTCCCCCGGGCTTGCCGTCCTTGATGGCTTCGACCAGGACCATGTTGGCTTCCTTGCCGGGCTTCGGGTGAACCAGCCGCACGCGTTTAGGCGCCAACCGGTTCGCCGTCATCAGCTCCAACAGCTGAAGCAGTCGGTCTGGCCGATGGACAAAGTAGGCCTTCCCATTCATCTTGAGCAAGCCACTGGTCGTTTCAACAATCGTTGCCAAATTGGTCAAAATCTCATGACGGGCAATCGCCAGATACCGGTTCGGATTCTTTTGACTATCCGGCAAATCTTCGAAGTACGGTGGATTGCAGGTCACCACGTCTGCCGAATCCTTGGGAATCCAGTCGTTCACCTGGGCCAAATCGCCTTCGTATACCGTCATGCGGTCCGTCAGGTCATTCAAAGCGATGCTGCGCCGGGCCATGTCGGCCAACCGCGGCTGAATCTCCACCTCAGCTAACTGGCCGTGCGTCTTGCCACTCATAAACAGGCCCACCGCACCATTGCCGGCACACAGGTCGACGGTCTGACTGGTCGCGCGCAACGGGAGCTTGGCGAAGTCTGCCAGCAATACGGCGTCCAGTGAAAAGGCAAAGACCTCGGGACTCTGAATAATTTGAATATCTTGACTATATAATTGATCGATTCGTTCATCGGGTTTCAAGTTCACCGATAACGCCTCCGTTTCGTTAAATGGTTTTTGGTTAAAATTAGTTAGTTTGTGGTAATTGTTCGTTCCCGGCGGCGGGCTCAAGGTTCCCTGCTGTGGGGTCGGTTCCAGCCTGTGAAACGGGCTTCCACCTCAACTTTGAGCCATAGTGCGGTCTCAAAGGTTGCCCCATGCTCTAAACTGAGAAAATCACTCAGTTAAGACCATCGACACGGCCGGGAACCTTGGCCCGCCTCTGGTCACTGACACTGGCCGCCCTGTCACATTTTGCCAACCTGGCAGCTCACTCCCTTGAACTGCCATTCTATATTCTCTTACAGGGACTAACGCTTTTAACATGTACACGCCATCTTTCGCCTATTTAAGTTTGGGCTCTATCAAGCCACGCTATCAGCAGCCACCCAGATAGTTGTCACACGCACAATTCTCTGGCATTTTCACAAGATAACTTGCAACCCCGCGACTTTTTTTGCATACTAGAAACAATCAGTTTCATTGCGAGAGGAGTGTATCACATGTTTTATAAATTCTTACGGGGCGTGGTTTGCACGATTTTGTACATCGTCAACGGCCGGGCGCGGTACGTTCACCAAGCTGACTTGCCGGACGGCCCTTACGTTTTGGTGGGTCCCCACCGGACCTGGTTTGATCCCGTTTATTTTGCCATGGCGGGTTATCCGCGCAAGTTTAGTTTTATGGCCAAGGAAGAATTGTTCCAAAACCCTATTTTCCGATGGTTGTTGAAACATGTCAACGGTTTTCCAGTAAATCGTGACCATCCAGGCCCTTCGGCCATCAAAACCCCGGTCCGTATTCTGCGTCAGGGGGATTTGTCGCTGATCATGTTCCCTTCAGGCTCCCGGCACTCCGCCGAACTCAAGGGTGGCGCGGCGGTCATTGCCAAGATGGCCGGCGTTCCCCTAGTTCCCGCTGTCTACCAAGGTCCCCTGACCTTCAAACAACTATTTTCCCGCAAACCGGTCACGATTGCCTTCGGGACGCCCATCATCATCGACCGCAAGATGAAATTAAACGAGGAAGGCCAAGCCGTCATCGAAAAAGAAATGCAGGCGGCCTTCGATAAGCTCGACAACGAAATCGACCCGAACTTCCACTACGTTGACGTCACGGGCGAAAAGAAAAAAGATTAACGCAATCATTATTCCATGATAAAAGGACTTCGTTAGTGTCTGCCACAGCATTTACTGTGACGCACTAACGAAGCCCTTTTTCGTTTCACTTTTAATTCAGCTGCCAGCAATCTCTACGATAAAGTACGTGAATGCTGACAAAATATTTAAACATCTGAGCACGGAACTAATAATTTTAGACCAACATGAACCGCAGAACTGGTTAAAATATGCTCAGCCAGACAGTCTCAGTGACCAGAGGCGGGCCAAGGTTCCCGGCCGTGTCGATGGTCTTGGCTGGAGTTCTTTTCCAGCCTAGACCATGGGACGACCTTTGAGACCGCTTTTTGGCTCAAAGTCGAGGTGGAAGCCCGCCTCTCAGGCTGTAACCGGCCCCATAGCAGGGAACCTTGAGCCCGCCGCCGGGAACGAACAGCTCTGCGTCCCGGCATATTTTAACCAGTCCGGAGGCGCTGACGAAGAAACTGAAAATTATTCGTCCACGTGAGCGGCGTTTTGGAGCTGAATCATGTCGTAGTAGTAACCGTGTTGCGCCATCAACTCGTCGTTGGTCCCGCGTTCCACGATTTTTCCTTGATTCATAACCAGAATCAAATCGGCATTTTGAATCGTAGACAACCGGTGCGCAATCGCAATTGTCGTCCGGTTTTCCTGAATCCGGTTCAGGCCGTTTTGAATCATGGTTTCCGTTTCCGTATCGACGTTGGCCGTTGCCTCATCCAAAATCAGAATCTTCGGATCAGTGACCACGGTCCGGGCAAAAGTAATCAATTGCCGTTGACCAGCGGAGTATTCAGTTCCCCGTTCCAGCACTGGCGTAGCGTAGCCCTCCGGCAACTTGTCGATGAATTCATCGGCTTGAACGAAGTGCGCGGCCCGGGCAACCTGTTCGTCGGAGATATCCGGATTAAACATCCGAATGTTGGTTTGAATATCGCCATAGAACAACTGCGGCTCCTGCAAAACCAACCCCATCTTAGCGCGGAGTTCGGCTGCCGGGTAGTCCCGGATGTCGCGGTCATCAATCAAGACCTGGCCAGACTGGAACTCGTAGAAACGCATCAACACGTTGATTGTTGACGTCTTCCCGGAACCCGTTTGGCCAACCAAGGCGACCGTTTGACCGGGTTCAGCGACGAACGAGACGTCCCGCAAGACGGGATGCTCCTGGTCGTAGGCAAAGGTCACGTGGCGGAATTCAACTTTGCCGGCCGTGATCTTGGCATCAGCCACGGGATGTTGTTGGGGTGCGAGCGTTTGGTCATCTAAGATGCGTAACACCCGAGAACCCGCGACCATCCCGTTTTGGAAGTCACTCAGGTTATCCATCATGTTGCTCATGGGGCTGTAGAAGTTGTTCAGGTAGGTAATGAACGCGTAAATAACCCCGGCAGCGACGACCTCATGCAGGCCACGGACACCGAAGATGCCCAATACAATGACGGTCCCTAACGCGTAAAACAGATTGATGATGGGGCTCAACAATAACGAGTTGGTCCGAATCATATCGCGACGGGTCCCGTAATAGGCCTTGTTGGTCTTTTCAAAGTTGGCCGCCGTCCGCTTTTCTTGGCGGAATTCTTGAATGACACTGATTCCCGTAATGGCCTCGGCTAATTTGGTGTTCAATTCACTCAAGCGTTCCCGCATCCGCCGATAAACCTTGGAACTGAAGCGTTGGTAATACCAAATCGTCAAGCCTAAGAATGGCACCAGAATCAACGTCCAAAGTGCCACCTTCACGTCCGTCACGTACATGGCAATGAATGATGAAATCACGGCAAACAACGCCAGCACCAGAGTGTTAAACAGCGCCCAGAAGTTGGAGAAGGTCATGGTATCGTTCATCAACCGCGACAGGATGGACCCGCCCGGTGTTTGGTCAAAGTACCGCATCCCCTTACCATGTAAATCATGGAAAAGTTTGCGACGCACATTTTCTAGCATGTACTCGGCACCCATGGTACTGGTGTAGTTTTGCCAGAATTGGAAGACCGCCTTGACGACCATCCCGAACAGGTAGAGGCCGGCAAACATCCACATAATGGCAATCGTGGCGTTGCTGGTTCGTAAATACTTGTCCATGTAGGTCTGGAGCAGCCATGGCAGGAAGACGTTCACGGCACTGATCAGCGCCGACAAGATGACGGAGCCGACGAAGAACCATTTATAGGGCGCGGCAAAATGAAAGAGTCGCTTGACCACCGTCAGTTGTTCCTTGGTCGACATGCTATGGGCCCAAGCGGATTCGTGTGGTTTATCTGCCATCACTGACGCCTCCCTTCACCTGAGTTTCAAGTTGTTGTTGCGTAAACATGCGTTGGTACCAGCCATGAGACGCCATCAATTGTTCGTGCGTCCCCCGTTCGGCCACGGCGCCGTCGCTGAGAACCAGAATTTCATCGGCATTCATCACGGAACTTAACCGATGCGCAGAAATAATCGTGGTCTTGTTGGCCCGTTCGGCCTTCAGGTTGGCGAGAATTTCCGCTTCCGTTTCGGCATCGACCGCGGACAAGGCATCATCCAAAATCAATAATTCTGGATTGATCAACAGAGCGCGGGCAATCGCTAACCGTTGGCGTTGACCCCCGGATAAGGAAATCCCTTCCTCACCCACTTCGGTATCGTAACCAGCCGGCAGTTTGGCGATTTGCCCGGCCAGATCACTCTTGGCCGCAGCCGCCTCGACCTGTTCTTGGGTCGCATCCGGCTGGGCAAAGCGAATATTTTCAAAAATGTTCGAAGAGAATAGGAAGCTTTCTTGCGGCACATACCCAATCGCTGGCAGATAACTGTCCAGCGCGTAGTCCTTAATCGGATGACCACCAAAGTCAATTTCACCGGAATAGTTGTCAAACTCCCGCAAAATCAATTTCATAATCGTGGACTTCCCAGCCCCAACTCGGCCAACAATGCCCAGGGTGTGCCCGGCTGGCAGTTCAAAATCAACCTGCTGCAGGCTAGCCCCACCATCGTCTGGGTAATCAAACTGGTGCACGTGGTAGCTGATAGTTCCCTGTGGCCGTTGTTGAATCCCATCTTTTTGGTCGATGATATGGGTCTTCTCGTTTAGCAATTCCATGACCCGGTCGTAACTGGCATTTCCCCGTTCCATGGTGTTGAACAGCATCCCCACGGCAAACATCGGCCAAATCATCATGGCCAGATAGCTGATAAAGGACACCAGGTTCCCGATGGTAATGATGTTGTGGGTAACAAACAGTCCCCCAAGGACAATCGTTGCCACGTAGGAAATCGAGATGATCAACGTGATAGCCGGGTCAAACATGGAATCCAACCGGTTAACCCGGCGATTAATTCCAATGGTCCGGTCAACTTGGGCATCGAAGTCCGCCACGTCCGCATCGTCTTGGCCCAAGGCCTTAATGACCTTGATGCCGCTGATACTTTCCTGGGCCTTGTTGTTCAGCCGTGAAAAGGCCGCTTGGGATTCACCAAAGGCTCGGTGAATCTTTTGTCCCAGGTACCAGGAAACGACCGCCAACAGGGGGAATGGAATAATGGCTAAGAGGGTCAGCCGCCAATCAATTAAGGCCATCATGGCAATCAGCGTGGTGCCCCCCGTAATAATGGCATCGGCAAACTGGAGAATCCCCCCACCGGCCACCCGTTGAATGGCTTCCAGATCGTTGGTGGCGTGGGCCATCAAGTCCCCGGTCCGGTACTTCTGGTAGAAGACCCGGTCCATTTTCATAAAGTGCCCAAAGAGTCGATTCCGCAGCAGTTGTTCGAGCCGCGCAGCCCCACCCCAAATGGCATTGCGCCAGATGTAACGGGTCCCGTACTGGGCCAGCGCTGCTAGCGTCACGAACAGCAGATCAAGCAGCAATAAATGGCTCGTCATGGTCTGCCCGTGAATGCCATCCACCATGTTCCCGATGATACGAGGGGGAACGATGGCAATAATGGCCGTCAACAAGAGGCCAATGACCCCTATCAGATACCGTCGCCATTCCAGACGAAAGTACCAGGATAATTTGCGAAAGATACTCACGAACATCCCTCCTTAAAAATTAGAATATGATTAAAATATAGCACAGACTTTATCATTTTACTGGAATTTTCATAAAATACAATCAAAAAGACTCGCCTCCAGGAAATAAGCTGGAAGCGAGTCTCAATAAAGCCAATTTATTTTTTAGCGTTTTGTTGCATCGCGTTCATCATTTGATGAAGCTTTCGTTGTGAAGGCTTTTGCCCCATTTGCAACATCATTGCCCGTAATTGGTCTTCGTTAATTGGTGGATTGTCTTTCAGATAGTTTTCCATGTACTTCCGTGCGCCGAAAAAGCCACCCGCTGCGCAGGCCAGGCCGACGACGATCACGATTAAGATCCAGATCCAAGTTGCCAAGTTCGTTCCCCTCCTTTGATGAAGTCATTCATTTAACAATTCTACACAAACTTAAGGGAAATTAAAAGAGCGAATCCCAAAAAGGACTCGCTTCTTTCCTTAATCGTCACGTAAACCTTTGTTCCGTTGAATCTGCCGGACCTTTTCAGGGGTAACTTCCTTACCATCCTTGTTGTAGACCTGCAGCATTTCAACTTGGCTCCGGAAACTCTGCTTGAATAACTTCAGGTATTGTTGGCGTAAGTCAGCGCGTTCGCTCTTTTCGGCCTCGGTCAAGCCTTCAGCCTTGTTCTTGTGTGCCAGCTCGTTGATCCGGGCCAGCAAGGTGTCTATTGTCGTGTCTGCCATGAACGACCCTCCTTTAATTTCAGTATTTTTGTGGGTATTAACCCCGCTTTTTCAAGTCAGAGTCTATCATATCAGGGTTAATTTTAGATTTCAACTTATTTACCCGAACATCTGTTTGAAAATGTTCGGTCTGTATGCTACACTAACACTAAACTATACTACGAATGACGAACGAGGTGGCAGAAAAAATGAGTAAAGCTTCTGAAAGCAAACAAATCGCCGTTCTCCGCTTCATTTGGGAACGGGTCAATGAAAAAGGGTATCCGCCAACCGTCCGGGAGATTGGTGAAGCCGTATCGCTCTCTTCAACCTCTACGGTTCATGGCCACATCGCCCGCCTGGAAAAAAAGGGCTTGCTGGTCAAGGACCCCACTAAGCCACGGGCACTAGAAGTCACGCCCGCTGGTTTGGAAGAACTAGGCGTCCATGAGGAACAGACCCGAATTCCGGTCTTAGGCACCGTGACTGCCGGCGAACCGATTCTGGCTGTTCAGGAAGCCACGGATTACTTCCCAGTTCCCCCAGAATTTGAAAACGACGACGATCAACTCTTCATGTTAACGATTCGCGGCGAGAGTATGATCAACATCGGTATTCTCAATGGTGACCAAGTCATTGTCCGGCGGCAACAATCCGCGGACAACGGTGACATTGTCATCGCCATGACCGAGGAAAACGAAGCCACTTGCAAGCGATTCTTTAAGGAAGCCGACCATTTCCGGTTACAACCCGAAAATGATACCATGGCGCCCATCATCTTGAACCATGTCAGCATTTTGGGCCGCGTTGTGGGTCTCTTCCGCGACGACGTTCACTAACCAGTGACAATCAAAATCGGGGCTGTGACATAAGTCTCCAAAATGAAAGCTGGTTGAGGAAAATCTTCGGATTTTCCTCAACCAGCTTTTTGGTA
>NZ_BOLN01000005.1 GCF_016861655.1 Levilactobacillus lanxiensis | reverse complement strand
AACACGGAAGTTAAGCTTCAGCACGCCGATAGTAGTTGGGGGATCGCCCCCTGCGAGGATAGGACGTTGCTACGCGAATTTGGAGGATTAGCTCAGTTGGGAGAGCGTCTGCCTTACAAGCAGAGGGTCACAGGTTCGAGCCCTGTATCCTCCATATATGAGCCGTTAGCTCAGTTGGTAGAGCATCTGACTTTTAATCAGAGGGTCGACAGTTCGAGCCTGTCACGGCTCATTCGCCTTCGGGCGGTGAGTAAATTAGATACACAATGATACTGACTATGCCGACTTAGCTCAGTTGGTAGAGCACCTGTCTTGTAAACAGGGGGTCGGAAGTTCGAATCTTCTAGTCGGCATTAATTTTGCGGAAGTAGTTCAGTGGTAGAACATCACCTTGCCATGGTGGGGGTCGCGGGTTCGAATCCCGTCTTCCGCTTAATACCGAAAGGTATTAAGCATCACAATTAGATATTTTGCACCCATAGCGCAACTGGATAGAGTGTCTGACTACGAATCAGAAGGTTGTAGGTTCGACTCCTACTGGGTGCATTTTAACGGGAAGTAGCTCAGCTTGGTAGAGCACCTGGTTTGGGACCAGGGGGTCGCAGGTTCGAATCCTGTCTTCCCGATTAAATAAATATATTTTATTTAACACTTCGCGGTGTAGCTCAGCTGGCTAGAGCGTTCGGTTCATACCCGAGAGGTCGAGGGTTCGATCCCCCCCGCCGCGATTAAGACTTGAACTGGACCTTTAGCTCAGTTGGTTAGAGCAAACGGCTCATAACCGTTCGGTCGTAGGTTCGAGTCCTACAAGGTCCATCACCAGAGGGCACTTGTATGGTGTTTCATTATGGAGGATTACCCAAGTCTGGCTGAAGGGAACGGTCTTGAAAACCGTCAGGTGAGTAAAATCACGCGAGAGTTCGAATCTCTCATCCTCCTTTTACCTTAACATTATCGCGGGATGGAGCAGTCTGGTAGCTCGTCGGGCTCATAACCCGAAGGTCGCAGGTTCAAACCCTGCTCCCGCAATTGGTTCGTTGGTCTAGTTGGTTAGGACGCCTCCCTGTCACGGAGGAGATCACGAGTTCGAGTCTCGTACGGACCGTTACCGTGTTTGGTCGCCCGAATGCGGTATCCATAATTTCTAAATGGTTTAATGGCTCGGTAGCTCAGTCGGTAGAGCAATGGATTGAAGCTCCATGTGTCGGCGGTTCGATTCCGTCCCGCGCCATTGATTATATCTCACCATATTGCGGGTATAGTTTAGTGGTAAAACCACAGCCTTCCAAGCTGTTGTCGCGAGTTCGATTCTCGTTACCCGCTTTATATGGGCCTATAGCTCAGCTGGTTTAGAGCGCACGCCTGATAAGCGTGAGGTCGATGGTTCGAGTCCATTTAGGCCCATTATGGAGAAGTACTCAAGTGGCTGAAGAGGTGCCCCTGCTAAGGGTATAGGTCGCGGAAGCGGCGCGAGAGTTCGAATCTCTCCTTCTCCGTTTAGTTATGACCCGTTGGTCAAGTGGTTTAAGACACCGCCCTTTCACGGCGGTAACATGGGTTCGAATCCCGTACGGGTCATTGTCACAATTTAATATTATCGCGGGATGGAGCAGTCTGGTAGCTCGTCGGGCTCATAACCCGAAGGTCGCAGGTTCAAACCCTGCTCCCGCAATTGTTGGTTCGTTGGTCTAGTTGGTTAGGACGCCTCCCTGTCACGGAGGAGATCACGAGTTCGAGTCTCGTACGGACCGTCAGTTAAAGTCTTCCTTGTTGGGGAAGGCTTTTTTGATATCTAGAGATCTATTTGACGCATTAACTGAAAATGGACTCACTAGCGCTGTAGGCAATTTACCTGCATGCTGGTGAGTCCCTTTGTGCGTATTAGGCGTTAGCGAGGTAGTCCCGTAGGCGTGGGTCATGGGCGTAGATGTAGAGGCCTTGCACGCCACGCTTCATTAAGACGTTGATTGAGTTAAGGACTAACTGCTGCTTGATCAGTGTGAGTTCGTGGGGGTCCGTCAAATCTGTGCGGCGTTTGAAGGCTTCCACGTCCGTATACTGATTCAGGTCGATGATCAGGCGATGGTGGTCGTCCAGTTTAACTGGTGGGCCGAGAATCACGCCCACGTAGTTCAAATCAAATCCCTGACAGGTATAGATGGAACCCACTTCATCGATAGTCTGCGGCAGCTCCGCCCAGGGCGTACTGGTATAGTTGTACTGGTCCCAGGGGAGGTGGAACTTACCCTCCGTGATATAATGTTTGCCACCATCCAGGGTCGACGGGTAGCCAGACGTCGAGACAATGCGTGAGAGCCCGACTGCCTGGTTTCGCTGGACAATGGCTTGACGCATCTGTTCTGCGTCCGTAAAGGTACGTAAATCGTAATGTTGACCGGCAGAGGCAGGTAAGGGACGTAACTGTTGGTGGGTGAAGTCGTTGATCCACGAAATCAGTGCGTCGTTTGCCTGCATACGAAATTGATGCGTTAGACGTGTCGTCTCATGGGCGAATGGGGCCAGCAGGTGTTCTAGGCGGTGTTCCGTCCAGAAACTCTTTAATCGCAAGACCTGAGTTTCATCAAAGACTAAAATGATGACCTTGGCGGTTGCCATTAGGGCGGTTAACTGATTGTCGCCGTAAAAATTATTGTAGTGGTCCGCCTGTGAGAGCAGGAGGTGGGCCTCGTCGATGACTAGGACGTCCGCGTGCTTCTTCCCCTGATTAATCTGATTGATTAGGGTAGTTGGCCGCTGAAAGTCTTTTTTGAACAGGTGCGGTTGCTGTCCGGCAATTTCTCGGTAAACTTTGAGGATTTCCGGATGATTCACTAGAAAGTAATTTTCAGTGTCGGCCAGTGGACTCGTGGCATCGGTCCGAGCAGCTGTTTGAATGGCTGCGAAGAGGTGCGCCAAGACGACACTTTTTCCCGTTCCGGCATCGCCATAGATGGTGAAAATAGCCGGGCCATTGCCGGTTACGTGAGTTGTGGTGAAGGTGAACACCCGCTCAACCAGTTGGGCTTGTTCGGTGGTGAGGGGAAGCAACGGCGAAATCTTGTCCGTCGCCGCGTTAGATACTGAGAGGGTCACATGATCGCCGTCTTTCTTGAACAGAATACTCCCATTGTAACGCAAAAATAACGCACCGTCAGGCTACGTTAATTGGCCCACGGTGCGTTAGGTTGTTAATTTCTGATAATGGTTAATGCTAATCCTTTTCTGGCTTCACTTGTTGATATGAGGCAGCATGGAAATGGTTTGCGCTGGTACTGTATACGTCAAAGGGCGCGAAGGCCGGTGAATGGCGCCAGAGAGAATAGGCCTGACTGTCGTCCCACATGGTCAATAGGACGTATTCGTTGGCACTCTTCTGCTTCGTCAACACGTAGAACGCCGTCATGCCACTAGGTAGACCATTGCCAGCAAAACGATTGGCCTTGGCGTTGAAAACCTTAGCAGCGTCCGGGTCCAGGGTGAAGTAGTTAAAATTAAAGAACCCTTGCCACTGCTGACTTCCTTGATGGAGCTGGACCTGATAGTCCAGATTGCTCTTAAACACACTAGGCTGGCCGGAGACGTCGACTAACTGTAAGCCCTCGTCGCCACCGGAATCAGCCATTAAAACCAACTGACGGTCTGGATTTTGCGCAATGATACCATCTAACATATCCCGACTCCCAAAAGTTGCTGATAATTGATGAAGCATGCTCATCCCTCCTGACTGGTTTGTTACCTTTATTATAAGGTTCTTCTGAACAAAAGCGAAACGTTTACACTCTGCGGTCAGCGCGCTAAACTAGAGCTAAGAAGCGTTGACGCAACGTGGTAATTCGCATGAGAGGATGATTGGATGAAATTAACAGTTTTAGGGTGTTACGGTGGGTATCCCCACAACGGCGTGGGCACTAGCAGTTATTTACTGACCAGCGGCGACTTTAATTTGCTATTGGATTGTGGGAGTGGGGCATTGATTGCCTTGGAAAAAGTCTTGGACCCCTTACAGCTGAACGCCGTGTTATTGACCCATTACCATCATGACCATACGGCTGATGTGGGTGTGTTACAGTACCTCTGGCAGTTGAAACAGGGGCCGCGGGCCGAACCCGTCCTGCCAATTTATGGGCACACGGCGGATCCGTTGAACTTTGGTAGTCTTACCTGGCCTAACGCCACGGTTGGTCAGGCCTATAATCCAGCCGACACGCTGCATTTGGGGCCGTTTACGATTGATTTCTTACCAACGCATCATCCAGTACCGGCATACGCTCCCCGCATCACGGAGACGGCTACGGGAGCAACGTTGGCCTTCACGTCTGATACGGCAGCCTTTGATGGGTTAGCTGAGTGGGCAACCGGCGTAGATGTCTTACTGGCCGATACGAATTTCTTCGCCGACCATCAGGGAACGGCCTGGCATCTGACGTCGACTCAAGCGGGAGATTTGGCACGGCAGGCGGCAGTTAAACGGCTCTTGCTGACCCATCTACCACAGACGGGGGACCTTCAGCAACTGGTAGCCGAAGCACAGACCGCGGCGGGGAATACCACCAAAGTTAGCGTGGTCTCGGCTGGCTTTATTTATAAAATCTAATGCTTTTTATTCGATAAAAATAAATGGTCCTCAACTGATTAATCATCATAACTGTGGTATTAGAACATCTATTAGCCAATTAGTAGACGAATAGTATAAAATTGTTAATAAAGTTATTTTCAAAAAGGTCTTTCCTTTTCTGTAAAAGTCTGTATAATGAAGCTATTAAAACTTTTATAGACCGTTAAGGAGGAAAAGATTATGACAGTTACGCTCTACACCTCACCCAGTTGTACCTCTTGCCGCAAAGCCCGTCTTTGGTTCGAAGAACACGGTATCGCGTACCGCGAACAGAATATCTTCTCCGAGCCCTTGACGATTGCGCAGATTAAATCAATCTTGCGGTTGACCGAAGATGGGACCGAAGAAATTGTGTCCAAACGCTCGCGGGTTTACCAGGAATTGACCGTCGATCTCGACGATTTACCCTTACGTGAGCTCTACCAATTGATTCAAACCCATCCCGGCATTCTGCGGCGACCAATCATGGTCGATGAGAAACGTCTGCAGGTTGGTTTCAACGAAGAAGAAATTCGCCGGTTTCTGCCAAGACAAGTGCGCGCACTTGAGCTCGAGCGGGCCCAACGACTAGTAAATGGCATAAATGAAGCTTAATTAGTTGCATCTGACCGGATTTGTGAGAAAATGTTACTTGCAGTCCGGTTTTTTGGTATGATGACTTTACAAGCCGGCAAAAATGACTAGAATTAGAATCAAGGACAATACCCAAACCCACGAGAAAGGGGTGTTATTCATGGAATCGGAACGAATCAATGAGAACACGATTCGAGTAGTTATCGGCAATGATGATCTCAGTGAACGAGGAATCACTGTCCTGGATCTGCTCGGCAATCACAAGCAAATCGAAGGCTTCTTTTACAGCATTTTGGAAGAGGTCGACGTTGATCACCAATTTCAAGACAACGAAGCGGTAACCTTCCAGGTACTACCGAACCGTAATGGTCTGGAGTTGTTTATAAGTAAGAATGTGGACGAAGATGACGCGACCATTGATGATAATCAAGGCGACGCGAGTGTCGATAGTGCTCACCCCGATCAAGTATCGGATCAAATTAAAGAACACCTGTCAGCAACGGACGACCAGAAGGATTTCTTCTCTGGGTTTAAGTCTGCGACTGCCAATGACTCCAATGATATTGAGGATTACTTAAGCGACAAAGGTCAACCAACGGCGACCCGCGTGGTTAAGCTACATTCCTTTGAAGATATGATTAGCTTGGCACGGGTGCTGCATTTAGAAAATGCGGCCACGAACCTTTACCGGTACAGTGGTGACTTCTATTTGGAACTGGTCTTCTTCACGAATGAGACCTCACCAGAGTCCATCAAGGACGAATTGGCCGTGGCGTACGAGTACGCGGATCGGACCAAGGTCGCTCCTGATGTCTTGGCGGAACATGGTCAATTGATCATGGACAACTCTGCTTTGGAGCTGACTCGTTTTCACTTTTTAACTGATTAAAATTAGGCGAGACACTGGTTAACGGTGTTTCGTCTTTTTATTTGCGGAAAAAACACCCAACCTCCAGATTGTAAGGTTGGGTGTTTTTGTCTAAAAAAATTTAAGTTAAGCCGTGACTGCCGCCACAAATTCCTGGTAGGCGGCTTCTTCACCCGTGGTCGTAAGCGTGACGTTTTGCAAGTTGGCCTGGTGGAGGTCAGCTTCAGCGATGGTGAGGGTGGCCGTGAAGGTGGCGTTACCAATCAGCTGAATCTGGCTGGCTGTTGCCGACTGTGCCAGCGTGATGTGCGTCTTGACCAGGCCGCCGGGATTGAAGACGGTGATATCCTGTTGCGCGTCAAATTGGTCGGGGTGGAGCTGGGCGAATGCCAAACTGGTGGCAGACATGCCCGTGCCACAGGCGTTCGTGAAGCCGACGCCACGTTCGTACGTTTGGACGAAGAGGGTGTTGGTGCCTCGAATCTCAGCGAAGCTCACATTGACGCCCTCTGGGAAATAAGGGTTCTTCGCGTTCAGGCGTTCACCCAGCTTGCCGAGTTGCGCGGCGTCGATGTGATCCACGAAACTGATCAGGTGCGGGTTCGGGACGGCAATGGCCGTGAAGGTTTGGCCGGGGATGAACTCTGGCACGGCGACATCGACCATGGTGCTTAAGTCCTGATAGTGGAATGGTAGGTCGGCCGCAGCCAAGGAAATTGGTGCGATTTGAACGCTGAAGGCCGGCACGTTTTCGGCTAAATTAGGTGCCTGGTGGACTGGCAAATTGGCTTCCAATGTCGCGACCTTGAAGGCCGTTTGGCCCGTCTTTTCCGCCAAGTAGCGGCTCACGGTTCGCAGGCCGTTGCCACACATCTTGGCTTCGCTACCATCGGCGTTGATGACGCGCATCTGGCCGGCACAGTCCGTGTCGGGGACGTCGTTGATGACCAAGAGCCCGTCCGCGCCGTTGTCGATGCCGGTGACGGGGGAACAGAGGCGAATCGCCAGTTGCGTCAGCTCCGCATCGGTTATGGGCGTGGCAAGGGTGGTTTGGTCGAGCAAGAAGAATTGATTTTCGGACCCGTGGGCCTTGATTAAAGTTGTCATTGATTTTATACCTCACTTTTTACGAAAAAGGTGTCGTAGATGTGCCGGACCGCGGCGGCCGCATCCTTGCGCTGGGTGCCAATCATGATGGAAATGCGTGAGGCGCCTTGGTTGATCATTTGAATGGCGATGCCGTGCTGGGTCAGGGAATCAATCACCTTCCCCATGGTGTCAACGGTATGGGCGATTCCCTCGCCGACGACCATGATGATGGCGTAATCGTCAATCCACTCCAAGTAATCGGGTTTTAACGTTTCACGAATGTCATGACAAAGGGCCTTGATGGTCGCTGAATCCAATTTACTCTGGTCAAAAATAATTGTGAGGTCATCGATTCCGGATGGCATGTGTTCATAGGAGATCCCATAGCGTTGGAAAATTTCGAGCAGCTTCAGGGTGAAGCCGATTTCCTTGTTCAACAGGTAACGGTGGAGATACAGCGCAGAGAACCGGTCGGAACAGGCAATCCCAGTAATTGGATTGGCTGGATTGAAGAGAAATTGTTCCGGCACAATCAGCGTGCCCGGCGCCGTGGGGTTGTTGGTGTTTTTGACGTTGACCGGGACCTGGCCCTGAACGGCCGGGATAATGGCTTCGTCTTGGAAGACGGAGAAGCCGGCGTAGGAGAGTTCCCGCATTTCCCGGTAGGACATCTTGGAGATGACGGCGGGGTGCGGCACGATGTGGTTATCGACGGTGTAGATGGCGTCGACGTCCGTAAAGTTTTCGTAGAGGTCGGCCTTGAAGCCGCGGCTTAAAATGGCGCCCGTGATGTCGGACCCGCCACGGGTGAAGGTGTAGATGTCCCCACTCGGGCTGTAGCCGAAGAAGCCAGGGAACACGATGCGGGCCCCACTTAGTGAAAGATGGCTCAAATTAAGATAAGTTTCGTCCAAGACATCCGCGTTATTGGGCTCGCCATCGACCAAGAAACCGGCGTCGCGGGGATCTAAAAATTTGGCGGGGATGGCCTGTTCGTTTAACACGGCCGCCAGCAAAATGGCATTTAGCAATTCGCCGTGGGCCTTGAAATCCGCCATCAGGTGGTCGTCGTCCGCAAAGGTCGTGGTGGCTAAAGCGCCGAGTTTGTGGGTAATAGTCTGGAGCGTTGTGGCCGGTAAGGCAAAGTGGTCACTGATGTCCTGGTAGCGATTCGTAATCTGGGCGACCGTGGTTGAAAAGTCCTGTTGGGCCAGGACCTGCTGGGCGTATTGGATCAACAGATCCGTCACTTTGACGTCCGCTTTATTCCGTTTGCCGGGGGCCGAGGTCACGATGACCTGACGCTCCGGGTCCGCTCGAATAATGTTAACGACCTTATCAAATTGTTCGCCGGTGGCCAGTGAACTACCACCAAACTTAACGACTTTCACAAAAATCACCTCAAAGTTAGTTTGAAACTCACATTTATTTTTAATGGCAACTTTAGCAGTTTTCCGGATTAAATCAAGCGAAACTTTCTGAATCCAGTTTGTAAAGTTAGAAAACATTGTGAATTTGCGTCAGAAGCCTTGACGAATTATGAGAATTGTTTTAATCTAATACCAACATCAAATAAGAGGTTGCAACCAACATCAGTACGCAAGGGAGTCCCTGAATGGACTAGGAACTTGTGGAAAGGGGCGGTTGCCGAAGCGTCAGTCAATTCAGTGGCTGATTAGCTGGGACGTGGTTTGAATAAAACCCGGACTGTCGTAGCAAAAATGTCTGCTACGGGGCGCTTACGACGAATACGATGCAGAATGCAAATTTCTGGGATCTCTTTGTTTGTAAGCAAAGAGATCCTTTTTTTGTCCCGTAACGAAAGGGTGGTTGAGAGATGATTAGTCGTGATTTACAAGCCAATGAACAAGGACATCTGTTGTTAGGTGGGGTGGATGCCACGCAACTCGCACGAGACTTCGGCACGCCATTAGTGGTTTACGATGTCGGCAACATTCGCCAACAGATTCAGGACTTCCGTGAAAGTTTTGACCAGAGCGGGCTTCGTTATCAAATCAGTTATGCCAGCAAGGCCTTCGCGACCGTGGCCATGTATCAGGTCATTAAGGAAGAGGGCCTGCACGCCGACGTCGTATCCGGCGGCGAGCTGTACACCGCGTTACAGGCCGGCTTCCCGGCCGAACGCCTCAGCTTCCACGGCAATAATAAGTCGGTGGCCGAGCTGACCATGGCCGTGGATCACGGTGTTGGCGTCATCATCCTGGACAATTTCCACGAGATTCAGTTGCTTAAGGAAGTCCTCGCTGTCAGGGGGACCAGCGTCAACGTGATGTTGCGGCTGACACCGGGCATCTCCGCCCATACCCACCGTTACACGCAAACCGGTCAGGTCGATAGCAAATTTGGCTTCGACGTTGCCTCCGGACAAGCCACGCGCGCCCTGCAGGAAGTCCTGGCGGTGCCACAGATGCACCTGATTGGGATTCACGCCCACATCGGCTCGCAGATTTTTGGGGTCGCCGGCTTTGAAATGCTGGTCCAAAAGTTGGTCAGCATTGCCGCCGAGTGGCGCGATGATTTCGACTTCGTGCCCCAAATTTTGAACCTCGGCGGTGGCTTTGGCATTACCTATACGGCGGCCGACGAAGCCATTGGCCCGGATGTATTCATTCAACACATCGCCGCCACCCTGAAGGCCAGTTCCGCGGAAGCGAATTTAGACCTCCCCGAGATTTGGATCGAACCGGGTCGGTCCATCGTGGGTCCCGCCGGCTACAACCTCTACACGGTCGGGTCGCGCAAGGATATTCCCAACCTGACCTCCTACCTGAGTGTCGATGGGGGGATGGGCGATAACATTCGACCAGCTTTGTACCAGGCACAATACGAGGCGGTGGTAGCCAACAAGCTCAACGCCCCGCAACAGGAAACCGTCCATTTGGCCGGAAAGTATTGTGAGTCCGGCGACATTCTCGTCGACCAAGCCAAGCTGCCCCGCACGGAACCCGGCGATTTGATTGCCATGCTGGACACCGGTGCTTACGGTTACTCGATGGCGTCCAACTACAACCGCAACCCGCGGCCCGCGGTCGTCTTCGTTGAAAATGGCCAGGCCAAAGTCGTGGTTCGCCGCGAGACCTTTGCGGATCTGACGCGGTTGGATGAGAGCTATTTATAAACCGATGAATTTTGAAAATGAGAATCAGAGCTGAATCGGCCGACAGCAAACTGGCCGGCAACGGGTGCTTATTATATAGGAGGAAAATTGATGAAAAAGATGACTGCGGAAGAAATTATCAGGTACATTGGCACCGCCGAAAAGGTAACGCCCGTGAAAGCTTACGTGCAAGAAAATATTCCAGCCGATAAGGTTCCAACTAGCGTGCAACGCTTCGCTGCGCCCGAGTTTACCCTGTTGATTGGGGATTACCGCGACGTGGCGCCACTCTTGGCGGGCCGGTCAGAAGCGACGTACCACCTCGAGGTGACCGCGCGTAACTCGGCCGTGCCATTGCTGGACACGGCAACGACCAACGCCCGCATTGAGCCGGGGGCCATCATCCGTGATCAGGTCACAATTGGCGATCATGCGGTCATCATGATGGGGGCCGTCATCAACATCGGCGCAGAGATCGGGGCCGGCACCATGATCGACATGGGCGCCGTGCTTGGGGGCCGCGCCACGGTCGGCACCAACGCCCACATCGGGGCGAATGCCGTACTGGCCGGGGTGGTGGAGCCCGCGTCCGCGACACCAGTCCGTATCGGGAACAACGTCACGGTCGGCGCCAACGCGGTCGTGTTAGAAGGCGTGCAGGTCGGTGACAATGCCGTGGTCGGTGCCGGAGCGGTGGTCACCAAGGACGTGGCGCCGAATGCCGTCGTCGCTGGTGTACCGGCTCGCGTGATCAAAATCAAAGACCAGCAGACGACCGACAAGACCCACATCGAAGAAACCTTGAGGGAGTTGTAAATCATGCTAACGGAAGCAGAACTCATTCAGATTCGCCGGCACCTTCATCAGATACCGGAGCTGGCGCTTCACGAAACGGCCACCCACGCCTATTTGAAAGCGGTGGTCGATCAGCTACCAGCGACCTGGTTGACGGTGCGCGAACCCAGCGAACTCCCAACGGCCTTGCTGGTCAAGGTCGCGGGTAGCCAGCCGCAACGCACGATTGGCTACCGAGCCGACATCGATGCCTTACCAGTCGACGAGACGGCCAGTTGTTCCTTTCATTCGATGCATCCGGGCGTGATGCACGCCTGCGGCCACGATATTCATATGACCGTGGCGCTGGGCCTCCTCATCTACTTTGCCGAGAATCAACCGCAAGACAACCTGATTTTCTTCTTCCAACCCGCCGAAGAGAGCGAGAGTGGTGGGAAACAGGCGTACGACCTGGGGCTGTTCACCGGGGCGTGGCACATCGATGAATTTTACGGCTTGCATGACAACTCCGACCTGCCCACCGGCACGATTGGGTGTCGCCTCGGCACGCTGTTTGCCGGGACCAGTGAGGTCAACGTGACGATTCACGGCACCAGCGGCCACGCGGCCTTTCCCCACCGGGCCAACGATGCGGTCGTGATTGCGGCCAGCTTCATTACCCAGATTCAGACAATCGTTGCCCGCAACATTGATCCCACCGCGTGTGGCGTGGTGACCTTTGGCAAGATGACGGCGGGGTCGATTCGCAACGTGATTGCTGGGGAGGCGCGGCTGGAGGGCACGATTCGTGGGCTGACCCAGGACATGATTCTCTTCATTCGGCAACGCGTGAGTGAGATTGCCGCCGGCGTTGCGCAGACCTACAACGCGCAGATCGACGTGACGTTTAATCAGGGGGGCTACTACCCCGTGGAAAATGACCCGCAATTAACGGCCAACTTTATCCAGTACATGCAGCGGGCCGCCGACGTGGACTTTCAGGAGACCCCGCCAGCCATGACCGGCGAGGACTTTGGCTACTTGCTGAACCAGATTCCCGGCACCATGTTTTGGCTGGGGGTCGACAGTCCGGGCGCACTCCATGCCGCAAATTTTCAGCCCCACGAGGGCGCCATCATCAAGGGCGTGACCGCCATGCGGGGTTTCTTAACTGACAGAATGGCTCATTAAAGGAGAGATTGAGAATGTTTGAAAATGCAGATTTACTCACGGCAATCATTACGCCGTTTACCGCCGATGGGAGCGCTATTAACTACGCTGCCTTGGAAAAATTGACCAATCACCTGCTGGCGACCGGGACCAAGGGCTTCGTCATTGGCGGGACCACTGGGGAAACGCCCACGCTGAGCGAAGCGGAAAAATTAGAACTCTATACGCGCTTTGGCAAGATGGTTGGTGGCCGGGTGCCCGTTATTGCTGGTGCCGGCAGCAACAACACGCAGGAGACCGTCGACTTTGTCCAGAAGCTGGGCCAGGTGCCCGGCATCGACATGGCTCTGGTGGTCGTGCCGTACTACAACAAGCCGAACCAGCGGGGGATGCGGGCGCATTTTCAAACGGTGGCCGACGCGTCGCCACTGCCCGTAATGATCTACAACATTCCGGGCCGGACGGGGGTCTTGATGACCAAGGAAACCGTCGTCGATTTGGCCCAGTATCCGAACATTGGTGGCGTCAAGCAGTGCAATACGATGGCTGATTTCGAGTACATCGTCGAACACACGCCAGCAGACTTCCTGGTCTATAGTGGCGAGGATGCCCAGGCCCTGTTTGCCACGGCAGTCGGGGGCAACGGCGTGATTTCCGTGGCATCTCACGTCTACGGTGATCAAATTCGTGAGATGCTAGACGACCTGGCAGCCGGCAACGTCCAAGCCGCCGGGGCCTTACAACGGCAACTAACGCCTAAGATGGCGGCGCTGTTCATGTACCCGTCACCGTCACCGGTCAAGGCCGTGCTAAACGACCAGGGCTACGAGGTCGGCACGTGTCGTTTGCCGATCCTGCCACTCAACGCTGAGGAAAAGGCGGCGCTCTATGCGGCTCTCGGCACCAAGGAGGCCCAAGCGTGATTTCAGTAATTGTTGCCGGATTTAACGGCTCGATGGGACAAAAGGCCCTCGCCATGATTGATCAGGCGGACGATTTAAATCTAGTGGGCGTGTACAATCCCCACGTGACCGACCTGACGCCAGGGACGTATCGGTTAGACCCAACGGTGGTGGTCGCGAACGACCGCGCCCAGTTGCCAGCGGCCGATATTTGGATTGACTTCAGCCTCCCTAGTGGGGTCTACGCCAATGCCCAATTTGCCATTGACCACGGCATTCGACCGGTGATTGGGACCAGCGGCATGGCCGAGGACCAGCAGGTAGCGCTCCAGCGGGCAGCCGATGCCAAGGGACTAGGGGGTATCATCGCCGCCAACTTCGGAGTCTCCGCCGTTCTGATGATGAAATTTGCTAAGGAAGCCGCGGCCTACTTCGACCACGCTGAAATCATGGAATACCACCATGCAGATAAGTTGGACGCACCGTCCGGGACCGCGCTGAACACGGCCAAACTAATCTATGACCAACAGGGTCATGATGAATCGAATAATCCGCAGGAACAGGACCCCCTGGGCGCGCGCGGTGGCGATTACCACGGCATTAAGATTCATGCCGTACGGCTGCCAGGCTTTATCGCCGACGAGGAGGTTATCTTCGGCGGGGCGGGTGAAACCTTGACGCTGAAGCAGAGTACGACGGACCGGGCGTCGTTTATGAAAGGCGTGCGCATCGCTATCGACGCCGTCATGCACCGCCAGAACCTGGTCATCGGCCTGGAAAATATCCTTTAAGCTTGGGTGCTTGGCAGCGCCTCCGGGCTGGTGAAAATGGGCCGTGGCGCTGTGGGCGCACGTCTGGAGCCGAAGAGCGGTCTCCAGACTTACTTTGAGCCTCTGAGAAGCGAGTCTCAAAGATAGCAGTCGTCTAAGCGGTAAACCGCTAAGACAACTCCCACGGCTGAGCCCATTTTCACCAGCCCTGCGGCTGATACTGGTTTAAAGCAGATTTTCCGGTGGCCATGACGTGGGTTTTGGGCTGGTACTACGTCAATTGTACTTGGGGTTGTCGTCAGATAGTGTCCCCGCGATGCGTCCATGATCTTTAGAAATAAATGTAGTAAAATCAACAACTTTAACCCGTCAATCACAACCACCACAAGGGATTGAACGACTACACCAGTATGTTTGGCACGCACAGATGTGAGTGACCAGAGGCGGGCCAAGATGCCCAGCTGTGTCGATGGTCTAGGTTGGGGTTCTGTCCCAACCTAGACCATGGGACGACCTTGGAAACTCGCGAACTTCAGCGAGGTTTCAAGGCGAGGCCCCAGACCGTTCCTCAGGCTGGAGCCGTTCCCCACAGCAGGGCATCTTGAGCTCGCCGCCGGGAACGGCCAATTAAAACAATTTTAAACATAAAGGTTAGGAGAGGTGACCAATTTGCCGCTACTGGATTCGAAACTAAAAACAATCGTTAACCAAACACTTGCGCCTATGGGCGTTTCTCAGATTCGGTTCTTTGCGCAGAAATTTGCGCAGATTCCGGGGATTATTAAGCTGACGTTGGGGGAACCCGACTTCAACGTGCCCGAACACGTGAAGGCAGCTGCCATTCAGAGCATTCGGGAGAATAAGTCCCATTACTCCGATCAGCGCGGCATCATGGAACTGCGGACGGCCATTAGTGACTACCTGCAACAACGGTTTCACGTCAGCTACGACGCGGCATCTGAAATCGTAGTGACCGTGGGGGCGACCGAGGCCATCTTCGCGGCACTGGGGAGCCTGATCAATCCCGGGGACAAAATTCTGGTGGCCACCCCGACCTTTGCCTTGTATTGGCCAGTCATTGAAATTTTTGGCGGAATTCCCGTTCAGGTGGATACGACCGCCGATGGGTTCCGGTTGACCGGTGAGCATCTACAGGAAGTTCTTGACCGGGAAGGCGCCGGCAACGTGAAGGCGTTGGTCCTGAACTTTCCTGGCAATCCGACCGGGTTCGAGTACAGCCGCGACCAGCTCCAGGAGTTAGCGGACGTCATCAAGCAAAATGCCATGTACGTCTTAACCGATGAAATTTATGCGGAATTAACCTATGGTCAGCCCCATACCTCGATGGCCGAATTGTTGCCGGAACAAACGATTCTGATCAATGGGCTATCCAAGTCCCACGCAATGACCGGCTATCGAATCGGCTACTTCGTCGGGCCCAAGGACTTTGTGGTGAATGCCAGCAAGCTCCATGGTTTTGCGGTCACCAGCCCGTCGAATCCAGCCCAATATGCGGCGCTGGAGGCATTGACCAACGGCGTCGATGATGCTCAGGACATGCGGCAGGTTTACCAACAACGGCGTGATTACATCGTGCCCAAGCTGAATGTTTTGGGATACGAAACGGCGTTGCCAGCCGGCGCGTTTTACGCGTTTGCGAAGATTCCGGCTAGTTTTGGTCTGAGTTCCGTTGAATTTGCGACGAAACTGGCCGAAGAAGCCAAGGTGGGCGTGACCCCCGGCAGTGCGTTTGGCGCTGGTGGTGAAGGTTACGTGCGCCTGTCCTACGCGTCATCGATGGCGGATCTGCAGGAAGCCATGGCGCGGTTGACGGTATTTACGGAAAAGATGCAAACTGAATTAAAAATTAAGGGATGAACGGTATGAGTGAAGGATTTGTCGTTGCGATTTTAGGGGCCACGGGCGCCGTGGGAACCCGCTTGATTCAACAGTTAGAGCAGTCTACGATTCCGGTGAAGGCCGTTAAGTTACTGGCGTCTTCACGGTCGGCCGGGAAGGTCTTACAATTTAGAGAACAGGCCGTCACGGTTGAAGAAGCCACGCCCGCTGCGTTTGATGGGGTCGACCTGGTCTTGGCCTCGGCCGGTGGCAGTGTCTCTAAGAAATTTCTGCCAGAAGCCGTGAAGCGCGGGGCAGTCTGCGTGGACAACACCAGTGCCTTTCGGATGGTGCCGGAGATTCCGTTAGTCGTGCCAGAAGTCAATGAATCGGCGTTGTACCAGCACCAGGGCATCATTGCCAACCCGAATTGTTCGACGATTCAGATGATGGTGGCCCTGGAACCGATTCGCCAGGCCGTTGGGTTGAAGCAGATTATCGTGTCTACCTACCAGGCCGCATCCGGCGCGGGGCAGTCGGCCTTGAACGAGCTGTACACCGAGGCCCAGGATTTTCTGGACGGCAAGCAGATGCACGCGGACATTTTCCCGACGAAGGGCGACCAGAAGCACTATCCACTGGCCTTTAATCTGTTGCCGCAGATTGATGTGCTGGAGGATAACCTTTACTCCCATGAAGAGTGGAAGATGATTCACGAAACGAAGAAGATCATGCTGGGGGACATGGATGCCAGTGACATCAAGGTCACGGCCACCTGTGTTCGGGTTCCCGTGCCCATCAGTCATGGGGAATCCATCTGGATCGATACCGGTGACCCTACCGCCACGGTCGATCAATTACGGCAGGCCATCGCAGACGCACCGGGCGCCGTTTTACAGGACGACCCGGCCCATCAAGTCTATCCGCAACCGGTCAATGCCACCGGGACGCGCGACACCTACGTTGGGCGGATTCGGCCCGACCTGGAAAATCCGGGCGCTTTCAACCTGTGGGTCGTGTCCGATAACCTCCTAAAGGGGGCCGCCTGGAACACGGTTCAGATTGCGGAACGACTGGTCGCCGATGACCTGGTTCACCCGGTTGTGCCGGCAACGAAGTAAAATAACGGTCAAAATTTGTCAATTGTAGGTAGCAACTACTCACGTGACTTTGATTATGCCACATACAAGAAGCCATCATAGCGGCATTCAATCGAATGACTGTTTAATTGAACAAGCTATCGACTAAAACTGTGGACGGAATATCTAACAGAAAAAACAGTTTACTGGTTACTCCCAAATACTTTGGTAAAACGGGTTAACCCTTGGTACTGCGAGACCAACGAGCAGCCACCACCACACGCGAAAGCGATTGTGGCGGTGGCTTTTTCGTATCCATTAGTCAATAATCCATTATTGCTATCCATTATTAACAGGATGTTACAGATTCCGGCAAAGAACTTGAATTCGGCCCCACAAAATATACAATTAGTGATGATGCTGTCTCTGGATAATGCACGTTTGCTGGCAGTTAGACGAGTAACCAGATTCAAGCGAGAAGTGACTATCAGCGGCCGTTGCGCAGAAGCGTAACGGCCTAAGAATGGTTCAAAAAGTGAGGACGAAAAGCATGTCGTTAGCCCAATTAGAGTCGGTTTTATTGTGGATTACCTTGGTTGCGGCCGTGATTTTAGTGATTACGGTGGCGATTTATTTTTGGTATTCCCGGAAAAATTCGAACAACTATTTGGAGAATAAAGAAATTGAGTTGCGGTACTTCATTCAAAAGCAGGTCGACTTCCGCGGGCAAACGACTGGTTATGAGTGTCTGTTGCGGCAACACAATGACGATGGGTCTTGGTCGTTGCCACAAAAATTGGACTCACTACCCTTACAGCGAGTGATTTTTTTGCTGGAGGACACCTTCAAGGCGTTACCCCGCGAAGACATTACCTTGTCGATCAACCTGGAATACGATCAAATTTTAAGTCCAGACTTCCATTACTTTGTGCGCTGGGCGATTTCAAAAATCACGCCGATGAATTTGGCGGTCGAGTATACGGCTAACGGGCAAGAAGGACGTTTGAATCGGCGGTTATTTCTCAAACGCATTCGGGATGGTCGGGCGTATGGCATGCGGTTTGACGTGGATAACGTCGGGTCCAGCCTGGAAAATTTGAAGAACGTCAAGTGGCTCTTGCCGCAGGTCGATTCGCTCAAGTGTTCCATGCGGAGCTTCAGGAAGGAAGATCCTTCCGTGTGGTTGGATCTGAATTTACAATATTGGAACCGGTTGTCCCAGGAAAATCACATCCAGTTGATCTTGATGGGTGTGGAGGACGAGGCGGACGAACAGCTCGCGGAACAGTTAAAAATTCGGGTCCGGCAGGGGTATCGCTTTGGGCGCCCGGCTAACCCACAGGAGGCAATGGATGACCAAAAAATCAGCAACAAGTGAGCGTGATAGTGCCAAGGTGAAGCAACAACTGTATACCGACGCTTATTTTGAAAAGGGCCACTGGGGCCTGAAAATTTGGCAGACGCTGGTCGCCATCTTTGGCTGGATCTGCGTCATTGTGCCCGTGGTGATTACGGTCACGTCCTTTTGGGCGGCGTACGACCCGAAGATTCCCCACCTGTGGTCGTACAACGAGGGGATTTTTGAAATCAAGTTTATTGGGATCATCCTGTTGTTTGCCTTCGTGATGGTCTGGCTGTTTGCCGTGGGGATGACGATCATTCAGAATCGTAAACGTGACCGGGTCGTGGAACAGTGGCCGACGTTTAACCCCATCAATCAAAAGAAGCGGGAGACGGCCCTGGAAAAATTCATGGACGAGCGGTTTGGCGACGAAGAATTTCGGCACAACGTTCGGACCTACCAGGTCAAGCCCGAGCAAAACCTTGATACGGATCAGATTCACGATTTGTACGAGAAACACGATTTAAATGATTTAGATGACTAGGAGGTCCCATGTTTAACGTCTTTATTGATAGCATTTTAAAAGCGACACTGGGGCAGACCCTGCTGAACATTTTTCTGTTGATTCTCTGCCTGTACCCGGTAGTGGGGTCGTTCTTCTGGTTTGCGGGCGCGCTGTCCTACCGCTTTTTTAAGACCAACAAGCGCGACTACGACTGGGAAAACATCCCGGTAGATCAGCAACCCATGATCACCATCATGATTCCGGCGCATAATGAAGAGGTCATGATTGAAGAAACCATCACGTACCTGTTTGACCAGCTGAACTATGATAATTTTGAGGTGCTGGTGATGAACGACGGCTCCAGCGACGATACCGGGGCCATCATTACCCGCCTACAGGAAAAATATCCGCGGCTACGGACCGTTGAAATTTTGAAAAATAAGGGCAAGGCCCACGCGTTTAACATCGGCATGTACTTTGCCAAGGGCGAGTACATTCTAAGCAACGATGCCGACACGATTCCCGAGCCCGATGCGTTGATGAAGTACATGAACTTTTTCATGCGCGACCGGGACATGAACACCTCCGCCGTGACCGCCAACATGGACGTGCAGAACCGCTCCAGCCTGTTGGGCAAATCGCAAACGGTGGAATTCACCAGTATCGTGGGGTCATCAAGCGCAGTCAGACGGCCATCAATGACTCGATGTACGCCTACAGTGGGGCCAATACCCTGTATAAGAAGGACTTTTTGATCGATGTCGGGGGCTTTCGGCAGAACCGGGCCACGGAGGATATCAGTATTGCCTGGGACCACCAGATGATTGGCGCCGTGCCGCGGTTCGCCCCGAACGTGATTTTCCACATGAACGTGCCGGAAACGATTCGGGACCTCTACAAACAGCGGAAGCGCTGGGCGCAGGGGGGCACTGAGGTCTGGTTGACCAATATCAAAAAATTTGTCTTTCACCCGATTCAGCACCGCTACCAGATTTCCATGTTCGTGGACTCCACGCTTTCTATTTTGTGGTCGTTTTTCTTTACGCTGACCTCGCTGTCATTCCTGGCGACGATGGCAATGTTCCTATTTACCGGCAACTACGAGCGGGTCCTCCACGGTATCGTGATTTCATTTATCTTCGTGACCTTTGAAATCTTCGCCGGCTTCATGCAGCTGCTGGCGGCGTTGCTGTTGGACCATCACGGCATTAAGCTCAAGTACATCCTGTTTGCCCCGCTGTACATGCTGTTTTACTGGATGGTCAACCCAATTACGGTTGTGATGACGTTCATCCCCGCCTTGAAAACGATTCTGGGCTTTGGCTCGGGAACCTGGGTCAGTCCGAAACGGAAGTCGTTGCAGAAAAAATAAGCGGAACCGGCTGCCTTTTTGGCCCACGTTTCGGCTATATAAAATAACGAACGAGTCTGGGAAAATCTCAGGCTCGTTTTTGTGTGAAGCCGCCTACCGCTTGGTATAACTAAATTTGTAAGACGTGGTGGGTTGCCGGGAGCAAGCACTATGGTATTGTTAGAGGAACGACAAATTTTCACGGCAGACAGGGAGGTCGTCACATTGGATATTGATGAACATCAACGGTGGTTAGTGGACTTTTACAAGCAACGGAATTGGTATGATTACTCGCCTTTCATCCATTTGAATTTCTTGACGGAAGAGGTCGGTGAACTGGCGCGGGCGGTGCGAGCCATTGAGATTGGGCGTGACCATCCCGGTGAGGCGCACAAGTCGTCGGCCGTTTGGGAAGCGAACTTGCAAGAGGAACTGGCGGACGTCTTGGATCAGGTGTTGATGATCGCTAGTCAGTACGACGTCGACCCGCAGCAGTTGTTGCAGGCCAGTCAGGATAAACTGACCAAGCGATTCCACACCGAAAAATAAATAATTAAAACGAAAAAGCGTTAGCCAACGGTCCCGGTGGGGATGGTGGCTAACGCTTTTGCTTACCGCCGCTCAATCGCGAGCAGAAACGGTGGCGTATGAATTTGATTGATAAAGCCATATTGCAGGACCTGATACGTCTTTTGCGGTAACGCCTGGCAGAAGTCCACCACGGCCTGGCGTTCTGTCTGACCACCGGGGTGACCGGCGTAGACGACCAGGATGATGCGTCCGCCACGAGGCAGATGGGGTAGCAACGTTTTCACGGCGGCCAACGTGGTTTCCGGTCGGGTGATGACGGATTTGTCGCCACCGGGCAGGTAGCCCAGGTTAAAGACGGCCGCCGTAACGGATTTGTCGGGGTCTAAGAACTCACCGACGTGTTCGTGGCCGGTGGCGTGGAGCTCAACCTGAGCGCCGAGGCCAGTCAAGGTTAATTGTTGCTGGGTGGCGTCGAGAGCGGCCTGTTGAATGTCGAAGCCGATAACGCGGCCAGTCTTACCGACCAGGTTGGCGAGAAATAGGGTGTCGTGGCCCTGACCAACGGTGGCGTCAACCACGGTCATGCCGGGACCGACGATTTCAGTTAAAAGCGTATGACTATAAGTTAAGGCATTTGGTAAATTCATCTATAAGGCATCTCCATAACGGGTTAAGAACCATTGGGTCAAAGTCAGGAGGACAAAGCCGAGCGACCAGCCGCCAATCACGTCGGTCGGGTAGTGTACGCCCACGTAGATTCGCGTCAGGCCAATGATGGCAATCCAGATGCTCAGCAGGAGGGTCACCACCCAGCGCGAATTTTTGTGTTGGCGCAACGACCAGCCCAGTAAAATAATCAGCGAGCCCCACAGGAGCATGGCCGTAATGGAATGGCCGCTGGGGAAGCTGTAAGAGCTGGCACTAACGAGGCGGTCAACCGTGGGCCGCGGCCGTTGGACCAGGTGTTTGATCACGCTGTTACCGATACCCGCCCAGACCAGCACGTTAAAGGCCAAGAAGAGGGCACCCCGGTATCGCCGGAGAATTACCAGTGCGGCAATCAGCAGTAGTGTGACCCAGGTCACAGGCTTGGGATTGCCGGAGTGGGTGATCCAGATAATGGCGTGCGTCAAGCCAGTGGGCAAGGGCTGTCGAATCCAACCAATAATCAGCTGGTCAAACGCCTTAATCCACGATTGCTGGAACACAACGCCGAAAAGGTCAATCAAAAAGAGAATTCCCGCGGCCCAGGTGAAGCGCCAGCGGGTTTGTGAAATGGTCGTCAAAAAAGGAGACCTCCTGTGAAATAGAATCATGACTTGAAGAGCTGACCAAGGCTGATGTAAAGGCGTGGTCAGTCCTTTTAATAATAATTTCAGTATAGCACAGGGGGGTCACGAATAAGCGACTGAGTTGATTGCCTATTGAAAAATTAATATTAGGTTGGGACTCAAATATACTGGGGATGAAGGACAGAGGCGCAAAGGAATCGGTGGTTAAAGTTGACAAGTAACGAAAAGAAACCATTAACCTTGAGGTCAGGAGAACGGGGTTCTGACGCCCTAAACTAGTGTACGCCGCAGGACCGGTGAAAATGGACTCAGCCGTGGGAATTACCTAAGCGGCGTTTTTAGCCGCTTAGGTAATTGATATCTTTGAGACGCGGTAGCGGCTCAAAGTAAGGTGGAAGACCGCCCTTTGGCTTCCGCCGTTCGCCCACAGCGTCCCGGTCCATTTTTACCGGTCCGGAGGCACTGGTTTAGGACACAGAACAGAATGGAATTATTCGCGGAAATGGCGGGGTTGCCCTTGCTTTTCGGGAAGGGGTTTGCTAAGATGAAAACAATCTGATTAAGCAAAGACGTTGATGAGAAGTAGTAGTTTGACGGGGTATTCAGCAAGCGGATGGTCGCTGTGAATCCGTTACCCAGTCGGACGAACTTGTCTCGGAGTCTTCTCCGCTGCAAAGTGGGCGTTTGGCGACGTTATCAGCCGTTAATGAGCCTCGGTACAAGACCGGGGAAATGTAGGTGGTACCGCGCTGACACGCCCTACAGAAGCTGAATTTTGGGCTTCTGGGGGCTTTTTTTGTGGCTCAACGTTGAAATTGAGAAAGGGAGCGAACAATTTGGCATACGAACACCAAATAATTGAACGTAAATGGCAACATTACTGGCGGGTCAATGAAACATTTAAGACCTCTGACAATCAAAGCAAACCGAAGTATTACGTGATGGATATGTTCCCATACCCTTCAGGTCAAGGACTCCACGTGGGTCATCCCGAAGGTTACACGGCAACCGACATCATGGCCCGCTTGAAGCGGATGCAAGGCTTCAACGTCTTGCACCCAATGGGCTGGGACGCTTTCGGCCTACCCGCTGAACAGTACGCCTTGAAGACGGGGCACAACCCAAAGGACTTCACCGCGCACAACATCAAGAATTTCAAACGCCAAATTCGCTCACTTGGGTTCTCTTATGACTGGAGCCGCGAGGTCAACACGACCGACGAATCCTTCTACAAGTGGACGCAGTGGATTTTTGAACAAATGTACAAAAAGGGTCTGGCTTACGAAGACAAGATCATGGTCAACTGGGCGCCTGATTTCATGGGTGGGACCGTTGTGGCCAACGAAGAAGTTGTCGATGGGAAGACGGAACGGGGTGGCTATCCCGTTTACCGCGTCCCAATGCGGCAATGGGTTCTGAAGATCACGGCTTACGCTGACCGTTTGCTGGATGACTTGGACGACCTGGATTGGCCGGACAGCATCAAGGAAATGCAACGTAACTGGATTGGCCGTTCCGAAGGGGCCAGCGTCTTCTTCCCAGTTGCTGGACAGGAAGACACCAAGGTCGAAGTCTACACGACGCGTCCTGACACGTTGTTTGGCGCAACCTACATGGTCTTAGCGCCAGAACATGCCCTGGTTGAAAAAATCACGACACCGGAACACGCCGCCGAAGTCAAGGCTTACCAACAAGCCATTGACAGCAAGTCTGACCTGGAACGGACTGACTTGAACAAGGACAAGACCGGGGTCTTCACCGGGGCTTACGGCATCAACCCAATGAGCGGCGAGAAATTGCCAATCTGGATTGGGGATTACGTGTTGTCTTCCTACGGGACTGGGGCCATCATGGCCGTGCCTGCGCATGACGACCGGGACAACGAATTTGCTCAGAAATTCAACCTGCCAATCGTGCAAGTGATTGCTGGGGATGACGATACCGACGTGCAAGCCGCTGCCTACACGGGCGATGGCAAGCACATCAACTCCGACTTCCTGAACGGGTTGAACAAGAAGGACGCCATCGCAGCGGCTATCGACTGGCTTGAGGAACACAAGGCTGGCCACAAGAAGGTCAACTTCCGTCTGCGGGACTGGATCTTCTCTCGTCAACGCTACTGGGGTGAACCAATTCCTGTCATTCATTGGGAAGATGGCGAGACCACGTTGGTTCCTGAAGACGAATTGCCATTGAAGCTGCCAGCAGCTAAGCAACTCGAACCTTCTGGGACCGGTGAAAGTCCATTGGCTAACCTGGACGACTGGGTCAACGTCGTGGATGAAAACGGGCGTAAGGGTAAACGTGAAACCAACACCATGCCACAATGGGCTGGGAGTTCATGGTACTTCTTGCGTTACATCGATCCACACAACGACGAGGCCATTGCCGACCCTGAAAAGCTGAAATACTGGATGCCAGTCGACCTCTACATTGGTGGGGCCGAACATGCCGTACTGCATTTGCTGTACGCACGGTTCTGGCACAAGTTCCTGTACGACCTCGGTGTCGTGCCAACCAAGGAACCCTTCCAGAAGCTGGTTAACCAAGGGATGATCCTCGGGACCAACCACGAAAAGATGTCCAAGTCTAAGGGGAACGTCATCAACCCCGACGAAATCGTCGACAAGGTTGGAGCCGACACCCTGCGTCTGTACGAAATGTTCATGGGGCCATTAGAAGCTTCCAAGCCATGGAGTACGGAAGGTATCAACGGTTCCAAGCGTTGGCTCGACCGCGTTTGGCGTCTGCTGATCGATGACAACAACCATCTGCGTGACCGGGTCACGATGATCAATGATGGCACGTTGGATAAGATCTACAACCAAACCGTTAAGACGGTGAGTGAAGACCTCGAAGCCATGCGCTTCAACGTGGCCATTTCCCAATTGATGGTCTTCGTCAACGAAGCCTACAAGGCCGACAGTCTGCCATTGATCTACATGGAAGGTTTCGTCAAGATGATTTCTCCAATCGTTCCCCACATTGCCGAAGAACTTTGGGCCTTGATGGGTCACGACGACACGATTTCCTACGCCAAGTGGCCAACGTATGACGCCAAGCAATTGGTTGAAGACGTGGTCGAATTGGTCGTTCAGGTCAATGGTAAGGTCCGGGCCCACTTGAAGGTGGCCAAGGACGCTGCTAAGGACGATATCGAAGCCCAAGCCTTGGCTGATGAGACGGTTAAGACCCATACTGATGGCAAGACGGTTCGGAAGGTCATCGTCGTCCCAGGCAAGCTCGTCAACATCGTCGCCAACTAATTTCAACATCTGTCCTTGCCGCCTCGGCGGTCAGGGACGCCACCCCTATGGGGACCGACCGAAGCCACAGAGCGGTCTTCGGTCTCGGTTCCAAGCCGCACAGAACGCGCCTTGCAACACGTCCCGTATTCTAAGACCGGGAAATCGCCGGCCTAAGAATACCGACATAGGGGTTCTGTCCCTGACCGCCTTCGGCTAGGACTGTGCGTTGAAATGACTTGGTGAGCGTTGTATCAGTTTTAGCGTTTTTTAAAGAGCTAAGTATAACTAGGTTAATCCCAGTTTATTTGAAAATTAAAGTGTCAGTCACTTTCCTAATCGAAGGTAGCTGGCACTTTTTGTTTGGCATGGGGAATTTGATGTGGATAATGAGGGGCATCAATGCAGATGTTCTGCTTGATTGTGGGGCAATAGGGAGGGATTCAGAATGTGGCGAAGGTTGAAGATTCTTAGTCGCTTTGAATTGCGGCAAACTTGGGATGAAAAAGCGATTCTTTTTTACACGTTGGTTGCGCCCACAATTTACTTTGTGATTGCGACCGTTAGTTCCGGTGGCCACCCATTTGGGTTACACAACGTGGCGTACCAATTACTGGGGTACTGGGCATATATCGTTCTGGTTGGCGTGCTGAACGGGTTTCAGTTTGGGCTGATTGGGATGCGGGAGAGTAACTTTCTAAAAATGTTTACGATTATTGCCGGGGACAAGCGATTGATTTTTTATAGCAATTTGCTGGTCCAAATTGTGTTTATTCAGATTGAAATCGTGGTATTTGACATCATCGTGCTGCTGTTAAATCCGGCCTCACTGAGTCTAGTGCCCCTGATGGTGGGCGGCTTCTTGATGAACTTCCTGTTGATTCCCATCGTGGCCGGCTTCACGAACTTTATCCTGATGTTGCCAATCAAGCTCAACGTGGTGTCGCTCATGATGATGGGGTACATTTTCTTGGGGATGCTGCTGATCAATCTGCCGTTTAACCCAGATTCAGCGTTGGGCATCATTTTGACGGCCCTGAACCCCTGCAGTTACATGATTGTGGCGTACGGGATGCTGTTCAATTTAATGGGACCGGCGACCGGACTGATGCTGGGCGTGTTGGGTGTCGTTGCCCTGTTCTACCTGGCCGTGGGCTTCTACCCCGTCCGGCACATGAAGCTACAATCGTACACCAGTCGTTATTAGGAGGCGCACCATGCAAATTGACAATTTTTCGTACCAGTTACCCGATGGTCGCCAACTATTTGACCATTTAACGGCGACGTTTGAACCGGGCAAGCTCAATATTCTCTTAGGCGTGAACGGCGTGGGCAAGACAACGCTCCTCGACTTGATTGCCGGAGTCAGCGAGCAACGCCACTTACCATTCACCGGCTTCCCGACCATGCAGCGGATTGCTTATCACATGCAGGGCGCGCCGTTCACCGGGACCGCCACGGTTTTTGAGACGATTAAAATGATGGCGGACCTGGATCGACCCGCAGAGAATTTTCAAGTCGACCAGTTACCTGAGAACCTGCAGGTGATTGCCCACACGCGGCTGAAAGATTTATCGGGCGGCCAGCGGCAGTTGGTCTTGTTGGCGGGGGTTTGTCAGCTGGAACGTGACCTGTATCTGTTCGATGAACCGGAGAGCGGCCTTGACGTGAAGGTGGCCGTAGCAGTTATCGACCAGATCAAGCAGCTGGTCGCGCGGGGCAAGACCGTCATCATGACGACCCATCAGTTTCGCAATCTACCGACGGAAAACGTCCACGTCTTGGTCTTGGCGGGCCAGTGCATCGCGTTTAGTGGCAGCCCGGCCGAGTTGATGGCCGAGACCGATGCCGAGACGTTGGAGGATGCTTATTTGAAAACGGATGCCTAAAGATTGGGGGAGGCACAGCGATGATGCAAGATTCAAAGAGAGTGTTTATGACATTGTCGGCCACGGAATTGGCGCAAATTGATTTATTGATCGACCAGGGAATCGTGCACTCACGCACGGAATTCATCCAGCGGGCCATCAAGCAGGAACTGCTGGCCAACCGGGCCATTATTCAAACGGTCAATGCGGAAACATTTCATGGCCGCTCGTTGGAAACGCTGGTCGGCAACTACACGTACACCGATGAAGACATCAACGACCGTCTGCGGCGGAATGGTGCTAGTCAGCTGTTTATCGTCGGGCGACTGGACCTGACGCAGATTCGGCAGGAGGACAACCTGTTTCGAGCCATTAAGTCGTTGACGGTCGTCGGCAAGTTGGTGGCCAGTGCGACGATTCAGGCGCATTATGAGGACTAGCAAAAAGGGTGATGACCCAGCCAACCGGCCCAGTCATCACCCTTTAGTGTATGCAATTGGTTAAACGATTTGTGGCCGCCTCCGGGCTGGTGAAAATTGCGTCGAAATGCAGTGCTGTCCGTTCCCGGCGGCGGGCTCAAAGTGCCCTGCTGTGGGGTCGGTTCCAGCCTGAGGGGCGGGCTTCCACCTCAACTTTGAGCCTGGGGTTCGGTCTCAAAGGTTGCCCCATGGGCTAAGCTGAGAAAAAGCGCTCAGCTAAGGCCATCGACACAGCTGGTCACTTTGGCCCGCCTCTGGTCACTTACATCTACCGGATTGCCTCATTTTCACCAGTCCTGCGGCTGACATTGGTTTAACCCGTGGGTTGCCTACCAATCACTACCGTCTGAAAGTTGTCTAAATGGTGTAAGTGTTACCCCTAAAACGGGGAAAAGCCGGGGTTCAGTCTGTGTCAGCCGTGAGGATCGGTCAAATTAAAAGTAGAGTCCCGAAACGACGCGGGCATGCGGGGTTAAGCCAGTCTAAGCCGTGAGGACGACAAAAATGGACTCAGCCGTGGGAATTAAAGAAGCGGCTAGCCGCTTTTTTAATTGGTGATTTTGAGACACGATTCTGTGGCTCAAAACAAGCTAGAAGACCGCTCTTTGGCTTCTAGCGTCCTGCCCACCGCGTTCCGGTCCATTTGACCGGCCCGGTAAGGCGCACTAGAACTGGCTTAACGCCGGCGGTGACGGACGAAGGTGAAGAAGTGCAGGATGCTTGCCAGCAACACATAGAAGATCACCACAAAAGTTGCGTACGTCAGCCAGAATTTACCAGCCGCAAAGACCCCGAACCACCAGGCTTGCAGGCCCATGGTGATCAGCGCCATGATGGCAATCATAAAGAATAAAAGTATGTAGCGTTTCAACGTGTTATCATCCTTTCGTGGCCGGTCAGCGATTTTCTTGCCCCAGCGCTGGCATTCGGCAATTTTTTCTGGGCGAGGCGCGTGGGTCCCCCAGGTTCCGGTGCCGACGAACTCGCCGACCTTGATCAGACCAGCCCCGGTTAAGATGCGGTCAATCGTGACGAAAGTTTGGTCGGTGATGCCGGTGAAAAAGTTTTCCGTGGAGCTGATAAAACAGGTGGTCATGCTTAAGTAATGTTTATCCTTATATTTACCGGGTAGCGTGTCGGCCACGGAATTCATTTTCACCAAACGGAATCGCATGCAGTCAAAGAACTGCTTCATGACGCCGGACATACCACCCCAATAAGTTGGCGCACAAACAATCCAGAAGTCACTGGCTGCCATCTTGGCCTCAATCTCATCCAACGCCGGGCAGGCCTGTTCCTTGGTGTCAGGGTAAATGTCATAGTCCCGGAGAAACACGGTCTCCACCTCGGCCGAAGCGGGCAGGGTATCTAAAACAGCCTGCAAATAGCCAGCGGTGATGCCTTGCCGCTCGTGACTGCCTAACAATGCTAAATAACGCAAATAAATCGCCTCACTTATCACTCATTCTCAATGTAATAAAAAAGTCGTCACACTAAGTCATTCACAGGATAAGTATACCGCATTTAGAAACGGATAATCCTCTGAAAGACTGACTTAGCAGGCGATAAGTCGCTTTCAGTGTTGCAATTTTTTTGCTCAGATTCAAGGTCGGAGGAGGCCGTACGCACTGTTTGGCAGTTGACTACTAGTGAACAACCTGGTCGGCCGATGACGAGTTTAGACGTGCATGCTAGTGAAAATGCGTGGTCGATGTCAGTGACCAGAGGCGGGCCAAAGTGACCAGCTGTGTCGATGGTCTTAGCTGAGCGATTTTTCTCAGCTTAGCCCATGGGACAACCTTTGAGACCGCACTTCGGCTCAAAGTTGAGGTGGAAGCCCGCCCTTCGGCTGGAACCGGCCCCACAGCAGGGCGCTTTGAGCCCGCCGCCGGGAACGCAAGCAGAGCACCACCCATTTTCACCAGCGAAAAAAATAAACCCTGTCGGCCGACTGGCTAACAGGGGAGAAACAAAGACTAAAGAATTTCAGTTAAAATAGCAAAGAACCGATGACTGACAACGGCTTCTTGGCCGCTCTTAGAGAGTTGATAGTTTAATAAATGCCGATCGAATTCGTGGAAGAAGACGTTGGCCATTGTTTGATAATCACTATCATTCGTCTGATCAATACGCTTAAAGCTGCGCCACGTGGAATAAATTAACTGGGCATCTGGAATCGATGCTAACTCTGGGAAGTGGGCCCGAATACTCTTGGTCATCGTTACGACCTGTTTTGCTCGTTCTGGTGACATCTGCATCTTCGGTGCTGCGCTGGAACCAGCTGTTGCCTGCGTCATGTTGGCATTCCTCCTTGAATAATTACTGTTTCTCGACTAATTCAAGCATACCACTGTTAGTGGCATCCGGTAAGCAAGATGCTGAGAAACTGCGAATAATCACGAAATCTTTACCGAAACCTGATATTTACTAGGGAAATCCTATGGTATAATGTTTGTTTGATTAGCTCGGCCATTTTCGGGTCGGGACAAACGATGAATTTTAGAAATTGAAAGTAGGGTGTCAAATGGCGGCAAGGTCAAATCAAACCGGAAACCAAGGAAGTGCGCAAGACCAAATGGTTGCTGGGTCGGCGTGGATGACGGCGGGGAGCATTTTTTCTCGGATCCTCGGCGCCGTGTACATTATTCCCTGGAACATCTGGTTCGGCGCATTTTATCTACAAGGTAACGCGCTCTATGGGAAGGGTTATAACATCTACAGCTTCTTCCTGATTGCGGCAATTGCCGGGGTGCCTTCGGCGATTGCCAAGCAGGTGGCTCACTACAATGCTCTAAATGAATACGGGATTAGTGTCCGACTGTATAAACGGGGGCTGGAAATCGCCATTGTTACCGGGATCTCCATTGCGCTGCTGATGTACTTTGGGGCGCCGCTCTTTACCGGGGGCGATGCGCACCTGGTGTCCGTCCTGCATTCACTGGCCTGGGCCATCCTGATCATCCCCACGATGAGCCTGACGCGGGGGTATTTCCAAGGCTTCCAGCAAATGGCACCGTCAGCGATTTCCCAATTCGTGGAACAGCTGGTTCGGGTCGCCTACATGCTGATCACGGCCTTCATTATCATGCGGGTCTTAAATGGGAACTGGGTCACGGCCGTGTCGCAATCTACCTTTGCGGCAGCCATCGGGGCCTTAGGTGGCCTGCTGATCCTGGGGGTCTACTACTGGCGTCGGCGGCATTATTTCCGCGACCTGGTTGCTAACAGTAACAACGAGTTAGTGGTCCCCGCCAATCAATTATATAAGGAAATCATTGCGCAAGCCGTGCCGTTTATTGTCTTAGGGGCCGGTATTACCATCTTCCAATTGATTGACCAGTACACCTTTGCGCCCATCATGCACATGGCCGGCACCTACACGGATGCCCACCTGAACGACTTATTCGCGTTGTTCGGGGTTAACGCTAACAAATTAATTATGATTACCATTTCACTCGCGTCGGCCTTGGCCGTGACGGTCGTGCCGTTACTGTCCGAGTCCTACACGCGGGGAAATAAGTCTGAAATTTCTGCGCAATTATCGAACGCGTTTTTGATGTTTGAATTCGTCATGATTCCTAGCGCGTTGGGGATGGCCGCCATTGCCGGCCCGCTGAACCTGGTCTTCTATGGCCGGTCACACGCTGCGTTGGCCGCTTCCATCCTGGCTTTCTCGTCATATCTGTCGATTTTGCTGGGCCTGTACACGGTGGTTTCCGCACTGATGCAGGGAATTTCGCAAAATAAACGCGCGGTCCGGTACTTCTTAGTCGGGACCGTCGTGAAGTTTATTGTCCAGTGGCCGCTGGTTTACTTCTTTGGCGCCTTTGGACCACTGATTGCGACCGGGATTGGCTTCACCGTGACCTGCTACCTGATTATTCATTCGCTCGATGTGCAATTTGGCATTAATTTTGCCCACATTGCTAAGAAGACGAATGGCATTCTGTTGACCTCGATTGGCACCTACGTGTTAGCCCGTCTTGTGGCTTGGATTGGCGCGTTCAGTGGCAGTCAGGGCCGGGTCGTTAACTTCTTGATTGTCATGGTCGCGGTCATCGTGGCCGGTTATTTCTACGTGTACGTCGTTTTACGAACCCGGTTAGCGGATTCCATCTTGGGCCCACGAATCGCTGGACTGCGGCGACGCTTGCACATTCGTTAGAGGAGGCAAAGTGCGATGAACATTGAACGTTACTTAACGGAACATCGTCAGGGCACCCCGGGTCAGATTTTCCGGTTGCTTCGGCAAGGCCGGGTCACCGTCAACGATTTGGTAGTGGACTCGCCTCGTGAAAATGTGACAGCGACCGACCAAGTCCGCGTCGATGGACTAGCGGTCACGGGCCGGCAACCCCAGTATCTGGTGTTTAATAAACCGGTAGGGTTCGTTTTAAACTTGGAGCCAACCAGTCAACGCAGCTTGGGCAGTCTGCTCAATGCGTTAGACCAGCAACGGCCACTTAAAGCCTTGGCAGATTTGCCCAAGGAAGCGGTGGGGGTGGTCGTGGCCAGTGACGATGAGCACTTCTTAGCCGACGTGACGGCCCAGAACTGGGACAGCACGTTGCAGGTCAGTCTGAGCGGGACAACGGTGCCCACATTGACGACGAATACGGCGTTCAAACAGGTCACCTCAAGTGTGGACCAGGTCCACCAGAGTGTGACGCTGACGCTGGTAACCAGCGATGTGCCGGCAGGGATTGCGGCATTGTCAGCTTTGCCAGCCGTGAACGGCCCAGTCAATCGCACGGCACTCGGTCCCTTAACGTTGCCAGTGGATCTACCGGTCGGCACGTATCGCGGACTCTTCGCCACAGAAATTGATGCGGTGAGTTCGTTAGAAAAGGTGACGACACAGAATTAGACTTAAGAAAGATAAAAAATAGGACTGATTAGCGATTCCCTGTGGGAAGGCTGATCAGTCCTTTTCTGTATGCATTGGTTTTGAGGCCAATGTTACTTGATACAGAGAATGGATTGTTGATGAACTAGTTTACTGTTAATCGGACAAGGCAACGTAACCTAACAGACTATTGATAATTAGAGATACTCTGTCAGTGACCAGAGGCGGGCCAAAGCGCCCAGCTGTGTCGATGTTCTTGGCTGAGTGGGTTTCTCAGCTTAGAACATGGGACGACCTTTGCGACCGTACTTCAGGCGCAAAGTCGAGGTGGAAGACCGTTCCTCAGTCTGGAACCGGCCCCACAGCAGGGCACTTTGAGCCCGCCGCCGGGAACGAACAAGTTAGTCAATCATAGCCTCATGTTGTTTCATAAACGTGGGGAGGGCCGCCGCAATCTGGCTAGGCAACACCACATACTGCGTCTGTGCCAGCTCTTCGGCTATGGCACTGTGACTGTAGACCGCCGCACAGACGGCCGGGTCCGTGGGATGAAACTGAGCCACGAAGCCGCCAATCATCCCCGCGAGGGTGTCGCCCATGCCACCGGTGGCTTGCGCAGGCGTGCCCAGTGGATTGACATAGGTCTGGTCCGTCGTGTAGATTTCCGTGCGATGTGATTTGACCACCACCGTGGCGTGTAACTGATCCACGGATGCCCGGTTGGCAGTTGCCGTTTGGTCCGTGATGGCGATGCCACTGAGTCGTTGCCATTCCATCTGGTGTGGCGTGAAAATCAAATGGGCTTGTGGCAACGACAGATGATCCTGGGCAACCAGTGTGATGGCCGACCCGTCGATCACCAACGTCTGCTCGGACGTCACGGCACTAAAGACGTTGGCCAAGACGGCTTGGGCCTGGTTATCCGTCCCAAGACCGGGGCCAATGACGACCACGTCCGTTCCCTTGATCAGCGATTGCGTTTGGGCAAAGTCCGTGATGTCCGCGAACATGGCCTCGGGGAGTCGCGCGTGCAGACTTCCTTGATTGCTGGCGTCGGTGATGGTCGTGACCAGTCCCGCGCCGGCGTACACGGCTGCGGCGCTCGCCATTAGGATGGCACCGCCAAAGTTGCGGTTGCCACCAATCAGGGTGATGCGGCCATAGGTGCCTTTGTAGCTGTCAGCCGGTCGCTGACGAATCGTATCGGTTAAGATTTTATCGGTTAAAGTTTCCATGAGTGGGCCTCCTCGTTCACCAATTCAGTATAGCACGGCCGGTCACAGGCGCACGTGTCAAATCAACCGGAACGGGGCACAGCTACTTAACCGCCTGAATTGAAAATTTACACCGTTAAATTGGCTTACAATTGCGGGGCGGTATGCTAAAATTGACGGTAGGTCACTGAGTGGGCGTTGCGGCAATGAGCAGCAGTTTTTCGGCTGATTGGACCACGCAAATTGACAGCGTTATTTTAAATGACCCGCATCAGTGATCCGGACGTTAAGTCCCAATAAAATGAAGGAGGTCCAATCATGGCAATTGATTGGCAAAAGCTATCTGAACAGTACCAAGAGGACTACCTGGCAGACCTAACAACGTTGGTCGGCATCGATAGTGCTCGTGATGATTCACAGGCCACCGATGAGTACCCACTGGGTCCCGGTCCGGCTAAAGCTTTGATTGCATTTTTAGGCTTAGCACAACGCGATGGATTTAAAACGAAAAATTTAGACAATTTAGTCGGTTACGTCGAATTTGGTGAAGGGGATGACACCTTAGCCATCCTCGGCCATGCCGACGTGATGCCCGCTGGTAAGGGTTGGCACACGGATGCCTTCACGCTGACGGAAAAAGACGGTAACCTGTACGGTCGGGGAACGTCCGACGACAAGGGGCCTTCACTGGCCGCTTACTACGGCTTGAAGATGTTGAAGGACCAAGGTATCTTACCTAAGATGAAGATTCGTTTCATCATTGGGACCGACGAAGAAAGTGACTGGACGGGGATGAACCACTACCTCGACCTCGAACCAGCCCCAACGCTGGGCTTCTCACCCGACGCTGAATTCCCCCTGATCAATGGTGAAAAGGGGAACGTCACCTTCACCACGACCTTTGCTGGGACCAATGGCGACGCGGATGCCCTGCAAGAATTCGATGCTGGGCTACGGGAAAACATGGTGCCACGGGATGCCGAAGCCATTGCCCAAGTTGCCAATGGTGACCAGGTTGTGGCTGACTTTAACAGCTTCCTGGCTGACGCACCCGTTACCGGTGAAGCTTCTGTTGAAGCCGATGGCGTGCATTTCCACGTGATTGGGAAGGCCGCTCACGGGATGGAACCTAAGAACGGCATCAACGCCGGGACTTACTTGGCCACCTTCCTGAACGGCTTGAACTTTGGCGCCGACGCAGCCGATTTCTTAGGCCTGTTAGCCAACCAGTTGCATGACGATTCACGGGCCAATAAATTAGGCATCGCCTACACGGACAAAGTCATGGGTGATTTGACCATGAACGTAGGGGTTCAAACCTTTACCGCCAACAAGGCCGCCTTGATCAACACCAACTTCCGTTACCCAACTGGTACCGGTGCAGCGGACATTCAGGCTGGTTTAGCGAAAGCAACCGCTGACATGAACGTTGAACTCAAGCAAGGTCGCGAAATGGTGCCACATTACGTTGATCCAAGTGACCCAATCGTGGCCACGTTGATGGACGTTTACCGGCAACAGACCGGCGACATGGATGCCCAACCAGAAGTTGTGGGTGGGGGCACGTATGGCCGGCTGATGAAGCGTGGTGTGGCCTTCGGGGCCTTATTCCCCGGCACGGCTGACACGATGCATCAAGCCGATGAATTTCAACCCAAGGCCGACCTGTTAAAGGCGATGGCCATTTACGGTCAGGCCATTTACGAGCTGACCAAGTAAGCCACCGAATCTGGCGAAGGAGTGAGAGAAATGGCCGCAGAATACAAGCGTATTTTAGTGGGGGTCGACGGTTCCCGGCAGGCGCGGCGGGCGATTGATAAAGCGATTGCCGTTGCCGTGCGGAATCAAGCTGAACTGATCATCGTGACGATTATGAGTGGCGGGGATTACGTGGGCTTGGGAAGCGACACCCAGGTTGGTTTCGGGTATGTCGATCAACAAGTGATGGACGAAGCCCGGCAGGATCTGGAGGCCACCGTCGATAAATATCGGCGCAAGGCCCAAGAAGCTGGCGTAAAAGAGGTCGTGACCTCCGTGTTCTATGGGCACGCCAAAGTTGATTTGGCCAAGACCTTGCCTAAGGAATATCAGGCCGACTTGATTATGCTCGGCGCGACCGGGGTCAACGTGGTCGAACGGATGTTGATGGGGTCCACGGCGAGTTACGTGGTTGCCAACGCTATCTGTGACGTGCTGATTGTGCGGACCGATATTCACAACCAAGCCAAGAGTTTGAAGACCTTACCAACAGATTAATTTTTAGACAAACAAAGAGGGCGAAAACCGCAAAATGGTTTTCGCCCTTTTTAATTTGAACAGTAAAAAAGCGCTAGCTAAAGAAAATAGTCAACGCCAAGATTTATTCGATTAAGATTACAGCCGGTGAATGTCTAAGACACTCCCGGTTTCGGCATCGGCCACAAACTGGTACTGAACCAGCTGGTCGTCTTCATAGCGGTTAATGCCGCCATAGTAAACGCGGGACTTTACCGCGAATTTTTGAAAGGGAACCGCATGCTTTTCAATCCAAGCGCCCTCGATGGGGGATTCTTGCCGGAATTGGCGTTTGACCTGTTCCAGAATGTCATCTGGATTGAGCCGGTTAGCGCCGAATAAACGCGTGACGAAAACGCCCATTAAGCCGCCGAGCACACCGGTGAGACTTAGTTGATACAATTGTCCGTTTTTAGCAGTCATACTACCGCCTCCTACATCATTAAAATTATGGGCAAGTCAGATGGTCAGACAGTCAGATAGTGGAGAAGTGCCTCCGGGATGGTGAAAATAGGCCGGGACGCTGTGGCTTGTTCGTTCCCGGCGGCGGAACAAGGTGCCCTGCTGTGGGGCACGGTTCCAGCCTGAGAAGCGGTCTTCCACCTCGCCTTTGAGCCCTAAGTTCGGGTCTCAAAGGTCGTCCCATGTTCTAAGGTGAGAAGAGCACTCGCCTAAGAACATCGACACAGCTGGTCACCTTGCTCCGCCTCTGGTCACTAATCACCGGTTGTCTTAAGGCTAATTTTCACTATTCTGTCAGCCAATACTGACTTTGCTTATGATACATTTTGGGTAGCGATTGGGATTGTCAGTTGACAGGTTTCCGTTGAGAATAATTAGGCTTCACAGCCATTGTCACCAGACATGCAATACTCCATCGCTTCTGCCCCTAGTATAGCAATGATTTGGCGGAAGTTCCCGTAAAAAGGCAGAAATTATCGAAAAATTCGGGTGGCGCTTACAGGTTGTTTGCGAAGTCGCTGGGTTTTAGCGCTGGAGCCGGGAAATCTGGGGAGAATTTACCACGTCTTTACCCGATTAGCGGTCACGATGAGTACCCGGTCTGGGCGCTTGCCAGGTTCATGGCGTCGGCTGCATAGGGCGGGTGTCCGGTTAGATTTGTCGTCCTAAAGAGCCACGGGCAAACAAAACCCGTGTATATTTTGCCAGTCATGCTATAATGGTTCTTGTTAACTTTCAAAACTAACCTAAAAGGAGTGCTTATTCATGGAACAATTACCCAAGATGACTGCGGCTGAATTGCAAGACGTTGTGAAGGACGGCAAGACGATGTTATTCTTCTCCGCTACTTGGTGCCCCGACTGCGCGTTCATCAAGCCAGCCATGCCAGAAATCGAAGCCGAATATTCTGACTACAAATTCGTCGCGGTCGACCGTGATGAAAACATTGATTTGGCGATCGAACTCAACGTCTTTGGCATTCCTAGTTTCATCGCTTACGAAGACGGCAAAGAAATTGGCCGTTTGGTAAACAAAGATCGTAAAACAAAAGCAGAGGTAGAAGAATTTATTAATTCTTTGACGACCAACGCCAACTAAAACCCGTTGGAAAGGATTCAAACATGTTAATTGCTAGTTACAATCCCCAAGAATTAGGGGATACTTTAATTGTTGTTGTTGCGCAGGATGTTGAGACCCAAGCCCACACGGTGCGGGATAACATTGCTCGAATCTACGACGCCGCAACCGAAAAAACGTTAGGCTACAACTTCTTAGAGATTTCGAGCATCTTACCCGAAATTAGTGGCAATGGTCAAATCAACCTGTCCACAGAAGACGTTGCGGCTTTAAACACCGCTCTGGAAGACGCTGGCTTTGCCGGTGAACTGGTTGCCGAAACCAGCTCACGCTTCATCGTGGGTTACGTTAAGACGGCCACGCCACACCCCGATTCCGACCACTTGCTGGTCACGGAAACGGTCGTTGACAACGATGAATCACTTCAAATCGTGAGTGGGTCACCGAACATGCAGGCGGACATCAAGGTCGTCGTTGCGAAGGTCGGTGCCATGATGCCCAACGGTCTGATTATTTGGCCGGGCGAGCTGCGGGGCGTTGCCAGTAACGGGATGATCTGTTCCGGTCGCGAATTAGGCTTGGCCAACGCACCACAAAAACCAGGCGCTTTGATTTTACCCGATGATTACGTTGTTGGGGAACCTTTTGACTTCGAACGCGGCCAAACCATCTTTAAAGATTAAGAAGATTATTACAAAGCAGGTGAACCCTTGTCGGTGACCTGCTTTTTTGTGTACAATAGGGGAGACTAACAATTATGGATTTTATTAAATGAAAAGAGAGATTCAGGGAATGAGTTAAGTGGCCGCTAGGTTGGCGGCGTCTCCTCCCAGGAGTCATTAATTTCGACGGGTCCGCTCGTCAAGGAGGAAGAAACACATGGAGCACTATGATGGACCGGCATTTTATCGGAAATTCCCGGTAGAACCGACCCCTGAACAAATGGATGATACCACGGATGAACGGTCTGAACGACAGGTCCGGCTCCGTAAAGAACGCAATGACCGGTTACGTCTTCGCCAACAGCGCGAGGAAAAACGGGAAACGGCCGCGCAGAGTGCTGCCCAGGCCGTGTTACATCAAACTAAACAACCCAACCGACCAACGACGACCAAGCCAACACCGGCGCCGACGGCCAGTGCCCCAACGCCGGAAGAGGCAGCCGCGGCGGCTAGCGCAAACTACCGGCCCTTTGCGGTGACACAGATTCCCAAGCAACGGTCGCGGGTTTGGCAACCGGCCGTTTTACGCAAACGCTATCAGCGGCTAATCGCTAGTTTTCGCAAGGATGATGCTAGTTTCCTGCTATACGGGACGGCGGCGGATGAAGCCGCTCTCAACGCGCCGGTCACGGACACGCCTACGAGTCAGGCGGCGCCAACGGTCGTCTTCACACCGGATAGCGCGGCAACTGCAAGTTCTCAGGCCGTCACGGTGCGCTCGACAGCAGACGTGGTTGTGCAACAACTAGCGGCCACACCGGTCGTTCAAGCTGAATCGTCCGCTAACAGTGCCGCTGAACTGAGCACTGAACCAGCTGATTCAATCGCTGCTAGTGAAAACGAAACAACGCCAACTGACGATACCACCGCGGCTGTAGCAGAAACGGCCGTTGATGAATCGACGCCTCTTACTAGCGAGACCTCAGATGAGGTAACCAGCACTGAGTCGTCAGACGTGGATGAAGCGCCGGTAACGGATGAGCCACAAGTAACGACAAACGACCCAGAGACTGACACGCTAGACTCATCTGAGACAGCGTCAGAGTCAGTCGCTGATAACAATAATAATGAAACCGAAGCCGTTGATGCTGCGGAAGCAACAACGGTGGCTACTGACCCAACCGAGACTGCGTCGACAACTGATCAAGTGACCAGTGAAGCCGAGACGGCGGACGTAGCAATGGAGGCGAACAATTCGACGACCACTGAACCAACTGAGGTCGTGGAACCCGCACCAACTGAGATTTTCTATCCGGAACAGCCAGCTGATACGGCCACTAGCCAAGCCTATTTACCCGTGGACAACGAGCCCATGCCGGTAGGGGAGGCGACTGATGCCGTTGTCAGTGACGGCGAAACCGGTACCAGTGCGGCATCGGTGGACCCAAATGATAGCGTCGAGGACGTTGCCGAAGCAACTGAGCCTGTTGAGACGCCAGCTGACGAGGATGAGACCGTCACACCAGCTACGGAGACCGCTGTGCCTGAAACGCCTGCAGAGCCAACGACAATGGCCTCAGAAGCTTCAACAACGGCACAACCAACCGAAGTCACAGAACTTTTGCGGCGGGCCGAGGCACCAGAATCAGCAGCAACCGCCACGCCAGAGCCAGATCAGTCGGCTGCGGAATCAGAAACGAATTCTATGATTAATTCTGGGGATGCCGAAGATGCGTCTCCAGTTGAAGCCGCCGTGACCGCCAATACCACGCCACAGCCAGCCAAGCCAGTCATTAAGGCTAAGGCCAAGCCAACGCGCGGGTTGGGCCACTCCCTAGGCGATATCATGCAAGAGGAGGGGAATGACCAGCGCAACCTGGCCCTCTTTGACCGGGCCACAGCCACGCCTGCACCGGCGGAAGAAGCCACGCCAGAACGCGGTTACCATTTCCCAGACCTCTCGCTTTTGCCAAAGCCAGTGGTGCCCGATGAAGAAGCCTTGGATGAGTGGATCGAACACCAAGCCGAGGTCCTGGACGCCACGTTGAGTGCCTTCCATGTGGATGCCCACGTGACCGACTGGACGGTTGGGCCTACCGTGACGCAGTTCCAGATTAGCCTGGCACTGGGCGTCAAGGTCAACAAGATTACGAACTTAAACGATGATTTAAAATTGGCCTTGGCCGCTAAGGATATTCGAATCGAAGCGCCAATCCCCGGGAAGACCACGGTCGGTATCGAAATTCCAAACGTGAAGTCACGCCCAGTCATGTTATCAGAAATTTTAAATTCAGCTGCTTTTAAGAATAGTGAGTCACCATTGACGGTAGCCCTCGGGGTCGACCTCTTTGGGAAACCACAAGTGACCGACCTGCGGAAGATGCCACATGGCTTGATTGCCGGGGCGACCGGCTCCGGGAAGAGTGTGTTCATCAACTCCCTGCTGCTGTCTATCCTGTACAAGGCCACACCAGCCCAGGTCAAGCTCTTACTGATTGACCCGAAGGCTGTGGAAATGGCGCCTTATGACGCGTTACCACACCTGTTATCGCCAGTTATTTCCGATCCCAAGGCCGCTGCGGCAGCCCTCAAGTGGGTCGTCACGGAAATGGACGAACGGTACGAGAAGCTGGCCGCGGCGGGGGTCCGCAACATCGAGCAGTTTAACGACCGCGCCGATGCCAACGACGAACCGAGCCTGAAGATGCCGTACATTGTGATTATTATTGATGAATTGGCCGACCTGATGATGATGGCCGCCAGTGAAGTCCAAGATTACATCGTACGGATTACCCAAAAGGCCCGGGCTGCCGGGATTCATTTGCTGGTCGCCACCCAACGGCCAAGTGTGGATATTGTCACGGGGACCATCAAGAACAACATTCCAACGCGGATTGCGTTCATGGTTTCCAGTCAAATCGACTCACGGACCATCTTGGACACGGCCGGTGCCGAAAACCTGCTGGGTCGTGGGGACATGCTGTACCTGGGCAACGGGGCTAGTCAACCGATGCGGCTACAAGGGGCCTTTGTGGAATCCGAAGTCGACGGGGTCACTGATTTCGTGCGGACTCAGGGTCAACCACACTACGCCTTTGAACCCAAGGGCTTGCTCCAACGCGAAACGGCCGAGGAGAACCAAGACGAGTTGTTGCCGAAAGTGCTTGAATATATTGCGCAAGAAAAATCGGTTTCAACGTCTAAGCTCCAACGGGTTTTCTCCATTGGCTACAACCGGGCTGCCAATTTGATTGACGACCTCGAGCAACACCACTACGTTTCACCACAACACGGCTCCAAGCCGCGTGAAGTTTACCTGACACCAGAAGACTTGGGTAAGGACTTGCCGGAACCACACGACCAGGGTGCACCATTTTCATCTTAGCTTGAACAGGCCTCACCGTCTTTCTCCGCCGACTTCTTTTAAGGGGTGGGGGGATATGCTAAAATGAATAGAGAGTCACTTGGCTGGTGAGGGGTGTCGGAGCCTTACCGAAAGAGTAGAAAAGAGGATCATTTGATGGATAACGCAACGGTTTACCACTTTGTTGGGATTAAAGGATCAGGGATGAGTGCCCTCGCTCTGATTTTGCACGATAAGGGCTTTAAGGTTCAAGGGTCAGATATTACCCAGTACACGTTTACGCAACGCGGTCTGGAACAGGCTGGCATCGACGTCATGGCGTTTGATGAAGCTAACATTCATGAAGGGCTGACGATTATTGCCGGTAACTCCTTCACGGATGATCATCCTGAAATTAAAAAGGCCCGGGAGATGGGCTTACCCGTCTACCGGTACCATGAATTCTTAGGTCACTTAATCGAAGGCTATACTAGCATTGGTGTTGCCGGTGCCCATGGGAAGACCAGCACGACTGGTCTGTTGTCACACGTGTTAAGCGGTGTGGCCCCAACCTCTTTCTTAATTGGTGATGGGACTGGGAAGGGGACGCCTAACGCCCGCTTCTTCGTTTACGAAGCCGATGAATACCGGCGTCACTTCCTGGCAACTAAGCCAGACTACGCCATCATGACGAACATTGACTTCGATCACCCCGACTATTACACGGGTATCGATGATGTTTACAGTGCCTTTGAAACCTGGGCTAACCAGGTCAAGAAGGGCATCTTTGCCTGGGGCGATGACCCTGAGCTGCGGAAATTAAAGACGGACGTGCCAGTCTACTACTACGGGACTAGCGACCGCGATGATTTCCAAGCCAAGAACATCAAGCGTTCAACGACCGGTTCGAACTTTGACGTTTACCACGGCGATGAATTCTTAGGCAACTTTGAAATTCATCTGTACGGCGAACACAACGTGCTGAACAGTCTGGCCGTCATTGCCGTGTCCTACTTTGAAAAGGTCAACATGGATGAAATCAAGCATGAATTGGCCGACTTCAAGGGGGTTAAGCGTCGGTTCACGGAACGTAAGTTAGCTGACATGACCATCATTGATGACTACGCGCACCATCCATCTGAAATCAAAGCCACGTTGGATGCCGCTCGGCAAAAGTATCCGGACAAGGAAATCATTGCGGTCTTCCAGCCACATACGTTTAGCCGGACGATTGCCTTGATGGATGACTTCGCTAAGAGCCTTAACTTGGCCGACAAGGTCTTCTTGACCAACATCTTCAGTTCTGCCCGGGAAACTGCCGGTGCGGTCTCCAGTAAGGATTTAGCTGCCAAGATCGTTAAGGGCGGCGAGATCTTAACCGTCGACAACATGTCGCCATTACTGGATTTCCATGACGCCGTTGTGGTCTTCATGGGTGCCGGGGACGTGCAAAAGTACGAACGGTCTTACGAAGAATTACTGAGCCATTTATCACTTAAAAACAATTAAATTTATGGGACGCTGGTTGGCGAAATGTCGCTGACTGGCGTCTTTTTTATTGGAAAAATTATGGCGATTGGAAACTGTGAACGAATTCTAAGTGAAATGAGTGGGCTGTCGAAACACTGATGGGACAGGCGATGAACGGACTTAATCCATTAGTTAGATATGAGTTGCACTTCGGCTGAGAACCTGTATTCTAATAACTTAAGGGCTCAGGGGAGTCCAATTTATTTTGGGGAGAGAATGCAAGTGAATACAGCAACGCAACACAATTGGTGGTACAACCAGTTATTTACCAACTGGAAAAAGTTTGAAATGATTTACGTGTCGATTTTGCTTTTGTTACAAGTCGTGGTCTACGTCATCGTTCCAGATAGCCTTATCGGGATGATCTCCGGGGTCGGGGGCGTCTTGTGCCTGGTCTACGGGATGAAGGGCCGCAAGATTTCATTTATTTTTGGCTTCATTCAATGTGTCGCCATGACGTACGTCGCTTGGATCAGTCACGCGTATGGGTCATTTGCAATGGATATTATTTATGTTATTTCGCAACCCATCGGCTGGTACATGTGGGGCCATGATGAAGCCACGCGGTCATTTAAGAAATCGACCCGGAACTGGATCTTTGCGGCGGCCTTTGCAGCCTGGGCAGCCGGGTGGTTGGTGCTGTCCTTATTACACGGACAATTGCCTTACTTTGATTCCGTGAACTTCGTGGTGAGTTTGATTGCGCAACTGCTTTACATCTTAAAGTTCAAGGAAAACTGGTCGCTGTGGATTGTGGTCAACGTGGTCAACGTCGCTTACTGGGGGATTTTAACCTTCCAGATCATGACGGGTGCCACCAATGTCGGGACGCTGGGCGCCAACCTGTCACAGGTGGCCTTACAAATCGCCTTGCTCTTCAACGCGGTCTACGCCAACAAGGTTTGGGCGAGTGGTGAGGCGGACAATGAAGGTGGTGCCGGTCGGTCAACGACCAAGTAGCGGGGAGTCATAGTTGTGACGTCCCTTAAAATCTGAACACATTACTTGTGTTTACTATTAGATTTGGTAAAATGTATTCTAATAACCCACAACTGGTCGGCCAATGGTGGTTGACTAAGCCGGGAATTGATTTGAAAAAAGAAGGAGCGTTTCAATGAACAACTATGATCAGCAACCCCGGACGACGGTAAACACTGAGGTCGGCCTCAACAGCTTCATGACTAAAATGTTTGGCTGGATGGGTGCGGCCGTGTTGGTCTCTGCTGTGACGGCATTCATGATGACCCCCATGGCTTCACAACTCAGTAACCTGCGTGGTGGAAGTCTTTGGATCCCCCTAATTGTCTGGTTCATCTTACCATTCGTGATTAGTGGACAGTCCATGAAACGGCCAACTGTCGCCTTAGTTGGGTTGTTCGTTTACGCAGTCGTTACGGGTGGTGTGATTTCCTTGTACGCACTGGTCTATACGCCGGCAACCATGACCGCCGCCTTCGTTTCTAGTGCCGCTATCTTCATTACCATGGCGGGTATCGGAACCTTCACCAAGCGCGATTTGACCAAGATTGGGACACAGGCAACCGGTGCCTTGATTGGGTTGATCGTGGCGATGGTTGTGAACATGTTCTTACGTTTGCCACTGGCTTCCTTAATCTTCTCCTTCGTTGCCGTGATCATTTTCGCGGTCTTAACCGCTTGGGATACGCAACGGATGCAAAAGATGTACCTGCAATACGGTGACCAAGTCTCTACGACTGGGTTGGCCGTCAACGGGGCCTTACAACTGTACTTGGACTTCGTTAACCTATTCTTACAACTCTTACAAATCTTCGGTATCTTTGGTGGGAACAACGACTAAGGCTACTGACGGGAGCACTGGCGAAAATTAGCCAGTGCTTTTTCTTTTGTCGTGAAAATGGGGGGTGGTCCATTTTCGTTCCCGGCGGCGGGCTCAAGCCGGCCTGCTGTGGGGAACGACTCCAGCCTGAGAGGCGGTCTTCCGTCTCGCCTGAAAGCCTGGAAGATCACCAGTCTCTCAGGTCGTCCCGTGCCCTAACCTGAGAAGTCCACTCAGCTAAGGGCACCGACACAGCTGGCCAGCTTGGCCCGCCTCTGGTCACTGACATGGCACACGCATTTTCACTCTCTTCGTGGTGGCTTCAAGGTGAAATCATTCAATCTTCTGCTGGCCGGTTTCAGCCAAAGGGCGGGCTTCCACCTCAACTTTGAGCCTGAGGGGCGGTCTCAAAGTTTGTCCCATGGACTAGGCTGGAAAATAACTCCAGCCAAGGCCATCGACGCAGCTGGGCACCTTGATCCGCCTCTGGTCACTTACATGGCCGCACATTTTCACTCTCTTCATGGTGATTTTGGATTTTTTTGTTGACCTATTTCGATTTGAAAGACAGGTCCCACCTCAATACTAGGCTAATTTTGATTAGCTCAGAGATGGATAGCCGATGACTTGATTCAGAATTCAGTTTGTCTGAAAGTAATTGCCTACGGCTAATCAGTTTCGCTAGATTTCGTTTCGGGTTTCCCCCAATGTTTGGTAAAATAGACACAGAATACTCGAGCGCGGCTGACCGTTGCTCGAAAGGAGCGTAACATGGCGGAAAAACGATTATTATTAATTGATGGTAACAGTGTCACGTTTAAGGCCTTCTTCGCGTTGTACACGGCTTTAGGCAAGTTCACCAACAGCGAAGGCCTGCACACCAACGCCATTTACGGGTTCAATACGATGTTGGAAACCATGCTGGACACGGTCAAACCGACCCACGCGTTAGTGGCGTTTGATGCCGGCAAGAAGACATTTCGGACCAAAATGTATGACGACTACAAGGGTGGCCGGGCCAAGACGGCACCGGAACTTTCCGAACAATTTCCCTATGTGAAGGAATTGTTAGCTGCCCGGGGCATTCAGACTTACGAACTGCCCGACTATGAAGCCGATGACATCATCGGCACCCTGGCTAAGCAGGCCGAGGATAACGGGTTCACCACGACCATCGTCACTGGGGACCGCGATTTGACTCAGTTGGCCGATGCCCACACCACGGTCTCCATTTCTAGAAAAGGGGTTAGTGACATTGAGCACTACACTCCGGCCTACGTCAAAGAAAAAATGGGCGTGACGCCCGAACAGATCATTGATATCAAAGGGTTACAAGGAGATAACTCCGACAACTATCCTGGGGTGACCGGGGTGGGGCCTAAGCGCGCCGTTGACCTGATTGGCAAGTACGGCAGCATTGAGAATCTCTATGACCATATTGACGAAATCACCGCGAAAAAGTTAAAGGAACACTTGGTGGCCGACCACGAAGAAGCCTTATTATCTAAGAAATTGGCGACGATTCTGCGGGATGCCCCCGTTGAAAAGCAAGTAGAAAACCTGGTTTACGAGGGTGATGACCAAGAAAAATTGGTCGAGTTCTATCAACGGATGAACTTTAACCAATTTCTGAGCAAAATGCAGATCGATGGGGAGACCCCAACGGCGACCCCCGGTCTGAAGGATATTGATTTCACGGTGTTGAAGGCCGACAATCTGTCCAGCTTGCCAACCTTTGCCAATGGTTGTGAATTCTACCTAGAAATGTTGGGGGATAACTACCATTTAGCTGAAATGGCGGGCTTTGTGATTGGTCATGAGGACCACTGGTACGTGAGCCGTGACGTGAGCCTCCTGCAAGAGGCACCACTCAAGGGGCTGCTGGAATCCGCGGACGTGGCTAAGCAGGTCTTTGATGCCAAGCGGACCTACGTGGCCCTGAACCGGTTGAACATCACGTTGGCCGGGGTCGACTGTGACCTCCTGATTGCCTCATACCTGTTGAACACCTATGACAATAGCAACGACCTGGGCCGCGTGGCCATGGAACACGGTTATCACCAGGTGGCGACGGACGAGGATGTTTACGGCAAGGGCGCCAAGGAAGCTATTCCAGCTGATGACGTGGACTTCTTTTCACATCTGGCACGTAAGGCGCGGGCTATCGAGGCCCTCCGTCCCGAGCTCATCAAGGACTTGGATACCAACGAACAGACGCAACTCTATCGCGAGATTGAATTGCCAATGGCCTTTGTCCTGGCCCGGATGGAAATTGCCGGAATCACGGTCGAAGCTAGTGAACTGGAAGCCATGGGTAGCAAGTTTACCGAACAACTCGCTGAGATTGAGCAGACCATTTACAACGAGGCCGGTGAAGAGTTTAACATTGGCTCGCCTAAGCAACTGGGCCACATTCTGTTTGAAAAGATGGGCTTGCCACCGATTAAAAAGACGAAGACGGGGTACTCGACGGCGGTCGGGGTCCTGGAAAAGCTCGCCGCAGAAGCCCCAATTGCGGAGAATATTTTGAAATACCGCAAGATCTCTAAGATTCAGTCCACCTACGTCGAGGGCCTGCTCAAGGTGATTCACCCCGACGACCACAAGGTACACACCCGTTACCTGCAGACGATGACACAGACCGGACGGCTGTCCTCCGTGGATCCGAACTTGCAAAACATTCCGGTCCGAAACGAAGAGGGTCGTGCGATTCGAAAGGCCTTTGTTCCGCGTCATCCGGGCTGGCAGATTTTCTCGTCTGACTACTCACAAATTGAACTGCGGGTCTTGGCACACATGAGTCACGACGCCAACATGCAGGAAGCCTTCCGTGAAGGTGAAGACATTCACGCGGCGACCGCACGGCGGATCTTTAAGATGGGGCCCGACGAAGAGGTCACGCCAAATATTCGGCGGCAGGCCAAGGCGGTCAACTTCGGAATCGTTTACGGGATCAGTGACTTTGGGTTGTCCCAAAACATTGGCATCACCCGGAAGCAGGCCAAGAACTTTATTGACACCTACTTTGAAGAATATCCTGGCGTTAAGGCCTATATGGATCGCATGGTTCAGCAGGCTAAGGAACAGGGCTTCGTGGAAACGATTGCCCATCGTCGGCGGTACTTGCCAGACATTAACTCCCGTAACTTTAACCAACGGTCATTCGCTGAACGCACGGCGATGAACACGCCAATCCAAGGGAGCGCGGCGGATATCATTAAGATTGCCATGATTCGGATGGAAGACGCGGTCAAGGACTTACAAGCCACGATGCTCTTACAAGTGCACGATGAACTGATCTTTGAGGCCCCAGCCGATGAGATCGAAACGTTAGAAAAACTGGTGCCAAGTGTCATGGATTCTGCCGTTGACCTCGAGATTCCATTGAAGGTGGAAAGTCATTTCGGACCGACTTGGTACAACGCCAAGTAGCGGCAAAAGGAGAGACGGTTATGCCAGAATTACCTGAAGTTGAAACGGTTCGGCGCGGGCTGACCAGCCTGGTGGCGGGCGCAACCATCGACCATGTCGACGTGTTCTACCGCAAGATGGTCACTCCCGACGCGGAAGTCTTTACGGCGGAATTGATTGGCAGAAAAATTGAACGCATCGACCGGCGGGGCAAGTATCTGTTGTTTCGGTTCAGTGGCGACCTGACCATGGTGTCACACCTACGGATGGAAGGAAAATACGATGTCCAACCAAAGGGGAGTCCCGTGATCAAGCACACCCACGTCATCTTCTATTTGACGGATGGCCGGGAGCTGCGGTACAACGACACCCGTAAGTTTGGCCGGATGCGGTTAGTCCCAACTGGAGACGAGGCGGCGGCCTTGCCGTCTCTCGGCAAGCTGGGACCGGAACCCACGGACAACACGTTGACCCTGGCCTATATGCAACGGATTTTTGGCAAGTCTCACAAGGTGGTCAAACCCTTCCTGTTGGACCAGTCTAAAATTGCGGGTCTGGGCAACATTTACGTGGATGAGGTCTTGTGGCTGTCAAAAATCAATCCGTTGACACCAGCCGATGAGCTGAGTGCCGACCAGCTTGCCACGCTGCGCCGCAACATTATTGACGAGCTCGCGCAAGCCATCAAGGGACACGGGACGACCGTGCATTCCTTCTCGACGGCCTTTGGCGAGGCGGGGCAATTTCAAAATCACCTGCACGTCTACGGGCGTGAGGGGGAACCCTGTGAGCGGTGCGGCACGGAAATCGTCAAGATCAAGGTTGCTCAGCGCGGCACGCACTACTGCCCGCACTGTCAGCCCGTGCCCTTAGAAGCATTGGAGGCGTTGACCGATGACTGAAATCTGGGGATTGACCGGGGGCATTGCGACCGGTAAATCAACCGTGAGCGCCTGGCTACGAGCTGCCGAACTGCCCGTGATCGACGCCGATATCATCGCCCGTCAGGTGGTCGCACCGGGGTCGACCGGTTTCACACAGATTGGCACGACCTTTGGCGCAGATTACCTGACCACAGACGGGCTGGATCGAAAAAAGCTGGGTCAACTGGTGTTTACCCATCCGGAAGAGCTGGCACGCCTCGAGACCATTACCACGCCACTGATCAAAGCCGAGATTCAGCGGCAACTGGCGGACTATCAAGCACGGCAGGTCCCCGTGGTCCTCATTGATGCGCCCACGTTCTTTGAGGTCGGCTATCTGATTCATCTGGTCGATCACGTGATGGTCGTGGCGACCGATGCCACGACCCAGCGGCAACGGCTAATGGCCCGTGATGGGTTATCGGCGGCCGATGCCCAGGCCCGGATGGACCGGCAATGGCCCATCGACCGGAAGATTGCGCAGGCCACGGTGGTCATTGACAACGGGGGCACAATTGCCCAAACGCGCCAACAAGTGGTAAAATGGCTTGACACCAATAAATTTGGCAAGAGTAACCATTAAAACGAGGTGACCAATAATGCAGTGTCCACACTGTCATCATAATGGATCGCGGGTCGTCGACAGTCGGCCCACCGACGACGGCCGCGTGATTCGCCGGCGTCGTGAGTGCGAGAACTGTGGTTTTCGGTTCACGACGTTTGAGCGCGTTGAAGTGACGCCGCTGTTGGTAATTAAGAAAAACGGGACCCGGGAGGAATTTAACCGGGAGAAAATTCTACGAGGCATCATCCGCTCCGCTGAGAAGCGACCAGTGGGGATGGATGTCATGACCAACATCGTGGATGAAGTTGAAAATAAAATTCGCGCGCTGGGCGTCAACGAAATTTCCAGTCAATTGATCGGGGAATACGTGATGAACCGGCTCGTGGATGTGGATGAAATCGCTTATATCCGCTTTGCCAGCGTTTACCGGCAATTCAAGGATACCGGGGTATTCTTCAACGAGTTGAAGGATATGCTCGATAAGGATAAGCAAAAGGCCCAACAGGACTCTGATCCAGATTCAGGGGACCAGGGGCAAAGTGAGGGGAAATAACGCATGGAGGATTCCTGGCATCAATTAAAACCGCGAACGGGATTCCTGGTGCGGCTAGCGGACCGCTTGACGGATCAAAGTTGGCAGACGTTGACCCAGCTTTATCAGCCAATCATTGGACCGAGTGCCGCGGGGCTTTACTCGGCCCTTTTTTGGCTCCCCGAACGGGCGACGTATAAGCGTCACGCTACCCTGCTGGGACTGCTGGGGATGGATCTGGCCCATTTCTATGAGGCCCGGTTACGCCTGGAGGCTGCGGGGTTACTGACGACTAAGGTGAAGACGGCCAACGAGTTGACCAGCTTCGTTTATGAGCTGCGGGCCCCACTTCAGCCGGCAGACTTCTTTCGCGATGATCTGTTGAGTGTTCAGCTGTTGGGCGTGGTCGGGGAAGAGGTTTACCGGTCCCTGGTCACCCACAACACGCCGCAGACCACCGACTCTGCGGATGAAGTGGATATTACCAAGAACTTTTTGGACGTCTTTCACGTGGATGGGCAAGAACTCAAGCAACTCCCGGCCGCCATCACGGCGACGCGCGATGAGCTGCCGGTTGACGCCGGCGCACCAGTGTTGAAAGGGACCAACCATGATGACTTTGATTTTAAATTATTAGGCGATATCTTAGAGCACTCATTCATTGACACCCGGGCCTTACGGAGCCAACGTCAGCTATTGTTGACGGAGCACGCGACGTACGGCCTGGATGAGGTCACCATGGCCCGGTACGTGGGTGAAGCAACGGATTTGGCAACGAATCAATTTGACCCCGAACAGTTCAAACGCGTGATTGCCCAGAGTTTTGGCCAACAACACCGCGCCCAACCGGCGGCTAGCGAACAGACGCCATCTGCCGCGGCATTGGCCCAGGCACCGACGGATCAGCACCTGAGTTCCGCCGAACAGGCGTTGATCAAGGTGGCGAATACCACGGTGCCCGCAGTCTTTTTACAGGCAATCAAGCAAAAACGCGGGGGCTACATCACGGACGGTGAGCAGCGCATCATCCGCGACCAGGTCAGTCGGCAGCTGTTTCCACAGTCGGTGTTAAACGTGCTGATCTATCACATGCTGGTGGATTCGGACAAGCCAACGCTGTCTAAGGCTCTCATGGATTCGATTGCCAATGACTGGAGCATGAAGAAAATTCAAACGCCCCAGGCGGCTATCAAGGAAATTCGCGAGCACCAGCAGACGGCCAGCAAGCCACGGCGGTCACGTAACCGTCAGCCAACGGTCAAGGAGACACTCCCGGACTGGGCAAAGAAACCGGCTGAGGCCCAGTCACAAACGACGCAGGCCAAGCTGTCACCGGCGCAACAACAGAAATTACAAGAGCGCATTGCGCGGCTTCAGGAACGCACCGCGGATGGGAAGGAGGAGTAACCGATGGAAGATTTGAGTAAAACCATGCAACACCTGATGAATCAACGGCATTTAAACGATAACTACCGTCAACTGATGGCCAAAGTCTATGATGATCCAACCGTGACGGCCTTTTACCAGGCCCACAAGGAGGAGCTGGCGGAAGACGTGATGACGCGTTCAGCGGCCAAACTCTACGAATTTGTCAGCGAACGGGAAAAGTTAGCGAATGGGGGCACGACCTTTGCGGCGGGGTACGAACCCCAGCTCATCGTGTCCAACCATCTGATTGACGTAGCCTACGTGCCAACCAAGGCGACCCAGGAGAAGCAAGCCCAACAACAATTGCGGCAACGGGTGAAGTCGATTGCCATGCCGAAGAGTATTCGCGAGGCCGACTTTAAAAACTTTGATCAGGATTCGGATCGGGCCGAGGCGTTGATGGCGGCGTTAGACTTTGTCGACGCATACGAAGCCAGTCCCAACCGACGGCACCAGGCCCTGTATTTGCAGGGGAGCTTTGGCGTGGGCAAGACCTACTTGCTAGCCGCCATTGCCAATCAGCTTGCAACGGATGGGTTCTCCACCACGTTAGTTCACTTCCCCAGTTTTGCGGTGGAAATGAAGAACGCGATTGCCCAAAATGGGGTCGCGGAAAAACTGGACGCCCTCAAGAAGTCGCCGGTCTTAATGATCGATGACATTGGGGCGGACGCGATGTCTGCTTGGGTCCGTGATGATATTCTTGGGGTGATTTTGGAATACCGGATGCAAGAAGAGTTACCGACGTTCTTTAGCTCCAATTTCTCAATGGAGCAGTTGGAGAAGGAACACTTGCGCATCTCCACGCGCGGGGATGACGAACCCTTGAAGGCCCAACGGCTGATGCAACGGATTCGCTTCCTGGCCCGGGAAATCACGATGGTCGGTGTTAACCGGCGACCACAATAAATAATTTTTTTGAGGTAGGGCGGTGGCCTTGCCTTTTTTATTTTTTTCGGTGAATCCTTGACAACTATCGCTGGCAAGTGTTTAATAGTCTTTGAAACCAAAGAGCTATGACGAAAGACATGGTGTTGACGGGATCGTTCACAGGAAGAGTTGGCCTTGCTTGGAAGCCGACTTAGCGACCGTTAACATTACCGCTTTCCACAAGCTGTCGAAAGGAAATTTTCGGCCGGTCCGTTCCGTTATCGACGATTAGAGTTCACGGGACCAGTCTCGTGAAAAATATCGGGTGGAACCACGTTATTGACGTCCCCAGTGCCTATTGCAGGTACTGGGGACTTTTTGCGTAATTTACCCAAATTTCAATAAGGGAGATCATCATTATGGCAGATATTTCAATCAAATTCCCCGATGGCAAGTCTAAGGACTTCCCAGAAGGCACGACGCCCGCTGACGTTGCGAAATCCATTTCTATCAGCTTAGCTAAGAAGGCCGTTGCCGGTAAGCTAAACGGCAAACTGGTCGACTACTTGACCCCATTGTCAGGCGACGGTGCCATCGAAATCGTCACCAAGGACAGCGACGAAGGTTTGAGCGTTTTGCGGAACACGACCGCTGCATTAGTCCGGATCGCGTTGAAGAAGCAATTCCCAGCCATTCGTTTGGGTGAAGTGAGCGCCGATGAAGATGGGTTCTTCGTCGACACTGACAAGGACGACCAACAAGTGAGCGTTGATGAACTGGACGCTTTGTCTGTCATCGTTGAAAAGTTAGTTAGCGACAAGTCAGACATCGAACGGATTTCTTTGAGCAAGGCCGATGCCTTAGCTACTGCCAAGGATGACCCTTACACCACTGAATTGATCAATGCCGTTGATGGTGACGCCGTTTCCTTCCTGAAGATTGGTGACTACCAAGTCCTCAGCGACGGTGCCCAATTAGCCAACACGGGCGACGTGAAGAAGTTCAAGCTGCTCTCCGTTGCCGGTGCTTACTGGCAAGGCAAGTCCTCAAATCCAATGCTCCAACGGATTTACGGGACGGCCTTCTACAAGCAAGCTGACTTAGATGCTGATTTGGCTAAGCGCCAAGAAGCCCGCGAACGTGATCACCGTGTCATTGGGAACCAACTGGACTTGTTCTTCGTTGATCCTAAGGTCGGTGCCGGTTTACCATACTGGATGCCAAACGGTGCCACGATTCGTCGGACCATCGAACGTTACATCATCGACAAGGAAGTTGCTAACGGTTACCAACACGTTTACACGCCAGTTCTGGCCAACCTGGATCTCTACAAGCAATCCGGTCACTGGGCCCACTACCGTGAAGACATGTTCCCACCAATGGACATGGGTGATGGCGAACAACTTGAATTACGGCCAATGAACTGCCCAAGCCATATTCAAATTTACAACCACCACATCCGTTCTTACCGTGAATTACCATTACGGATCGCTGAATTAGGGATGATGCACCGTTACGAAAAGTCCGGTGCCCTGAGTGGTCTACAACGGGTTCGTGAAATGACCTTGAACGATGGTCACACGTTCGTTGCCCCAGAACAAATCCAAGATGAATTCAAGAGCATCCTGGACTTGATGGTTAAGGTTTACAAAGACTTTGACATCAAGGACTACACGTTCCGTCTGAGCTACCGTGACCCTAAGAACACGGAAAAGTACTTCGATGACGATGAAATGTGGAACAACGCGCAAAAGATGTTGAAGGGTGCCATGGATGACCTTGGCTTGCCTTACGTTGAAGCCGAAGGGGAAGCTGCCTTCTACGGTCCTAAGCTGGACGTCCAAACCAAGACGGCCCTTGGGAACGAAGAAACGCTCTCAACCATCCAATTGGACTTCATGTTGCCAGAACGCTTCGACTTACACTACGTCGGTGCCGATGGTGAAGAACACCGTCCAGTTATGATTCACCGTGGCCTGGTTTCAACGATGGAACGGTTCACCGCTTACCTGACTGAAATCTACAAGGGTGCCTTCCCAACTTGGTTAGCCCCTAAACAAGTCACCATCATTCCTGTTTCCGAAGAAAAGCATGGTGCTTACGCCGACAAGTTAGCTGCTGAATTAAAGGCTGCTGATGTGCGGGTCAACGTCGACAAGCGTGGTGAAAAGATGGGTTACCTGATTCGGGATGCCCAAACGCACAAGATTCCATACACGTTGGTTGTTGGTGAAGACGAAATGGCTAATGGCACTGTCTCTGTCCGGAAGTACGGGGAAGACGACAGCAACTCCATGAGCAGTGACGCCTTCGTCAAGGAAATCCTCGGCGACATCGCTTCATACAGTCGCGAAGAAAACTAAATTTAAACGTTTCTGGTCAGTAACCAGAGAATAGAAGGAACGGGGTCGTCGCTAATGACGGCCCCGTTTTTGTTTGGACTGCGAAGCAGCGGTTAAGCGAGGTTTGTCGAGGAAGTGGTTAGAGTGGTAGACTAAAATCTAAGCGGGTTAATCGTCAGCCGGTTAGTGAATTGCTAGCGCTGACTTTAAAACTTGCGCTTTAGAAGGAAGATGTTTGAGATGTCACAGTCAAAGACCAACGTGCTCGCTGTCACGATTGCCATTTACGTGGCGACGTTCGTGAGCGCGGTGGAGGGGACTATCGTGTCGACGGCGCTGCCAACCATTGTGGGGAGCCTGCATGGGGTGGCCCTGATGAACTGGGTCTTTTCGATTTATTTATTGGCCACGGCCATGGTGACCCCCATTTATGGCAAGCTGGCCGATGTGATTGGTCGTAAACCCGTCATGCAGTTCGGACTCGCCGTGCTTATCGTGGGCTCGGCCATGAGTGGCTTGTCCCAGACGATGCCGGTGCTGATTTTCTGGCGCGCCATTCAGGGGATTGGGGCCGGGGCCTTACTGCCGGTATCCATGACCATCATTGCCGATATTTATACGCTGGAAAAGCGGGCCAAAATCTTGGGCATCACCAACTCCGCCTGGGGGATTGCGGCGGTGCTGGCGCCCTTACTGGGTGGCATCATCATCGATAAGCTCAGCTGGCACTGGATTTTCTTTATTAATGTCCCCATTGGGTTATTGACCATGCTCTTATTTCAATTATACTTACACGAACCCAAGCGCCAGCACGCGGCCAGTATCGACTACCTGGGAAGTTTCTGGCTAATGCTGTGTCTGCTCACGTTGATGCTGAGTTTTCAGGTGCTCAGTAGCCAGCCAATTCACTGGGGCGTCTTCGTAGCCGGACTGATTGTGAGTGCACTTAGTCTGGGGCTGTTTATTCGCCGCGAGCAGCGCGCGGTCGACCCGATCATTTCACTGGAACTCTTTAAGAATCGGCCCTTCATTGTCCAAAATGCGATTGCGGCGTTGATCAACGGTTATTTAATGGCCTTGACCGTCTACGTGCCAACCTGGGGTCAGGGGATTCACGGCGTCTCTGCTTCAGTCGCTGGGTTGGCATTGACGCCCAACTCACTGATGTGGGTCGTCGGTGCCTTTGTGACGAGTTATTTCTTGGCGCGCTGGACGCCACGACGAATCCTGTACTTCAGCCTGTCATTTATTCTAGTGGCCGGCCTGGCGTTGGCCTTATTGCCCTTACAGGCGTCATTTGGCTGGTTCTTCATCATTACGGCCATTAACGGCTTCGGCTTTGGGATTGCGATGACCACGACGACCCTGACGTCCCAACGGTTGGTCTCCGCTGAAAACGTGGGGGTGGCAACCTCGTTTAACACGCTGGGGCGGACGATTGGACAGACACTGATGGTCTCCGTCTTTGGGATTGTTCTGAACACGGGGATGCAACGGGGACTGGCGCACTATGCCGGAACCAGCATGGCGATGATGAACCGGTTGATCAATCCCCAGACGGCGAGCCAACTGTCAGAAAAGTTATTGCCAGCCCTGCGGCATATCCTGTATAATGGGTTGCACTGGGTTTACGTGATTGGTTTTCTGATTGTGGTGCTGACCTTTGTGATTAATCGGTTGGATCACAGTGACCAGGTCCTGGGCACCGGGGCCAAGTCAGATGATTAGAGGACTAGACCGTCTCAGTGATATTTCTGCCGGTTGTCTGAAAAAATGGAGAAGACCCGTTGACAGGTAACCGGGTAGCTGGTATGATGGTTAAGTTGAGAAATTAAGCAGAGGCTTCCGCTTCTCGCCCTGTGGCTGACGCTGCTGGGCTGGATATGCACGTTAGTTCAATCTTTTGATTGGATTTCATGCGGGAGCCGTTTGATTGTGATCAAAGGTTCCCGCATTTTTTGTGAGTGAGATTTCTGCAGTTCTCGAGATTAATTTGGAGGTGGATTACCATAGCAAACGACACGATTGTCAACGAGGGTATTCGCGCACGCGAAGTTCGATTGATTGCCGATGATGGTGAACAATTGGGTATTAAGTCCAAACACGATGCTTTACAGATCGCTGAAGACGCAAACCTCGATTTAGTTTTGGTTGCACCGAAAGCTAAGCCACCAGTAGCCCGCATCATGGACTACGGGAAATACCGTTTCGAGTTGCAAAAAAAGCAACGCGAAGCTCGTAAAAAGCAAAAAGTGGTCAGTGTCAAAGAAGTACGGTTAAGTCCTACCATTGATACCAACGACTTTAACACCAAGCTGAAGAACGCTAAAAAGTTCTTGGCCAAGGGTGAAAAAGTTCGGGTCTCAATTCGGTTTAAGGGCCGGGCTATTACTCATAAAGACATTGGTCGTGAGGTGCTCAACCGGATGGCTCAGGAAACTTCTGATGTCGCCACGGTTGAACAACGGCCTAAGATGGACGGTCGGAGCATGTTCTTAATGCTTTCGCCCATCGCAGAGAATAAGTAATTGATTGGGTAGCCCAGCTACCGATTTAAGGAGGATATTTCGTATTATGCCAAAGATGAAGACTAACCGCGCCGCAGCTAAGCGTTTCAAAGTAACTGCCAAGGGCGGTATCAAGAGTGCCAATGCATACACGTCTCACCGTTTCCACGGTAAGACCAAGAAGCAACGCCGGAACCTTCGTGGTACCCGGATGATGAACGAAACGACTATCAACACTTACCGTCAATTACTGCAAAAGTAATCAGTAAGCTGGTCACATATTTTTCGGGTCGACGAAATGTCGACATAATGTTTGAATTGATTTAGGAGGAAAAGATTATGCCACGAGTTAAAGGCGGTACTGTTTCACGCGCACGTCGTAAAAAGGTTTTAAAGTTAGCTAAGGGTTACCGTGGTTCAAAGCACCGTTTATTTAAGGTAGCTAAGGACCAAGTCATGAAGGGCCGTCAATACGCCTTCCGTGACCGTAAAGCCACTAAGCGTAACTTCCGGAAGCTTTGGATTGCCCGGATCAACGCCGCAGCCCGGATGAACGGTCTGAGCTACAGCAAGTTGATGCACGGTTTGAAGTTAGCCAACATCGACGTTAACCGTAAGATGTTAGCTGATTTAGCAGTGAACGATGCTGCTGCATTCACAGCTTTAGCTGACCAAGCTAAAGAAGCTTTGGCTGCTTAATTCAGTCATTTCAAAGGACTTCGCTGTTCAAGCGAGGTCTTTTTTATTAGCCACCATCGATAGCCCTTGATGGTGGTAAAATTGGTGGAAATTGCGTATAATAAAAAGCTAGACATGCCATTACTGGCAAACGAACGAAGGGGGGCAGTCACCCGCATGGTTTCTGGATTCAAGCCCACGTGGATGGTTACGAACATATATGATTTAACGCCGGCGGATTTACGGGCAAACGGCATCAAGGTGGTCCTGACCGACCTGGATAACACGCTGATTGCGTGGAATAATCCGGATGGGACACCCGAATTGCATCACTGGCTCAATTTGCTAGAATTGGCCGGGATTCAGGTCATTGTGGTGTCAAACAATAGTCGCGCACGGGTCGACCGTGCCGTGGCACCGTTTAATTTACCCTACATTCACCGGGCGTTAAAACCATTTGCCCTGGGGTTGAACCGGGCGCTTCGTCGTTGGCATTTACGCCGCGATGAGGTGGTCATGGTAGGTGATCAGTTGTTGACGGACGTCTGGGCGGCGCATCATAGCGGCGTACGGAGTGTCTTAGTCAAACCCATTTTGAAATCGGATGCCTGGATCACGAAGGGTAATCGGTTATTGGAAAAGGTAGTGATGTGGCGCTTGCACCGCAGCTACCCAGAATTAACTTGGCAGGAGGATCTTAATGAACGAAAAACACATTGAACCGGTATTAATCGATGGTGAACCGTTGCACTGCATTGGCTGTGGCGCGGTGGTTCAGACAACGGACAAGACGGCGCCGGGGTACACCCCTCAATCGGCGTTAGATAAAGGGATTGAGAAGGAAGAAGTCTATTGCCAACGGTGTTTCCGGTTACGGCATTACAACGAAATCGTGCCTGTCGGTCTGACGGACGATGATTTCTTAAACCTTTTAACGCAAATTCAAGACGCCAACGCTTTAATTGTTTACGTTGTGGATATCTTCGACTTTAACGGTAGTGTGATTCCTGGCCTGCACCGGTTCGTCGGGAGCAACCCCGTCTTACTGGTCGGCAATAAGGAAGACCTGTTACCCCGCTCACTGAAGCGGAGCAAGTTACGTGACTGGTTGCGGCAACGGGCCAACGAAGAGGGCTTACGGCCAATCGACGTGACCCTGTTAAGTGCCAAGACCAACCAATCCGTTGATGGGTTACTGCAACTGATCAACAAGTACCGTGGCGACCGCGACGTGTACGTGGTTGGGGTCACCAACGTTGGAAAATCAACGTTGATCAACCAAATTATTCGGCAAAACACCGGGGTCCAAGACTTGATCACCACGTCACGGTTCCCTGGCACCACGCTGGATAAGATTGAATTGCCCCTGGATGACGAGCACGTCCTGGTCGACACCCCCGGTATCATTCAAAACCAACAGATGGCGCACTTCTTGGATGGTAAAGACCTCAAGATCGTGACACCACAAAAGCCAATCAAACCGAAGAACTACCAGCTGAATGATCAACAAACGTTGTTCTTAGGCGGAATTGCCCGGTTTGACTACACCAAGGGTCCTAAGAATGGGTTCACGGCTTACTTTGAAAACAACTTATACATTCACCGCACGAAGCTGGAGAATGCCGATGACTTTTATGCGCGCCAATTGGGTGAGCTCTTAACCCCACCACACGCTGACAATAAAGAGGACTTCCCACCACTGGTTGCCCATGAATTTAAGACCACGGTGAAGAGTGATTTGGTCTTTGAAGGTCTCGGTTGGATTACGGTACCCGCTGGTATTAACGTGACCGGTTGGGCACCCGCTGGCGTCGGCGTCTTGATTCGCCGCGCGATGATTTAAAAATATGGAGGACGACAATTTGCTACGAGGGAAACAAAAACGCTACTTACGGGCTCACGCCCATGCTATGCGCCCACTCTTTTCAGTGGGGAAGAACGGCTTGACCCAGGCCTGGTTGGAACAACTGACCGGCGCCCTGGAAAACCGGGAACTGATCAAGATCAATTTACAACAGAGTGCCGACGTGTCGGTTGAGGAGACCAAGGCCTTCATCGAAGACAACACGGACATTCAAGTGGTCCAAACCATCGGCCGGGTCCTGGTCCTGTACCGGGTCGCGACTGAAGAAGAAAACCAAAAGATTTCACCAATCGTGGAAAACATGTAGGGAGGTCTGGCAGTCGTGGTAAAAATCCTAGAACGAACGAGTACGCAGGTCGCTACTGAGATGGCAGCGACGGCTAAGAAGCGGCGCATCGGGATTCTGGGGGGGACGTTTAATCCGCCCCATCTCGGACACCTGGTGATTGCGGATCAAGTGGCGACGCAGCTGGGGCTGGATAAAGTGTTATTCATGCCCGATGCTGAGCCGCCTCACGTGGACCGTAAGCTGACGATTCCGGCGAAAGACCGGGTCGCCATGGTGCGGGCGGCTATCAAGGACAATCCGCGGTTCGACTTAGAGTTGACCGAGGTTGAACGAGGTGGTCGGAGCTACACGTACGATACCATGGTCCAGCTGACGCAAGCCCATCCGGAGAATCAGTATTACTTTATTATTGGGGGCGACATGGTCGCTTACTTACCGAAGTGGTACCGAATCGATGAACTGACGAAATTAGTGCAGTTCGTGGGCGTCTGTCGTCAGGGATTTAACCGCGAGTCGCCGTACCCCGTCCTGTGGGTCGACGTTCCTCAAATCGGCATTAGTTCAACGATGGTGCGGGAGCAGGTCCGCCGCGGACAATCCGTGCGCTACCTGGTGCCAACCATGGTCGATCTCTATATAAAGGAGCATTTATTATATCGTGACTGAACTAACCTACACGGAACACCTTTTCGCGGGCACTCGTGACGAGTTGCTGGCGAAAATTGAAAAACAGCTCAAACCGAAACGCTTTAAACACGTTCAGCGGGTAGAACAAACGGCCATTGCCTTGGCTCAAATGAACGACGTTGATGTGGAAAAGGCCAGTATCGCTGGCCTGGTTCACGATTACGCCAAGCAACGACCCGATGAGGACTTTATTGCGGCCATCAAGCAGTACCAGCTGGATCCCATCTTGCTGAATTACGGCAATGCCATTTGGCATGGGGTGGTTGGTGCCGAGCTGATCAAGCACGAATTGGGTATCTATGACGAAGACATTTTAAACGCTGTGCGGCACCATACGACTGGGGCCATTTACATGTCACCACTGGAGCAGATCATCTATACGGCCGATTATATTGAACCGGCTAGAGATTTCCCCGGGGTCGACGAGGCACGGCAATTAGCGGATAAGAACTTGGCTAAGGCGGTGGCCTTTCAGGCAAAATACACCTTGGCATACTTGGTAGAAAACGGGAAACCGGTCTACCCCAAGTCCATTGACACCTACAATGCGTGGGTGCCACGTTATCCGAACGTTTGAGAGGAGAAAATGCATGGAAAGCAAACAAATTTTAGAAATTGCGGTTAAGGCTGCAGAAAACAAGCGGGCAGAGGATATGACTGCCTTAGATATGAACAAGGTGAGTCTGATGGCGGACTACTTCCTGATTATGGAAGCCAACTCCAGTCGTCAGGTCCAAGCCATTGCCGATGAGATCATTGATCAAATGGGCGCCAACGACGTGACCGTCAAGGATGTTGAAGGCCGGAACAATGCCGACTGGATTCTGATTGACTTAGGTGACGTGGTTGTGCACGTTTTCCAAAAAGAACAGCGGAGTCACTACAACTTAGAAAAGCTCTGGTCAGACGCCCCAGAAGTTGATCTGGGTCAATGGGTTGAAGCATGATCTATCAATCCTTTGCGGAGCTTTACGACGAATTATTTGATCCAGCCATGTACGACCAATGGCTGGATTTTGTCGCTGAACGGGTAGCCCCAACGAGTGGGGAACTCTTGGACCTTGCTTGTGGGAGCGGCCGATTAGGCGTCCTATTGGCGCAGCAGGGCTACCAGGTCAGTGGACTGGACCTCAGTGAAGACATGCTGGCACTGGCTGCTAAGCACGCCGCTGAGGCCGATGTGAGTCTGCCTTTGATGGCGGGCAACATGCTGGACCTCAGTGAGATTGGCCAGTACCAAACGGTGACGTGTTTTGCGGATTCCTTCTGTTATTTAACGGACTTGGACGCCGTGACGCAGGCGTTTACCCAGGTGCATGACCACTTGGCTGTGGGCGGTCAATTCCTATTTGATGTGATTACCCCACACCAAACGGATGACGTCTACCCAGGCTACATGTATAATTACGTCGATGAGACCCGGGCCTTTGTCTGGACCAGCTATGGTATCGAGGACGAAGAACACGCTGCCGAACACGACCTGGCCTTCTTCACCAAGAATGAAACGACCGGGGAGTATCGGAAGGTGACCGAGCTTCATCACGAGCGGACCTATGACTTACCCGATTACCAGCAGGCTTTGGCCAAGGCTGGGCTGACGGTTAAACGGGTCAGCGCAGACTTTGGGAACAGTGAACCCACCTCTGACACCACGCGTTGGTTCTTTGAGGTGACGCGGGAGGCTTAGCAATGGCGCTACAGGCAGTGGGAATCATTGCGGAATATAATCCTTTTCATAATGGGCACGCCTACCAGATTGCACAGGCGAAGGCCCAGACGGGGGCTGACGTGGTCGTAGCGGCGATGAGTGGCAACTGGGTCCAACGGGGCGAACCGGCCTTGATGGACAAGTGGCAGCGCACCCAGGCGGCCTTAGACGGTGGCGTGGACTTGGTGGTGGAACTGCCAAGCGCCACGGCTCTACAACCGGCGCATTTATTTGCGGCGGGGGGTGTCCGTCTGTTGGCCGCGTTACAGTGTCACTGGCTGGCCTTTGGTACCGAGCACCCGGACATGGATTATGCCCGTCTGATGGCGCATTTACCGACTGATCCGACGACGTTCAAACGCTTTGATCAAACCTACGCCTCACTATTTCAGGGGTATCTGCGGGAGCAAACGGGGATTACCCTGAACGCGGCCAATGATATCCTGGGCTTCTTCTATGCGCTGGCTAACGAACGGCAGGGACAACCGTTAACGTTATTGCCGTTGGCCCGCCGTGGGAGCCAGCACAACGAGCCGACCATTGATGCCGGGGCGGCTTACGCGAGCGCCACAGCTATCCGCTCAGCGGCCCTGACAGGCGACTGGACGGCGGTGGAACCGGTTGTCCCGCCAACGACCCTGAATCTGCTCAAACGCGCTCAGCTGACCAGTTGGGCCGACTTCTGGCCGGCACTGCGTTATCAGCTGGTTAGTGGGGATGTGGCGGACCTGCGTCAGTGTTACCAGATTACCGAGGGTGTCGAGTATCGGTTGAAGCGAGCGGCGCTGACGAGTCCGGACTTTGCGGCGTTTATGCACGCGGTGAAGACCAAGCGTTACACCTACACGCGTTTACAGCGCCAGTCGGCCTACATCTTATTGCAGGCTAAGCCAGCTGAAATGGCGGTCCAGCCGCAATACCTGCGGGTACTGGGATACTCGGCGCAGGGCCAGCGGTATCTGCATCAGATCAAGAAGCAGGTCACGCTGCCCCTGGTTAGCCGGGCTGACCGGGATTGGCAACAGGGGCCGGGCGCTTTGGACGACCGGCTGGGGGCTGTCCGCACCCTGGTGACCGGAATCGACCAGGATTATGGCCGAATTCCGGTAAAAAAAGTGGATTCTAAATGACTATCAAGGAAATTACCTTGACATCTTATTTTTTGACAGGTATAATTTATCACGTTGCATTGGAGGGATTGCGATGAAATGGTCGTTGACCGAGATCCGCAAGAATCACCGGAATGATCCGCTAGCGTTCGATGAAACGTTGGATTTGAAGGCGGACTTGATGGACCGCTTTAGCGATGATGTCCTAGATTTAAGTCCCGTCCACGCCAAGGGCATTGTGTCCGTTGTGGATGGTGACGTTGTCGTTGATGCACGGGTTACGGCGGACTTAACGGTCCCATCCAGCCGGTCTTTAGCACCGGTTGACCTACCCGTTGACTTCAACATGACGGAATTTTATGTTTCCGACCCCGCCGCAACGCAACGGTTTGAGAAGACCGACGTTGTGATGGTGGTTAAAGATGACGAAATCGATTTCGATAAGGCCATCGGGGATAACATTATTTTACAGATTCCGATGCACATTCTTTCTGACGCTGAAAAGCAAGGTGAACAGATGCCGACTGGTGACGACTGGGAAGTCGTTTCCGAGGCTGACCTGGCTAAGGTGGAGAAGGAAAATCAATCAGTTGATCCACGTCTTGCAAAGTTAAAAGATTTCTTCCCTGATCAGGATGATCAATAATCGCCTTTGTAAGCCTTAAAAATTTTTTCACTAGTGGATATAATTTATTTAAAGGAGGTGTTTTCTTTGGCTGTACCAGCACGGAAAACGTCTAAGACGAAAAAAGCTATGCGTCGTGGTCACATCAAGTTAACCACGCCTAATTTAACTGCTTGCCCTAACTGTGGTGAATTACGTAAGTCACACATGGTTTGCCCAAGTTGCGGTTTCTACGATGGCCGTCAGGTCGTTGCGGTTAAGAACGCAAACAACTAATTTTTATTAGTTTAGAGAAACTCCCACGAAGTCCGCGGCTTCTGGGAGTTTTTTGTGTAAAAAAAATGGCTGATTCTTTGATTAAGTTGAAAATAATCGCGCGTCTGGGAATCTTTCCAGGCGCTTTTTTTCGTCCTGTTTGCGGCTGGATTGGAGCCGGTGTACCGGACGGAGACACACTAGTATGCGTGACAAGTATACTAGCATGCCTAACTGGTAATTTTCAAGCCGGCCAATGCTCGCTATGATGGACTCATTCACCTCAAAAGAAACCGATCGGGATGAGGTTATTTTAAGCAAAGATGAGGCTTGTTATGGCAGGGAATAAAGAAAAATTTGGCATTGTTTTACCGATTATTTTATTAAGCTATTTTATGATTCTCTTGGACAATTCAATTGTATTTACGAGCACCGTGAAGATAGCGGCGGACCTGCACTTGGATTCGCAGACGCTGGCGTGGGTCAGCAGCGCCTACACCCTCACATTTGGGGGCTTTCAATTGTTTGGCGGACGGATTGGTGACGTGTACGGTCGTAGGCGGGTATTTTTAATGGGCTTGCTATTGTTCTCGGTTGGTTCATTAATGGTTGGCTTAGCGACGACTGGCCCAATGATTATTGCCATGCGCGCGTTTCAGGGCGTGGGTTCAGCTATTCTGGCACCGACCACGTTGGCACTACTCCTGGATAATTATCAGGGGAAGATGCGGTCGCGGGCCATTGCCGCCTATGGAACGACCGCGGGGATTGGCGCAAGCTTTGGGATGGTGCTGGGTGGCGTGATCACGAGTGCCTTTTCCTGGCGCGTCGGCTTCTTTTTAAACGTTCCAGTGGGGGTGCTGATGTTTGTACTGACGTTATTCTTTGTGAAGAGCCGTGAAAGCCAGCGAACAACTCGTCTGGACATTGTCGGCACCTTTTTATCAGTGTTAGGCTTGTCGGCCTTGGTTTACAGCATCGATGGGACGGTGCACCAGCGGTTGGCATTCGTCATTGCCGTGATGGCGCTGGGGCTGTTCGTCTATGCCGAGGGGGCAGTCAAGAATCCCATTATGCCGTTACGGTTATTTTCTGACCGACGACGGAACAGTGCCTACGTTGCTCGCTTCTTCTTTATCGGGGCCGCGTTTGCTTATTTTTTTGTCACCACGCAAGCGTTACAACATATCTATGGCTTTTCACCGTTACTGACCGGGTTAGCCTTCCTGCCCGTGACGATTCCACAATTCTTTGGGGCACTTCAGGTGTCACGGCTATCCAGTAAGTTAGGCAATGCACGGTTGATTGTGATTGCCGTCGTGTTGGTTACTTTGGGTGTTTCGCTCACGGTCATCTTGGGGCTGAATCGCGGTTATTGGATTGCCTTTGCGCTACCGATGATGATCTTTGGGGTTGGTCAGGGCCTAGTGTTGAGTCCGCTAACGGTCGAGGGGGTAGCAAATACCGATTCTGAAATTGCCGGTGCCGCTTCCGGAGTGGTCAACACGGTTCATCAGTTTGGCCAATCGGTCGGCATTTCGGTCGTAGTGGCGCTGACCAGTGGGCTGCACCCCTTTACAACGAGCTATGTGACGCAGTTGCTCATTATTACGGCGATTTCCGGATTAAGTTTTCTCGCGGCTTTGGTCTTGCTGGCGAGTCAAGATCAGCAGCAGGCCAGGTAGCCTAATCAGGCGGACGTGGTGACTGTCGAGATAACTGGCTGTGGTTTAGGGTCAAATGATTCGGATTTCCTTTTGTGTTTTACCCGGGTGGACGCGTATAATGACTGCACACAGTTATTTTTGAGGAGTGAAATTTTGGCAATTAAATTAATCGCGACGGACCTGAATGGCACGCTGTTACATGCTGACCAGAGTTACAATCAGCCGCTGATGCGCGAGGTACTGGCCGCGTTACGCGCACGACAGATTACCTTGGTCTTGGCTTCAGGGAATGAATACGCCCATCTGCGGGACCTCTTTGCGGACAGTTTAGCCCCTAATCTGGTCATGGTCGCTGAAAATGGTGCGTCTATCTATCGGGACGGCCAACAAATCTTTGATGGTAGTTTGTCGGCGGCGGACGTTGACCAGTTTGTCAGCGTGGATCGGCATCAGGACTTTCTGCGGCACACCTACGTGATTCTAACCGGGGAACGGGCGTCCTACACGGAACTCGGGGCCCCGCAACAGCTGATTGACGCGGCCGAAGCCTACTACGATAATTTGCAACAGGTTGAGAGTTTGGCGACCGTGGATGATCGGATCAAGAAAATTAGCGTGTCGACGACGCCAGACCAGGCGGCCGAATTGGTTGACCGACTCAACACCTACTTTGACGGACGGCTACGCGCTCATGACAGCGGCTACGGGGTCATCGATATCGTGGCGGCTAACGTGGGTAAGTTGCCGGCGATTCAATGGTTGGCGCAACAACAGGGACTCACGGCAGCCAACATCATGGCCTTTGGCGACGGCGTGAACGACGTGCCGTTGTTACAATTTGCCGGGAGCGGCTTTGCGATGGCAAATGCCGATGCCACGATTCAGGCGGCGGCGCAACACGTGACGACCGTCGACAACGAACACGATGGCGTGTTGAAGACGATTCAGCAGGTCGTTTTGGACTGATAGCTAGTTTAATGTCGTAGTCTGGGATTTTGTCCCGGGCTATTTTTTTGCGCAACGGCGCGCTTTTAGCGGTCACTTAACCTACTCGGCGTTCCCGCGACGAGTGCGGGACATTTGTGGGTATACTCGAAATAAAGAGTGAGGTGACACACATGGAACGGTTTTTACGTGGGGTGTTAACTGGTTTGCTGGTGGTGGCCGTTTTAGTGGATGGGGTGACGCTGCTCAGGGAAGCAAAATCATCGGCGACGGCGGTGACCAATGATCGGGTGCCCGTCACGCTACTGTACACGACTGGGGGGCGGGCCAAGTGAGCAAATTATTAACCATTCAAATTGAAACAGGAACGGCGCCGATTGATGTTCGGTTAGTCATGCCCCGGTTTGGCCATCTGTCCGAGTCAACGTTTCAGCAATTGATTACGAGTCTTTCTCGATATTTTATGCGATTGAACCTGTGCTTTTCACGCGACCGCACGGATTCGGAACTTTGTCAGTTTCAGCGCGGTGAACTGGCGCCGTCCGCGTTTGGTCCGGAACTGCAGGCGGTTTACCAGCTGGCACTCAAGGCACAGGCGGATACGGCCAACGCCTTCGATCCCTTTTACGCGGGGACGTTTGACCCACGTGGGCTCCTGAAGGGCTGGATGCTCTTTCAGGCGTTTGAAACGTATCTGCGGCCGCTGCTGCAAGATCAAAGCCTGGTCGCGGCCGCAATCAACGGCGGGGGCGACGTACAGATGGGTGTGACCGCGCGCAGCGAGTTTGTCTGGAACGTGGGGGTCGAGTCCCCGAACGACATGAGTCACGTCATCAAGCGTTATCGCATCAAAAATGGGGCAATGGCGACCTCGATGCGGGGTGGCAGCGCGATTGGCGGGCCCATTCAGTGTCAGGAGGGCGCCCCCAGTTTGGATCAAGCCACCGTGTTGGCGCCAAGCCTGATTGCGGCCGATACGTTGGCAACGACGGCGGTGGCGATGGGTGAACGGGCATTTGAGTCGTTCAAACAGCAACGTCAGCTCAAAATCATGGGATTGCTGGTCACCGCCCAGGATAACTTAGTAGAATTTTAAGAAATGAGTTGCATGTGAAAAGGCCCACGGCAAGATGGCTTGTTGTGGGCTTTTGGTGTGAATTAAATTAGAGAAATTTAATGCAGCTAGTTATAAATTCTTTAATAACACCGTTTACATAATGAAAAATAGATTAGAAACCTAATGTATCCCCGTCAATAGTTTAAGAAAGTCTTGGATTCCGGCCATCTTAGTCTGGATTGGTGGCGGTGTTTCGTGTTTCTCGGTAGACTGGCACTAGTCAGTTGGATAGGAGCGAGAATATGCGGAAGCTTTGGGGCCTACTAGCAGTTTTACTCTTGGGGAGCGTCATGCTAGTCAGTGTCTGGGGAAAATTTCCTAAATTTGTTGCGATGTCAGAGATCACAGTTGCTCAGGCCACTAGTCGGCTGGGCGTTCAGTTGCCCATGGTGGGGCGCGAGGAGTCTAAGCGTGCCACACCCGTTGAATCAATTGTTAAGCCGCAAACGTTAAGCAAGACCTATTATTACCGCTTTGGCAATGAAGTCCCGGATAAGATGGTGCGGACCTTTGAAAAGGCCGTCGCCGTCTATAATGAAACGGGCATCGTGAATTTGGTGGCGGGGGACGCCACTGCGCATCAGAACGAGATTGCCTTCTTTGCCTACAGCAAGGAGATGCCGGAAGATCAGAGCACGTACTTGGAACTGGGCAAAGGGGGCCCGGAAATCGAGGAAGTCACTGGTTTTCAGGGCTACACGGCCAATCACGCGCGGGCGGGGATGAATCTGAAATATCCGCAAAGTGTGCGGCTCTCGGTCGCCATTCATGAGATCGGTCACGCGGTTGGTTTGGATCACAGTCACAGTCACAATTCGGTCATGTATCCGATCGACCAAGGGACGACGCATTTGTCAGCGGGAGATTTAAAGACACTGCGACACCTTTACCAGAAAGCTTAATGGCTAAAGGTGTGTTTCCCTGCCTCCGGGCTGGTGAAAATGGGCCGTGACGCTGTGAGCGCAAGTCCGAGGTCTGAGGGTGCGGTCTTCGGACTTACTTTGAGCCACTGAGAAGCGCGTCTCAAAGATAGCAGCTACCTAAGCGGGAACCCGCTAAGGTAACTCCCACGGCTTAGCCCATTTTCACCAACCCTGCGGCTGACACGGGTTTAGCCCGTAACCGTTGAATTTTATGCTTATCAAGTTGTTCTATACATGAAGGCGTCTCACAACCATTTTTTTGGCGGTGGGGCGCCTTTTTTAGTTGAATAGATTTGGTCTTGAAGTCGTTAATGGATGTAAAAATGGATACCCACTAGTGTCTCGGTTGAAGGACTAAGATGGCGAAACGCATGCCAGACCCGTCAGTACGGCGATTAATTGCTTAATTTTGATAAGGCGCGTCAATTTTAACTGGTCAGCCGTTATTTTCTGCGTCCCGATTTGCAAAACACTCGTCAGCGAGCACCGGACTGCCTACACTAAGAATGATAGAAATTAAAGGAGGCAACAACCATGCTAAAGTGGCGGCTACTGTGGGTCGGGGTGCTGGTGAGTCTGTTATGTATCTTGTGGCCGGGGGCCTTGGCGCCCCACATCAGGTCCGTCAGTCGGTTGGATCGGTTAGTCAATCAAATGGAAGGGCCACTCCCCAGTTCCAAGCACGCGCAAACCCCGTTGAGTCTGGTGGCGGCGACGTATCCGTTGGCGCCCACGTACTATTATCATTTTGACCGACACGTGACGGCCAATATCCGGCCCATCTTCGAGGAAGCCGTGGGGGTGTTTAATCGAACGGGGCTGGTGCGTTTGGTCCCGGGGATGCCGGGCAAGCGCCAAAATGGCTTAACCTTTTTTACCTATCAACGGGATACGTCCAAGCAGGCGGGGGATTTCGTTGAATTGGGTGAGGGCGGCCCGACCGTAAAACACCGTAGTGGGTGGCAAGCATTCACCGTGAACCGGGCCAAGGCCGGCCTCAACCTGGCGCACCCGGAGCTTAGAATTCGCGTGTCCGTGGCCATTCATGAGATTGGGCATGCGCTGGGATTGGCCCATAGTGAGAGTCGTCAGTCGATCATGTATCCGCTGGACCAGCAGCGTGAAACGCTGTCGGCGGCCGATTTGCGGGCACTATCCCTGCTTTATCAGGAGTAACTGTTTCAGTTTGCGCCTCCGGGCTGGTGAAAATGGGCCGTGACGCTGTGGGCGCCATGCCGTTCCCGGCGGCGGATTCAAAGTCCCCGGCTATGGGGTCGGTTCCAGCCTGAGAAACGGGCTTCCACCTCGACTTTGAGCCAAAAGGCGGTCTCAAAGGTCGACCCGTGGGCTAGGCTGGACAAAAGACGCCAGCCTAGCCCACCGACACAGCGGGGGACTTTGATCCGCCTCTGGTCACTAACACTGACTGCTCAGTCACATTTTCACTAGCTCAGCTAATACTGATTTCGGTTGTGGGTTAGTCTGTGACGATGGGGATGTTGCTGATAATGGTTGCCAGTATTGCTTATTTGCTGGACGGTGTAATTAGTCATTTTGATGCGTAGATAGGTCATCAGTCTATTTAGCTTATAACCATTAATGCCGGAGCAATTTCGTGTACAGGATAGTTTCGTGGTTGGCATAATCGTCGCAACTATTAGCTTTGGGGGTGAGGGGACCATCTCTCTGAAAACACAAAAAAGCCGCTCTTCACGGGAGCGGCTTTCGGAAGTATTAAAGTTTGAACCCTTATTTAGTAAAATCAACGACCATCCGGCCAACGATTTGGTTGTTCTTCATTTCGTCGATGATGTCGTTAACTTCGTCCAGACGACGAGTCTTCACGATAGGGTGAACCTTGCCTTCTGCACCGAATTGGAATGTTTCGGCTAAGTCTTGACGAGTCCCAACTAAGGAACCACGAACAGAGATACCGTCTAACACCGTCTTGGCGATGTTTAATTCCATGTCACCTTGTGGTAAGGCAACGGCAACCAGCTTACCATCTGGCTTCAAAGCGTTAACGGATTGGGTGAAGGCATCCTTGTTAACGGCCGTAACTTGGGCGTTATCGACACCGCCGACCTTGGCTTGGATTTGTTCAGCCACATCACCGTCATGCCGGTTGATCAGCACTTCGGCACCGTTAGCCTTAGCAGCAGCCAACTTGTCAGGGTTACCATCAACGGCGACCACGTGGGCACCGAAGACGTTGTGGGCGTATTGGATAGCCAGGTTACCTAAACCACCGGCACCAACAACTTCAACCCATTGGCCAGGCTTCGTTTCGCCGACCTTCAAAGCTTTGTACATGGTTACACCGGCACAAGTCAATGAAGTAGCTTCAACGGGGTCCAAACCATCTGGGACCTTAACGGCGTAGTTGGCATCAACGATACATTCTTCAGCCATGGCACCATCAACGGTGAACCCGGAGTTCTTAACATTACGGCAAAGTGTTTCGCGGCCGGTCAAGCAATATTCACAGTGGCCACAACCCTTGAAGAACCAGGCAACGGAAACGCGGTCGCCAATCTTCAAGTTTTCAACGTCGTCAGCAACTTGGATAACTTTACCAACACCTTCGTGTCCAATGATCCGGCCAGGTTGCTTACCGAAGTCACCGGCAGCCACGTGTAAGTCGGTGTGGCAAAGACCACAATATTCCATCTTAACTAAGGCTTCCCCATGGGTGATGGGACGAAGCGTAACATCTTTAATATCAACGTAACCGTCTACTGAATCGCGAATAACTGCTGCTTTCATGAAAACAACTCCTCTTTCTTTTTATCTACAAGAGCTAGTATACTGCAAAAGTGCTGAGTTGCAAGTGAAAATTTGCACAAAAATTATTAAGATTTAATCAAGGCACTAATTAATTAGCGTTAAATCAAGGCTACAATAGAAGAATACAGTAACCAACAATGTGAAGCAAACTACTTAACCGTTTTCAAAAGCAAACTTAACTATCGAATGCAACCGGTTGTTGTTTGCAAGTGAAGGACTTTTTCCCGGTTTAGAAAGTAAAGAAATAACTAAATGTGAGAAGCGGCGTGCTTTTGCATACAATTATGAGAAAATATGATAAAATTAAATGTTGAAATGATTATCGGACGGCCGCTGGTAGTATGGGTTTGATTGCAGCGGCTGCCGTGAAATAGCCAGAGGAGTTAGAGCGCAATGAGTCGAATTTTAATTATTGAAGATGAAAAAAATCTTGCCCGCTTTGTTGAATTGGAATTGAAGCATGAAGGTTACGAAACCAACGTGCAATTTAACGGTCGGACCGGATTAGAAGCTGCACTGTCACAGGACTTCGATGTCATTTTGCTGGACCTCATGCTGCCTGAATTGAACGGGATCGAAGTTGCCCGCCGGGTACGCGAAGTGAAGAGTACGCCAATCATCATGATGACGGCGCGTGATTCCGTGATCGACCGAGTTTCCGGGTTAGACCATGGGGCCGACGACTACATCGTGAAGCCATTTGCCATTGAAGAATTACTTGCACGGGTGCGGGCGCTGTTACGGCGGATTCACCTGGAAGGCGAGCAAAAGAACACCAAGCAAACGACCGTTAAGTTCAAGGACTTGACGATTGAAAAGGAAAACCGCATCGTGCGTCGTGGCGATGAGGTCATCAACCTGACCAAGCGGGAATACGAATTGCTGTTAGCCTTAATGGAAAACATCAACGTCGTTTTGGCCCGGGACGTCCTGTTAACCAAGGTTTGGGGTTACGAGTCCGAAGTTGAAACCAACGTGGTGGACGTTTACGTGCGTTACCTGCGAAATAAAATTGATGTCGCCGGCCAGAAGAGCTACATCCAGACGGTCCGGGGGACAGGGTACGTGATGCGTTCGTGAAATCGCCAGAACTAACGGAGACAGCCACCGATCATGACGATACCCAACCGAAGAAGCCCGGTTTTCGTTTCTCCCTGAAGTGGGAGTGGGCGCTAACCACGGCCTTTGGGGTACTGGTCATCTTTGCGGTGATTGTTTTCCTTATCTTTAACAGTTTTATGACGGTTCTGATGCGCCAGGAAAAGACCCACGTGTCAGATACGTTGAACGTTGTGGTTGAGAAGTTGAATAACCAGAAACAGCCGTTGACGGGTAACCAGGTCAACCAGTTGTTGCGGCCACGGACCGTGATGTCTGAGGCCAAGAAGCCGGCTGGTGCCTATAACAATGCGATAATCACGAGTCTTGCCCGCGACAGCCAAACGGTGACGGTCTATGATTATCAGGGCCAGCCACTGTTTGCCACGCGGAACAGTCCAATTAAATTTGCGAAGAGCAATAAGGAACGGATTGCGACGCGGGTCATCAGCGGTCATAAAAATTTGGTTGGCTCGGCACCCATTCGGGCGAAGCAGGGCAACAAGATTCTGGGGTACGTGCAGGTCACCGATAATTTACGGGACTATCGCGCCACCCAGGTCAAGCTACTGCAGGTCGAAGTGGTTCTGGGGATGATGGCGGTCTTAGCCGCTGCCGTTCTAAGTTACAGCCTGGCGACCTTCCTGTTGCGACCAGTCGAGGAAATTCGAGAGACCATTCATGCCATGCGTGAGGATCCCCAGACCGATCGGCGGGTCCCAGAGCTACACCACCAAGATGAGCTGAGTGACTTGGGTAGTTTGTTTAACGACATGCTTGATACCACCCAGCGCTACATGGATCAGCAACAGCAGTTCGTGGAAGATGTTTCCCATGAATTGCGGACGCCCGTGGCCATTATTCAGGGTCACATGGAGATGCTGGACCGGTGGGGCAAGGATGATCCGGAGGTCTTGAACGAGTCCATCAAGGCATCCTTACAGGAAACGAAACGGATGAAGAGTCTGGTCCAAGAAATGTTGGATCTGCAACGGGCCGAACAGATTGAGGTCAATTACCCCAATGAAGTTTCGGACGTCAGTGAAGTTGTTGAACAAGTCTTCGACAACTTTAAGATGATCCATCCGGATTACGTGTTTATTTTGGATAACGATGTGCATCGGCCAGTGCAAGCGCAAATTTATCGGAATCATTTGGAACAGATCCTCATCATTCTGATGGACAATGCCGTGAAGTACTCGCAGAAGCGCAAGGAAGTTCATATGAGCTACGAGAGTGACACTAGGAACCTCGAGGTGGCCGTTCAAGACTTCGGTGAGGGAATCTCCCAGGAGAACCGTGACCGTGTCTTCAACCGCTTCTACCGTGTCGACAAGGCCCGTTCGCGGACCAAGGGGGGCAATGGGTTAGGCTTAGCCATTGCCAAGCGCCTGATTGAGGCGTACCACGGGAAGATTACCATCGAGAGTGCGTTGGGCCAGGGCTCGGTCTTCCGGGTCTCCCTGCCAATCTTATCGGATGAGGATGCACAGATTCTGACCGACAAGAAGGAGCGGGTTCAAGCAGCTAACGATGAGATTCCGGGGATCAAGTCAGCGTTATTGGTTGATGATAGTCAGGCCGATAAGCCAGACACACCGGATTCACCAGATGAAAAATAGGGTTTATTTAAAGGGACACTTTCAGCTGAAAATGCTGAGGGTGTCCTTTTTGTTGTATACAATTAACTAGAAATATCAAAATTGTGATTGACAGGCCTCGTTGGCTCAGTTATGCTATGGTAACTAGTTAGTTACTTGAGTAATTAGCCGATATAGGGGGATTTTAAAATGAAATTTATCAGTAAGTTTTTTGTGTTGGTTGCCAGTATCATTGTGGTCTTAGGTGTAGGGGCCTTTCTGTTGCCAAACTTGACCAAGAATAAGCATTCCGAACTGGCCATGGCGGCGGATAATGTGAATCCGTTGGTCAAGATTGAAGACGTGTACGCTTCAACTAACGCTAAGCCCATTCGGCATTTTATCGGCGGGGGTGGTGAGGACGAGTACACTTACCACTTGGTGACCTACAATGCCCAGGGGCAGTCACGGACGTTGGCTTTTGATTCTCAGTGGAAGTTGAAGCCTAATAAATTTCTGAAGATCAGTACCAAGGGACAAAACGTGGAATCTTGGGGGAAGGTTGACCGGGAAACGGTGCCAAGTGGCATTCGCCAGGAACTGATGATGAGCTAAACGGGGAGGCTTAAATCACGCTTTTTGTTACTAGCAAATGAAGGTAAATTCACTTTTGAGCCGTTTCATGGGTCGTGGGCCCGGTCGGTAGAACATTTAGAAGTGGCATCAAAAAGTACACGTAAACGCGATAGCTAAGCATTTTGTCGCTAACAACTAAATAAGGGTATAGAAAAAGGCGTCGGCTGAGAAAATTCAGTCGGCGCCTTTACGCATTAGCGATTATTTTTGGTGATGTTGTTGCTTACCAGCATTACGATTCCGGTTCTTTTGGCTGGCCTTTTTAGCCGTTGCTTGTTTAGCAGCCGGGGTCACAGGTTTTGCGACGACCGGTTCAACGACGGGAGCTGGCCGATCCTTCATTTTGGCTTGGATTTCTTTACGAATCCGTGGCCGGTAGAAGTTGATGATCAGCGTTTGCAGGCAGGCAAACAACCCACCGACGAAGAAGTACAGGCCTAATCCGGCTGGTGAACTCATCGTGAAGAATAAAATCATGACGGGTGACAGCAGCAGGGTGAAGCGCATCTGTTTCTTCTGTTCTTCCGGCATCCCCAGCAAGGACAGGTACCCTTGCAACAGGTAGGAGAGGAAGGACAGTAAGGCTAAGATCCAGCTAGCCTTACCCAAGGGGATGTTCAAGAAGACAGCACTCTGTAATTCTGGTGAATACCGAATGGCCGCATACAGAGCAGCGAAGACGGGCATTTGAATCAACAGCGGCAAGCAACCAATCCCACCGGTCATACTGATACCGTTGTTCCGGTAGAGGGCCATCATGGCCTGGCTGGCAGCCTGTTGTTCTTCTGGCGTCTTGGCAGCCTTTTGTTGCTTTTGCAAGGCGGTCATTTGTGGCCGGATCATCGAGATCTTTTCCTGTTGAACCGTGGCGCCACGCATTTGCTTCACCATGACTGGTAACAGAACCATTCGCACGATCACGGTCAGGATAATAATCGCCCAACCGTAGCTACCGCCGAAGAAGTTGGCTAACCAATTCATGACGTGTTGCCCAGGAATGGCTAGGTAATCGTAAACGAGGCCGTATGGCTTCCCGTTTTTCGTCTGCACACACCCACTAAGCACTAGTGCCATCGCAGCTAGAGCGGTGGTGACAGAGACTTTCTTGGAGATTTTCATTTTATGTTTTGAACCCCTTTTAAATAAACATGTAGAGCGCGGACGCCCCCAGCGGCAAAATGCCGTTAACATCAAACATCTTACTTGATTTAGCGGGTATTTTCAAATAATAATCCGAAACGTCGTAAAATGTTGGGGTGCACGGTCGGTAATCTTGAGCTGACTAACCTGAATCCAGGGGGAGAGATTGGTGCGTAATTGCTGGGCAAAGTCCGCTAACACGTCGGCGTCCGCACTCGCCACGATGGCCACCTGGCCGTTGGGAAGATTCTGCACGGTCCCGGTCACGCCGAGGTGTTGAGCAAGTTTGCTGGCCGAGTAACGAAAGCCCACGCCCTGGACGCGACCGCTGACTAAGAGTTCTTGGGTAATCATCGAAAGTCTCCTTTATTTTTTAGCTTAATCATACCGCGCGTGGTCGGACCTGCCCAGTGGTATGGTAAAATTAGAAAAAAGAAAGCATACCGGACGCGGGTCCGATGGCTCATCATAAATGGTGAGTGGTCAGACGGATTAGCGGTAAACATGTGATCAAAGAATGGGAGTAATCAAGTTGACTGAAAAAATTACGTCGGGACAGAACAAAAAGGTCAAGCAGTGGCGGGCCTTAAACACCAAAAAGGGTCGTAAAGCAACGCAATCTTACCTATTAGAAAGTTGGCATTTGGTTCAGGAAGCCATCAAGGCCAAACATGAACTGACCGCCATCATGGGAACGGCCGACCAATTGGCCGAACACGCGGCGGAACTACCAGCCAATGTGGACACCTACGAACTGACCGACAGCATTGCCCAAACGATTGGGGACACGGGCACGCCACAAGGAATTTTCGCGACGGTGCCGCTTCCCAAGGATACGGTGGGTGACCCCAGCACGGCTGAGGGGGTTTGGCTATTCCTGGATTACGTTCAGGATCCTGGGAACATTGGCACGATGGTCCGCACGGCAGATGCCGCTGGCCTGACCGGTGTGGTCTTTGGGAAAGGGACCGCCAGCCGGTTCTTACCAAAGGTGCTCCGGTCCATGCAGGGAAGTCAATTTCACATCCAATTGGTCGAAGCCGACCTGCACGACTGGATCAGCACCTTTACCGGCCGGCACCTGCCCGTCTATGGGACTAACCTGGACCGGGATGCTAAGAGCTACCGGGACGTGCCACAGCTGACTGCTGGGGCCATTGTTATGGGTAACGAGGGGAACGGCATGGCGTCCGACCTGCAACAAATGACGACGCGGAACCTGTACATTCCGATTAAAGGACAGGCAGAGTCGTTGAACGTGGCGGTGGCAGCCGGCGTCGTCATGTTCCGCCTGGTCCAATAAGGGGTTGAACTTTTGCGTTGTCAGTGCCTCCGGGCTGGTGAAAACTGGGCCTGGTCGCGTCCGTTCCCGGCGGCACGCTCAAGGAGCCCTGCTGTGGGGTCGGTTCCAGCCGAAGGGCGGCTTCCACCTCAACTTTGAGCCAAAAAGCGGTCTCAAAGGTTGTCCCATGGACTAGGCTGGGAAAATACCCCAGCCAAGGCCATCGACACAGCTGGTCACCTTGGCTCGCCTCTGGTCACTCCCACGACCAGCCCAGTTTTCCCAGCCCTGCGGCTGACACGCGTTCAACCCTTGATTGTCGGTGGACGTGTCAGTCGGATCTTCTAGCGAACGGTTTGTAGTGCCTATTCACGTTTCTGTACCCAGGTTCGTCTTGAGGCACTTTTATGACTGGCTCCGTTTTCTCAGCCGTATGATGGTGATTCCTTTTTACACACTATTGTTGTGTCTGATTAATGCTCATTGAATTGAATGGTAGTCCCTTATTTTGAGACACTTAAACATTCTAAAAAGCATACATCTAAATTAATTGATAACACCAAGCGCCATCGTCAGACCTGTAAAAATGGCATGGCCAGTGTGAGTGACCAGAGGCAGATCAAGATGACCTGCTGTGTCGGTGGTCTTAACTGAGTGGTTTTCTCAGTTTAGAGCACGGGACGCCCTTTGAGACCGCTTTTCAGGCTCAAAGGCGAGGCGGAAGCCCGCTTCACAGGCTGGAGCCGTTCCCCACAGCAGACTACCTTGAGCCCACCGCCGGGAACGTAAATCGGACACCCATTTTTACAGGTCTGACACAAGGGATAAAGGTAAAGAAAGGCTTAACCCGGGCGAAATCCAAGCAAGATGGTTGCAATTTGGTGAAAAGTAAGTAAGATATAGGGTTAAGAAGACTGAAAATCATAATTTTAAATGAAAAGGAAGCATTCTATGACCAAACTGACTTGGCGTGATGACCCCGAGTACCTGGCTTTAGTTTCTGATCTGTTGGCAAAGGAGCCGGTTCAACGCCTGGCGAATTACACGCAACACCATCACTCTGACCGCTTGTCCCACTGTATTTCAGTGTCGTATAACAGTTACCTGATTGCTAAGAAACTTGGCTTAAACACCCGGGCCACCGCACGGGGTGGTTTGTTACATGATTTATTTTATTATGATTGGCGCACGACGAAGTTCAATCTAGGGTCGCACGCGTTTATCCATCCACGAGTTGCTTTGCGGAACGCTGAAAAATTAACGGACCTGAGCCCCATGGAAAAGGATATTATCTTGAAGCACATGTGGGGCGCAACGCTCGCTATGCCTAAATACCGGGAAAGTGCCATTGTTTCCCTAGTAGATGATTACGAAGCCGTTCACGAATTCTGTGGGCCAGCCCGTAAGCGAGTGGAAGCCTTAATGAACAAAGTAACGCCTAACGCCTAGTTTCAGGGAAACATGGATGGGAGGCAGGATAAGGATGCAAATGATGTCATCAAAGGCGCAGGACGAACCAACGGTAGACTTTGAGCTTTGCCCGCGATTTGAACAAACCTTTTCTTTTTTAGGTAAGAAGTGGAACGGATTAATTATCGATGTCCTCCTTCATGAGGGACCGCAACGCTTCCGTGACTTAGCCCGCAACATTCCCCGTTGTAGTGATCGGGTTCTGGTGGAACGCTTGAAGGAATTGGAAACTAACGGCGTGATTGTTCGTCGCACGTTCCCCGACAACGCGTTGATCGAATACGAATTGACGGACAAGGGCGAAGAGTTCAAAGACATTATGGCCGCGGTTCACGCGTGGTCTGACAAGTGGTATTGTCCAACGGAAGCCGACCAGAAATAGTTGACAGTTGCGACAAAATCCGCTAGGCTAAGATAGCGTAATAATTAAAAACGATGATAGAAAAGCAGTAGCCGGTGCAATTTGTCAGGAAGAGTTTGCCTAGATTGGAAGCAAACTTCAAATTACTGGGTGAATTCAGTTCTTGAGTTGTAATCGGGATTCGTGGCGACACGATGAATGATTTTCCGGTGAATGACCGTTATCACTTCTGAGTGTGGCTAAGAGTCTAAACTTTTAGCTGAATCAGGGTGGTACCGCGAAGCTTCGTCCCTAGTTATGGGGGCGGGGCTTTTTTGTTTGCCCAAGAATTGTGGCGCTTTGACCAAAGAAAATGGAGGATGACGTATGTCGTTAAAGGATAAATTAAACGAACTGCACGAACGCGGTCTCGCGGAAATTAAAAAATCTGGCGATCTGAAAGACGTGAACCAAGTCCGGGTATCGTTACTGGGTAAAAAAGGCCCCATCACCGAGGTTTTACGGGGGATGCGCGACTTAGATGCCGAAGAACGGCCTAAGGTTGGGGCATTTGCCAATGAAATCCGGGATGACTTGACGGCGGCTTTAGCTAAGCGGCGTGAAGAACTGGAAAACGCGGTTTTGAATGCCAAATTGGCGAACGAAGCCATCGACGTGACCTTACCAGGGACGCCGGTTGCCAAGGGTGAACCCCACGTGATCCAACAAATCATCGACCAAATCGAAGACCTCTTCTTGGGCATGGGTTACCAAGTCCTGAGCGGTCCCGAAGTCGAAGAAGACAAGTACAACTTTGAAATGATGAACTTGCCGAAGAATCACCCAGCCCGTGACATGCAAGATACTTTCTACATTACGAAGGAAATCTTGATGCGGACACAGACGTCGCCAATGCAAGCGCGGACGCTGGAAACGCATGACTTCAGCAAGGGCCCCTTGAAGATGATCTCCCCAGGGGTAGTTTACCGGCGCGATACCGATGACCCGACCCACTCTCACCAATTCCATCAGGTGGAAGGCTTGGTTATCGACAAGCACATTACCATGGCTGATTTAAAGGGGACGTTACAAGTTCTGGCCCACGAATTATTTGGTGACAAATTTGATGTGCGGTTACGACCAAGTTACTTCCCATTCACGGAACCTTCCGTTGAAGCCGACATTACCTGCTTTAACTGTGGTGGTAAGGGCTGCAAGGTCTGCAAGAATACTGGCTGGATCGAAGTTTTAGGTGCCGGTATGGTGCACCCGAACGTCTTGAAGATGGCTGGCGTTGACGCCGATGTTTACGGCGGCTTTGCCTTTGGGGTCGGTCCTGACCGGTTCGCCATGTTGAAGTACGGGGTGGATGACATCCGGAACTTCTACCTAAATGATGTTCGCTTCCTCAACCAATTCACGAAGAAAGGATAACCGCCAACCATGAAGATTTCATACAACTGGATTAAAGAATACCTGGATTTAAACGTTAAGCCTGCTGACTTGGCGGAAAAAATTGAACGGACGTCCGTTGAAGTGGACGACGTTGTCAAGCCAAGCGACGGCCTGAAGAAACTCGTTGTCGGCCACGTGCTGAGCATTGAAGCTCACCCGGACTCCGATCACTTACACATTTGCCAAGTGGACGTCGGTGAAGACGCCCCCTTACAAATCGTGTGTGGCGCACCCAACATTGCCGAAGGCCAGATGGTCATCGTGGCCCTGCCTGGTTCACGGATTGCCGACAACGTTAAGATCAAGAAGTCCAAGATGCGCGGTGTTCCTTCTGCCGGGATGATCTGCTCCTTACAAGAAATTGGCTTCCCCGAAGCCGTTGTGCCTAAGGAATACGCGGATGGCATTTACGTGCTGCCGGCCGATGCCAAGCCTGGCGACGAGGTTTACGATTACCTGGGGATGAACGACAGTCTGATCGACTTAGACGTGACGCCTAACCGGGGGGACATGTTGAGCCTGTACGGGACGTTACATGACCTGTCAGCCATCTACGACCTGCCCGTTAAGTTCGACCAACCAGCCGTTAAAGAAGCCGGTGAACCGATTGCGGATCAATTAAGCATTCACGTGGACGAGTCCTTGGCTCCCCAATACAAGATGCGCTTGGTCAAGCAAGTTAAATTAGCCCCAAGTCCCATGTGGCTGCAAATTCGCCTCTGGAACGCCGGTTACCGGCCAATCAACAACGTGGTGGATATCACTAACTACATCATGTTGAAATATGGTCAACCCCTACATGCCTTTGACTACGATAAATTTGCGGGTGAAGACGTTTACGTCCGGAACGCTAAGGCCGGCGAAAAGCTGACGACCTTGGACGAAGGCGAACACGACTTGGACGTCAACGATATTGTGATTGCTGACGACAAGGCCCCAATCGCCTTAGCCGGTGTCATGGGTGGCCTGGACACAGCTATCGCTGATGGCACGACCACGGTTGCCATCGAAGCCGCCGTATTTGAACACGACCACATCCGTAAGGCTGCGCAACGGCATAACTTACACACGGATGCTTCGCAACGCTTCGAACGTGGCGTGAACCGGACTGGTTTGCAAGACGCCTTAGACGCTGCTGCTCAGATGATGGACGAGTTGGCCGGTGGGACTGTCCAAACGGGGACGGTCGTTGCTGCTGACAACGTGCCTGCACCAGCCGTGATCGACATTACCATGAGCCGCGTGAACGCTGTGTTGGGGACCGACTTGAATCAAGCCAAGGTCACCCACATTTTGGAAACGTTGGGCTGTGACGTGACTGCCGATGGTGAAAAGCTGACGGTCACGGTACCCGTTCGCCGCAACGATATTCACATTCCAGCCGACTTGTTGGAAGAAATCGCGCGGATCTACGGCTACGACGAATTGCCAGCAACGTTGCCAACGGGTCGCATGACCATGGGTGAACTGACGACGTCACAGAAATTGATGCGGGCAACTCGCCACTCCTTAGAGGGCTTAGGGTTGAACCAAGCCATTTCCTACGCACTGACGACGGAAGACAAGGCTAAGATGTTCCTGATGCAACCAAGCGAGGTCACCAAGTTGGCTTGGCCAATGAGCGTGGACCACGCCGTGTTGCGGATGAACGTCATCACGGGTCTGTTGGACGATATCGCCTACAACAGTGCTCGGAAGGTGAAGGACGTGGCCTTGTACGAACAAGGACGGGTCTTCTACCGTGAAGACGGGACGGAGCGTCCTAGCGAACAAGAACACATCGCCGGTGCCATCACCGGGACGCTGTTGCCAACCGCTTGGGATGCCCCTGCCCAACCCGTTGACTTCTACCAAGTGAAGGGAATCGTCGCAGCCTACCTCAAGGATATGGCTGTGAACGGTGACGTGACTTACGTGGCCAACACGGACATGCCAGAAATGCACCCAGGCCGGACGGCGGACATTTTAGTTCACGGTCACCGGATCGGGTTCATGGGTCAAATTCACCCAACGATTGCTAAGAAATTCAAGATTGGGGCCACTTACGTCTTCGAATTGAACCTGCAGGCCATCATTGATATGCCTAAGCAGGAAAACCAATACGACGTGATTTCGCGTTACCCAGCCATCACGCGTGACGTGGCCATGCTGGTCGACAACGACGTGACCAACGACCAAATCGTTGAATTGATCGAAAAGCGGGGCGGGGCGTTCTTACAATCCGTCAAGCTGTTTGACGTTTACGATGGCGTCAAGGTGCCAAAGGGCAAGAAGTCCCTGGCTTACACGTTGACGTTCCAAGACAAGCACGAAACCTTAGTCGATGATGTCGTGACTCAGGCCTTTGAAAAGGTTGAGAAGCGGCTGCAAGACGACTTGGGCGCTGAAATTCGTTAAGACGTTAAGACTTTAATGAAACGCGTTAGCTTTCCTTCGGGATGGCTAGCGCGTTTTTTGCGCCTCCGGGCTGGTGAAAATAGGCCGTGACGCTGTGGGCGAACGTCCGGAGCCAAAGGGCGGTCTCCGAACTTACTTTGAGCCGAAGGGCACGTCTCAAAGATATCAGTTTCCTAAGTGGCAAAGCCACCAAGGAAACTCCCACGGCTGAGCCTATTTTCACCAGCCCTGCGGCTGACACTGGTTTGACCCGAAAAAACGTGCTGCGGGTTTGGATGGATTGTGAGGACGTTGACGTGGGGTGTGTCGGTCTGATTTTATTTAAGTCTATGTGTGAGTTGATGGTTAGGTAGTTAGATTGACTTAGGTCGCTTGGTTGGCTTTCGCTTTTTGATTTGGAAGTTTATGGTTTTAGGAAGGTGTTGGCTTAGCTATGCGAGGCAGATTTTTATGCTTTGTGTTAGGGCAACGTCATTGATTTAGACTGACTTAGGTCGTTTGACAGGTTCTTCGCTTTTAGATTCGGAAACTTGCGGCCTCGGAAACGTGCTACGCGAGCCAGGTCCCTGCGCTTAACCCCGACTAATCAATGACCCAAGCCTGAGACAACGTCATTGATTTAGACTGACTTAGGTCATTTGATTGGTTCTTCGCTTTTAGATTCGGAAACATGCGGCTTCTGAAACGTGCTACGCGAGGCAACTGGTTCCGCTTAACACCGTAACGAAAATGCCCCAGGCCCGGGTGTCGTCATTGATTTAGACTGACTTAGGTCGTTGGTCGTTCGACTGGTTCTTCGCTTTTAGATCCGGAAACTTGCGGCCTCGGAAACGTGCTCCGCGAGCCAGACTCCTGCGCTTAACCCCGACTAAGCAATGACCCAAGCCCGGGGTCATCACTTAGTCGACGTTAATGCTCAGAGTCTAAGCGGCTCGCTCCGCACTCTTTGTTACATTTCTTCAAAATCTGCTTTTCAGGTTTCCGCTGGGCCGGAATTTCTGTATAATAGAGAAGACTATGGCATAGAACGGAGGAAATAAGTTGGATAATGGCACAAATCCTACCCCGTCGCGACAAGAATCGGGGAAGAAACGGTCGTTTGGCCGGCGTATCATGATCGGCGTGGCAAGTCTGCTAGTGCTTTTGGCAGTCGTCATTGGGTTCTTTGGCTATCATTACTTCCAGACGGCGTTGAAACCCATGGACACTAGCAATAACAATGTGGTTCAGGTTCACGTGCCGATGGGGGCAACGTCCAATAAAATTGGGCAGATCCTGCAAGACAAAAAAGTGGTTAAGAGCGGTATGGTCTTTAACTACTACGTGAAATCGAATAAGTTTACGAATTTCCAGGCTGGGTATTACCAGTTGAAACCGTCCATGACCCTGAAGCAAATTGCGACGCAGTTACAGAAGGGTGGTTCGGCGGAACCGATTCAGAGTACGTCTGGGAAGGTGCTAGTTCGCGAAGGCGAAACGGTCGACCAGATTGCGGCTGAGATTCCGATTCAGACGGATTTCACCAAGAAAGAATTCATGAACCTGATGCAGAGCCCAACGTTCTTCAATGAATTAGCGGCGAAATATCCGCAACTTCTGAGCTCCGCCAAGTCGGCCAAAAAGGTGCGGTACCGGTTAGAGGGTTATTTAGCCCCCGCAACCTATCAAGCCGGCAAGAAGATGACCTTGAAACAATTGGTGACCGAAATGGTTGCGAAGACGGATCAGAACTTGCAAGGCAGTTACGCCACTATCAAGAAGGAAAAACGCACGGTACAAGAAACCTTGACGTTAGCCTCCTTGGTTGAACGCGAAGGGGTCACACAATCCGACCGGGATAAGATTGCCGGGGTCTTCTTGAACCGCATCAAGGCGGGGATGGCCTTACAATCTGACATTTCCGTGCAATATGCCTTGAAGACCACGAAGTCGACGCTGACTTACAAGGACCTGAAGGTGAAGTCACCGTATAACCTGTACATCCACACGGGTTACGGGCCAGGGCCATTTGCAAACCCTAGCACGTCATCGATCAAAGCAGTCTTACACCCGAAGGACCAGAAGAAGGGGTACTACTACTTCATCGCGAATACCAAGACGGGGAAGGTTTACTTCTCCCAGACTTATGCACAGCATCAAGAAAAGACGAGTTCACTAGCAAGCGATAATAAATAAAAGGATGGCGACAGTGTTGGCAAACAAGAAACGACCGATTATCATTGGGGTTACCGGGGGTTCCGGTAGTGGCAAAACGACCGTAAGTCGGGCAATTTTCAATCAATTGATTGGGCATTCAATCATGATTTTGCAACAAGATTCGTACTACAACAATCAAGATGACATGACGATGGAAGAACGGGCTGCCGTGAACTACGACCACCCCTTAGCCTTCGACACCGACCTCTTGATTTCACAATTGAAGCAATTGTTGAACTACGAACCCATTGAGAAGCCTGTTTACGACTACACGTTGTCCACGCGGAGCAAGGAAACGATTCACCAGGAACCACGGGACGTCATCATCTTGGAAGGGATTTTAATCCTCGATGACGAACGGCTGCGGGACCTGATGGACATCAAGGTCTTCGTTGATACGGACGATGACATTCGGATCATTCGCCGGATTCAACGGGATATGAACGAACGGGGCCGGTCACTGGAATCTGTTATCCAACAATACTTGGCAACGGTTAAGCCAACTTACCATCAATTCGTTGAACCAACCAAGCGTTACGCCGACCTGATTGTGCCTGAAGGTGGCGAGAACCAAGTCGCTATCGACCTGTTAGTCACGAAGATTCGGGCAATCCTCGAAGCGAGTGGCAATGACCAAGTTTTTGACAATCCAGATACAACCATATAGAATAGGACAGGTTAGCTGGTAAAAACGGCTAACCTTTTCTATCAATCAAAATAAACTTCAACTTGTGGGTGAACCGCAAGACTATAATTTGCTAAAAGGGGTGGCCAGTGTGGCACAAGATAAAATGTATCCAATGACTGAGGAAGGTAAGGAAAAACTCCAAGCCGAACTCGAAGACTTAAAGATGGTTCAACGGCCTAAGGTTATTGACCGGATTAAAATTGCACGTTCTTACGGAGACCTTTCAGAAAACTCTGAATACGAGTCAGCCAAGGACGAACAAAGTATGCTAGAGACGCGGGTCAGCACCGTTGAACGTATGCTGCAATACGCTCAAATCATCGACAACGATGGCAGCGACAAGGATGAAATCACTGTGGGTAAGAAGGTTACCTTCAAGGAATTGCCCGATGAAGAACCCGAAGAATACACCATCGTGGGTGCCGCTGAAGCCGATCCTATGTCTGGGAAAATCTCCAACGACTCACCAATCGCTAAGGGCCTGTTAGGCCACCGGAACGGGGAAAAAGTTACTTTTGATACCCCAGGTGGCGATATGACTGTTCAAATTTTAGCAGTCGAATAAGAAAAAAGTTTTCGCGACTTTTTCAAATAGTTCTGAAATTTAAAGGGTGCCTCGACCACGGTCGGGACGCCTTTTTGCTTACTTTTAAGCAGTTAGATTGAAGACCACAATTTAATTGTGTATAATGCAGTTAGTGAAACGATACTTGCCAAGGACCCGCTTGGCGTGGTATAAATGGTATGAAAACGGATTCACAGTCTGTCAAAGAGGAGTCTATCAAAATGAAAATTAATGTGACTGATGCAGCAAGCAAATGGTTCCGTGAAGACATGGGAATGACTGGTCGTGGCGTTCGTTTCTTTGGTAAAGTTTACGGCAAGACGCCGGTTCACGATGGCTTTTCACTCGGCATGACCCCGGACGATCATCCCCGCCACCCAATTGTTGCAGAAAAGAAGGACGATGTGACCTATTACATCACCGAGGGGGACCAATGGTTCTTCGTCGGTTATGATTTGACCATCGATTACGATGCCAAGACAGATGGCCCAGTATACATCTACGACGACAATGGTGAACTTGATAAGTAAGTCGCTAGCAAATTCGTTTGACCAACTTAAGGTCAGGCGAATTTTTTCGTTTGCGGGTAAAGTGTGAGAATCGTGTAAGTGGACAGAAAAATACCCCCGATTAAGTCGTTAGGACTTGGTCGGGGGCATTTGGTCGGGGGCATTTGGCATGTGGGAATTAATCTTTATTTGTAGATGGTTACCAGCAGTCCGGACTACTGGTAAATGATAGAGAGCAGGTATAACTCCGCCAGATAGAAAACGTCCACGACTCAGTCACTAGGACTAAATCATGGACGTTTATACAAGTCGATTGAATTGGTGCGGTTAATCGCTGCGACTATTCAGAGGTGCTTTACCGAATCGACATAAAACAGACCGTTGGGGTTAAGCTAGTGTGAAGCCGCAGGACTGGTGAAAATGGGCTCAGCCGTGGGAGTTGCCTTAGCGGTTTACCGCTTAGACAACTGCTATCTTTGAGACGCGGTTTTCGGCTCAAAGTAAGTCTGAAGACCGTTTCTCAGGCTTCAGACGTGCGCCCACAGCGTCACGGCCCATTCTCACCGGTCCGGAGGCACTGCCGACACACTAGCTTAACCGTGACGACGGTGGGTGAGGTACCAGCCGCCTGTCAGACCCAGCAACGTCACTAAACTAACCAGCAACCCGGCATTTAACAACGGTGGCCAGTAGGACAGTGTCACGGTACTCTGGCCCTTAGGCAGCTTAACGGCGGTGAACATGCCGACTGTCTTGTACGTTTTGACGCGCTTACCATTAACGGTGGCGTGCCAACCGGTGGAGTACGGCACGGAGGTGTTCAGGACCTGATCGGCCGTCTTAGTCGTGATGGTGCCACGGAAATAGCGACTGCTGTGTTTCGTTAGGTGCCAGGGTTGCGTCTTCAGCTGCGTGACGGCGCGTTGGAACTTCGCCGTATTCAGTTGATACAGCGTGAAGTTATCCAGCCACAACGAGCCCTTCTTCAGCTGAATCGTTAACGTTTGCTTCTTACCTTTGGCATGGTCGGCGGCACTGACCATGATGGTGTTCCGGTAGGTCTTGTACTGATCCAGCGTTTTACCATTCAGGATGAACGTCGCGTTATCCGAATTGACCGTCGAACCAAAGGTCAGGTAGTACGCGTCGTTGGTGGTTGGGGTGAATGTCAGCGTAATCTTCGCCGGTTTCAACAGGTTTTTGCGTTGTAACACAGCGCCGGTGATCTTCGACTGTTGGGCGATGTTTTGGAACGTCACTTGGTCAAAATTTTCGGCCGTGTACAGGTGTTGGTCCGTGACTTTACCGGTCAACGCGGCCAGCCAGTTGGACTGGTACTGTGCCGGGTCGGCCGTTTTGTTCTTCAACGTTAGAATCTGTTGATTGGCGGCGTAACCTATTGGCAGAGCGTATTGGTTACGGTAGGTCGTGGCCCATTGGTCCTGACCCACGGCTTGGTAATCCGCCAGGTCGGCCTTGTTGGTGGACGCCGGCAACATGCTAGTCCCACTCAAGGCGCCGGACAATTGTTTTTGCTGGAAGTAGTACTTCATGTTTAGCAGGGAATCGGTGACCAGTGTCCCGTTGCTGTATTCAACGAAGCCGTCGCCATCCGGACTCCCAATGTTGCCGTAGAAGGTCGGCGTGGCTTTTGGCAGGACGGATGAGAAGACCCCGCCGCCGGCATAGCCCGTTTGAAAGGCATCGCCCTTGGTTCGCAGGAAGGTCTTACCGATACGGTAGACGCCTTGATCTTTCTTCTGCACGCGGTTGACCAAGCGTTGGAGCTCGTTGGTGTAGTTGCCGTATTCGCCTTGAGAGACGTAGCTAATGTTGTTTAACGACATGAAGGCGTTGGCCGAGACCTCGGTTATCCCGATGACGAAAAAGGCCAGCGGATAGATCCAGTGGTGCTTGACGGGCAGCGTCGTTAGGCCTAGGGCCAAGACGGCAAAGAACAGGCCGAGGAGCACTTGATTCATTTGTAAGAACTTAAAGGACTTGAGGTTCAAGGCCACGTAGGCGGTGCCGGCCACGATGAGCAGTGTGGCGACGGCAATGGCCAACCAGCCGGGTTCGAAGTCGTCCGTTAGGGTTTGCGCGGCCAACCAAATCAGCCAGAAACTCACGACAAACGAGAAGCGGTACGGGTACCAAACGGGGAACTGGCCCGCGTGCCACAACAGGTCGAGGGGTTGAACACAGAGGGATAACGCCAAGAAGAGGGTGATGATGCCGGCGGTGATGCGGCTACGTAGCTTGATACGTTTGTCCGCGAAAAAGAAAATGCTTCCGAGTAAGGCCAGCGCACCGATGAAGAGGTTGGCGGTCCCGTCCGGCATTTGATCAAAGTTGAAGGCGCCCATGAAGAACTTGGCAATCATCTTCGGTGGGAAGAATTCAAACTTCCACTTAAAGGTTGTGACCGTGTACTGGGCCTTGCTTTGCGACAGGGACCACCAGGTTGGCAGCAACACGAATGCTGCCAACAGGCCGCTTGCGGCGGAGGTCAACGCAAACTTTACGGTTTGACCCCAGAAGTGCCGCCAGTTAGTAAATTGATCAACGGCAAACCAAACGAATGCCAAAATCAAGAAGAGACAGATCATGTAGGCCATGTAGTAGTTCACGACCAGCATGAGGGTCAACCAGACCACGTAGGTACGCCACTTGCCGGTGTGCATCAACAGATACAGGCCGTAGAAAATCAGTGGCAACAGGTAGGCTGCGTCTAACCACATGATGTTGAGTTGGTTGGCAATCGACCAGCCCATCAAGGCGTAGGCGGTGGCCAACGTTACCAGCTTAAAACCGGATTGGTTGGTCGTTTTGAGCAGTAACCAGCCGAAGGTCAGGCCAGCCAGCCCATATTTGATCACGGTCAGGAGGAAGACCCCGGTCGTGAGCGTGGCGCCGGGACAGAGCAGTAACAGCCAGTTCAGCGGACTGAGCAGGTAGTACGACCAGGTCCCCAGCATTTCGCCACCCAAGCCGTTCGCAAAGGAGTAGAAAATACTGCTGGGATCGTGCAGTAGGGCTCGCCGTAGATAGGCAAAGAAGTCGATGTACTGCTGACCTAGGTCGACCGTCAATAGGCTACTTGAGCCAAATGGGGCCATCTGCCGGTAGATAAAATAAGCCGTCATTAATAAAAAGGGCGTTAAGAACGCACCCAAAAGTGTGGATTGACGTTGTGTAAGCGACCAACGTCGTTTTTTTTCTTGCAAGGAAGCCACCTCAATCTTTCAATAATTTAAAAGCAAGTTTATGAGTGTTGCGGCGTGAATCGGCGGATTCAGCCTAAGGGCGAAGCTGGCGTGGCGGTCAGGCTAACGGGTTGGTTAGGTGACACGACCACGCGTGGTCAAAGATTGGCCAGTTCTTATCATACTATACTGGGCCAGCTGTGCGGCCGGATTGTCATATTTTTAAAGATATTTCAGAACTCAACTAAAATACTGGGTATGAGTTAAACGGTCGTTGGTTTCGCCTCCGGGATGGTGAAAAAGGGATTGGAACGCTGTGGCGCTCGTTCCCGGCGGTGGTCTCAAGACGCCCTGCTGTGGCGCCGGTTCCAGCCAAAAAGCGGGCTTCCACCTCAACTTTGAGCCTGAGAACCGGTCTCAAAGGTTGTCCCATGGGCTAAGTTGCGAACAAATCACGCAACTAAGACCATCGACACAGCTGGGCGTCTTGGCCCACCTCTGGTCACTGATACAAACGTTTCATTTTCACCATCCCGGTGGCTGCCGCACGTTTAGTCCATAGACGGTGCTTGAGTTGCGTACTGATTCTTATGTATTAACCGGTTATCGACAGACTAAAGATGTTGTGCTGCGATTAGCCAAGTGAGTTTGCATCGGGATCGCTCGGTTTAATAATGCTTTGATTCCATCGGCCTGGTTGCACATATTTATTTTGACAAGTGGGCGATGGGTTATCGGGAATGTGGCTATGCAAAATCCTTTGGGAGTGATTACGTCCGGCAGAAAATAGAGACAAACGTAAATAAAATATGGCCAATCCCCATCGATAGAATATTTTAGGAAAATGTGAGTGACCAGAGGCGGGCCAAGGTGCCCAGCTGTGTCGGTGGGCTAGGCTGGGGTACTTTCCCAGCCTAGCCCACGGGACGACCTTTGTGACCGCACCTCAGGCACAAAGTCGAGGTGGAAGCCCGCCCCTCAGGCTGGAACCGGCCCCATAGCAGGGCACCTTGAGCCCGCCGCCGGGAACGGCCAATTACCCGCAAAATATTTTGAAAGACGAAAAACCGCCATAATTTATTTATTTTTGGTAAAATGGGGAGCAGGTCACTTTTGAGAGAATCACAGTATGCTAGAATACCAATTGGGCGTCAGCCATCCCGGCCTCTAGAATAGCATAGTTTGTTTAAATTTCTGAAGTGGGATAGTGACTGGCCACGAAGTTTGGTAGAATAGTAGCTGTACAATAAGGAGCAGAGCTGTTGTGAAGAATTTTTATAATCGCGTTAGCAACCGAAATCAGCGGTCGAGTGACGGTCCCGTGAAGTCCGAGATCCCGTTTCGGTTGAACTTTCTTTTCATCATTGTTGCCCTGTTATTTGCGGCGCTGATCGGTCAGTTGGCGTATTTGCAAGTAATGTATGGGTCGCAATTTAAGGCGGAGGTCAACTCGACCGATACCACGATTGAAACCACCAACGTGCAACGGGGGATGGTTTACGATTCCAACGGTAAGGTATTAGTGGGGAATAAAGCCCACCAAGCCATTTCCTACACCAAAGGGGTCAACGTTCTGTCCACCAGTATGTACGATATTGCCAATAAGTTAGGCCGGTACTTAACGGTCTCCACCAGTTCATTGACGCCACGGCAGTCGATCGACTACTACTTGACCGACAACAATCGGTTAAAGGCAGTTGAGAAGAAGCTGTCCGGCACCAAGGGCATGTCCACGACGCAAATGTACAACAAGGCACTGACTTACTTGGAAAACGATTCTTCGTTCAAATTGACCAAAACGCAGAAAAATGCGGCGGCCATTTTTGCTAAGATGAGTGGGGCCTACGCGTTATCGACCACCTATATCAAGGATTCCGGCGTTTCCAGCAAGGAAATTGCGGAAATCGGTGAACATTTATCCGAAATGCCTGGGGTTCAGGTCGGAACAAGTTGGTCACGGAACTATCCGAACGGGTCGTCGATCAAGTCGATCATTGGGACGGTTTCATCCGAAAAGACCGGGTTGCCTAGCGACAAGGTCAATGAACTGTTGGCCCAAGGCTACTCACGGAATGACAGTGTGGGCCAATCCTACCTGGAACAGGAATATGAATCTGTTCTGCGGGGGACCAAGGCTGAAAAGCAGGTCGAAGTCGCCGGTAATAATACCGTGACCAAGGAAGTCAAGAAGTATGGTGGATCCAAGGGGGATAACCTCCAATTGACCATCAATTCTGACTTCCAGAAGAAACTGCAGACGCTGGTTCACTCGGCCGAATCTGGTGCCGGTGGCGTGTCTACCGGGACCTATGCCATCGTGATGAACCCGAATACCGGGGGCATCATTGGGATGGCCGGGGTCGACCGGAACCCATCCACGGGTAAGATCACGACGAACGCCTTAGGTGCTATGAACAGTGACATCGTTATGGGGTCTGTCGTCAAGGGTGCCATGGTTTCAGGGGCGTTAATGGATGGCGTGATCACGCCGTACAACAACACCTTGACCGATAAACCCATCACCGTTGGTGGGGTCAAGAAGGCGTCCTGGTTTAACGCTAATGGTGGTGCCGACATGGCGGTCAATGCATCCACGGCGCTGGAAGTTTCTTCCAACTCCTACATGATGCAATTAGCCATGAAGGAAGCCAACTTTAACTACGTTTCCGGTGCGGCTTTGACCATGGGTACCAGCATTTTCGCCAAGGAACGGGGCTACTTCAACCAATTTGGGTTGGGTGTCTCGACCGGGATTGACCTCCCAGGCGAAAGTACCGGGTTACGAGGCTCCAGCAGTAAGGCCCACATTGGGAACGCGTTGGACTTGTCCTTCGGGAACTACGATGCCTACACGGTCTTACAAGTTGCGCAGTACATGTCGACGGTTGCCAATGGGGGCACGCGAATTGCCCCACACGTCGTGGATTCCATCCGGGGGACCAAGTCCGATGGGTCACTGGGCGCTGTGAAGAACTCCGTGACACCAAAGGTCTTGAACCGAATCGACATGACGGCAGCACAGAAGAAATTAGTCACGGAAGGTCTGTACGACGTGGTTCACGGGAGCAACACGTACAAGACTGGGGACGAATTATCTTCGATCTCACCAGAAATCTCCGCCAAGACTGGGACGGCCCAAACGTATTACAAGGGTAACGAAACAGTAACGCTGAGTCTGGCTTCTTACGCACCATCGACGCATCCACAAGTGGTTGTTGCCTTGGCAATGCCTAACTTAGGGGTCAATGCCGAAGATAACAACATGAAGTTGGCCAAGGAAATCTACTCAGCTTACTGGAAGACGGTCCAATCGACCTCAACGATTAAGTAGTGAGCGGGTCGGCAACAAAAAAATGAAAAAATCGTGTTCCGGGCGAAAATCCCGCGGTGTCGGCGATTTTACAGCTGTTAAGTATTTTTGCTTAACATATTTAGGATTATCACTGGTAATTGCTGCCGATTAATGGTAATATATTACGAGTTAAGGGCTCTAGCCTGTAATTCTAAACAAGTTGGGAGGTTACCCACAATGCGTGTACACATCACTTTAGAATGTACGGAATGCCACGAACGCAATTACTTATCCAGCAAGAACCGGCGTAATAACCCGGACCGGGTTGAATTTAAGAAATACTGCCCACGTGACCGGAAAGTAACTTTGCATCGTGAAACTAAGTAAGGTACGGGCGAGAGTCCGCACCTTTTTTTATTGAAAAAAACTCTCAAGGGGGTAAACCAATGCAATCCAAAGCCTTGTTACGGCAACAGACGATTCAAGCTTTGACCACCATGCCCGCTGATCAGCGTCAGACGTCGTCGGCCGAGTTGTACCGGCAACTGTTTGCGTTACCAGCTTGGCAGGCCGCTAAGTGCATTGCAACGACCATCAGTGGGGACTTTGAGTTGGCGACCCAGCCAATCATCGACGGTGCCCGAGCTGCGGGGAAAACTATCGCGGTGCCGGTCACCTTACCGCACCGGCAGATGGCCTTTCACGTGGTCGATGACCAAACAACGTTTGCGACCAGTTCGTTTGGCTTGCAGGAACCGGTCAACGGTGCCATTATCGAGCCAGAAGAATTTGATCTGATCATTGTGCCGGGTCTGCGGTTTGCCGTGACCGGTGAACGGTTAGGCTTTGGTGGCGGTTATTACGACCGTTATTTACCCCGAACAAACGGGTTCAAAGTGGCGCTAGCTTTGCCGGCGCAACAGGCGCAGCAGCCCACTTGGCCGGTTGAGGACTTCGATGTCTTATTGGACGCTGTTTTGGCAGCGCCCGTCCAATAGAAAGGAAGCCTTGCGGTGACGAATTTTAAATACCGGTTACGGCGCTTGGACCAGACGCCTTACATGACGATTGGTCTAATCGTGATCAATGCCCTGGTCTTTTTGGCCATGACGTTGGCCGGGGGCAGTACCAGTGTGAACGTCCTGATTACCTTCGGGGCGAAGCTCAATGCCTTGATTCAGCAGGGGGAATGGTGGCGGTTATTTACCCCCATGTTCCTGCACATTGGGTTTACCCATATTCTGATGAACATGATCACCCTGTACTTTGTGGGGATGCAGATTGAAGCCGCTTTCGGGCACACACGTTTTCTCGTGATGTACCTGATTGCCGGTGTTGGCGGGAACGTCGCCTCCTTCTGCTTCTCCGACAGCTTGTCAGCGGGGGCCAGCACGGCCATCTTTGGCCTGTTTGGGGCCTTCCTGATGCTAGGAGAATCCTTCTGGCAGAATCCAGGTATCCGGCAGTTGGCCCGGACGTTTTTAGCGTTTGTGGTCATGAACATTGCCTTTGATCTGTTCACCCCAGGGATTGATTTAGCGGGTCACCTGGGTGGCCTGGCTAGTGGCTTCCTGATAGCGTATACCGTCGGCGTGCCACGAATTGGTAAGGTTAGTCCAGTTAAAAGAATCGTCGCCACCATCGTGTTGATTGGTGGCTTGGTCTGGCTTTATTTACACGGCATGGCCCAGTAATTGTCGAAAAGTCTCGTGCAATTTCATGGAGGTTGTGGCACAATGAAAACGTTATATGATGTTCAGCAGCTACTTAAAAAATTTGGTATTTATGTGTACGTCGGTAAGCGACTTTGGGATATCGAAGTGATGGCATTGGAATTGGACCACCTCCGAAGAGCACGGGTGGTGGATGATCCAACCTTTGTCCAAGCGAAGGTTGTTCTCACGCATGAACACCGTTTAGAGGAACAACGAGCAAGAGATAATCACCAATCCATTGGAGGGATTTAGCGTTATGGCACGAAATTTAATTGGGATCGATTTAGGTGGGACCACCACGAAAATGGCTTTTCTCTCACTTGCAGGAGAAATTCTGACGAAGTGGAGCATTCCAACCGACATCTCTGATGAAGGTAGCCACATCGTTCCAAACATCATTGATTCAATCAGTCAACATATCATCAACTCAGAATTCAGCAAGAGCGACTTCCTGGGTATCGGGATGGGGACGCCAGGTTCTGTCGATATTGAAAATGGAACCGTTATCGGTGCTTTCAACCTGAACTGGAAGAAGCGCCAACAAGTCCGTGACCAAATCCAAGAAGGCTTAGGCCTGCAATTTATCCTGGACAACGACGCTAACGTCGCTTCACTGGGTGAATACTGGAAGGGTGCCGGCGAAAAGGACAGCGATGTCGTCTTCGTTACCTTAGGTACTGGTGTCGGCGGTGGGGTCATCGCTGGTGGTCACTTGCTCCACGGTATCAATGGTGGGGCCGGTGAACTCGGTCACGTCACGGTGCAACCAAATGGTTACCTGTGTACCTGTGGCAAGCGCGGTTGCTTGGAACAATACGCTTCCGCAACCGGGGTTGTTCACGTGGCAGCCGACATGGCCAAGGACTTCATGGGCACGTCTCGTTTGAAGGAAATGGAAGACAACCAGGAAAGTGTCACCTCCAAGATGGTCTTCTACTTAGCCGACAACGGTGATATCTTGGCCAACCAAGTTGTTGACCGGGTAACGTTCTACCTCGGCTTAGCCCTGGCTAACGTGGCCAACATCTTGAACCCAGCCAACATCATCATCGGTGGTGGGGTCTCCAACGCCGGGAACACTTTATTACAACCAACGACGCGGTATTTCCAAGAAAATGCCTTCCCAGCTGTTCGTGACTCAACGAAGTTACGCTTAGCACAATTGGGGAACGACGCCGGGGTTATCGGTGCCGCTTCATTAGCTTTGCGGTTCCAAAAGAGCAACTAGAACAAGTGGTTTAGGAAGGACGATTTAGTTTGGTAATTGCAGCAATTTCAGGAATGATGGTCTACACCGTCATTTTGCTAGTCTTGATCATCGCTTGGGCAGCTTGGCAAATGATTACGATCGTTCGCCGGAACCAAGTAGCCACGGTCATTGACGAGGACGCGTTCCAAGAAGGCATGCGTAAGGCTCAGGTCATTGATTTGCGTGAAAAGAAAGACTTTGATGCCGGCCACATTTTAGGGGCCCGCAATATTCCTTATTCCACGTTTAAGGCTTACCATACGGGTATTCGGGCTGACTTGCCCGTTTACCTGTACGACCAGGGGAAAGCATTGAGTACCCGGGCGGCCTTATTGTTGGGCAAGGAAGGCTACAAAGACATTTCGATTCTGAAAACGGGTTACGCCCGTTGGCAAGGTAAGACCAAGAAAACGAATTAGACAAAATAAAAGTGTGCCACGCGGATTTTTCCGGGTGACACACTTTTTTAATGCATTGATAAAGTGACCAACTGACTGGTCTTAGTGGAACTTAGTTGTGATGAGCGGCGTGACTCTTGCGGTTAGCCAGCTTCCGGTTTTCTTCGAACCGAGCTTCTTGATCTTCGATTGGTTGAACGACCTTCTTCTTGAAAGAAAAGACTGCGCCGGCAACGGCACTAGCGGTCGCAACAACGCCAAATAAGAACCCTTTTGTGAAGTGCTTCATAGCATTCGACTCCCATCGTGTAAGATTTTAAGTTATCCGCTTCCATTATGCTATTTTTCCCTTCAAATTGCTAGTGATTTACATGGTGTTCTGATTGGTGAGGCGCGTTAGGGTAGTTCTTAACCGCACGTTGCCGCTCTATCGGTTGAAATTGTGTGGCACGAGGCAGTATACTGCTTGCCTTTTTACCAGAATACATGGTGCAGATGACAGGAAAAGCACAGGCGATTTAGGTTTTAATTATTGGAAATGAGACCGACAATGTGAGTGACCAGAGGCGGATCAAGGTGCCCGGCTGTGTCGGTGTTCTTGGTTGGGGAGGGCTTGCCCAACCTAGAACACGGGACGACCTTTGAGACCGTTTCTCAGGCTCAAAGTCGAGGCGGAAGCCCGCACCATAGGCTGGAACCGTTCCCCACAGCAGGGCACCTTGAATCCGCCGGCGGGAACGGTAGCAAAGACTGTCTCATTTCCAATGGTCAAAACGTAACAATTTAGGACGAAACGCCGGGGTTCTGTGGTACCCTTACTAATAGAATTAACGTGAAGGGAATGGGAATGCGTGTTTAAGAGACAACCCACACAAATCATCGCACACCGGGGTAGCAAGGGGACCCGGCCCGAGAACACACTGCTGGCATTTCAAGCGGCGTTGGATGCTGGGGCGGATGGCATTGAGACCGACGTGCAATTTTCTAGCGACCACCAATTAATTATTATGCACGATGAAAAGGTTGATCGGACCACCAATGGTACTGGATTGGTACAAGACCACAGTCTGGCGGAAATCAAGCAACTGGACGCCGGTAGTCACTTTGGCAGTGAATTCGCCGGGACCAAGGTGCCAACGTTAGATGAAGTCATTCAGTTATTGATCAGGGACCACTTTACCGGGGTGTTTAACCTTGAGTTGAAGACGAATAAAATTCATTATGACGGCATCGAACAGGCGCTGGCGGATTACTTTACGCAGCAACCCGTGCCGTTTCGCTTGGTCTTCTCGAGTTTTCGGGCGCAGTCAATCGTGACACTGCGTAGCCTGTATCCGCAGGCGGAGTACGCCAAGCTCTTTAAGACGGCTGGGCGTCAGGCGAAACGCATGCAGCGGCAGCACCTGGTTGGTGGCTTACACCCGGATATTCGTTGGGTCAAGGCGCACCGGTTCTTTTTACCCCACGTGCAGTTGCGACCGTGGACCGTTAACAGTCCCGCCGACATGGCCTACTGCTTGCGGCACCATTTTGCTGGACTAATCACGGATTACCCAGCGCGGGCCGTGGCGTTACGAACGAAGATGCAGGGAGGCAAACGAGATGACTAAGGTTTTAGCAGTTGTGGGCCCGACCGCGGTGGGGAAGACCTCACTGGCGGTTCGATTAGCCCAACAATTGAATGGCGAAATTATTTCCGGCGATTCCATGCAGGTGTACCGGCACCTGGATATTGGAACGGCCAAGGCAACTCCGGCAGAACAGGCCGCGGCGACGCATCATTTGATTGATGTCCGCGATGTGGACCAACAATTCACGGTCGCCCAGTTTGTGACAGCCGCCCAGCAGCTGATTCAAGAGATTACCGACCGTGGCCATCTGCCCATCATTGCGGGGGGAACCGGGTTTTATTTGCAGGCTCTGTTTGACGGCTTGAAATTGGGCGCCGATGCTCCGGGTGATCCGGCAATTCGCGAAAGCCTGCGGGCAGAAGCTCAGGCCAATGGGGCTCAGGCGCTCTGGCAGCGGCTTAACGGCCTGGATCCGGTCGCGGCCGGGAAGATTCCCCCGACCAACGTTCGACGCACGGTACGGGCGCTGGAGGTCATTCAGGTCACGGGGCAGCTCTTCTCCCACCAGAATAACGGGGGACCCCAGTACGATGAATTGTATTTAGCGTTAAATACCGACCGAAACCTGCTGTATGACCGCATCAATCAACGGGTCGACCTGATGATGACCGATGGTTTATTAGATGAGGTCCGGTGGTTGGCGGCACAGGGCGGCACGGATCTACCGGCCGCCACGGGTATCGGCTACCGCGAATTGTTGCCGGTCTTAGAACAACCTAAACGCTTGCCAGCGGCCGTGGACCTGATCAAACAGGATTCCCGCCACTATGCCAAACGCCAACTGACCTGGTTTCGGAACCAGACCACGGCGACCTGGTACGACTTGGTCCAACATCCAGAAGCTTATGAACAAATCATGACCCAAGTAACTGACTGGCTGAAGGCTTAGTTCTTACGATTAATTAAAGAATTAATGATTTTTAGCCTTCATGTCATGTTTTCTAACATGAATCCTTGACTAGCGCTTTCAGCGTGGTATGATGGCATCATAGTTAAAGGGGGCCAGTAGTGATGAAGGAAAAAGAGTTACGTCGATCATTGGCAGTCCTGCCAATCGGGACGGTGATGAAGTTAACGAGCTTGACGGCCCGCCAGATTCGCTACTATGAGGCCCAAGAGTTGGTCTTTCCCGAACGTAATGAGGGTAATCGGCGGATGTATTCGTTAAATGACGTCGACCGATTGCTGGAAATCAAAGACTACCTGGCTGAAGGGGTCAATGTGGCGGGCATCAAAGCTATTTATGATCAACAGCAGCAGGCTGCCCAAGCGAAGGAAGCAGCCCAACGGCAGCCCTTAACGGACGAAGACGTGCGGCGCATTTTGCAGGACGAATTCATTCGGCAGGGCGGCCTGGGTCATCCAACACCGGGGATGCCGCAACAGCGACCCCTTTAAACCCAATCACGGTAAGAAATTTCAAAAAACAGCAAGGAGCGATTTTTAATGGCAAAGCCGGAATTCACCAAAGATGATATTCGTCAGATGGCCAAGGACGAAAACGTTAAGTTCTTACGGTTAATGTTCACCGATTTATTTGGGACAATCAAGAACGTTGAGGTGCCCATCAGCCAACTCGGTAAGTTGCTCGACAACAAATTAATGTTTGACGGCTCCTCAATCGATGGGTTCGTCCGAATCGAAGAAAGTGACATGTACCTGTACCCTGATCTTTCGACGTGGATGATCTTCCCGTGGAGCACGGAACGGGGCAAGATTGCCCGGGTCATCTGTGAAGTCTACACGACCGATGGCAAGCCATTTGAAGGCGACCCTCGGAACAACTTGATTCGGGTGCTTGATGACATGCGTAAGGCCGGCTTCACCGACTTTAACATTGGACCAGAACCCGAATTCTTCCTGTTCAAGATGGATGAAAACGGCAAGCCAACGACCGAGTTGAACGACAAGGGGAGCTACTTTGATATGGCCCCAATGGACTTGGGTGAAAACTGTCGGCGTGAAATCGTTTTGACCCTGGAAGAAATGGGCTTTGACGTTGAAGCGGCGCACCATGAAGTCGCTCCTGGCCAACACGAAATTGACTTTAAGTATGCCGATGCCTTAACGGCGGCTGACAACATCCAAACGTTTAAGCTGGTGGTTAAGACCATCGCCCGGAAGTACGGCCTGTACGCCACGTTCATGCCAAAGCCATTGGCCGGCATCAACGGGTCCGGGATGCATTTGAACATGTCCCTGTTCCATGACAAGGGGAACGCCTTCTACGACAAGGATGGCAAGATGGAATTGTCTGAAGACGCCTTCCACTTCTTGGGTGGTCTGCTGAAGCATGCCCGGAGCTATACCGCCATCTGCAACCCAATCGTCAACAGTTACAAGCGGTTAGTGCCTGGCTACGAAGCACCTGTTTACGTGGCTTGGTCTGGTTCGAACCGGTCACCACTGATCCGAGTACCAAACTCCCGTGGCTTGTCCACGCGTTTGGAATTACGGAGTGTTGACCCCGCAGCTAACCCATACTTGGCCATCGCTGCCGTCTTGGAAGCCGGCCTGGATGGGCTGCGTAACCAACTGGCGCCACGTGAAGCTATCGACCGGAACATTTACCGGATGGATGCTGAAGAACGTCAAGAAAACCACATCACGAACCTACCTGACACGTTACACAACGCGTTGAAGGACTTGGCTGCCGACGATGTGATGCGCGGTGCGATGGGCAACCACCTGTACCAGAGCTTCATCGAAGCCAAGAACCTGGAGTACAACTCTTACCGGACGCAAGTTTCCGAATGGGAACGCGATCAGTACCTGGAACTGTACTAAACGGGTTAAGTCCTCGCCTCCGGGCTGGTGAAAACTGGGCCTGGTCGTGTCCGTTCCCGCCGGCGCGCTCAAGGTGCCCTGCTGTGGGGCCGGTTTCAGCCGAAGGGCGGGCTTCCACCTCAACTTTGAGCCGAAGTGCGGTCTCAAAGGTTGTCCCATGGGCTAGGTTGGGAGAGAACCCCAACCAAGTCCATCGACACAGCTGGGCACCTTGGCGCGCCTCTGGTCACTTCCGCGACAGGCCCAGTTTTCCCAGCCCTGCGGCTGACACGGGTTTAACCCAGTAGTGGCAGTTCTTAGTTGCTGATGTGTCAGGTGACTGTACGAGAGGAATCAGTTAACTTGCTCCTGCTGCGACAGGGATGTTAGTTGATGAAAATTCTGCGTACGCACTGTCTCTTAAAGATGGTGTGGTCGTCAGCGAGACTTAATTTTAAAATTCAAATCACCTAAAGATTCGGGACGATTGTCTCGGATCTTTTTTCGTGGTGACAGAGTAAATTTTTAACGGTCGAGAAAAAATTAATGATTTTCCCATAAAACTTCAGGCAAACTGCTTTTTTCTCGGCCAATTTTTGGTAACATGAACGTATAACCAAATGTTCACGGCAAGCGCTAGGGAACATCAGAATAATGAGGGATAATCCATGGAAAATCAAGAACAACAAGCTAGTGCCGCCGATGCCTTAACACAGGCAATCGCCAACAAGCTCGAATACTTAAGCACCTTGCAAGCCGCAGTTCAACACGGCGATGATCGTCAGGTTTACGAATTGCTGGACCAAGTGCGTTACTATCAAGAAGTGAAGAAGACCCGTTCGACCCGGGCAGTGAACCATCTGGCAGAATTGGTCGACAATATTCATCCCCAGATCAGCCACTACTTAAGTGACAACCTGATCGATTACTTGGGGCACATTTACCCATTCTTTTACTACGAAGAATACACGACCGGTCTGTTCCACATTTACTTTGGGAACTGGTGGGACCGGCGTCTGTTCGGCGACTTAGATGTCATTAACGTGAAATTTGAGTTTGACGAAAAGGAATACCAAAAGCTCAAGGATTCATTCGCCTTGGAAGCTCATGGTCAACGGCTCAATACCGCGCAGATCGAATCTATTTCCGGTCAAAGTGAACAACTCCAGAAATTGGTGGACGCCCAAACCACCCGGGACAACCAGAAGGCTGAGCTGCGTGAACAGCTGAAGGAGAACAGTGGCAAGAGCAGTATGCCTTGGGATTCCGGTAAGCTCAAAGACGAACGTCAGGGCATCATTGACCAATTGACCAAGTTAGCGGACGAGGACGAAAAAGCCCTGAACGCCCACAAGACAATCAAGGAAAATGATGATCGGATTCTCGTTTTGTCTAAGGAAGATACGATTTTAAACTACGAAAAGCAAAGTATTCGCGACGCCTTTGATGACTTTGAACACTTCGAAGCCCACAATGCGAGTCTATATGCGGACTACTTGAACAGCCTGTTAGGCAAGAGTGAGGGCGAGGTGACAGTTGATGATTAATGAAAATGACCCATCGACATTGACCACCAGTGGCCGGTTACTCAACTATAACGAGGCAATTAAGGATGGCTTGGAAACGGGCTTGCGGTTCACCAAATTGATGGACCAACTGATCAAGACGACGGATCCCGATGAATTGGTTTCTGCCGCCACGGAACTGGCCGACTTTACGCTGGATTCCGACTACGTGACCTTCCCGCACCAGTATAGTAACGCCGACTATTACCTGTTATTCATGTCCCGGATGCTGGAACTGCACGATCAAGGAAAGAACGTCATCTTACAATCTCGCGACCACCACGAAGAGTTGACCCAACAGTTAACGCCGCTGGGTGACCGGGGAACGTTTAACTTCCGCGTGGAAACGTCTGAAAACGGTGGGGTTTACTACCGCGAACGGGCGACCGGCCAATCCTTGTTCTACCTGAACCTGGAACGCAAAATGTTCCGCTTCAACAGCCATGCGCTGACACAGCTCTTTATCATTGACCTGCACGAAACGGTGCCTGCCGAAACGGTGAAGACATCCGTTCAGATCTTAGTGGATTTTGCCCGTTACCTGAAGGAAGACTACGGTTATTCCGTGGACTTCAATATTTTAGATGCCGCCAACCGCCAAAACTATGCGGTACGGTCAACGGACTTGCCAGCCGGCGTGGTGGACCGTTTGTTTGTGATGGCTGCCAAGGAAGACTACATGTTAACCAACGGCGTCAACGGCAATGGGGCCGAAATTGCGCTGGAACACGGTGTGGTCGTCGATATCTTTAACAACCAATTGGAAGGGCAACCAGAGTGGGTCTTGACGGTCCACGATGATGACCAGAAGATTTCCTGGTTCGACGTTCTCTTAAAGTACCCATTCATGCGCGACTGGTACCTGGAAAACCTGACGGACCTGGAAATTTCGTCTGACCCCTTGATCTTCGGTTAGGAGGATTCCCAACGTGTTAGAGTTAGCAAAATTAGTGCAACAATCCATCGCCCTGGATGAGCAGATCACCCGGGACCGAGACATTGAAATGACCCGTAAGTCACAGATTGAAAACGCCTACGTGGCCCTCGACGTGGAACTTGCCGAAGTGGCCAATACGTCGGAATGGTTTAAGGTCTGGAAGACTCACCGTGGCAAGGCCGATGCCGGTCAAACGCCGGAAGAGACCCTGTTGACGGAGTATACGGACGCCATGGACTTCTTCTTCCTGGTTGCGGCCAAGAAGACCTGGACGCACCTGATCATGTTGACGGAAGAAGACCTGACGACCCTCGAAACCAGTCGGCCAGCCAAGGATTTGGACCAACAATACTTGATTCTGAAACGGATGCTGTTCAACAGTCACTTTGCCCACCGGCAAGAGGACTTCCGCCATGCTTGGCGGCTGTTCTTGAAGTGGGGATTCGTGGATTTCGGGTTTAGTCAGGACCAGATTCAGGCCGCATACGAGGCCAAACGTCAAGTCAATCTCGACCGCCAAGCCAACAATTACTAACGGTTTTGGGGCTGGTTCGAAACGGTCGTTGACTCGCCTCCGGGCTGGTGAAAATGGGCCGTGACGCTGTGGGCGCGCGCCCGAAGCCTGAGGGGCGGTCTTCGGACTTACTTTGAGCCGAAGTTCGCGTCTCAAAGATAGCAGTTACCTAAGCGGGGTCCCCCCGCTTAGGTAACTCCCACGGCTGAGCCCATTTTCACCAGCCCTGCGGCTGACACTGGTTTGACCCGCACCCATAACCGTTAGTTGTTGGCGTGGGGTGACGGAGTGTGTTGGCTACATACTACGGTCAACTTGGTTGTGTATAATTAGCGGCCAATAAGCTTAACGTGAAAATTACACTAAATTAGTGAATGGGTTAGGCAAATGTTAGTGACCAGAGGCGGGCCAAAGTGACCAGCTGTGTCGATGGCCTTAGCTGAGTGATTTTTTCTCAGCTTAGCCCATGGGACAACCTTTGAGACCGTTCTTTGGCTCAAAGTTGAGGTGGAAGCCCGTACTTTGGCTGGAACCGGCCCCACATCAGGGCACTTTGGCCCGCCGCCGGGAACGAACCCATAGGCCTAACCCAACGAACGATGTTTAAGAATAGAATGGTAAATGAAAAGCTAGTTCGTAGTCGGACTAGCTTTTTCTAGAAGTGAAGGGAGCGAGACATTATCAGTCAGACAGACCCACGCGTTGTCCGGACGAATGACCGGCTGCGCCAAGCATTGAGTACGCTACTCCAACAAAACTCATTGAAGCAGATTTCCGTACAGAAGTTGACCCAGACGGCCCAGATCACCCGCGGGACCTTTTACCTGCATTATAAGGACAAGGTAGACTTCCTCGAACAGACTGAGCAGCAGGTCATTGATGAGTGGTTTGCAGCCGCTAAGACGACCCTGACGCCACAGGGTGAGCCGACCCGTGGCTTTGCGTTGGGCCCGGCCTTACGGTACGTTGATCAGCATCATCAAATCCTACTGGTCTTGTTGCACCCCCAATTCACCCAGTTTCAACCTCGACTACTTCAGCGGTTTGAGCGGGAAATGACCGCTTACGCCCAACACCTGCCAACCCCCGATGGGGAACAACCGCCATTGGATGTGCAGACGGCCTTTTTAGCGACCGCTTTTACCGGGTTGGTGCACCACTGGTTAAACGACAATCGCCGTTACCGGTCAGAATTTTTGGCACAATCTTTTTGCCAATTATTAAAGCCAGAAGTCACGCCAGTCGCGGCCTGGTTCGCACCGGTCGGGATTGACCTGCCAATTGGCGCAGAAAAAGCTTGACGTGGGAAATCCTATCAAGTATAATTTTCATGTTGTATTTGTGGACTTCCACAGCTGCAACCGCTCGGGACGAGTCATTAAGTTTTCCGCCTTGCGGAGCACTTGTTTTCGGCGAGTCTAAGTCTAAATATATAAGGAGGTGCACACACATGTACGCAATTATCGTAACTGGCGGCAAGCAGTACAAGGTCGAAGCAGGCCAAGCTGTTTACGTCGAAAAGTTGAACGTTGAAGCTGGTGAAAAGGTTACTTTTGACCAAGTTGTCTTTGTCGGTGGTGACAAGCCTAAGATCGGGACGCCAACTGTTGCAGGTGCAACCGTTACTGGAACTGTTGAAAAGCAGGGTCTGGAAAAGAAGGTTGTTACTTTCAAGTATAAGGCCAAAAAGGGTACTCATACGAAGAAGGGTCACCGTCAACCATACACCAAGGTTGTCGTTGATGCTATCAACGCTTAAGCCTAAAGATTAAAGAGAGGCGATCTCGATGATTCACGCGACGTTCCATCATGGAACCAACCGAATCGATTCATTCCAAATCACTGGCCACGCTGACTCAGGTGAGTATGGTCAAGACATTGTTTGCGCTGCGGTATCGGTGCTTGCGATTACGACGGTTAATGCTCTACAACGAATCGCTGAGATTCCAATAGAGGTTGAGAATCGTGATCAGGAGGGTGGCTATCTGGAAGTCCACCTTCCACCAAAGCTGGAAGCAACGGCCGAATTAAAGGGACAAACACTCCTCCAGAGTTTTGCGGATGGGTTAAGAGATGTCGCCACAAATTACGCGGATTATATTCAATTCGCTGAAACCAAAGACTAAATTGCGGAGGTGAAACTTATGCTGATGAACATGAACTTACAATTCTTCTCTCACCATAAAGGTGGTGGGTCTACTGCTAACGGTCGTGACTCTGCTGGTCGTCGTCTTGGGACGAAGGCTGCTGACGGTTCTACTGTTACCGGTGGTTCTATCCTTTACCGCCAACGTGGGACGCACATCTACCCAGGCTTGAACGTAGGCCGCGGTGGTGACGATACTTTGTTTGCCAAGGTTGCTGGCGTCGTTAAATTCGAACGTCTTGGCCGCGACAAGCGTCAAGTATCCGTATACCCAGTTGCAGAAGAAGCAGCTAAATAACACGAGGTTTTCCTCGTAACGACTGAAGAGCTTGAGGCGAGACCAATTCGCTTTGAGTTCTTCTTTTTTCTGCCAAACATCAAGGAGGCTAGGGTCATGACAACTAGAATCGAACGGTTACAGGCCAAATTTGCCACGTTAAGTATCGATAGCTTTTTGGTCTCATCACCCAGTAATCAACGCTACTTAGTCGGCACCAGTGTGGAGCCCGGCGACGGGTATCTGCTGGTCACGGAACACGACGCCGTGTTTATCACGGACGCGCGTTACCAGTCTGAATTAGCGGCGACCATGCCCGACGTCCCGAAAACAATCACCCGCGACTACTTGCAAGCCGTTGATGATGCGTTAGAGGCCGCTGGTGCAACGGTACTAGGAATTGAGGATAGTTTAACCTTAGCCGAGTTTGAATGGTTAGATGAGCATTTAATGACTGACATCGTGCCCCTTGCTGGGGTAATCGATGCGCTCCGTCAAATCAAGGAACCGGCCGAATTGGCCGCCTTGAAACGGGCAACGGCACTAACTAGCGAGGGGGTCCTCGCTTTGCTGGAGGTGTTGAAGCCCGGCATGACGGAACGGCAAGCGGCCCAGTGGCTCGAACGGTGGATGCAAGACCACGGCGCAACGGGTCCCAGCTTTGGGACCATCGTTGCCAGTGGGGCGCGTTCAGCTTGGCCGCATGGTCAGGCGAGCGACAAGCAACTGGCCAGTGGTGAACTGGTCACGATTGATTGTGGCTTTTACGTGGATGGCTACACCTCTGATGTGACGCGGACGGTGGCCTTGGGAGATCCCGGGACCGCTTTGACGGCAGCCTATCATGCTGTGCAGACCGCACAGGAAAAGATTATGGCAGCGGTTAAACCCGGCGTCACGGGGGATGAGCTGGATATCATTGGTCGGCAGTATTTGACCGATCAGGGTTACGGCGCAGCCTTCATTCACGGTACGGGCCATGGCATTGGCTTGGATATCCACGAGGGTCCGAACATTGGTCGGGGCTGGCCCGACGTGATGGCCCCAAACGAGGTCATCACCGTGGAACCCGGCGTTTACTTTGCCGGTCAGGGTGGCATTCGCATTGAAGACGATTTATTGGTGACGGCAACGGGTCACGAGACCCTGACAACCGTGCCGAGAAATTTAATTATTCTGTAAGTGACTCACCTATCTTGCTTTTTATGGGTAAGAATTGATATTATAAAGAGGACATATTTTAGGAGGCTGACACATTATGGCAATTTCTACTGCTGATTTTAAAAACGGTTTAACGATCGAAGTCGATCACGCAATCTGGCGCATCATTGAGTTCCAACACGTTAAGCCTGGTAAGGGTGGCGCTTTCGTTCGTTCAAAGCTTAAGAACTTACGGACGGGTGCCGTTCAAGAAAAGACTTTCCGTGCCGGTGCTAAGATGGAACGTGCTGATATCCAAACGCGTTCGATGCAATACCTGTACGAAGATGGTAGTAACCGGGTCTTCATGGACACCGACAACTTCGAACAAATCGAAGTGCCAGATGACCAAATCAAGGCACAACTCCCATACTTACAAGAAAACATGAACGTTGACTTGGTTCAATACGGTTCCGAAGTTCTCGGTATCGAAGTGCCAAACACGGTTGTCTTGGAAGTTGTTGCTACGGAACCTGGTATCAAGGGGAACACCGCTTCTGGTGGTTCCAAGCCTGCTACCATGAACACTGGCTTAGTCGTTCAAGTGCCATTCTTCGTTAACGAAGGCGACAAGCTCTCCATCAACTCAACTGACGGTACGTACATTTCCCGTGCCTAAGTTTTCACACACGTTTAATCAGTAAGGGAGGGTCAACGAATGGCGGAAGATACTAATATCATTTTAGAATCAAAGGAACCCGCTTTGGGTAAGATCGAAGTGGCACCGCAAGTCCTCGAAATTATCGTCGGCATTGCGGCTAGTCAAACCGAAGGCGTCGCACGGATGCGGGGTTCTTTAGCAAATAGCGTTACCGAACTGTTGGGTCGTAAAGAACAACATGGGAAGGGCGTTAAGCTGGTCTTTGATGGCGACGAATTAGCGGTTGACGTTTACGTTTACTTGGATTACGGGGTAGCGGTGCCTAAGGTTGCCTTGGCCATTCAAGATAACGTGAAGCAACAATTGTTGTTCATGACGGACCTCGACTTGCGTGAAGTTAACGTTCACGTGGAAGGCGTCATTCCCGAAAAGACGGCGCAACAGGTCGACCCTGATAACCTGTTTAACCAGAGCGATGAAGGAGATAGTGACCAATAGTGACACTTACACGACATCAAATTCGGGAACGCGCGTTTCAAATGCTTTTTGCCTTGAACGCCAATCCCGATGCCGATCATGATGCGTTGTACCAACGTGTCTTGACGGATGACCCGGACCAAACCGTTCCCGTGCCTGACTACCTCCAGAAGCTCGTTACTGGCGTCTTAGCAAACCAAGCTGACTTGGATGCGAAGATCGACCAGTACCTGAGCACTGGCTGGCAGCTCAAGCGGATTGCCAAAACTGATTTGGTAATCATGCGGATCGCCTTTTATGAAATTGACTACGTGGAAGAAGTGCCTGACCGAGTGGCTGTCAACGAAGCCTTGGAATTAGCCAAGAACTTCAGCGACGACCGTTCTCGGCGATTCATCAACGGTGTGCTTGCACATACGTTAGATGAACCGTTGGATTCACAATCTTAGTCACAAATCGACTGACTGCTAACTTTTAGCGGTCGGTCTTTTTTGTTGCGCTGAATGTGGTCAGTGCGTCGCGGTGAAACGTCAGCGGGCGACAAACACCTGTCGCGAAATACTAACGTTGACGTGCGCGACGAGTGGTCACTGCGCACGGCGGTGTCGAGTGAAAATTTAGTAGCGTGCGGACTAATTAAGTCTTCAGCAATCAATTTGTTTAACAGATTGTGACCGGGTCATTTTGCGCCGCGATGCAGTCCCGTTTTCAGGTCAACTATGCTAAAATGGTAGTTAACTTGAAATTTACGGGAGGAATAACTTCATGACGACCATTATCGACGGCAAACAACTGGCGAAAGACCTCAATGCCCACACCAAGGACCGGGTGGCAACGCTCGCCCAACGTGGTGTCGTTCCAGGCCTTGCAGTGATTATTGTGGGTGAAGACCCCGCCAGCGCCATTTACGTGCGCAACAAGCACAAGAAGGCCGGCCAACTCGGCATCAATTCCGTGGTTCGGCAGCTTCCCGCAACCATTTCACAAACAGAACTTTTACAAGTTGTTAATGAATACAATGCAGACCCAGCAATTCATGGGATCTTGGTGCAATCACCGTTACCTGAGGGACTGGACGAACAAGCCGTGGTCGCTCAGATTGATCCGGCGAAAGACGTGGACGGGTTCCATCCCTTAAACGTTGGCCGGTTATTTGCCGACTTACCAGGACACCATCCCGTTTCCTGCACACCGCGGGGCATCATGACCATGTTAGCTTCACTCCCGGTTCATTTACGGGGCAAGCATGCAGTCGTCGTGGGCCGTAGTATGATTGTAGGTCGCCCAATGGCCTCGATGCTGTTGAACGCCGATATGACGGTCAGCATCGCCCACATCTACACCAAGAATCTTAGCGAATTGACCCGAACGGCCGATGTGCTGGTTGTCGCGACTGGGGTAACCCATTTGATCAAGGAAACCGACGTGAAACCGGGTGCCATCGTCATTGACGTGGGGATGGACCGTGATGAAAACGGCAAATTGACCGGAGACGTGGACTTTGACGGCGTCGTTAAGCGGGCCGGTGCCATTACGCCCGTTCCGGGGGGCGTTGGTCCCATGACGATTGCCACACTAATGCAACAGACAGTTGACCTTTGCGAGTGGAGTGAGGAACTTGGCACAAACTGATTATTTAACGGTCACGGCGCTGACCCAGTATTTAAAACGAAAATTTGACGTCGATCCCTACCTAGGCAAGGTGTATCTGACGGGTGAAATCTCTAACTTTCGGCTTCGGCCACACGCCCACCAGTACTTTAGCTTGAAGGATGATCACGCGAAAATTAGCGCCATTATGTTCAAATCAGCCTTTGAGAAGCTGAAATTTACTCCTGAGACCGGGATGAAGGTCCTGGTGACGGGCCGTATTTCTCTGTACGAGCCCACGGGGAACTATCAAATCTACGTGGAGCGTATGGAGCCAGACGGCGTTGGACAACTGTACCAGGCCTATGAACAGCTGAAGCAAAAGCTGGCCGATGAGGGTCTATTTACCGCGCCCAAGCGGCCATTACCGCGCTTTCCCAAGCGGATTGCGGTCGTGACCAGTCCCAGTGGGGCCGTGATTCGAGACATTATTACCACGACCCGGCGGCGCTTTCCCATTGCACAGATTGTGCTTTTCCCGGCAGTTGTGCAGGGGGATGCAGCCGCAGCCGACATTGTGCGACAGATTCAACGGGCCAACGCCAACGGCTCATTTGATACCCTGATTATTGGTCGGGGTGGTGGGTCAATCGAAGATTTGTGGCCATTTAACGAAGAAATTGTGGCGCGGGCCATTGCGGCCAGTCAATTGCCGATTATTTCTTCAGTCGGGCACGAAACGGATACCACGATTGCCGACCTGGTGGCCGATGTGCGGGCCGCAACGCCTACGGCAGCCGCCGAATTGGCCGTTCCCGTGCTGAGTGATGAATTGCTCAAACTGAGCCAACAACGGACGCGATTATTGAATGCCATGAGTAACCGGATTAACTTCCAACAAGAACGCTTGAATAAACTAATGACCGCCTACGTGTTCCGACAGCCACAACGGTTGTACGAGACTTACGTAGAGCGCTTAGACCGGGCGCAACAGGCGCTGACACGCAATATGCAAACGCAGGTCCGGCAACGGCAACAGCGTTTTGCATTGGCCCAGCAAGGTCTACTCGGACAGTCACCGCTAGAACGGGTCCATCGTGACCAGCTCCTAGTGAGCCAGACGTCAGCGCGACTGAACACGGAAGCCAAGCGTTATTTAATCAACCAACAGAAACAAGTGGCCCAATTGATCAATGGACTGGATTATTTAAGCCCACTTAAGATTATGGGGCGGGGCTATAGCTATGTGACCCAAAATGATCACGTGGTTCGTAGCGTGAATGATTTAAAAGTTGCCCCAGCAACGATCCATCTGAGTGACGGCACGGCTGAAGCCGATATTAAGACGATTACACCAACATCGGAGGACAAACATGAGTGATGAAAAGCAACCAACATTTGAAGAGAATTTAACGACCTTAGAAACCATCGTTTCCCAACTGGAACAGGGAGACATTCCATTGGAACAAGCCCTGGACCAGTTTCAAAAGGGTGTCGCGCTGAGCAAGAGTCTGCAATCGACCCTCCAGGACGCTGAAAAGACGTTGACGACCATGATGAATGATTCTGATCAGGAAGTCGCCTTTGAAACGCCACAAGGGGGCAACGGTGATGCCGATTGATGACCAGCTCCAGCAGTTTGAAACGACCTGGGTACCGCGCTTAAATGCGCCGTTAAAGGCGGCCATTGCCACGGATAGTGGGGATGCACGCTTGGCCGAAGCCATGAGCTACTCCGTTTTAGCCGGTGGCAAACGCTTACGGCCATTATTAACGGTGGCGACCCTGCAGACGCTGGGGCGGTCCTTTGACGACCAGCGTGATTGGCGGCCAGTCATGGCATTGGAACTGCTCCACACCTATTCGTTGATTCATGATGATCTGCCAGCAATGGACAACGATGCCTTACGACGGGGCGAACCCACCAATCACATGAAGTTTGGTGCTGGCATGGCGACGCTGGCGGGTGATGGCCTGCTGACGTTGGCCTTTCAGTGGCTGACGGCGACGGACTTGCCAGCAACGACGCAGGTGGCGCTGACCCGGGCCCTCGCCGTTGCGGCTGGGCCAAAGGGCATGGTCGCCGGACAGGCTAAGGACGTGCAGAATGAGCACGTGGACCTACCGATGGCTAAGCTACGCGTCTTACACCGGGAAAAAACCGGGGCGCTCCTCCACTATGCCGTTCAGGCCGGACTGATTCTGAGTGAAACACCAGAAGCACAGTGGGCACCCTATCTGGAATTTGCCGACGCCTTTGGACTGGCCTTTCAGATTTACGATGATATCTTAGACGTGGTCAGCACGCCCACAGAATTGGGGAAGGCCACGCAAAAGGATGCCGGGGAGGCCAAGAATACCTATCCGGGTAAACTGGGCCTGGCGGGCGCTAATCAGGCGCTGATTGCGACGATTCAAAGCGGTCAGACGGCCTTAGCCAAGGTGCCAGCTAGCGTTGATACAACGCTACTCGCGGCTTTCTTTAGTTACTTTGATACGAAACGGGTGAATGCATGAAAAAGAAACGAGTTGCCGACTTATTAGTTGAACAGGGACTTTATACATCTTTAGATGACGCCAAACGTGCCGTCATGGCCGGGGAAATCTTAGGAAAAAATGAGGAACGGTTGGATAAGCCGGGATCCATGATTCCAGCAGACACCGAACTGCATTTGAAGGGCCATCCCTTGCCCTACGTGTCACGGGGCGGCTTTAAGTTAGCCAAGGCTTTAACTAGTTTTGATATCGACGTGACCGACCGTATCGTCTTGGATATTGGCTCCTCGACAGGTGGATTTACGGATGTCATGCTTCAGAACGGGGCGCAGTTAAGCTATGCGCTGGACGTTGGGAGTAACCAGCTGGTTTGGAAGCTCCGGCAAGACCCACGGGTCATTGTGATGGAGCATACCAACTTCCGTTATAGTAAGTTAAGTGACTTCACCAAAGGCCAGCCCACCTTTGCTTCTATCGACGTCTCCTTCATCTCCTTGAAGATGATTTTGCCGCCGCTGAAGGGCATTCTGGCGACGGATGGTGACGTGGTTGCCCTGATCAAGCCGCAATTTGAAGCAGACCGCGACGATGTCGGTAGTCATGGAATCGTTCGTGACCGCGCCGTCCATACCCGCGTGGTGCAAATGATTATTGATTTTGCGGTTGCCACGGGATACAGCGTGTTGAGCTTAGATTTTTCACCGATTCGGGGTGGCGAAGGGAATATTGAATTCCTGGTTCACTTACAGTCAGTTGATAAAAATGCAGTCTGTGCAAGTAATGTATCGGTTGAACAAACGATTGATGCCGCTTATAAGAGCCTACAGCAATAGATTATGAGAAATTTATGAGAATTTACTTTCCAAATACTTAGGTCTGGTATATGATAAGATTATGCATTTTTATCACATAAGGGGGGCTAGGTATGAAGAAGCAGGAACGCCAGCAATTACTCAAACGATTACTGACATCACGAGAAATTGAACGGCAAGAGGATTTCGTTCGGCTATTAGATGAGGACGGGATTCACGTGACGCAAGCGACCATTTCACGGGATATCAAGGAGATGCAGCTGGTTAAGCTGCCAGCTGAGTCTGGTGGCTACCGCTACAGTCTACCCGTCCAAAAGAAAATTGATACGCAGAAAAAGTTACAGCGGACGTTACAAAACGCCTACATATCTTTTGCGGTCCAGGACCAATTCACCATTTTGAAGGTTCTACCAGGCAACGGTCCAGTAGTTGCTTCATTACTGGATCAAATGCGTTATGACTTTATTTTTGGGACGGTGGGCGATGATAGTTCCGTCTTGACCGTTTGTGTTTCCCATCAGGGTGCCTTACAATTAGAAAAGACGATTGACCGCATGATTGCGGATTAGAAACGACCGGACCACGACTGACGACCAGCAAGCGCTGATGCACAGCGGTGGTCTTTTATTTAGGGGGTCACAACGTGTTACAAGAGCTGTCAATTAAAAACTTTGCCATTATCGATCGACTGGACGTCGCCTTTAAAAATGGGATGACCGTGCTGACCGGGGAAACCGGGGCCGGAAAATCAATTATTATTGACGCAGTCGGTCTACTGGCTGGGGGTCGTGGATCGGCCAATTTTGTGCGTACGGGAACGGATAAGGCCATCATTCAAGGGAGCTTTATCTTTCCCACGGGCGGGACGACCTATCAAGTCCTAGATGAGTTGGGTATCGACCATGATGATGGAAGCGTGATTCTCCAGCGTGAGATCCATCAAAATGGTCGCAATACCTGTCGGGTCAATGGCATGCTGGTGAATACCAACACGTTGAAGCGCATTGGCGAAACGGCCGTTGATATTCACGGGCAAAACGAACACCAGGAACTCATGCAACCAGAAAAACATCTGGGGATGCTCGATGAGTTTGCTGGGGGCACGGTCGCAAAACTGCGGCAGCGCTACCAGGCCGTGTATCAGCAATATACCCAGTTACAGGCAACCTTAGAAAATAAACGGGCTAACGAAAAAGAGTGGGCCCAGCACTTAGATATGCTGAAATTTCAGGTCAACGAGATTGAATCGGCCCAGCTCCAACCAGGTGAGGAAGAGAGCTTGGTTGCTGAACGGGAACGACTGGATAATTTCCAGAAGATCAACGACGCCTTACAGCTGGTGCAGATTACCTTGACGGGTGAAGACACTGCTCCCGGGGCTAATGATCAAATCAGTGGCGCCATGCAAGCCATGCAGGGTATCGCTGATTTTGATCCGGCCTTTAAGCAGATTGCTAGTAGTCTGGAAACGGCCTACTACGCCTTAAGCGACGCGGTCGGGGATGTCTCTTCTCAACTGGATCTGCTGGAGTGGGATGAGGGTCGGCTCGATGAGATTGAACGGCGGTTAGACGTCATCAATCAGTTGAAGCGTAAATACGGTGATTCCGAAGCCCAAGTTCTGAAATACTTTGATAAAATTGCGGCGGAACTCAAGCAAATGCAGGCCACCGATGAAACGGCTGACGACCTCGAGTCACAGGTTGCGACTCAACGAACGACGCTGTTGAAGCTGGGAGAACAGCTCAGTAAGGCCCGTAAACAGTCCGCTGACAAGCTGGAAACGGCCATTCATGGTGAGCTCGCCGATTTATATATGGATAAGACGGTTTTTGCCGTGCACTTTACGCGGTCCAAGACCCAACCGATTCTCAGCAGCGGGCTGGATCACGTGGAATTTTATTTGCGGACCAATCCTGGCGAAGCCATGCGGCCATTGGCTAAAATTGCTTCCGGTGGGGAACTCTCGCGAATCATGCTGGCATTGAAGACGATTTTCTCCGAGTCACAGGGGATTACCTCGATTATCTTCGACGAAGTAGATACCGGGGTCAGCGGTCGGGTGGCCCAAGCCATTGCCGAGAAGATCAGTGGCATTGCCCAGGCTTCTCAGGTCCTATGTATCACGCATTTGCCGCAAGTCGCAGCCATGGCGGATCACCATTACTTTATTGCTAAGGAAATCAAGGGCAACCGGACCGAAACGCAATTGACCCGGTTGAGTGAACACGACCGAATCAGCGAAATTGCCCGGATGTCTGCTGGGACTCAGGTCACGAAGCTAGCAATGGAACATGCCAACGAGTTATTAGGCTTGGCTGATGAAGTGAAGGCGAAACGGTCAAAGAAGGCGTAGGTTTTGAGTTACGGCTGATGTTGGTAGGATTGAGGAGTGGTAAGGATGGTTAAAACTAGAATTGTGGTTTACCCGACCATATTTATTCACGATTCAGAAACAGATGCGTTGACGGTTATCTTTCCAGACGTGCCTAGCGCGATTAGCCAAGCGGCGACGTTGGGCAAGGCCATGCTAAATGCGCAAGAAGTTCTAGGACTCATGCTCTACGATGTGCAGGACCTGCCTACTGCATCATCACTGGAACAGGTCCAGGCAGATTATCCGCACGACCAGGTCCAATTGACGGCAGTTGATTTAAGTACAGTCGCTAAGGACAGTCATGTGCCGACCAATCAGATATTGTAATTCGTGATCGATTAGACGATTTATTAAAAAATGCGTCAGCTCTCCGTGTTAGTTAAACGGGTGAGTTGGCGCCTTTTATTTAACTATTAGTTTCAGGTGTATATGAGTCTGCCCTTAATCTATTGCCGACTTTGCGGTATACTTAAGTCAATGAAGTAACAAATTGAACGAGGTGTGGAACATGGGTAAGCGTATTGGATTAATTGGGTTAAGCTTGATGGTCACGCTACTGATTTTACTAGGATTTCAGAGTAGTGCTCAGGCCAACAGCATTGATAACAATGTTCAGGGACTGAGTGTGCCCAGCAAAGTGGAAGAAGAAACTGGGGATAACACGTATACACCGGTGACCGATCCGACTGCGCCGCTCAAGTCGGGGCAAAACTATCGGCTGTCGTACACGTGGAAGGTCGCCGACGATACGGCGATTAGTGATGGCGATACGGCGACGGTCACATTGCCAGATTCTGCCAGTCATGGTTACGTTAAATTTGACGTGACGACCGGAGACCAGACGGCGACCAAGGTTGGGGACTTTTTACTTCCCGCTGACAAGGGACATACGGCAACGATTACGTTTAACAACGCCTTAGCCAATGCCAATACCTATCACCAAGGAACGCTGACCTTTAACGTCACTGGGACTAGTGGTGCTGCAATTGGTGGTGGCGATGATTATGTTGTGGCGAAGAACGGTTGGGTTCAAGATAGTGATTACAACGACGCTGGTATTCCCAAGCAAGCCGTTTGGCAAATCGTGTTTAATCCGACGGCTAAGAACATGGGGACCGTCACGCTGACGGATACGTTGGGGGCCTACCAGACATACGTGGCTGGTTCCGTGTCGGCGACGGACGAAACGACCGGCGACAAGGTCACTCCGACCGTCGTGAGTGACGGCTCGAAGCTGACCATGACCTTTACGAATGTAACTGGGAAAATTTCGCTGTCCTACTACGCCAAGGTGGATACGACGGCCTTTACCGGGCAAACGAGTGGCTACCTCAGCAACAATGTTGACCTGTCTGCGGACGATGGTGAATCGGGCAGTGCCGGTACCGGTTCGGGCTCTGGGTCGAACCCGGGCAATCCGGCGGTGACGGCCGATTCCCACAAGAACGTGCAATGGGGCGGGAGTGCCACGATTGGCGGCGACTACATTGGCAGTGTCACGCTGACCAAGACGGCCAATGATCAAGCCACGGTCCTCGGCGGCGCCGAATATACCCTGCAAAAGTTGAATCCAGCGACGGGGATGTACGAAGACTTGCAAACGAAGATGACCACCGATTCCCATGGGGTGATCAATGACTACGGGTTAGCCGCCGGTACGTATCAATTTGTGGAAACACAGGCGCCAAGTGGTTACCAGCTAAACACCCTACCGGTTCCATTTGTGATCAGCGCGACCAATAAGGATGCCCATCAGACGGTTACCCAAGCGGATAGCCAGGGAGCGGTCAAATTAACCAAGTTCGATAAAAGTTCGCAGGACAAGTTGGTCGGTGCGAGTTATGCGTTGGCGTACGGCAGTGGTTGGCAGGACCACGAGGCTGGCGCATCAGTCTCCACTGACGAATACACCACTGGCGATGACGGCACGTTGACGGTGACGGGCCTGGCCCCAGGAAACTACGAATTTATCGAAGAGCAGGCACCAACTGGTTATCTGACGGATGCCACGCCAATGCTATTTACCATTAGCGGCACGGAGCAGCAAGATAACGTGGTCAATGTTAAGCAGGACGATGTCTTTGCTACGGAGTCTAGCAGTAGTCCAAGTTCAAGTACTAGTGTTAGTTCGAACGCCTCTAGCGTCAGTTCAAGTACCTCCAGTCAGGATTCGTCGGTGACGAGTGAGACGGAGAGTACCAGTAGCGCAAGTTCTTCCGTGTCGGGCGGTTCTAGCCAGAGCAGTGAGACGACTGTTTCCAGTGCGACGGACTCTAGCCAAGGTTCGGACACGTCGGCTACGTCTAATACAAGTAGTTCCGGATTAAGTGATTCAAGCACGGGGAGCTCGAGTTCTAGCAGTGTTTCGTCGAATACTTACACAGTACCAAGTTCAAGCTCGTCTCAGTCGCAACCGAGTTCGGAGCCATCTAGTGACAAGAGTACCAGTTCTGAATCGACGTCTGTTTACAGTTCTTCCAGTAATTTGAGTAGTGGTGGGAGTGCTGACCGGGTCACCTCGTCCAGCATCTCCAGCTCATCGATTAGTCGGGGAACAACCGTCGTGACGACATCGAGTCAGTCCTCTTCAACGCCAACAACCAGTTCCAGTGAGCCAGCAACGGCGGCGCCCCAAAATCATATTTTGCCACAGACCAATGAAGGTAAAGGCGTCTTGGCATTGATGGTCGGGCTAGTCCTGTTAGGCATTGGCACGAGTGCTTGGCAGTGGCGGCGGACGCATTAAACGAAAAATAGAGTGAATTTTAGGGTCCAGCGGTCGTATCAGTAACCGCTGGATTTTTTGTGCGCAAAGGCAACTACCTGTGCGAGTGTCATTTGTTACGGCAACTTATTTACACACTTCATATATTTAATACGAGTTTATTCGTCGAATTGCGTTATACTTGACTTAAAACAAGTAATCAAGAGTATGGGGTGTGTTTCTAATGTGGAAAAAGATTGGACTCTGGGGTTTAGGGTTGTTGACCGTGGTATTAGTTTTCATGGGTGGTTCAGTGATTGCTAAGGCCGACGGTGAATCGCTGGATGGTAAGATCAGTGGGCTTGATGCACCAGCTGAAGTACGATACGATGACGGGGCAAAGCCCGATGGTTTAGGTGATATTGTCTCAACTGATGATTCACCGATGGATTATGCATATAAGTCAGGTGACTTCTATCATTTAATTTATAATTTTAAGGTGTCTCAATCAGACGTTCAAATAACAAATGGCAGTCATGTCACTGTTAAATTGCCAACACAAAATATTGATCCAGGTGAGATTAAGTTTACTATATTAGGACCAAATAATACCGCTGTTGGACACTTTCATAGAAGCAAAGGTGAATCTACAGGGGAATTAACGTTTGATGACGTATTATCTGGAGACAAAATCTATACTGGTGGGGTACTGAGCGTGACAGTTAGGGGAACTGCTAATAATGGTGAGTCCAGCGGCGATGGTTCACATAATGTTATTGATAAGGTGGGGTGGGTGCCTGATAATTCTTCAATTACCGTCGATAATACTCAGTATCCCAAAGAAACCGGTTGGAATCTTGTTTTTAACTATGATGAACAAAATATGGGTGATGTTACTTTAAACGATACATTAGGTGCGTTCCAAACTTTTGATCCAAGTTCACTTTATGGAACAGAGACGAATGGAACATCTGAAAAGTCGATTGATTTTTCTGATAAGGATCAAGTAGAAGTAACGACGAGTGGCTCTGATATTAAATTTGTTTTTAAAAAAGTTACGGGAAAAATCAGTCTGCAGTATACTGCGACAGTAGATTATCAGAAGCTAATTGACCAAAAAATAATGGGTGGTCATCTTAGTAACTATGTTGAGTTGACTGCAGAAGATGGGGAAGCTGGCAGTTCTGGAGAAGTTCCTGGGTCTGGAGATACGTCAGGAGAACCGTCAATTGTGGGTAAATCACATAGCGATATTCCATGGGGAAATGGTGGTACTGGTCAACTTAACGGTTATGACTTTTTAGGGAGTATGGTGTTTACAAAACATGACAGCAGCAATTCTAGTAAACTACTTAAAGAAGCACAGTATGAGTTGCTGAGGCAAGATGCAGATGGAAACTTTGCAGATTTTATGACCTTTTCAACAGATTATCAAGGGACTTTCACATATGATAGTCTTCCGGCAGGTACGTATCGTGTTAAAGAAACTCAAGCACCAGTTGGGTATCAACTGAATAATGAGGTATCTGATAAATTTACCATCACTACTTCAAATACAACGGCTAATCCACAACGGGTTTCGCAATCAGACAATCCGTTTACAGTGACTCTGACAAAGAGTGCCAAGGAGACAGGTGCAAAATTAAGTGGGGCTGCTTACAAGCTCTATAAAGCGGATGACCTAGCTAATCCGGTCAATAAACTCACCTACACAACAGATGCCGATGGCCAACTAACCATCAGTCCCATTGCTAAGGGAAACTACGATTTCATTGAGCAAACCCCACCTACTGGTTATAAACTGGATCAAACGCCGATTCCGTTTAAAATTAGTGATAATGACCCAAGTGCTTCTGTCTCACAGGCAGATGATAGTAGTATCTCAACGTCAGGCACGGGCACTGGGGGTGGTGGCTCGAGTTCCAGTAACTCTTCAAACTCCAGCAATTCATCAAGTTCGAGCTCAAGCAGTTCATCATCGTCCAGCTCCAGCACGTCAACGAGCTCATCGACCCGGACGTCGACATCGACTTCAACGTCTAGCTCTAATTCTGTAGACTCAAGCAGTCGGCACGGTGACAGAGTGGGTTCTACGCCCGTCCCACGTGGGTCGTCATCTAATACTCATGGCGGTGGGGCCGGCACCATCACGGGTAACCAGGCTTCGTCTGCTAAGCACCATGGTCAAGCCAATGGCCTCTTGCCTAAGACCAACGAAGCCAAGTCAATCTTCGCAGCCCTAGGCGGCTTACTGCTGATTGGCGGTAGCCTCAGCGTTTGGCAGTATCGCCGGACGCAGAAAAACTAAAAAATTGTAAAAAAAAACGGCCATGATAGGCGATTGACTATCATGACCGTTTGGCTTACTTGACGCGTTGGACCGAACGTAAGAGTTCTGGGGTCACAATGGTGGTGAGCTGCGTGTTCTGTTTTAAAATGAGGTGACCAGCCAAGTCCTGCTTTAACTGACCGATCACAGTGGCTGGTGCCGTTTCGGGCGCTGCCTTAAATTGGAGGCGGACTAAGTAATGGCGGTCCAAAGCCTGTTGTAGGAACAAAGTTAATTGAAAGGCGGGCATTTGGGCGTAAACGGCTTGACCATTAATGACGGGTAAGGGACTGAACAGGGTCTGTGATAGGGTGGTTACCCGATCAGACAGGGTAACGCGTTTTGCGATTGAATTTTGCATGCTGATCACCTCGAACGTTTGTTTGTATTTTTATTATACGAACACTTGTTTGGAATTGCAAGCCTTTTTGTTCGTAACTTTTTTCGTCAAGGCGGTTAACCAGGTTGAAGCGCCGAGCTGTCTTGGTTTAACGATAAAATTTTATTTTGCTCCTCGATGACGGATTTTCCAGTATAGCACACGCTGTTCGTTTTCAGTTAAACTTAGCTCACCGCGACAGAATCCAGTTTTTTTTCAGAAATAGCCCGGATATGCAGTATTTGTTGCTGAATAGTGGTAATATAGTATCCTATAGATTGTATAGTTCAAGCCAATCAATTCTGGCGAAAAGGGGTTGGCTTCCCACTGATTTATTGACTAGGGGAGCCAACCCATAATTAAATTTTTTATGATGAAGGGATTTTTAAACGATGGCTAAACGTGGAATGCTCATTGTGCTCTCGGGTCCTTCCGGAGTTGGTAAGGGAACGGTTCGTAAGGCGCTATTTGAAACGGGAGCGACCGATTTTTCGTACTCCATTTCAATGACCACCCGGAAACCGCGGGAAGGCGAAGTGAATGGGGTTGACTATTACTTCGTCTCGAAGGAAGAATTTGAGGAAAATATCCGTAACGGTGAGATGCTGGAGTACGCCAAGTATGTTGACAACTACTACGGTACCCCGTTAAAATATGTTAATGAGACCCTTGATGAGGGTAAGGACGTCTTCTTGGAAATCGAAGTCAACGGGGCCATGCAGGTTCGTGCCAATTGTCCCGACGCTGTCTTCGTTTTCCTAACGCCACCTGATTTGATGGAATTAAAGCACCGCCTGATTGGTCGGGGCACTGACGCCATGGACGTCATTAACAAACGAATCAAGAAGGCCGTGGGTGAAATTCGGATGATGCGCAACTATGATTACGCCGTGGTAAACGACGAAGTCAGCCAAGCCGTCGACCGGATTCAAATGATCATCCGCAGTGAACGTTTACGGGTAACCCGGGTTATGCCGGATTACGAACAAATGATTGGAGACGAATAAAAATGTTACTCTATCCCTCAGTTGATGATTTATTAGCACAAGTTGATTCACGTTATTCTTTGATTATGCTGGCTAGCAAGCGGGCCCACGAGTTGGACGCCGGCGCTAAGCCACTCTTGACCGATTACAAGTCGCCCAAGACGATTGGTCGCGCACTGGAAGAAATCGCTGCCGGTGCCTTAATGATTGATCCGGACGAAAAGGATCTGGACGCCTAACTTTGGCGGTTCAGGAAAGACCAGGTTGCCGTTGGGTAATCTGGCCTTTTTTATCAGTTTAGAGAAATTGTGACAGGTTGAGCCATATTCTTTAGGTGGTCCTTACGAATAAGGTATACTTGATGCCGGTTTCTGAAAAGTCGTTTCATTTAACCAAATCCGGTACAGAAAATTTAAATGACTGGATAATAGCTTAGTCAGTGGATGCGAAAGAAACGATTGTCGCCTGCAAGGCTAGTGAAAATTAGCCATCAATGTGAGTGACCAGAGGCGGGTCAACCTGGTCAGCTGTGTCGATGGCGTTAGCTGAGTGAACTGCTCAGCTTAGGCCATGGGCCAACCTTGGAAACTCGTGAACTTCAGCGAGGTTTCAAGGCGAGGTGGAAGCCCGTTTCTCAGGCTGGAACCGGGCCCCACAGCAGGACAGGTTGAACCCGCCGTCGGGAACGGCAGTCATTGATCAGTCTAGGTTTATTTTCACTAGCCTTGTGACGATGGTTTCCTTCGCCTCAAGTGCAGATGATATAATTGGAGGGAAAGCAATGCTAGAAGACAAACACATTACGTTAACGGTCGGTGGCAGTGTGGCCGCTTATAAGGCCGCACTCCTAGCCCGTGACCTACAACGGACCGGCGCCACGGTTCGCGTTGTTCTGACAGCGGGGGCCGCCAAGTTTGTCACGGCGGCAACCTTTGCGGCCCTGACCAAGGCACCCGTGCTCACGGACGAGTCCTGGTGGCAGGCCAACGGGCAAATTGCCCACGTTGAGCTGGCCGATTGGACCGACCTGGCCATTGCCGCGCCAGCATCCGCGAACCTCATGGCCCAATTTGCCAATGGTCAGGCCGACGACGCTGCCAGTGCAACCTGGTTGGCGACCGCCGCCCCCAAGATCGTTGTGCCGGCCATGAACACCCATATGTGGCAAGCACCCGCGACGCAGCGGAATCGCCAGCAACTGATTGCCGATGGGGTGCACGTCCTGGCCCCGGCCACTGGCAAACTGGCGGAGGGCTATTCCGGTCAGGGCCGCTTCCCCGAGCCTGCCGATATCGTTGCTCAGGTGGAGCAGCTGGGTGTGTTTACGCCCCAGACGCTGGTCGGTCGGCGGATCCTCGTGACCGCTGGTGGGACTCGCGAACGGTTAGACCCTGTCCGTTTCCTGACCAACGACTCCTCTGGCAAAATGGGCTATGCGGTCGCTACCGCCGCTCGTGAGGCCGGTGCCGAGGTCACGTTGATCACGGCACCCACGAAGCTGGCGGCACCGGCCAGCGTGACGGTCGTGCCCATCCAAAGCACGACCGATTTGTCACAAGCCGTGTTGGCGCGTTTTCCTCAGGCCGACGCCTTAGTGATGGCGGCCGCGGTCGCTGATTTTCAACCGGAAGTTACGGCTGATCAAAAAATTAAAAAGACGACTGGCAATGATGAATTTATTTTAAAACTTAAAAAGACACCCGATATTTTGAAACAAGTTGCGGCCATTAAGCAGCCGCACCAGGTCACGGTCGGTTTTGCCGCGGAGACGCAGAATTTACTGGCTAACGGCCAAAAGAAACTGGCCAGCAAGTCCTTAGACCTGTTGGCCGCCAACGACGTCTCCCGTAGCGACATTGGGTTTAATGGGGATGACAATCAGGTCACCTTCATTCTGCCAGATGGTGTGACGGATCAGACGCCCAAGACCAGCAAAACGGTGATTGCCCGGGCCCTAGTCGACCGGGTCGCCCAATTATTAGCAGACAAGTAAGCAAGCGAGGTGACAGACCATGGCCCAGATTGGCCAAATTATTGTTGACGTGCCAACGATGCAGACGAACGAACCTTATTCTTACGCAATTCCCGCCGACCTGGAAAATCAGGTTCAGGTCGGGATGCGGGTCACGGTACCCTTTGGTCGCGGTCACCGAGTCGTTTCCGGCGTGGTGGTCGGCCTTAGTGATGTAACGAATTTTGACGGGCAACTGAAACCGATTCAATCCGTCCTGGATCTCGCGCCCATTTTAACGACTGAGCTGCAACAGTTGGCCGCTTGGCTGGCCGACACGACCTATGCCTTTCGCATCACGTGTATCCAGACCATGTTGCCCAGCCTGTTAAAGGCTCAGACCGAACGGCAGATTCAACCGACCGTGCCGCTGACGGATCAGGAAATGGCGACCTATTTTCCGGATGGGGCACCGCGGGCGTTTGATACCAGTAAATTAGCCGACACAACGTTGGCGGGGCTTCTGCGGCTGCAGCGTGCGGGGAAGGTCGAGGTGACGTATCAGGTCACCAGTAAGGCCGCGGCCAAGACCACGACCGGCATCAAACCGGCGCTTCCCGTTGCCAAACTTCAGGAGATTCAAGCGGAGGTGGCCAAACGGGCGCCAAAGCAGGCGGAGTTGTTAGCCTATTTACAAACGATGGACCCGGATAAATTAGTGGCCCAAAGCCAAGTCAGTCACGCCACGGGGGTCAGCACCGCCGTCATGACGACCGCCGCTGACAAGGGCTGGCTGACGAAGCAACCGTTGGAAGTTTATCGTGATCCGTTTCACCAACCCGTTACCCCCACGAAGCCGCTAAAGTTAAACGCTGAGCAGCAGGTGGCCGTGACCGCTATTACCAAGGCGGTCGATGAGCAGCGAACCGAAAACTTCCTGGTCGAAGGGGTGACCGGGAGTGGCAAGACCGAAGTTTATTTACAAAGCATTGCCGTTGCCCTCCAGCAACACCGCACGGCCCTGATGATGGTCCCTGAAATTGCGCTGACCCCCCAGATGGTCAACCGGGTGAAGGCCCGTTTCGGCCAGCGCGTGGCGGTCTTGCACAGTGGTTTGTCTAAGGGCGAACAGTATGATGAGTGGCGGCGTATCGATCAGGGTGAAGCCACCGTGGTCGTCGGCGCGCGTTCCGCCATCTTTGCCCCGGTGAGAAACCTCGGCATCATTATCATGGATGAGGAACATGAAAGTAGTTATAAACAGGATGAAAATCCTCGGTACCACGCCCGTGACGTGGCCTTATGGCGGGGAAAGTACAATCATTGCCCCGTTGTCCTGGGGAGCGCCACGCCGTCCTTAGAGACGCGCGCCCGCGCTGCCAAGGGGTTGTACACCCGGTTACTTTTGGCGAAACGGGTCAACGACCATCCACTGCCAACGGTCCACATCGTTGACATGCGTGAAGAAGTGAAGCAGCGCGCGGACGGGGACTTCTCCCAGCCACTGTTAACGGCGATTCAGGAACGGCTCGACCGCCACGAACAGATGGTTCTGATGTTGAATCGGCGGGGATACTCGTCGTTTGTGATGTGCCGGGACTGTGGGTTCGTGCTGAAATGTCCCAACTGTGATATTTCACTCACGCTCCACATGGATACCCACACCATGAAATGCCATTACTGTGGGCACGAGGAAGCCATTCCCCACATCTGCCCCAACTGCCATAGCCGCAAGATTCGCTACTATGGGACCGGGACGCAGAAGGTGGAAACGGCCCTGCAAAAGGAATTTCCAACGGCGCGCATCTTACGGATGGACGTGGACTCCACGCGGCGCAAGGGTGCCCACGAAAAGATTCTGCGGCAATTTGGCGATCACCAGGCAGACATTTTGCTGGGGACCCAAATGATTGCCAAGGGACTCGACTTCCCCAACGTCACGTTGGTCGGGGTCTTAAACGCGGACACCGCGCTGGGCTTACCGGATTTCCGGGCCAGCGAGCGGACCTTCCAGCTACTGACACAGGTCAGTGGTCGGGCCGGCCGGGCGGAAAAGCCTGGCGAGGTCTTTATCCAGACGTTCAACCCGGACCACTATGCCATTGAATTGGCACAACAACAGGATTATGAACGCTTCTTCGTCACGGAAATGCATATGCGGCACCAGGGAAATTACCCGCCGTATTACTTTGCCGTGCAGCTGACCGCCAGTCACGAGGACGAGGCCACGGCTGCCAAAGCCATGTACCAAATCGTCGGCACCCTGCAAAAGGGCTTGAGCAAGGACGCCATTGTTCTGGGTCCCACGCCCAAGGCGATTGCGCGGGTCAAGCGGAAGTATTATTATCAAGTTGTGATTAAATATAAACGGGAACCGCAATTGCGGCCGTTGCTGGAGAAAATCCGGCAGGCGGCACAGATTCCGGCCCGCCACGGCTTAGCCATCACCATCGATTCAGAACCAATGAACTTTATGTAGGTTGTGCTTGTCGTTGCCCGCGCCTCCAGGCTGGTGAAAATGGGCCGTGGCGCTGTGGGCGCACGTCTGGAGCCGAAGGGCGGTCTCCAGACTTACTTTGAGCCTCTGAGAAGCGAGTCTCAAAGATAGCAGTTGCCTAAGCGGGAAACCCGCTAAGGCAACTCCCACGGCTGAGCCCATTTTCACCAGCCCTGCGGCTAACACGGCGTTAACCCCACAACAGTGTCAGTTGATTCTAATTAGTGGGAGGTTGCTGTGTGATTCGTGAATTTTCAATGGTGGATGAACAGAAATTCACGAACAAAACTGGGCCTACTCGCGTCCGTTCCCGCCGGCGAGCTCAAGGCACCTTGGCTCACCTCTGGTCACTGCCACGACCGGCCCAGTTTTCCCAGCCCTGCGGCTGACACGGTGTTAACCCGACAACAGTGTCAGTTGATTCTGATTGGGGGGAAGGTTGCCTGATTTGTTCGCGGTCTTCAATTGTTAGATGAGTGGATTGTCTCTGATTCGAGTCATTCATTTTTCAATTGGATTAGCGTTGAATTAACAGTTCTAGCCAGTGATTGATTGACTCAAAGCAAAATGCACGAGCCAGTCTGAGTGACCAGAGGCGGATCAAGGTGACCAGCTGTGTCGATGTTCTTAGCTGAGTGAATTTCTCAGCTTAGAACATGGGACGACCTTGGAAACTCGCGGGTTTAGCGAGGTTTCAAGGCGAGGTGGAAGCCCGTTTCTTAGGCTGGAACCGTTCCCCACAGCAGGGCACCTTGAATCCGCTGCCGGGAACGGGAATAACTCATCATTGTTAGTCACCCAACAAGGCAAATTAAACACAAGTATAACCAGTTAAAATTCAAACCAAATGTTAAAACAGAAAGTATGGTGCATTGCATGACTTCAGTAATCTTCATGGGCACGCCGGCGTTTTCGGCGCCTATCCTCAGTAGTTTAATCAAGAACGGCTATGACGTCTTAGCCGTTGTGACTCAACCGGACCGTAAAGTTGGGCGGAAGCACGTCTTAACGGCATCCCCCGTTAAGCAGGTCGCCGTTGAAAATGGAATCGAAGTGCTCCAACCACAAAAGATTTCCGGTAGTGACGAAATGGCGCGGGCCATTGAATTAGCACCAGATTTAATTGTCACGGCGGCCTTTGGCCAATTTTTGCCAACCAAGCTGCTTAAGGCAGCCAAGGTGGCGGCGGTCAACGTTCACGCGTCCTTGCTGCCTAAGTACCGTGGTGGCGCGCCCGTTCACTATGCCATCATGAATGGTGACAAGGAGACCGGGGTTTCCATCATGTTCATGGAAAAGAAAATGGATGCCGGTGCGGTTTTGGCCCAAAAAGCCATGCCAATCACGGATCAAGATGATGTTGGCTCCATGTTTGACAAGCTGAGCCTGCTGGGTCGCGACTTATTGCTAGAGACCTTACCGAAGCTGTTGGCCGGTGAAATTACGCCGGTTCCTCAGGATGAGGACCAGGTCACGTTCTCACCAACCATCAAGTCCGATGAAGAACGCATTGATTTGAACCTGAGTGCCCATTTGATCGACTGCAAGGTCCGGGCATTACGGCCGGCCCCTATCGCCCATATTTACTTAAATGGCGTGCGGACCAAGCTGTGGCAGGTGACCGTGCTGGACGAGACGACCGACTTACAACCGGGCGCCTTGGTCAGCCATGACAAGCACCACCTGGCGATTGCCACGGGAGAACACGGGGTCTTAGGCCTTGACGAGATTCAACCGGCCGGGAAGCCCAAGCTAAGTATCACGGACTTCTTGAACGGGACGAGCGACGCACTGACAATAGGCGAACAGGTGGCTGAATAATGACAAAAAATAATACACCGCGGGCTTTAGCGGTTGAAGCACTGACACGGGTATCCAATGGGGCTTACTCAAACTTACAATTGGAACAAACCTTAGAAAATAACAACTTGAGTGACGTCGACCGGCGGTTTGTGACCAACCTGGTTTACGGGACGATCCAACACCAATTAACGTTGGAATACTACCTGGAAGGCTTCATCAAGCCCAACCAGAAGGTCTTACCTTGGGTCAAAATGACCTTACTGGTGGCGTTATACCAAGAATTATATTTGGACCGGGTTCCCAAGCGGGCCATCTTTAACGAAGCCATTCAATTGGCCAAGGACCGGGGCCACGAAGGCATTCGGCGCTTTGTGACCGGGGTCTTGCACGCCATTGACCGGCAAGGCTTACCCGATTTGAGCAAAATTGAAGACCCAACGAAACGGTTGAGTCTGGAATACTCCGTGCCAGAATGGCTGGTTACGGCGATTCAAAAGCAAGTTGGCGACGACAAGGCCGTCAGCATTTTAGAAACGATCAATCAACCGGCCGCCCAGTCTGTGCGGGTCAATACCGCCGTGGCCACGACCGAAGAAGTTGAACAATCCTTAAAGGACCAGGGATACACGGTCACGCCTAGTGTAGTTGCCGCCGACGCCTTCCGTTTGGACGATAAGGCAGCTAACCAAAGCAATGTCTTTGAAACTGGCGAGCTGACGATCCAAGATGAGAGTGCGATGTTACCAGTGGAGGCCTTACAGGTCCGTCCTGGGGACCAAGTGCTCGATGCCTGTGCCGCACCTGGGGGCAAGACGACCCAGATTGCTGCCTTGCTGGACGCGCATTCCGGTGGGAAAGTTACCGCCTTGGATCTGCATCCCAAGAAGGTTGACTTGATCGACAGAAATGCCGAACGGATGCACGTAGCCGACCGGGTCGATGCCGTGGCCTTAGACGCCCGCAACATTGATGACCGGTTCCCCCACAAGGAATTTGACCGTATCTTAGTCGATGCCCCTTGTTCTGGACTGGGCCTGATTCGGCGGAAACCAGAAATTCGTTACGAAAAGACGCCACAAGACATCCAACAGCTGCAAAAGGTTCAGCTGGGGATCTTGGACGTTGTCAGTCAAAAATTAAAGCCAAATGGGATCTTGGTTTACAGTACCTGCACCATTTTGGACACGGAAAACGCAGATGTCGCAGCGAAGTTCTTGGCTGCCCATCCCGACTTCGAGTCCATGCGGGTAACCACTAAATTAAACGTCAAGGGCGACCGGGACACGGATACGTTGAACATCTACCCAGATGATTTCGACTCTGACGGGTTCTTCGTCAGTGCCTTCCGGAAAAAGAAGTAGAGGTGACCAGCCATGGAAGTGGCATACCGCACGTCAATTGGAAAACAACGCAATGATAATGAAGACTACGTGGATGTGTTCACGAACCAGGCAGGGAAACACCTCGCCATCATCGCCGACGGCATCGGTGGCCATCAGGGTGGCGACGTTGCCAGTGCCATGGCCGTTTCCCACCTGGGCCACGAGTTTGAACAGACCAAGTTAACCACGCCGGATGCGGCTCGTCAGTGGATTGCCACGGAGATTACCGCGGAGAACCAGTCAATTATTGACAAATCCAACCAATTCGCCGATTTGAACGGGATGGGGACGACACTTGTCGCTGCTCTGTATTTCACAGAAGAGGTCGTCATCGCCAACATTGGTGATTCGCGGGCCTACCTGATGCGAGACGACGAGTTGCGGCAGCTGACCGAGGACCATTCGCTGGTCAACGAGTTGGTCAAACGCGGTGAAATCAGCCGTCAGGCCGCCCGTCACCATCCCCAGAAGAACGTGATCATTCGCTCACTAGGAATCTCGGACGACGCGCGCTTTGACCTCAACACGTATCCGTTAGTGTTGGGTGACCAGCTGTTGCTGTGTACCGACGGGCTGACCAACATGGTGGACGACCACCAGATTCAGGCCGTCCTGACCAGTGACCAGACGCCCAAGGAAAAATGTGATCAGCTGATCGACATGGCCAATGCCGCTGGTGGGCTGGACAACATCACCGTCTTGTTACTGACCAACTTCTCACGGGAGGTGGCTGGCTAATGCGGACGGGGTATACGCTGAGCGGCCGGTACCGCATCGTCCGGGCTTTGGGCGAGGGTGGCATGGCCAACGTTTATTTAGCTCACGATCTGATTTTAGACCGGGACGTCTCCGTGAAGCTGTTACGGCTGGATCTGCGGGACGATCCCAGCACGATTCGTCGGTTTCAGCGCGAGGCGTTAGCAGCGACCGAGCTGGTCAATCCGAACATCGTTCAGGTCTATGACGTGGGCGAGGAAAATGGGATGCAGTACCTGGTCATGGAGTACGTCGAGGGGACCGACCTCAAGGCTTACATCAAGGACCACTTTCCCATTGCCTATCAAGAAGTGATTCAAATCATGGAGCAGATCCTGAGTGCGGTCCAAACGGCCCATGAACACAACATTATTCACCGGGATCTGAAGCCACAAAACATTTTGATCGATCAAAACAGAGTCGCCAAAATTACCGACTTTGGGATTGCCGTGGCGTTGTCGGAACACAGTCTGACGCAGACCAACACGGTCCTGGGTTCGGTGCACTATTTGTCACCAGAACAGGCCCGTGGGGGGATGGCGACCAAGAAATCCGACATCTATTCACTCGGCATCATTTTGTATGAACTGTTAACGGGCACGGTGCCCTTCGAGGGTGAAACCGCCGTTTCAATTGCCTTGAAGCATTTCCAATCGGAGATTCCGTCCGTCCGTGAGATCGACCCGCGGATTCCCCAAGCCTTGGAAAACGTGGTCCTCAAGGCCACATCCAAACGGCCGGAAGACCGGTACGTAGATGCCGCGAGTATGGCAGCTGATTTAAAAACCTCGCTGTCCCCCAAGCGGGCGGGTGAACGCAAATTTACGCCCGTTCAGGACGATGATGGGGAGACCAAGGTCTTGCCCCTCAGCGCATTGAGCTCGGCCGCGCCCGTTGCGGCCGAAGCGGCCACGAAGGCGGATTCCAAGCCAGCGGCCAAGGCCGATGACGAAGAGACGCCGCAAAAAGTTGACAAGAAGGGTCGTAAGAAGACCCGGCATCCGCGACGGCGTAAATTTCTGCTGGCCGGCCTCGTTGTACTTTTACTGGTTGCCGGCATTCTGATTGGCATGGCGCTCTTCCGGCCACAGATGACCAGTGTGCCCGATGTGACTGGGCGAACCGAAACCGTGGCCAAATCGCGGATGCAGGACGCCTATCTGAGCGTTGGCAAGGTCCACAAGACGGCTAGTTCCAAGGTCAAAGTGAACCGAGTCGTGCGAACGGAGCCCCGGTCCGGGACCCAGCTCAAACGCGAGACGGTCGTAGATTTGTGGATCAGCACGGGTCCTAAGCGCTACAAGCTAGCCGATTATCAGGGTGATTCGTACGCCAGCACCGCCGCTAAGTTGGAGGCCCTGGGATTTACCGTTCATCGGGAGTCCGTGCATTCAACCAGCGTTCCGGCCGGCAAAATCATGCAACAGAGTGTGAACGCTGGCGAACGGGTCGTGCCGTCACGGACGGACATAACCTTTACGGTGTCGACCGGATCGGCAACCGTGACGCTCGCGGACCTGACGGATAAAACCAAGGCCCAAGCCCAGAGCTACGCGACCAATCACAACCTGAACCTGGCGTTTGACTACGCCTACTCCAGCGACGTTACCAAGGGCCGCGTCATCAAGCAGTCTCCTGGTGAGGGCGCCGTTGTGCAGGAGGGTGACGAGGTCACCTTGACCCTGTCACGGGGCGCGGAGAGCGAGAGTAGCTCCAGCGTCGATCAGTTCAGCGTGAACGTTAAGATTCCATTTGATAATAGCGACAGCGAGAGTGAAAGCGACGACAGCGATGAGAGCAGCAGTAGCAGTAGCTCGTCGGCGTCGAACTTGGTTCAGATCTACCTGAAGGATCAGGACCACTCGTTGAGCACCATCTACAAGCAGATGACGATCACGGCGGATACCAGCGTAACGCTGCCATTCACCGTGGCGTCTGGCAAGGCGGGGGCGTATAAGGTGGTCAGAGACGGCCACGTCATCGCTTCCGACAGCCACGTCACTAAGAACTAACACACGTTGTTTCGCCTTACCGGGTGGCCAAAATGGGCCGGAACGCTGTGGGCGGGCGCCTAGAGCCAAAGAGCGGTCTCTAGGCTTACTTTGAGCCGAAAGTCACGTCTCAAAGATACCAATTCTCTAAGTAGCCAAGCTACTAAGAGAATTCCCACGGCTGAGCCCATTTTGGCCACCCTCACGGCTAACACGGTGTTAGTGCTTGGGACTGTCTGTAGGGGTTAACTTTAATTAGTAATTAGAACTCGGTGCTTACCTTAGTTGGTGGGACCGAGTTTTTTGATGCAACGTAAAAATGTAATTGTCGTTAGACACGAGTATGACGATGGGTCAGTCAATAGTCGATAGTCCACTGCCAGCACCAAACTAGTGAGAATACGGGGTCCATGTCAGTGACCAGAGGCGGGTCAAGGTGAACAGCTGTGTCGGTGGTCTTGACTGAGTGGGCTTCTCAGTCTAGAGCACGGGACGACCTTTGAGACCGTTTTGGGGGCTCAAAGGCGAGGTGGCAGACTGCTCCTCAGGCTGGCACCGTTCCCCACAGCAGGACCGCTTGAGCCTACCGGCGGGAACGGTCGTCATTCACCACATATTTTTAGCCTTGCTGACAATTGAACTAACACAATCTGCAGGAAAACTAGTGCCGAACTGCAAATTAGTGTAAACTGAAAGGAAAGAGTTTAAAGGAGGTGCTGCATGTCAGAAGGACAGATTCGTCAATCACTCAGTGGCTTTTATGATATCTACAGTGAGGGCCAAACTTACCGGACGCGCGCACGGGGAAACTTTCGGAAACGCAAGATCACGCCGCTCGTGGGCGACCGGGTAACCTTTGAAAGTACGTCACCTAAGGAAGGCTATGTGCTGGAGATTTTACCGCGGGATAACGAATTAACGCGGCCACCCGTGGCTAACGTTGATCAGGGCGTCGTGGTTACGGCCGTGGCGTCACCTGAGTTTTCGACCGGCCTACTGGATCGTCAACTGATTGCGTTAGAGGTCAGTGACATTACTCCCGTGATTTATTTCACGAAGACCGACTTGATCGACGATGCCCGCTACCAGGAGTTTGAAACCTTGGCGGCCGGTTACCGGAAGATTGGGTACACAGTTTGTCTGACCCGGGAACCGTTTGCCACAGAGGGTCTTGACCAACTCAAGGCCACGTTAAAGGGCCAAGAGACCGTCATCATGGGTCAGACCGGGGCGGGGAAATCCACGCTGTTGAATCACATTTCGCCGGACCTGGCGTTAGCGACGGGAGAAATCTCGACCGCGTTAAACCGGGGGAAACATACCACGCGGAAGGTGAGTCTGATGCCGATTGCGGGTGGCCTAGTGGCTGATACGCCAGGGTTCTCCTCGTATGAAACGTTGACGATCGATTACCGTGACCTGTGTCACTACTTCCCAGAATTTTTGAACGTGGCTAGTGACTGTCGGTTCCGTGGGTGTGTCCACGTGAATGAACCAGGCTGTGCCGTTAAGGACGGGTTGACGAACGGGGACTTCCTGCAGAGTCGGTACGATAATTATTTACAATTACTTACGTTGTTAAAGAATCAAAAACCAATTTATAACAAGAAGAAATGAGGAAGAGATTTTATGATTAAAGTAGCGCCTTCAATTTTAAGTGCAGATTACGTGAACCTCCAACCAGACATCGAAAAGGTCGACCAAGCCGGTGCTGAAGTCTTACACATCGATATCATGGACGGTAACTTCGTCCCAGCCCTGTCTTACGGTCCCGGTTGGGTCAAGGCAATTCGGCCAATCACTAAGATGGTCTTAGACGTTCACATGATGGTCCAAAATCCAGAACGTTACGTTGAAGACTTTGCCAAGGCTGGCGCCGACATCATTGGTGTCCACGTTGAAGCAACGCCACACATTCACCGGGCCTTACAAATGATTCAAAACGCCGGTGCAACGCCAGAAGTTGTTATCAACCCTGGGACGCCCGTTTCCATGATCGAACCCGTTCTGGACATGGTCGGCCAAGTATTGGTTATGACGGTCAACCCTGGCTTTGGTGGTCAGAAGTTCTTACACAGCACGGTTGCCAAGATTGCCGAATTGGATGCCATCAAGAAGGCCAAGGGTTACGACTTTGATATCGAAGTCGATGGTGGGGTCAACGATCAAACCGTTGTTGATTGTGCCAAGGCCGGTGCTACGGTTGCGGTTGCTGGTTCATACGTCTTCAACGCCGAAGACCCAGCTGCCCGGATTCAAGCCCTGAAGGACGCAACAAAATAATGCCCCGGGGCGGAACGTATAATCTGTTAGTGGGGGGTCCCAAGGCCAACTGGCCGGCAGACCTCACTGAGAAAATCGTTGGCCCCTGGATTGGCGTTGATCGGGGGACTTTACGGTTAATCGATCACAATGTGCAACCGGTGGCGGCCATTGGGGATTTTGATTCCCTGGCGGCACCGGAATTACAACGGGTGCGGCGCAATGTCAAAGACATTCGACAGTCGCAGCCCGAAAAAGATTTTACCGATACGCAGATGGCGGTCTCCGTGGCCTTTGGTGACTACGGGGCTGACAACGTCGACATTTATGGTGCGACGGGCGGTCGGCTGGATCACTTTTTGGCGAACCTCTTTATCGTGTTGGAACCCCAGTACAAGTTGTATGCGAGTCGAATTCGGTTGATTGATAAACAGAATACGATTACGTACTATTTACCGGGTCATTATACGTTGAAGAAGGAACCCGACAAGAATTACCTGGCCTTTGTGCCGTTGACGCCCATCGACCATCTCAGCTTGATCGATGAGAAGTACCAGCTCCATGACGAACCGATTCCGTACCCGATTTCCTTTGCCAGCAACGAGTTTGTTGGCGATACCGGGGAATTTCAGTTCGACACGGGCGTGCTCTGCGTCATCCAAAGCTGTGACACCTACGAGGCTCGGCACGAGTAAGGGTTACTGGTCTGAGATAAGTACTAAGTTTTTACTGAAATTAAAAATAAGACACACAAAATTCCGTAAAAAGAATTTTGTGTGTCTTATTTATTTGGGAAAAATTTTAAGTCAGAGACAAATTGATGATCGGGTAAGGGCGCCCGTCCGCGTCGAGGGGATTTTGAGAAATAATCTTAAATCCCTGACGCTGGTAAAAGGCCAAGGCGCCCGGATTTTGCGCGTTCACCGTGACCGTCTGGAGATTCGCTGTTTTCATCAGGATACGGATGATCTGTTGACCGTAGCCGTGGCGGAAGTAGGTTGGGTCCAAGAAGAGCATGGCCAGGTCGCTGCCAGCCATGCCAGTGAAACCAATCAGGTGTCCGTCCAGTTGCCATCGCCACAGTGTGACCTGCGCAAAATATCGGGGCAAGTCACGCTGAATGGCTTCACGGTCAGCTAGGCTTAAGAAATGGTGGGTCGCCGTCACCGAACGCGTCCAAATGGCCGTGAGTCGAGGATAATCGGCCGGTGTGGCCAAGGTATGGGTAAGCATGGGGGAGAACCTCCGAATTTAATTTTAGGGTAGGACTGATAGGTCTATCTTAGCAAGAAGCGTCGTTGGGGGCCAGCAAGGGCAATCACTGTTTCGTCCAGATGAACAATGGTAAACTACCATATAGAAGTAACTGTTAATGAATCCAATCAGTAAGGGACTCGATACGAAAAAAGTGAATAAAAAAGCACCAACCAGCAAATGCTGATTAGTGCTTTCAAGATTAATCATATCTAGAAACTAGACACGCGTAACCTTACCTGACTTCAAAGTCCGAGCTGAAATCCAGACTTTTTTCGGCTTACCGTCCACTAAGATGCGAACCTTTTGTAAGTTCGGCTTCCAAGCGCGACGACTTGAATTCAAAGCGTGAGAACGCTTGTTACCGAAGCGCGTCCGCTTGCCGTTGAGAAAATCCTTTGCCATGGCGTAAACCCTCCTTTATGGATTCATTACTTTTAAAAAGCAGTGCTTTTTACTCACCTGAATAATTTACCATACAATTTTGTGGAAAGCAATGTTTTCTTTCAAGGAAATTTACTTGACACTTATTTACCGTAAGAACAAGCATTTCAGAGTTCCTATTTCTATTTTTGCTTGGGTTGTGGTAAGATTAATTTCTGTTAAAGATTCTATATCCAGACAAGGAGGCTATTTCCATGGCCGTAAAGATTAAAACTCAGTACGGAACAATTGATATTACCAATGAAGTGATTGCGACCGTTGTTGGGGGAGCCGCGACTGATAACTATGGTGTCGTGGGCATGGCAAGTAAGAATCAGATCCGTGACAACGTTAACGATATTTTACGGCGGGAGAATTATGCCCGCGGGGTCGTCGTTCGCCAAGAAGAGAACGGGGTTGCCATTGACGTGTACGTGATTGCCAGCTACGGAACCAAGATTTCCGAAGTGTCACGCAGCGTCCAGTCTAAAGTTAAATATAACCTAGAAACAATGCTGGGGGTTACCGCAAACTCAGTGAACGTCATCGTACAAGGGGTGCGGGTATTGGCTGATTAGCCAGTCGTACTGAAATCAAGGAGGAAACTTAGTTGAAAGTAACAGAAATTACTAATCTTGAGTTTGGTAAGATGGTCCAAGCCGCCTCGCAAAAGCTAAACCAAAACGCTGATTTTATTAATTCATTGAACGTCTTCCCAGTTCCTGATGGGGATACTGGGACCAACATGAGCCTGTCCTTACAAAGTGGGGCCAAGTACGAACGCGATGCTGATAGCACGGCGGTCGGTGTCCTGGCCGTGGCTTTGGCCAAGGGCTTACTGATGGGCGCCCGGGGAAATTCCGGTGTGATCCTGTCCCAAATTTTCCGTGGTTTTTCCAAAAAGTTAGCTGACAAGCAAACGCTGACGGCCCAAGATTTGGCCGATGGCTTCGCAGCCGGCGCAGAGACCGCCTATAAGGCCGTTATGAAGCCAACAGAGGGAACTATCCTGACTGTTGTTCGTGAAGGCGCTCAGGCGGGCTTAAACACGGCTAAGGAGTCCGATGACGTCTTAGCTGTCATGGACGCCGTTTTTGAAGCGGCCAAGGCTGCTTTGGCAACCACGCCAGACTTACTGCCTGTCTTGAAGCAGGTGGGCGTTGTGGATTCCGGTGGCCAAGGGTTGACCTTTGTGCTGGAAGCCTTCAACGACTCCCTGAACGGCCGCGTCTCTGAAGAGGGCGACTACAAGCCAGACGATGCTGAAATGGACGAAATGATCGACGCTGCGCACCATCAGAGTGTTCAGGGAAAATTAGATCCTAACAGCATCAAGTACGGTTACTGTACCGAAATCATGGTTCGTATCGGTCGTGGGAAACAAGTTGACCACGACTTTGATTACGATACCTTCTACAAGTATCTCGCTGATTTAGGGGATTCCCTGTTGGTCGTGAACGATGAAGAAATCGTCAAGGTTCACGTCCACACGGAACACCCTGGTAAGGTTATCGCCTGGGGCCAAGAATTTGGTGATTTAGCCAAGGTCAAGGTTGATAACATGCGGATGCAACAGGAGACCATCATGGAACACGATGAAGAAACTGGAGCCGCTCCGGTGGCCACAGCAACCGACGAAGCCCCTGCCGATACGGCCATCATTGCGATTGCCGCCGGTGAAGGTCTCGGGACGTTGTTCAAGAGCTTAGGCGTGACCCACGTGGTCAACGGTGGGCAAACCATGAATCCAAGTACGCAGGATATTGTGGATGCCATCAACCAAAGCCAAGCCAAACGGGCCATTGTGTTGCCTAACAACAAAAACATTTTCTTAGCCGCTGAACAAGCCGCTAAGGTCGCTGACGTTCCAGCCGTTATCGTCCATTCCAAGACGGTTTCGCAAGGGATGACGGCCATGCTCGGTTACAATCCAGATGCTGAATTGGCAGAAAACCAAGAAGCCATGGAAGATAATCTGAGCGCCGTGAAGAGTGGTCAAGTGACCCACGCGATTCGCGATACCCAACTCGATGGGTTTGACATCAAGGAAGGGAACTTCATGGGCATCGTTGACGGGACCATCAAAGTGACCGACGCCGATCTGTTAAAGACCGCCGTGGACACGGTGAAGGCCATGCTCGATGATGAGAGTGAAATCATTACGATTATTTACGGTTCTGACACGACGGCCGAGGTTGCGGAACAATTGCAACAACAGGTCGAAGCGTTGGATGATGATTTAGAAACAGAAGTTCATGAAGGGGACCAACCGGTTTACCCATTCTTGATTTCGGTTGAATAACCGGTAAACGAAAAAAGATTGGGCTAATGGTCCAGTCTTTTTTTCGCTATCACCAGTGACGGGAGGGAAGCACATGACAAGTTTAAGCGATAGCGTCGCCGCCTTAGCGGGGGTTGGCCCCAAGCGGGTTCAGGCGCTCAAGAGTCTCGACATTGAAAATATTAATGATTTATTGACCTACTTTCCCTTCCGTTACGAAGACCTACAGGCCAAGGACCCGGCCGAATTAACCGACCAGGCCAAGGTGACCTTGAAGGGAACGGTTGCTGGAGCACCAGTCTTGACACGGTTTGGTCGAAAGAAAAATCGGTTGAATTTCCGGTTGTTATTGGATGAACACACCGTGATTCCGGTGACCTTTTTCAATCAACCCTGGTTAAAGGATAAGCTCGAGGTCGGCAATGAAATTGTGGTCTACGGGCGTTTCGATGCCAAACGGCAGAGCCTGGCGGGGATGAAAATTTTGGCCAGTGCCGACAGTGGCATGGGGTCCATTTACCCGGCCAACAAGGAAATCCGGCAGGGCACGATTCAAAAATTGGTCGAATCCGCGTTTGACGCCTATGAACCGGTGATTGTCGACCTGATTCCCGAGGGCTTACGCGACCAGTACCGCTTGCTCCACCGCAAGCAAATGATTCACGACATGCATTTTCCAGCCGACGCCAACGCGGCCCAAGCAGCCCGCCGGACGGCCAAGTTTGAGGAGTTTTATCTGTTTGAACTACGTTTACAAATCGTACGAGAACAGGACCACACCTTACATGGCCAGGCCTTACACTACGATTTGGCCAAGCTCAAGGCGTTTATCGATTCACTGCCGTATGAGTTGACCGGTGCGCAAAAGAAAGTTGTCAACGAAATTTGTTTTGATTTGAAACGACCGGTCCACATGAATCGGCTCCTGCAAGGGGATGTCGGGAGTGGGAAGACCGTCGTCGCCGCCATTGCCATGTACGCCGCGATTACCGCGGGGGCCCAGGCGGCCTTGATGGCACCCACCGAAATTTTAGCCGAACAACACGCCAATAATCTGGCCAAGTTGTTTGCTGATTTTCCAGTCAACGTGGCCCTCTTAACTGGGGCGACCAAGGCCGCGGCCCGCAAGACCCTGTTACCGCAGATCAAGCAGGGCGGTGTGGATCTCTTGATTGGGACCCATGCGCTGATTCAGCCCGAAGTCGACTACCATGACCTGGGCTTAGCCGTGATCGATGAGCAACACCGTTTCGGGGTGAACCAACGCCAGGCGTTACGGGAAAAGGGCCAGCAGCCCGATGTGCTAGCCATGACGGCCACGCCAATTCCTCGAACCCTCGCGATCACCGCGTACGGTGAAATGGATGTCTCGGTCATTAACGAGCTTCCCGCCGGTCGGCAACCCATCAAGACCACCTGGATTCGCAGCAATCAGGTCGACGCCACGTTGCGTCAGGTCAAGGCGGAATTGAGCACGGGCTCACAAGCCTACGTGGTCACGCCCCTGATTGAGGAATCCGAAGCCGTCGACATGAAAAATGCCGAGGCCATTTACGAACGATTTAAAGAAGAATTTGAACCGACCTATAAGGTAGGCCTGCTACATGGTCGGATGAAAGATGACGAGAAGAATGCCATTATGGATGCGTTCAAGGCCAATGAATTTCAGGTGTTGGTTGCCACGACCGTGATTGAAGTCGGGGTCGATGTGCCCAATGCCACACTGATGATGATCTATGACGCCGACCACTTTGGCTTGGCCCAGCTGCACCAATTGCGGGGCCGGGTTGGTCGGGGAACGCGGGCATCCGCTTGTATTTTAATTGCTGACCCCAAAAATCAATTAGCCGTCGAACGAATGACGACCATGACCAGTACCAATGACGGGTTTGTGCTGTCACAAAAGGACTTGGAATTGCGGGGCCCAGGTGATATTCTGGGAAGAAAGCAGTCCGGGGTCCCTGACTTTAAGGTGGGTGATCCCGTGGCCGACCTCAACATTTTAAGCGCGGCACAACAGGCCGCTAAGGAAACCGTCGCGTCACCAAATTGGGCGGACAAGGACGATAACCTGGCCCTGGCAGCGTTTCTCAGCACCACCGCGCACCGCAACACCACCATGGATTAGCCAAAGGAGATTACTCATGAAAATTGCTGTAGATGCAATGGGCGGCGACTATGCGCCCGCTGAAATCGTTAAGGGCATCGAATTAGCCCGTGACGCGTACCCAGACATTGAATTTTTACTGTACGGTCAAGAAGAAAAGGTCCAACCGCTATTACAGGACAGCACCCGCATCAAATTGATGCCAGCGCCAGAAGTGATTGCCATGGAGGACGAACCCGTTCGTGCCGTACGGCGGAAGAAAAATTCCAGCATCGTACTGGCCGCCACGGCCGTCCGTGAGGGGGAGGCGGATGCCTTTTTCTCCGCTGGGAATACCGGGGCCGTCTTGGCTGCCGGGCTGCTGATTGTCGGCCGAATCAAGGGTATCGATCGGCCCGGCTTGACGACCACCTTACCCGTCTTACAAAAGCCAGACCAATCGAGCTTTGTGATGCTGGACGTGGGGGCCAACGCCGATACCAAGCCATTTAACGTCGTCCAATACGCCATCATGGGCCAGTACTATGCCCAATCCGTCATGCACGTGGAGAACCCCCGCGTCGGCCTGTTAAACAACGGGACGGAAGCGGACAAGGGTGACAAGAATCACCGGGCCATCCACGAAGCACTGTCTGCGATGGACGAAATTAATTTTGTCGGCAACGTTGAATCCCGTGAATTACTGAATGGGGCGGCGGATGTGGTCGTGACCGATGGGTTTACTGGAAACGCCACGTTGAAGGCCATCGAAGGCACTGCACTGTCCATGTTAAAACTGATCAAGGGTGAAATCATGAGCGGCGGTCTGGGCGGTAAAATCGGGGCCAGCATGTTGAAGCCAGTCTTCCGCAACGTTCAGAGCGCCATGGACTACTCCCAATATGGTGGGGCCGTGCTCTTGGGCTTGAAGGCGCCGGTCGTTAAGACCCATGGTTCCACCAAGGCACCAACCGTTAAGAACACGATTGGTCAAATCCATGAATTGATTGCCAGCAAGAGTGCGGACCAGTTAGTCACTTACTTTGCCGAACACGGCGAGCAAATGAGTGCCCTCAAGGAGTCCCTGAAGTAAACGCCTATAATGGGTTAAACGACCGTTGAGTCGCCTTACCGGGCGAGAAAAGTGGGCCGGAACGCTGGGGGCAGGACGCCCAGAGCCAAAGGGCGGTCTCTGGGCTTGCTTTGAGCCTCTAAGAGCGAGTCTCAAAGTCACCATTTCTTGTTTGACGTTTTAACGTCAAACAAGAAATCCCCCGGCTGAGCCCATTTTTCTCGCCCTCACGGCTTAGCGTTGTTTAGCCCATTTAGGTGTTCATATCGGGAGCCTCTCTTGATGTCAGCTGATTGCCAGAATGGTATGGGCCGGTGTCATCGCAACCGTTCCCGGCGGCGGATTCAAGTTGCCCTGCTGTGGGGAACGGTTCCAGCCGGAGGAGCAGGCTTCCACCTCGACTTTGAGCCTGAGCGGCGGTCTCAAAGGTCGTCCCGTGGTCTAGGCTGAGTGGAGAAACCTCAGCCTAGACCACCGACACAGCGCCGCCTCTGGTCACTGACGGTGACGTCACCCGTGTTTCACGTTCTTACGGTTTGGCGTGGTTTAGCCTGTGTAGGCATTCGCGTCAGGAAACTTTCTTGATGCGAGAGATGCAGTCGTCAGGTGATTACCTGGCAACATGAATCCGAGAACATGCACGACACGGGTTAAATGAGTGTGAGCCGCAGGGCTGGTGAAAATGAGCTCAGCCGTGGGAGTTGCCTTAGCGGTTTACCGCTTAGGCAACTGCTATCTTTGAGATGTGGGCTTCGGCTCAAAGTAAGTCTGGAGACCGAACTTTGGCTCCAGACGGGCGCCCACAGCGCCACGGCCCATTTTCACCAGCCCGGAGGCGGAAGAAACAACCAGCTTAACCCGGATGATTAATTGGCTAGACAAGGACCGGCAAAACGGTTAGACTACTATTTGAATACTGTGAGCGAGGGATTACAATGACAAAAGCAGAAATTTTTGACAAGATTGCCGACATTATTGCCGACCGTTTTGAGGCTGACCGAGATACCATCAACGAACAACTGAACTTCAAGCAGGACTTAGACGCCGATTCCATTGATTTCGTGGAATTCGTCTTGGAACTGGAAGACACGTTTGGCGCTGAAATTTCGGATGAAGATGCTGAAAAGCTGAACACCATTGGTGAAGTGGTCGATTACATCGACGCCCACCAAAACCAAGAAAAATAAGTTATTTGAGCGAGTCCGGGCCGCAGGTTAAGTCGTCCCGGGCTTTTTCAATCTGGAAATATTTCCCAGTCAGGAAGCCAGTCCACCACCAGAATTATTTTCTCGTGAAAATTCTGTGTGATTTCCAGTGAAAACGGCTGGATTCAGGTATAATAGTGACTGTGTGTGTCTTTTGGATTGGGTAATAAGCCAGTAACATTTGGGGATAACCCGTGTTAGGAAGACATTAATTAAAGTAACCAATATCAAGAAAATTAAGTTGGGTGACCAGGGTAACTGTCAGCAGTCGGATTACGGGGATCCATGCCTTAGATGCGGACCAGTTGGCCATTTAGTTAGATTGAGAGCTTGTTGGGTGTTGCCTTAGCCGGAGGAGGTCAGGGCCACCACCCTGTGACGGTGTTCTTAGGTTAGGTGAACTTCCTAGCCTTAGAACACGGGCCAAGCTGTAGATTCACGGTTTTTGTGAAGCTTCAGCTTGAGGTCAAAGACCGCTTCTCAGGCTTTGACCGTGTCCCATAGGGTGGTGGTCCTGGCAGCCGCAGGCGAATCGAGGAACACCCAACGTATTGAAGAAATGAGGGAATTAGCGCGTGATTGCTGGATTAAATCAAGAATTAGCAGAAAACTATGATATACATTTTAAAGATCAGTCGTTGCTTGACGAGGCGTTTACTCAGGCCTCATATGTGAATGAACACCCGAACCAGGGGCTGAAATTTTACGAACGCATCGAATTCTTAGGTGACGCTGTGATGCAATTGGTTGTCTCCAATTACATTTTCCGCCGGTACCCCAAAATGCCGCAAGGCCGGTTGACGCGGCTACGGGCTGCCATGGTCAACGAACAAAGTTTTGCGAGTTTCGCTCGTGAATGCCACTTTGACCAGTACATTCGCTTAGGCAAGGGTGAGGAAAAGGCGCAGGCTCGGCAACGGGATTCCCTGCTCTGTGATATCTTCGAATCCTTTGTTGGTGCTCTGTACATGGATCAGGGACTGGAAAAGGTTGTGCCATTTGTCACGAAAGTGGTCTTCCCTAAGCTAGACGAAGGCCGTTTCGATGAATTCTTTGATCACAAGACGGAATTACAAGAACTCGTCCAACAAAATGGACCCGTGAACATCGAATATCGATTATTAGATGAAGAGGGTCCCGACAACGACCGGGCCTTTATGGTGGCCGTTTACGTGAACGACAAGCAGCTAGGCGAAGGCCACGGCCATTCGAAGAAGCATGCGGAACAAAATGCGGCGCGGCATGCGCTGGAGAATCTGAAAGTAGAGTAAGGATGACTAACGATGCGGTTAAAGACATTAGAAATTAGCGGGTTCAAGTCCTTCGCGGATAAAACCCGAATTGACTTTTTGCCGGGGATGACCGGCATCGTCGGCCCCAATGGGAGCGGTAAAAGTAATATTTCCGAAGCGGTTCGGTGGGTCTTGGGGGAACAGTCCGCGAAGAGCCTGCGGGGCAGTAAGATGCCCGACGTGATCTTTGCGGGTTCAGCCGACCGGCACCCGTTGAACCGGGCAGCCGTTTCGATTACGCTGGACAACAGCGACCACTATTTAAAAAGTGATTACACCGAGTTGACCATTAGCCGGGTGCTCTACCGGTCCGGCGACTCGGATTACCAATTGAACGGGCAAAGTTGCCGGTTGAAGGACATCACGGAACTCCTGATGGATTCAGGGATGGGACAAGACTCCTTCTCCATTATTTCTCAGGGGCGCGTCGAGGCCATTTTCAACAGCAAGCCCGAAGACCGACGCAACATCATTGAAGAGGTCGCGGGCGTTTATAAATACCGAAAGCACAAGGAAAAGGCGCAGCGTGAACTGGACGACACCACGGCGTATTTACACCGGGTCGAGGACATCATCGCCGAGCTGGAAGGCCGCGTACAGCCGTTAGAGGAGCAGAGTAATCTCGCTCAGGACTATCTGGATCAGCAGGAAAAATTTGCCCTGCTGGACCGGACGCAACTGGTGCGGCAACTCCACACCGAGATGACGCAGAAGCAGACGGCGGATGCCCAGGTCACCGAGAAACAGGACCAGGTCACCACGCATCAGGCTGCCGAGAAAGCCCAGACGACGACCGTCAATGACCTCAAACAACAACAGACAACGCTGCTGGCGACCAAGGATGGCCTGCAGGCCAAATTGGTGGCGGCAACGCAGCTGGTGGAGCAGCGTCAGGGGCAGGTCAACCTGTCCGGTGAGCAGCAAAAGCACCAAGACGAGCAACGTCAGCGCTTAGAGCAACAACTGACGACCTTGCAGGCGCAGATGACCACTAATCGCGAGGCATTGACTAAGGCTGAGGCCTCGGTTGCCGAGCTGACGGACGCCATGAAGACGGCGAAGAAGGAAGCCCGTGAGCTGACCCAGGCCACGGATCCCCAAGTGATTGCGGGATTGCGTAAGGACCTCGAAAACTTGCGGACGACCTACTTCGATCAGAAGCAAGACGTTGCCAACTGGCGTAATCAACGGCAGTATTTGCAGCAAAACCAGGAGCGCCTGCAACAGCGGGGGCAACGGGTCGCACAGCAATTGACCGAGCTCCAGGAACGGGCGCAGTCCGCCCAGGCTGAGGTCCAAACCTTAACGACCCAGGCCACCAGTCAAAAATCAGCGTTAAATGAAGCGGAACAGGGACTGGATGCCGAAGCCGGGCAGTATCAACACCATCAAAAAGAGTATCAAACCCTACAACACAACTGGCAAGCCGCTTTGGAGGTCTACCAGCGCGCCCAAACCAAGGTAGCTAGTCAACAGGCTTCCTCCGCAGAATACGGTGGCTTTTATCAGGGAGTTCGGGCTATCTTAAAGCAACGAGACCATTTCCGGGGACTCCTCGGGGCGGTTTCCGAGCTGTTACAGGTCCCCGAACGCTATACCAGCGCCGTTGAATACGCGTTGGGTGGCCAGCTGCAACAGGTCGTGGTCGACGATGAAACGACGGCCAAGGCCGCGGTCGGCTACCTGCGCGAGCACCGCGCTGGGCGGGCCACCTTTCTGCCATTGAGCACGGTGCGCGGCCGGCAAATTGACCGCAACACCCTGCAACAGGTGCACAGCATGACGGGGTATCTGGGTGTCGGGAGCGAGCTGATCAGCATTGATCAATCCGCCGCCATTATTTTGGATTACCTATTAGGCACCACTATTTTTGCCGCTAATCTGGATACGGCGGTCGCCATCAGCCAACGGATTCACCACCGGTATCGCGTGGTCAGTCTGGCGGGTGACGTGGTCAGTGCCAGTGGGGCCATTACCGGGGGCCAATCCCGGCAGAGCCACAGCAGCGTGCTCCGGCAACAACAGGAACTTCAACAGCTGCAGACCACTATTGCCCAGATGCAAAAATCCCTGACCGAACAGGAAGCTAAAATTAAAGCGCAACGAACGGCCTTGACGGCTAGCGAACAGCGAAGCCAGGGCTTTCAGAGCACGATTAACACCCTGCAACCACAGTGTCGGCAATTAGACGATCAGCTGGCTAATGCCCAGACGACTTTAGAACAGGCCAATCGGCAAGTGAAAGCCGCCGAGTTGGAAATTCAACAGGCTCAGGACAGCGATGCGGATGACCAAGGCAGCCAGTTAGCCCAAAAGATCACAACGGGTGAACAACAGGTTGTGGCGACCGAAAAAGCCATCACTGACCTGCAACAGAAAATTTCGATGGTCACGGCCGAGCAGTCGCAAAAGCAAGCGGCCTTGACGGCTAAGCAAACGTGGTTGGCGGGCGCCAAGGAACGTCACCAACAACAATGCGAGACCATCAAGGCGTTGCAAGAGGATGTGACCGCTGATGAGGCCACCGCCAAGACGGTGACCACCGGCTTGGCCGACCTCAAGCAACAGGCCACGTTGACGCCAGCCGATGCGCAAGCGCAATTAGAGCAGGCCCAAGCAGACCGTGAGACGGTGCAAACAGACCTGGACCAGGCCAATGCGCAATTGACCACGGTCAACGATGACCTGGAAGCCGCCGAGACGGCCAATCAACGGACCAGTGGCTTACTGCAACTGGCCAACGATGATTTACAACAAGCCCAGGTCCAACAGGCCCGGTTAGCCGCCTTGATCGACCAGCAACAGAACCAGTTGGCTGAGAAATACCAGCTGAGTTTAGCCGCAGCCGAACAAGACATCAGTGAATTGCCCGCCGATGAACTGGCCGTGCAACTCAAGCTGTTGAAGCGGGGGCTGGATGAAATCGGTCCGGTCAACCTCAACGCCATCGATGAATACAAAGAGGTCAAGGAACGCTACGACTTTCTGACCCAACAACGTGACGATCTGGTCACGGCCAAGGAACAGTTGACCGCGACCATGACCGAGTTGGATGGGCAGGTCAAGCGCCGGTTCAAGGCCAGTTTTGACCAGATTGCCGCAAAATTTACGGCCACGTTCAAGCAGATGTTTGGTGGGGGCAAGGCCGAACTCGTTTTGACCGACCCGACCGACCTGCTGACGACGGGGGTCGACATCATGGCTCAGCCGCCTGGCAAGAAGTTCCAGAATATGGGGCTCCTTTCCGGGGGGGAACGGGCGTTGACGGCCATCACGCTTTTATTTGCCATTTTACAGGTTCAACCCGTGCCATTCTGTATTCTGGATGAGGTGGAGGCGGCACTTGATCCGGCCAACGTGACCCGGTTTGCCCGCTACATTCACCAATTCCAAGATCAAACGCAATTTATCGTCATCACCCATCGGAAGGAAACCATGGTGCAAGCCGATATCCTTTACGGGGTGACGATGCAGGAATCCGGCGTCTCTAAGATGGTCGCCGTCGACCTGGACCAAGAAACCACTCAGGAAAGGAAGCAATCCTAATGGGATTATTTGATATTTTTCGCCGGCGTGCTAAAAAGGAGCCGGCCAGCGAGGCACCAGCCAGCAGTGAGGCTGCCGTAGACTCTTCTGCAGCAGCCACACCCGCTAGTGAAGCGCCCGTAGCCGCCTCTAGTGCGGCACCGGTCACAGCGACCTCGGCAGCGGAAACGCCAGACTCAGCAGCGACTGAAACGCCTGACGAAAGCTCTGTGGCGGCCAGCGAAGCACCAGTTGCGACTAGTTCAGCGGCCGAGGCACCAGCCGAACCAGCCGCATCAAGCAGCGTAGCAGGCGTCGTGGCAACGTCAGCACCAGACTCAGCGGCTAGTGAGGCCCAACCCGTTGTTGAACCAGCGGCGTCGGTCGCCTCTGAGGCGCCATCCGAGGATGAAACGGTTACTGAACCGGCAGCCAGTGAAGCTCCAGCCGCGTCAGTAGCAGCTGAAGCCACCGACCAACCCGCCGCAACTGCGCCGACTGATGAAGCTGAAACGGCAGAAACTGAAACGACTAAAGCCGATGAAGTAGAACCAAGTGAAGCAGAACCAGAAGCAGTCACAGCTGAAGAACCAAAAGCAACTGCGGCAGAGACGACGGAGTCCGCTTCAACCGAACCCGCAGAACCAACTGATGAACAATTGTACGATAAGGGTTTGGAAAAGACCCGGACGACCTTTGGCCAACGGTTGAACGCTTTATTGGCTAACTTCCGGCACGTGGATGAGAGTTTCTTTGATGATTTGGAAGAAACCCTGATTGGTGCCGACGTGGGCTTTGACATGGCCGTGAAGCTCAGCGATGAGTTGCGTGACGAGGTCAAGCTACAAAACGCCAAGAAGTCTGCCGACGTGCAAAACGTTGTGGTTGAGAAGTTGGTTGAGATTTATGACGCCGCCGGTAACGACGAGGAGAGCACCGCGCTGAACATGGCAACTGATGGCCCAACCGTGATCCTGTTCGTTGGGGTCAACGGGGTCGGTAAGACGACCACCATTGGGAAGATGGCCAACCGGTACCACCAGGCTGGCAAGAAGGTCTTGTTGGCCGCTGCCGACACGTTCCGGGCCGGGGCAACCGAACAGTTAGACGTCTGGGCCAAACGCGCGGACGTGGACATTGTCAAAGGGAAGCCGCAATCCGACCCAGCTGCCGTGGTGTTTGATGCCGTTAAGAAGGCCAAGGAAGAGGACTACGACATTCTCTTTGTCGACACCGCTGGTCGGTTACAGAACAAGGTCAACTTGATGAACGAACTGGAAAAGATGAAGCGGATCATTACCCGTGAAATTCCCAGCGCGCCGCATGAAGTTCTCCTGGTGCTGGACGCAACGACGGGGCAAAATGCCTTGACGCAAGCAAAATTGTTTAAGGAATCTACCGCCGTGACCGGCATCGTTCTGACCAAACTGGACGGAACCGCTCGTGGGGGAATCGTGTTAGCCATTCGCAACGAGCTCCACGTCCCCGTGAAGTTTATTGGGTTGGGCGAACAGATTTCTGACTTACGGCCATTCGACCCGAACGAGTTTGTTTACGGCTTGTTCAAGGGCTTGATCGACGTGAAGGCGTTGGATAAAAAAGCTTAGCTAAAGGAAACGACCCCGCCGATGAAAGTTGGTGGGGTCGTTTTTATTTTGCGGTAAGGTCGGCTCGTCACCAGATTACCCAAAATCAGCGAAAAAAATTGACGAAACCGCTAAAAATCGGTATTCTGGTAGAGTGTGACACGAACTGGAGGACCAAGCATGGAGATTGAAAAAAATTATCGAATTAATTCCTTATTTGCGTTCTACCAGCCGCTACTGACCGCAAAGCAAAATAATTATATGCAGCTGTACTATGGCGACGACTACTCTTTGGGCGAAATCGCCGAAGAGTTTAACGTCAGTCGGCAAGCGGTTTACGATAATCTGCGACGGACGGAAAAAATCCTCGAAGATTATGAGGGCAAGCTGCACCTCTACCAAGAATTCACGGCGCGCAACGACCAGGCTGATGAGATTCAGTCTTACGTGGCGGCCAATTACCCGCACGATGCCAAGTTGAATCGGCTGGTGGCGGGTCTCGAAAATCTAGAAGAACAATGAAAGTTAGGTGGCAATACGAATGGCGTTTGAAGGATTAACTGAACGACTACAAAACGCAATGCGCAAACTTCGGGGAAAAGGCAAGGTCTCCGAAAGTGATTTACGCGAAACCATGCGAGAAATCCGGCTGGCCTTGCTGGAAGCCGACGTTAACTTTACCGTGGTCAAAGACTTCGTTAAGCAGGTCCGCGACCGGGCAATGGGCGCCGACGTTCTCGAAGGCTTAAACCCTGCACAACAAATTGTGAAGATCGTTGACGAAGAACTGACTAAGACGATGGGTGACGAAGCCGTTCCCCTGAACAAGTCGGCTAAGATTCCAACGATCATCATGATGGTTGGGCTTCAAGGGGCCGGGAAAACGACGACTGCCGGTAAGCTGGCGTTGAAGTTAAAGAACGAAGAAAACGCCCGTCCCTTAATGATTGCCGGAGACGTTTACCGGCCAGCCGCCATCGACCAATTGGTCCAAGTGGCTGCCGGCATTGACGTGCCCGTCTTTGAAATGGGCACCGACGTGGATCCCGTGGAAATTGTTCGCCAAGGGTTAGCCCAAGCGGAAAAGGACCACAACGACTACGTCATCATCGATACGGCTGGTCGTTTACAAATTGACGAACAGCTGATGGATGAACTGGCCAACATCAAGAATCTCGCGCACCCAGACGAAATCCTCTTGACGGTTGATGCCATGACTGGGCAAAACGCCGTGGCCACTGCCGAAGGATTCAACGGCAAGCTCGACGTGACCGGGGTCGTTCTGACCAAGTTGGATGGCGATACCCGTGGTGGGGCCGCCTTATCCATTCGTTCCGTCACTGGTAAGCCAATCAAGTTCATCGGGCAAGGTGAAAAGATGACCGACCTGGACGTCTTCCACCCTGACCGGATGGCGTCCCGAATCTTGGGCATGGGCGATATGCTCTCCCTGATTGAAAAGACCCAAAAAGACTTTGACGAGAAACAAGCCAAGGAGTTAACCGAAAAGATTCAGGAAAATTCCTTTGACTTTAACGACTTCCTCGACCAAATCGAACAGATTCAAAAGATGGGGCCAATGGATGAGTTAATGAAAATGATTCCCGGGATGGCCAACAACCCAGCGCTGAAGAATGCGCAGGTCGACCCCAAGGATATGAATCACCTGAAGGCGGTCGTGTACTCCATGACGCCACAGGAACGGACTAATCCGGACGTTCTGAACCCCTCACGGCGGCGACGCATCGCGGCTGGGGCTGGTCGGCCAATTCATGAAGTGAACCGAATGATCAAGCAGTTTAACCAAATGAAGAAAATGATGAACCAAGTTTCCAAGGGGAACATGTCCGGCATGGAACAGCTCATGGGCAACTCAGGAATGGGTGGCGGCATGGGCGGTGGTATCAGTGGTCGCATGCAAAAGATGGCCATGAACCGCATGACTCGGCAAATGAAAAAGAACAAGAAGAAACGTTTACGGGGCAAGAAGCGGAAATAGTTTCTGATAGACTAAGCAGGTTCGAGGATGACGATGCGTAATCGTTGTGCTGGGGCCTGTTTTTTGTTGGATTCGGGGATGTGGCAAGCGTCTATCTAACGGAAAATAATGACTGAGCAGTCAAAAACTGTGCTGACGAAAGATTAACGAAATGTGGGTTAAATCAGTGTTAGCCGCAGGGATGGTGAAAATGAGCTTAGCCGTGGGAGTTCCCTTGGTGGCTTGGCCACTTAGGGAACTGCTATCTTTGAGACGCGGTTCCTAGCGGCTCAAAGTAAGCCTGGAGACCACCCTTTGGCTCCAGGCGCGCGCCCACAGCGTTCCGGCTCATTTTCACCATCCCAGAGGCCGGGCAAAGACCAGTCTTATGGCTAACCCTATTAACTTTTAAATACCTTTTGGGTAGACGCGGTGAAATCATTCCGGTATACTGTTCCTAAAGCAACCATAAGGGAGTAACTAGCAGAGCGATTCTGCGGCAATACCCGTCAGCAAGATTTCTTTGGAACTGGTGTCCAACCAGTTGCCAATCCGGGATTGCCTTAAATAGTGAGACTTATGTGTGTTCACAATTTATTTTGTGTGCACGCGTGAGTCTCTTTTTTTACCCCCGAAAATGGGTGAAAGATGGGCTTACGAGCACACCACAGGAGGAATTGGCAAATGGCCAAATTACCGTTTTATCAGGAAACCGTTACCGACTTGTACCAGCGCTTGCAGACCAGCGAGCGCGGGTTAAGCTCGGCAACCGCACAGGAACGTCTCACCACGAATGGACACAACGTCTTGAATCAGCAGAAGACCACGTCGTTGGTGCAGAAATTTTTCGCCCAGTTCAAGGACTTCATGATCATCGTCTTGCTGGTGGCCGCGCTGATTGCCGGACTGACGGGTGAGGTCGTGGATGCCGTCATCATCCTGGTCGTGGTGGTGTTAAACGCCATCTTCGGGGTCTTTCAGGAGGCCAAGGCTGAGGAAGCCATCAACGCCCTGAAGGAAATGTCGGCGCCCAACGCCACGATTCGCCGAGACGGTCAGGTGATGACCGTTAAGAGCGACGAGCTGGTCGTGGGGGACATTGTTCTGCTAGAAGCTGGTGATATCATTCCCGCCGACCTCCGTTTGCTCGACGTGGCCTCATTAAAGGTCGAAGAATCCGCGCTGACCGGGGAATCGGTGCCCGTGGAAAAGGCAGACGCCCTTCTGACTGGTGCGGACCTGCCTATCGGTGATCGCCACAACATGGCGTTTATGAATTCTAATGTCACGTATGGTCGGGCGACCGGGGTCGTGGTCGCGACTGGGATGCAGACGGAGGTCGGCCGAATCGCTGGTATGATCGAAGCCGCCGATGAGACTACCACGCCGCTCCAGGCCAACCTGACCCAGTTAGGGAAGTCGTTGACCATCTTGATTCTGGTGATTGCGGCCATCGTCTTTGCGATGGGGATGTGGCGGCAGGCCGAGAGCCTGATCGACATGCTGCTGACGGCGATTTCTTTGGCCGTGGCCGCGATTCCAGAAGGGTTACCCGCCATCGTGACGATTACCTTGGCGTTGGGGACCCAGCGAATGGCTAAACGTCACGCCATCGTCCGGAAGCTGCCCGCCGTGGAAACGCTGGGAAGCACCGACATTATCGCCTCGGATAAGACCGGGACGTTGACGCAAAATAAGATGACCGTCGAAAAGGTTTACGAAGACTTACGTTTAGCCGACGCCCACACGGTTGATTTTGACCGCGAGGACCGGTTGGCACAGGTCATGATTCTCAGCAACGATACCAAGGTGACGCCGGATGGCTTAGCCGGTGACCCCACCGAAACGGCGCTGGTGCAGTACCAAATGGACCGCAACTACCCGGTTGACCAGGTCTTAACGGCCATGCCCCGGGTCGCGGAGATTCCGTTTGATTCCGAGCGAAAACTCATGTCGACGGTCCATCCCTTAGCGGACGGTCGTTTCTTGATTGCCGTCAAAGGGGCGCCGGATGAATTGCTAAAGCGCGTCACACGGTTATCTAAGGGTGGCGCCATTTCCCCGCTGAGTGATGCGGACCGGCAACACATCCTAGATACCAACCACAACATGGCCACTCAGGCCTTACGGGTCCTGGCGTTTGCCTACCGCATCACGGATCAGGTGCCCACCGACATGACCAGTGAGAGCGTGGAAAATGACCTGATTCTGGCTGGGATGGTCGGCATGATTGACCCCGAACGCCCAGAGGTGGCGCAGGCCGTGGCGGATGCTAAATCTGCTGGGATTCGGCCAATGATGATCACCGGGGACCACCGCGATACGGCCGCCGCCATTGCGGTGCGGCTGGGTATCATCGACAAGGGTGAGACCGATGCCGTGATTACCGGAGCCGAACTCGATGAGATGGACGACGCGACATTTGCTAAGAAAGTGAGCGACTACGCGGTGTACGCCCGGGTCGCCCCCGAGCACAAGGTCCGCATCGTCAATGCCTGGCAGAAGCGCGGCAAGGTCGTTGCCATGACCGGGGACGGGGTCAACGATGCCCCCGCTCTGAAGGCCGCGGATATTGGGATTGGGATGGGTATCACTGGGACCGAGGTTTCCAAAGGAGCCAGTGATATGGTTCTGGCCGACGACAATTTCTCCACCATCGTGGTCGCCGTGGAAGAGGGACGGAAGGTCTTTGCTAACATTCAAAAGGCCATTCAATACCTGCTGTCCGCCAACCTAGGGGAAGTCTTGACCCTGTTCATGATGACCATGTTGGGCTGGCAAATTCTGGCGCCGGTCCACATTCTCTGGATCAACCTGGTGACCGACACCCTGCCAGCCATTGCGCTGGGGGTCGAACCCATGGAACGCAACATCATGAAGCAACCACCACGGGGGCGGAAGTCTAACTTCTTCTCCGGTGGCGTCTTCGGCGGTATCATCTACCAGGGCCTGTTAGAGGGTGGCATCACGCTGTTCGTCTACTGGTTGGCGTTGACCTACCCGGCTCACGCAACGGCCAGCCTGGCCCACGCCGATGCCTTAACCATGGCGTTTGCGACGCTGGGGCTGATTCAACTGTTCCACGCCTTTAACTCCAAGTCGATTCACGGCTCGATCTTCACGGTCGGCCTCTTCAAGAACAAGTTCTTCAACTGGGCCATCGTGATTGCCTTTGCCTTACTGGCCATGACGATTCTGGTGCCCGGCTTGAACGGCATGTTCCACGTCGCACACCTGGATGGCTTCCAATGGGCCATCGTGCTGGTGGCTTCGTTTATGATGATCGTGATTGTGGAAATTGTTAAGTTCTTCCAGCGCCGCGTGTTAAAATAAAGATTAACAGCGCCTCCGGACCGGTGAAAATGTGCCGGAACGCGGTGGGCGCCGCCTGGAGCCGAAGGGCGGTCTCCAGACTTACTTTGAGCCTCCTAACTCGAGTCTCAAAGATAGCAGTGGTCTAAGCGGTAAACCGCTAAGGCCACTCCCACGGCTAAGCACATTTTCACCGACCCTGCGGCTGACACTGGTTTAGCCCGCGGGCGTACAATTGGTTTGTGTGGTAGCGTTGAACTTGAAACAGGTTAACCTCATCTAAGCGACGTGCGTTCTTGTTTAGCCTAAAGTTGTCTACCACTAGCCAGTTAAAATAAATTTTGAAGTTACTCAAAAAAACTGCCCACTCGTGTGTTTTTCGAGTGGGCTTTCTAGTATCCGAAAGGAGTTGGGACGATGGCATTAACCTATGCGACTTGTTTGCAGGCCGCCGATGTTATTTTAAACAGTGGGGCCGTGCCCACGATTGTTGGGGAAGCCGGCATCGGGAAGTCTGCGCTGGTGGCCGATTTGGCGCAGCGACGGCAGGCAAAATTGTTTACGACTGTGGTGAGTTTGGTCGAGAAGGGTGACCTGGTGATCCCCGTGCCGCCGTTGACCGCCGATTCCTTTGTGCAGACGGCTAAGTATGGGTCGTTGGCCGACGTGCAGTTTGGCTACTCACACACTCTGGTTGCCATGATTCGCTACGCCGAGGCCCATCCCGACCAGGAAATCATTTGGTTCTTGGATGAGTTCAACCGGGGCACGCAGGCCGTTCAGAGTGAACTCATGAACCTGGTGCTCCAGCGGCAAATCAACACGTTGACGCTGCCGGACCAGGTGCACCTGATTTTGGCGGAGAACCCGGATGCCACGATGGCGGGATTTGCCCAGAGCCACTACGGGGTCACGCCGGGGGATGCGGCGATTGCCGATCGGACGACACGGTTGGTTTTGCAGGCCGACGTCCCGTCTTGGCTGGCGTGGGCGACGACTGTTGTTGACGGGCAACCACGGATTGATCCGCTGGTCACAGCCTATCTCCAGGAGACACCCGCGGATCTACACGTGGTCGCCACGGATAATTTGGAAGACGACGACCTCCAACCGACGCCACGAGCCTGGGAGCGTGTTTCGCGAGCCCTCCGTGAGTTGGAACGGCAGGGACTCTTCAGTCAAACGGCCGTGATGACGGCGATTATTCAGGGAAACTTAGGCGTGACCGTGGGGACGGCCTTTGCCAGCTACGTGACCACTCAGCGGCCCGGCCTGACGGTGGAACAGGCGTTGACGGCACCGGACGCGGTCACCACCTTTCAGACGCTAACCGCCGCACAGCAACAGACGATTTTACAGAACTGTTTGGCGAGCCCGGACTGGCCACTGACGGTCGATGCCACGGCTAGCCGGTTCACGGCGTTGCTCAGCGTGTGCCCACCGGATGGCCAGTTCGCGATTGCCCAACAGATGGCGGCTCAGCCAGACTTATTGGAAAATCTGTCCGCTGCTCAGGATCACCCCGGTGTGGCAGCGCTGTATCAACAGTTAACGATGATTGGTAAACGCAGTAGCGAAATCGAGGTGTAGGCCATGACGAGTCTGACACAGGACCTTCAGCGACTTCGGCAGGCCACACCCAGTGATCAACCGGCTGCGGCTCGGCAAGTGTACCGAAACGCCGTCTTGTATCTGTTGCAGCACGACCCGTTCTATGGACACGTGTTGAGTCGGGTGACGGTGACCGTTGCCAATCAGCGTGCGCCGTTAGGCCTGGTACCCACGGAACGCGACTGGCAGTTGGCCTTGGGTCCCGATGCGCTGGCGCAGACGACTTGGACGGGCCCGCAATGGTTAGCGATGCTGCGGCACACGGTATTGCATTTATTATGGCGGCATCCCGAGCGCTACGCCACGGCGCTTCGAACGTCAACCCAAGCCGGACTCGTCCGTTGGGCCACGGATGCGGCGGTCAACGACTACCTGACGGATCTTCCGGCGTCAGCCGTGACCAGTGCCAAACTCGCGACAGCGTTGAGCGAACCCGTTTTGCCACGACAGGATTCGGCGGTTTATTTACGTCAGCTCCGGCAGTGGCAGACCCAGCAACAGGCCACCACGCGGGACCGACAGCTGGGTGGCCCGACGAGTACGGACTCGGCTGTGACGCAGGATGGCCACACCGGCTGGCGGGGCGCGACTGATCAGGCTGCGACAAACCGCGAACAATGGCGCTCTCAGCTCTTTCAGGCCGTGAGCACGGATTTGTCCACCAAGCAGCGTGGCACGTTGTCTGGCAGCATTCAGGCAGCCCTCACGCCGACAGCGGCGCAACATCCGTTGGATTGGCAGTCCTTGCTGAAACGGGGACTGGGGCAGGTGCCCACGGGTCGGCAAGCGGCTTACGGCCGGTTCAACCGCCGCCAGCCGGTGAGGATGGATTTACCGGGTGAAATCGTGCAGACCTGGCGGCAGGTCGCCGTCTTTGTCGATGAATCCGGATCCATGGGCAATCGTGAAATTAGTTACCTGCTGGGGCAGATGGCCACGTTATTGGCCGTTTATCCCGCGCAGGTGACGGTTTATCCGTTTGATACGGTTGTGGACCCAGCCAACAGCTTTGCCCTGGAGAAGCGCCCCCAGCGCCTGCAACGGACGGGTGGGGGTGGCACCCGGTTTCAGGCGGTCTTTGATGCGCTGCCCCGTTTGTTTGCCGGCAGACCGAACCAGATTGTTGTCATTTTGACCGATGGCTATGGGGAGGAACGGCTACGGCCCACGTTACCGGTGACGGTGCTTTGGCTCCTGACGAGTCCGGTCAGTCAATTTTCTGTGAAACAAGCCCCGGGGACCGTGGTCAGCCTGACTACCGACCCGCAGTGGCAAGCGTTGAGGAGGGATGAATGATGTTAACGGCTAGCGAATTACGTTCCTTGATCCAACAGGATGCGGCCTACCGCAATGCATGGGCCATCCTGACCGGCGAGTGGGCGTCACGGGCCGAGGAAAACCCGCTGTTCCGCGCACCCATGACAATTGCGGATTTAAAATTTGCGCGGGACCTGCAGGCGGCCGGTGTGGTGCCGACTAAACTCGATTTTGACGATTATGCCGCCGTTCAGGCCTGGATTACGACAAATCGTTCGTCGTTGACCGGGGATGATCTGGCTTGGTTGCAAAGGAATTTCGATTAATTTCAAGGTGTAAAGAAAAAACCCTTTACATCATATCCAGAAACTGGTATATTATTACACGTTGAAAGAAATACAGGAGGTGTCTACATGTCAGTTAAGATTCGTTTAAAGCGAATGGGTTCTAAGAAGCGCCCATTCTACCGGATTGTGGTTGCCGACTCACGGAGTCCTCGTGACGGTCGTTTCATCGAACAAGTTGGAACGTACAATCCAGTTACCCAACCTGCTTCAATCACGTTGAAGGAAGAATCTATCATGAACTGGTTGAACAATGGTGCTCAACCTTCAGATACGGTTAAGACTTTACTCTCCAACGCTGGTATCATGAAGCAATATCATGAAGCTAAGTACACTAAAAAGTAGTGATTAGCAATGACCGATTTTAAGGCATTAATTCTAGCAATTGTTAGCCCACTCGTGGAGCATCCCGAGGACTTGGTGGTGACACCGGTCGAAACGGAGCGCTTTTACGAATATCGGTTAGCCGTTCACCCCGATGATGTCGGACGGGTGATCGGTAAACAAGGCCGCGTGGCGCAGGCAATCCGAACGATTGTCTACAGCGTTCGCGTTCAAGGCAATAAGCGAGTACGGCTCATCATTGATGACCGTCCCGCACAGAAACTCGAGTGAGGCGGCAACGTTTCCTCGAGTTTTTTGTTATAAAAAATTTGAAATTAACATCTAAAATAAATTACTCAAAATTAGGGAGGCAAAAAATTTGGCTTATTATACGGTAGGGACCATCGTGAACACGCACGGCATCAAGGGTGAGGTCCGTGTCATTGCGACCACGGACTTCCCAGAGAGTCGCTTTGCGGTCGGATCAACGCTCTATGCGTTTCAGCAGGGCCAAAGCAAGCCCGTCACACTGACCGTGGCGACCATGCGTAAGCACAAGAATTTTTACTTGCTGGGATTTGAAGGCAAGCCGTCGATCAACGACGTGGAAATTTACAAGCAGAGCACGCTCAAGGTCACGGATAATGAATTAGAAACCGGCGACCTCCAACCGGGTGAGTACTACTATCACCAAATCGTGGGTCTGAAGGTCGTCACCGAAGACGGAGAAGAACTGGGCGAAATCAAGGAAATCTTGTCACCGGGCGCCAACGACGTATGGGTCGTGGACCGGCCAGGCAAGGACGACCTGTTGCTGCCAAAGATTGACGATGTGGTTAAAAAGGTTGACTTGGATGCCGGTCAGGTCACGGTAGAATTGATGGAGGGACTCGAGTAATGCGCATCGATGTGTTAAGTTTATTTCCCGATATGTTTTCCGGCCCCATGCACGATTCCATCGTGGGCAAGGCCATTCAAAATGGGCATCTGACCATGCCCGTCACCAATTTTCGTGATTACTCGACCAACAAACACGGCAACGTCGACGACTACCCCTTTGGTGGGGGTGCGGGGATGCTGCTGCAGGCCCAACCCATCTTTGACGCATTAAAAGCCACGCAGGAACAAGCCGCAGCCGAGGGGTTACCTAAGGGACGCGTGATTCTGCTGGATCCAGCCGGCGTGACGTTTACTCAGCACGTGGCCGAGGAGTTTGCCCACGAGGAGCATTTAACCTTCTTGTGCGGCCATTATGAGGGCTATGACGAGCGGATTCGTACGCTGGTGACGGATGAGGTCTCCCTGGGAGACTTTGTCCTGACCGGTGGAGAATTGGCCTCAATGGTCATGATCGACGCCACGGTGCGCCTATTGCCCGGCGTGCTGGGCAATTCGGAGTCGGCCCCTGGGGATTCCTTCTCATCCGGTTTGCTGGAATACCCGCAATACACGCGGCCAGCCGATTTCCGGGGGATGAAGGTGCCAGATGTCCTGACCAGTGGCGACCACGGTAAGATTGCCGAGTGGCAACAAAAAGAAGCCTTACGGCGGACCTACCAACGACGCCCAGACCTGATTGATCACCGGAAGCTGACCGCAGAACAGAAGCGGTTATTAGCGGACGTGCGGATCGAAGAGGAAGAACAGCAGGGTAAAAAGTAAGGAGTCAAGAAAATAACCTTTACAGGCATTTCTAGATATGATACACTTACTTTTGGCTGTTTAGCCACAGAAACAACATTCCGCTGTCGAAACTGAGGATGAATGTTGGCGAAAGGATAGAATACATTATGCGCCAAAACAATTTAATTGCTAAGATCAACCAAGAACAATTACGGGACGATGTTCCAGACTTCCGTGCCGGAGACACTGTTCGGGTTCACGCCCGGATCGTCGAAGGTACCCGCGAACGTATCCAATTGTTCGAAGGTGTCGTAATCAAGCGTAAGGGTGCTGGCATCCAAGCAACTTACACGGTACGTAAGATCAGTAACGGTGTCGGTGTGGAACGGATCTTCCCATTACACTCCCCACGTGTTGCTAAGATTGACGTTATTCGTCAAGGTCGTGTACGTCGTGCTAAGCTCTACTACCTCCGTGAACTTAACGGTAAGGCAGCGCGGATCCCAGAACGCCGTCGCAACTAGTGACATTCAGAGAAAGTCAATCACTTCGGTGGTTGGCTTTTTTATTTTGTCTCCTTGATTCGTATAACCGAGTGCTGTATTGGGGTTGGCGAAGTGGGGACGGAATTAGTATGTAGCTTTATGTGTGGATGAGACGATATAATGGACACACATAAGCGAGAAGAAGGTCATTTTGATGATTGATCCAGAGATGCTGAATGGACCAGTAAAGTTATTTAGGAATGGAAATTCGTATGCTTTTCAACTTTCTAAAAGCGATTGCGAGTTTTTTGGCGTAGATGGTGAGACTGTTTTTGAAAAAATCATCTCCCCGGATGGCAAGAAAGTCACTTTTAGAAAGGTCGAACAAGTTAGAATGACTGTTTTGGAAGCGGCTAACGGGTTATTTGATGAACATGAGGGCCTGATGAAAAGGCTAGAAGACCTATGATTTTTCTAGCCTAAGGAAGGCTAAATAAATTGATTTTAATTTGGGCATTCAGTATCCGTAAAGCTGAGATATTTGGTTGAAGGCCCCAGCAAGTGGTGTGATAGAGGAGAGATTGAGATGCGGAAAAGAGTGCTGAGATATTTGTTATCCTTGATCTATGGGGCAGTTCCAATGATGATTCTGCTTAATTGGCATACGCAAAATGGTTGGCGGATTTCGATAACCCCCTATACAGCCTGGGTATTTCTTAGCTGGTTATTATGCTACCCCTGGTTAAGAGGTAAATTAGGATACTTGTTTCTGAAGTCTGACAAAGATAGAAGAATGGCATCAAATGGTGTTACCTCGTATCCATGGCAATACGCAATAGGAAGCACGCGAAGTGTTGGCGAAATTTTTCGTTTTATCTACATATTTGGTGAACATCTATTGGTAAGCTTCTTACTAATCCTGTTCGGCCCGCTGGTCACGTGCACGTTGCTTCTGATGACCTTGTTAAAAAAAGGTCATGACTAGCTGAATGAGATTTGTCCATGCGGAGTTTAGGCGTTTTAATCCCCACGAAGAAATACAAAATGGCATGACTCCGAAAGACTATCGGAACCATGCCATTTTTAAAATCCAAAAAAATTAAGATTGAACTTGTTGCGGCGTGCTAATTTTACGGCGACCAATTGTCCGTGACCAGACGGCAGCGTAAGCCTTATCGAACAGCCAGCCTAGCAGCAGGGTGGCCGCCAAGACCGCGATGAAATAAAGTACGGGTTGATTGGCCAGTCCCGTTTGCTTCAAGAGCATCATGGGAATGCGCTGTAGGATATAAATGGCGAACATGCCGGGCCCCCCAATGTAGGCGAGAACCGGGTTATGGATCTTAAAGCGCATGGCCAACCAGACAAAGCAAAAGGCGAACATGATCCCCGCAATTTGATAGCTAACGAGGCGAATCGGACCAGATGTTTTGGCGCAGACCAGATAACTGGCGGCAAATACGATGAATGCGCTGACGCCCACGGCCAGATAGCGGAACCAATTTCGACAAACCACCTGTTCAATCACCGCCTTGTAGTGGGCGTAGAGCATCCCCGCGACGTAGCAGAAGACGGTGCTGGCATAATATTCTGGCAGGAGCCAACCGGCAACGAACATGTAGACACCGCTGCCGATGATGATAAACGCGATGGCCCGGCGATTGTTGGTTGGAAAGAGTTCCCATGCCAGGTAGGTCAACAGGTAGAGAAATAAAATAATGAAGATATACCACGCGCTGTTCCCAATCGTGGCCAGTCCCAGGTAGCTTAGCAGGACGTGCGGCAGGGTCACCACGTGCTGGGTCAACAAGCTAATGACCAGGTAGATCGTGACGGCAACCGCAAATTTTAGCCACAGGAACAACAGCCGATGCTTGGGGAAAGTTTTTAAATAGTTACGACCCCGTTTTTCAAATTGGACATAGATGCCGTAACCGGAAAAGAAGAGAAAAGTCGTCACAATAAGTTGGCCCTTGACCAGCATCCAAATCTGGGTGAGCTTAGCCAGGTCGTGCGGCATGGGGATGTACGTCATGAAGTGACTAAAAACCACTAACAATAGGAACAATCCGTTAATGGTCGTGGTTGTTTGACGGTTCAAGTCGTCCACGTCCGGGCCGCTTGGACGATACCGCAGTGATGCTGCGAAACTGATAATGATGATTAACAAAATTAAATCCATTTGACTGAAAACCTCTCCTCGTAAACGTTTGAAAGACTAACGTGCCCTTTTGCCAGAATGACGGGTGGTCGCTGTGTGGCGGTTGGCTTAGCAAGGGTCACGCTATTACCGGTATTTATGTAAACAAAGTTCTTAAAATGTTAAGGCTAAAACTTAAACAATTGGCGATATGACTGGCCAACTTGGTCGGTTTGAGTCTTAAATAACGTATGCTGTTCTTAATTTGGGATAAGTACCATTATAGTTAGAAACGAGCGTGATTACAATCACGCAGGAAAACTGGTGCGACCAGGCGCTTAACTCAAGGTAACCTTTGGGGCGATAAATGTCAGTGTCCCTAAGGGGATGAAATCTGAATACTTAAGTCAAAACGGGTGACCTGATTTGTAGGTGTTGGCCCATTGCCTAAACAAATTGGCCGTATCATCCAATTGAATTAGAATTTGGTGATAAATCCATGATATAATGATAAGCAAAAGGGAGGGATTCACCATGAAACAGTGTCTCGTCATGCTCTACCCAGGGCTTTGTAACTTTGAAATTGCGGCGTTAACTGAAATCTTGGCTTTTGAAGATGATTGGCAAGTGACGACGGTCGGGGCCGAGCAGCGTGCCTATCAAGGGGAAGATGGATTGGCCATCTTAGCGCAAAAGGACTTTTCACAGGTGGATCTCTTGTCAGCCGACCTCCTGGTTCTCCCCGGTATCGACGACTACCACGAACCGCTGGCGGATCCCCGTAACGCGGCCTTTCTGGCGCAACTGCGGACAGCCACAAAGCGACCCATCATTGCGGCGATGTCGAGCTCGCCAATTCTATTAGCCAAGGCAGGACTCCTAGCAGATACCAAGTTTACCGGGGGCATCTTTGAGGAAACGTACGCCAAGAATCCGTTTATTCCAAAACAAAACCTGGTGCGTCAGCCAGTGGTAGTTGATAACGGCATTATCACGTCGAGCTTCCAATTCTTCCGCGAGTTTGCGATGGCGGCGGCCCGGGCCTGTGGGATTCAGGTGGGCGACCGTTTCTTGGAACCAGAGCGAACGGATCGGCCCTATACGGCTGAGGAGTTGACTTACCATTTTGGCGGGTAAGTCAGCTAGAACGCGGCCCTTTGTAAAACAGGTGGCCTAACGCGGACTAATAGCTAACGACTGGTTATCAGTCCGTGGTATCAAGTTACGAGGGGGCAGTCATCATGAAAAAACAAATCGGGTGGTACTTGTGGACCCTACTCGAGGGGGTGTTTATCCTGGGCATCTTATTAGCCGGGGCCCTCGAGCATACCCGAACCGGCTGGGAGCTGCCTATCACGGGATTTACCGCCTGGGTAAGTCTGAGTTGGCTCCTCGGTTACCCGTGGCTGCGCAGAAAATATCGGGAGATGTACAGTAAGAATGGTGAGCACTTTGAATCGTACAAACACCGCGCGTTGACGTTGCACCACCAAGACATGAGCAACAGCCACGTGAATCGCCAGTGGACCACGAACGGTGTGTCGGCAAATCCCTGGGAGTACACCGTGGGTGAGACGCAGAGTACAGATGAAATTCTGAACCCGATTCTCGTCTTTGCCGAACACTTGTGGGCGACGTTTCTATTGATCCTGCTTGGGCCCGTGCTGGTGGCGTGGTCGCTCCTGGTTTGGGCGGTCCGTTGGGTGAGGGCACAGGGTAATTGAGTAGACAAAACCGGACGCGATGGGGTGGTTAAACCCTGGCGTCCGGCTTTTTTAATGCGGTTAATACAGGTTGCTAGATTTTACGTGGACAACCTTTTGCGTGTGCGTTTTGTGATGGCTGTAAACCAAGGCGGATTCCTGGTTGCCGGCCGTTGGGATGTAGGCCAGAAGAACTTTTTGCTTCTTGCCGTTGAATTTCAACGAGGTGACCTTGTAGTCGGGACTGACCGTGTCGTTGTGGGCCAGGAACGATGTCCAGCCGTGGTTGCCGCTCATCATGGTAAAGGCCTTACCGCCCGTGGCCTTGATCTTAAAGGTGGGTGACTGGGTGAAGCCCTTTTTCAAATAGGGAAAGTTCCAATTGGCACTTTTCTTGCTGTGATCCACGGAGAACTGGTACGTCTTCGCGGTTAGTTTGATGTGTTGATACTTTTTAGCCTTGGCATTGTAGGCATACCAATTACCCTGCAATGCCGTAGGAACGGTGTAGCGCGGTGCGTAGGCAGCGGATGCCGAGGTCGTGCCAGTTACGGTTAATCCACCGAGGGTCAGGGTCACCAGTGTCGCGGTCAATAGGGCTTGCTTCGTTAGCTTATGCATAGATACTAATTCTCCTTTTAGTTGGTTGGTGGTTCTTCTAGAGTGTATCCCTCGGTGGCTACTTTAGCAATTGCGTGCGTCAGGTTATTAACGGGCAACTACAGCTAACTAGTTGGTCGAATTAAAAAGGCACGTTGACAGATTCGAGTCAGCGTACCTTCAATGACTAAGTTAATAAGACGATGAAAAGAATGCTAAAAGCAACTTGTAAAACTAGGATGGAATAGGTCTCCGGTTCCTGGTAGAGTCGATTGAAAATCATGCCCAGGATGGTTAAAACACTCGACAGCACAAAGATGACGGCTAACCCACTGCCAAGCAGAACCATCACGTGCTGGGGCGCCTTCATTATCAACGCCACTGCTACAATTAGAAAAGCATAAAAATCCACAAAACCAATGCGAAACAGGCCCTTGAGACTTGGCCGTAAAAGATAACTCATTTTCCCCGCTTCTTTCCCCTGAATAGAGTTGCACCAGCCGCTAACCCTAACGTCCCACGCCAGGGTTGAGATAACCGACTAGTGTTAAAATCTGATGAGAACTTGTCTCTAGCTAAAAGTATACAACAACGGTTTAACATTTCAAGCGCCTAATACTTTCATTTGCATAATTTTTTACCCTTGTATTTTTGATAAACATTTTCCATTTTATTAAAAACCAAGCAGAAAACCTGCGATTTTAATCGCGGGATGAATGCCGGAACTTTAATAATCTTTTTTGAAACATACGTTCCCCCGAGAAGCTGAATATGGTATACTAAATCCAATCTACAGGGGAGGTATCCATTGGTTAAACTAGGGCGAACAATCAAACTGAGACTCTATCCGGACACGAATCAAGCAGAACAATTTCTGGCAATGAGACAGGAATATCAACGTGTAGCTAATATTGTTAGTCAATGGATCTTTGACCATGAATTTCAGTTAAGTTGGTTAAAAATCAATCACCAGCTGTACAAAAAATTAAGACAAGAATCATCGCTCAACAGTCAGATGGTCCAATCCGTTTTTCGGACAGTGGTGGCTCGCTACAAGACCGTTCAAGAGCTGATGAAACAGCATCCTTACCGTTATAAGAACGAAGAAAAGAAGTGGGTTCAAGTTCCTAGGAATCTGGATTGGTTGGTGAAACCCATTCAGTTTCGGCGACCACAAGCAGACTTGGTTCGTCAGAGTAATTATTCTTTCGTGGATAAAATGCGGCAGATATCGATAACCACTCTGGGTAAACGAACTAAGTTAGCATTCACTGACAAAGGATTTGAGAAGTACTTTACTGGGGACTGGAAGCTCGGTACTGCCAAGTTAGTCCACAATCGAGGTAAGTGGTTTCTGCACATCGGTATCACAAAGGAAGTTAGTGATTTCGATGCCAAAGATAATCCTACGGTTGTGGGAATTGATCGTGGTTTACGGTTTCTCGTAACTGCCTTTGATAGTAAGGGAAAGACGCTATTCTTTGATGGTCAAAAGATTTTACTCAGACGGAAAGGTTTTCTAGAAATCCGTCGACAGCTACAAAGTAAAGGTACCAAGTCTGCCAAGAAAAAGTTAAAACGACTAGCTCAACGAGAGAACCGCTGGATGACCGATGTGAATCATTGGTTAGCTAAGACACTCGTTGCGGTATATGGTTCGCATACGCTTTTTGTTTTGGAAGACCTAACCAATGTGACATTCAATACCGACGACTTACCTAAATCGCTACGCAATAGTCATCGTTCGTGGGCCTTTTTCCAGCTGGAATCTTTTTTAACGTACAAGGCTCAGGCTATTCAAAGTGCTGTTGTGAAAGTCAATCCGGCCTTCACCTCACAACGCTGTCCTAAGTGTGGACTAGTTGAGAAAACTAACCGGCATCACGAGACTCACGAGTATTGGTGTACCCAATGCCAGTATCGTTGTAACGATGACCGGTTGGGGGCCATGAACATCGAGATGCTTGGACAAGATTGGTTAAATGGTGTCAAGCACCCCAAGATTAAGAAGCTAACGACTGCTGGGTAAACCTGGCAGTTAAACGGGTAGCTGTCAATTACCCGATGATGTTGCCACTACGAGTAGGAGTGTCTTAACAGGCATGTTGGACTACTGTATCGCAAGATACGTGAGCGACAAGCCTCTGAATTTATTCAGGGGCAATTGACAAACTACTGCCATATATTCCCTCTCCAATGTGTGCCATTATTGCATTCAGAGCAACTATAACTCCATATACAGTCCCTACACGAAGTGATATTTTAGTTATTATCATATAACTACAGAGGCCAAAAATGATAATCTCAATCGTTACTCTCAAAAGTAGGCCCACTCTGTTTGGTGATAAAGGAGCCATACAAATAGACCAAATCACATAAATTACAATTGGTACTAAAATCCCCATAAGTAAATTAAGTGGTAACGTATATTTTGTAAAACCTACAAAAGCTAATGCTATTAGAGTTATCATTTCTAGTAAAAATCTTAACAGCGCATTAATTTGAAAAAGAATATGCATTTAGCTCAACTCCTTTAAAAAATTCAAGATTTGTTTTCTACCATTCTCGCCTTAACATTTCAAGGGGGTGTGGACGAAAAGGTTATGAAAGCTCAGGCACGGCGACCCTGGCGAATCCCAGCAGGGCGAGTAGTGTGGCAATGGCACCCACGAGAAGCACGCCGCTCACACCGATCACGGCAGAAATCAGGCCACCCAGCATCATGCCGGCGGGGAGGGCCAGGTTAGATGCCGCTAGCATGGCACCGTTGACGCGGCCTAGGATACCGGTGGGAGTGGTCGACTGAATCAGCGTGAAAACGGCCACGTTGATGGTTCCAGCTCCCAGGCCAATGAGCAGACGCATGATAAAGGTCATGGCGACGGTTGGCAGCGCCACCATTCCCATGACGGACACACTAACTAGTGTGAGGGAAAGAATCATTTTACGCTTGATCGGGATCTTCAGGGCGGCGGCCGCCACGTTGCCGAGAATCACGCCGATCATGAGGGCCACCTGCATGACGCCGTAAACGAAGCTCGTGCTGTGAAGGTCCTCTCTGACCCAAATCACATTGAGACTCATGATGGGACCTAGCGCCAGGTTGATGACCAAGGCCAGCGTGCAGATGGCCCGGAGCATGGCGGTTCGGTTGATATATTTGAGACCGGCATCCCAATGGTCCTGCGGGTCGCTAGCAGCAGGTGTGGCGAGGACTTCATGGTGCTGGTGGTGAACGATGGAGACACAGAGCAACGAGATACCAAACGTGGCGGCGTTGAGCCACATGAAATCGACCAGGGAGGCCCACGCAATCAGCGTGCTACCGACCAGCATGCCAATCATCTGGGCAACCATGGTGCATCCCTGGTTCAAGCCGTTCGCCTTGGCCAACGACTCACGAGCCACCAGCTGAGGAATTAAGGTATCTTCGGCGGGATTAAAGAAGGTCCCGACAAATCGGGTGGCAAAAAGAATCAAAATGAAGGGTAGTAGTGTGATGGTGCGCTGGCCATAGATGGTCCCAGCAACCACCATGATTAGCATTTGGCAGGCGTCGACACCGCGCATGAGTTGCGTTTTCACGTGCCGGTCGGCGACAAAACCGGTAATCAGATTCATCAAAACTAATAAGTTGAATGCGCCAGAAATAATGCCGACTAACAAAGAACTCTTGGTCAAATCGTATAGGTACCAAGCAATCGCAATATCAAATAGGTTATTCCCAAAACTAGAGACCGTTTCACCGGCCAACAGGATGTAAAAGAGTCGGGTCATGGCGTTACCTCCCCCAAATGTAATTGTGCTTCATTATAATGGTCGTTGTAGATGATGTGGGAACAGGGGACTTGGTAAGTTCAGTGGGGGATGATTCGCTGGAAACGGTAGAAATCTCAAAAAAATTCTTGACGATTGGATGATTTACGTGTATAGTTATCTATTAGAGTTTAAGAGATGCTAATAACGTGATTCAGAGAGATTGGTTAGCAAGCCGGAGTTTCTTAGATTTTAAAATAGTCCGCTCGTTCGCAAGGAACGAGGGGCTATTTTTTTGCGCTTTTTTAGGGTTGCGGAAACGCTGAGGGGGCTGATTTTGGGCCATCACCGAGCGACAACAGTTTCCCCTAAAGCAAGCTTACCCCTTAATTCGGTTAGTGAGTAACGTAATTGCCCCTGAATCTTTGGGGTTTGTCAGCGGAATCGCTATCATTGGTATCAGAATTCAAGGGAGGTCTGAGCCATGAAAACCACGACGCGCACGCTATCGGGACTGGGGATGTTGATCACCCTGGGCATCGTCTACGGGGACATTGGCACTTCGCCGCTCTACGTCATGAACGCGATCATTGATGCGGCGGGTCGGCGGGGGATGACGGCCGCGACGCCCATCATGTTGGGGAGCGTCTCCCTGATTTTTTGGACGCTGATGTTGATTACCACGATTAAATATATTTTGCTGGCGATGCGGGCGGACAACCGCGATGAAGGCGGCATCTTTGCTTTGTACGCACTGGTGCGGACGCAGGCCAAGTGGCTGATTGTTCCCGCACTGATTGGCGGGGCGGCCATTTTAGCGGATGGCACGTTGACGCCCGCGGTGACAGTGACTTCGGCGATTGAGGGACTCAAGGGCCAGGTTATCGGGCCGGTGCATTTCAGCGCCAATCAGGGCTGGGTCCTGCTGGTGGTGACCGGCATCTTGCTGGGGCTCTTTCTGATTCAGCGCTTCGGCACGCAGATGATTGGCTGGTCGTTTGGCCCGTTAATGTTGATCTGGTTTAGCTTTATTGGGGTGATGGGTCTGCAAAATTTGCTGACGGTGCCGGGGATGTTGCGGGCGTTATCACCGGTTTACGCCGTGCGTTTTCTCTTCAGTCCGGTCAATCGTCAGGGCATCTTCATCCTGGGCAGCGTTTTCCTGGCGACGACCGGGGCGGAGGCGCTGTACTCGGACATGGGGCAGGTCGGCAAGCGCAATATTTACGGCACCTGGCCGTTCGTGTACGCCATGCTGATGCTGAGCTATCTGGGTCAGGGCGCGTGGGTGATTCGCCACGGGGCGGCCCTGGCAACGGCTCATCCGGTGAATCCCTTTTACGCGATGGTCCCGGCGCACTGGCAGTGGTTTGCGATTGTCATTGCCACGATTGCGGCCATCATCGCGTCGCAGGCGTTGATCACGGGCTCCTACACGTTGGTGCACGAGGCCATTGGGCTGAAATTGTTGCCGCGACTGCGGATTAAATTCCCGGGGAACGTGAAGAGTCAACTGTACGTTGGTACGGTCAATTGGCTACTCTGCGCCGTGACGCTGAGCATCGTGTGGTTTTTTCAAACGTCCAGCCACATGGAGGCGGCGTACGGTCTGGCCATTACGCTGACCATGCTGATGACGACGCTGTTGCTGCACGCCTTTCTGCTGCAGCGGGGCCACCACGTCCTGGCACAGGTGTACGTGGTGGCGTTTGGTCTGTTGGAAAGTTTGTTTCTGGTGGCCAGCCTGGCAAAATTTGTGCACGGCGGGTACGTGACGGTGCTACTCACGTTGGCAATTTTGACCGTGATGATTTTCTGGCACGCGGGTAATCTGCGGCGGGATGCCCATTTGGCAGAGGCGGAAAACGTGTCGCTGATGGACTTTGTGCCGCAACTAGATGCGTTGAGCCAGGACGACCAGGTGCCGCCGTTTGCCACCAATTTGGTGTACATCGGGCACGTGGGGCCGGATTACGCGGTCAAGCGAGCAACGGTCTACTCCATTTTGGACCAGCAACCGAAGCGCGCCAAGGTCTACTGGTTCGTGACGGTGAACGAGACGGATACGCCGTATGAGTGCGCGTACACGGTGGAGCAGCTGGGGTCGCGTAGTGTGATGGACGTGCAGCTGTACCTGGGATTCAAGAAGCCGCAGCGATTGAACGTCTACTTGCGCCAGATTGTGAATGACTTGTTAAAGGAAGGGTTGCTGGACGACCAAACGCCACGGTATTCCAGTATTCCAGGCCGTCGCGTGGGTAATTTCAAATTTGTCATGCTGAATCAACAGTTTCAGGATCTGGGCGCACAGGAGGACTTGCCAACGCTCGACCGCCTGCTGATTGGCGGGCGCTTACTGCTGCAGCGGATTTCACTGTCGCCCCAGCGCTGGTACGGCCTGGCCTTCAGTGACGTGGTCGAGGAACGGGTGCCATTGTTCATTGGCCATCAGCCCGACCGGACTTTGCGGCGGAATCGGGTGGAGTAGTGATAGAGTGTGTGAAGCCATCTTCGCGTTGAGCGAGGGTGGCTTTTTTATTATCAGATTTATTGCGGATTTGGCGGATGGCGTTTTAGCGATTGTTAACGGGGTGGGACTGAGGTATGCTAGAGAGGCAAGTTAAAGGAAAACGGTACTTTTGGAAAAATAGAATCCCGGTGTGGCAGCGTTTGTTTAGTGTATTCCCCACGGATGTGGGGGTGATCCCGCCTTTAAATCTCTGACCATGCGCACCAGCAAGTATTCCCCACGGACGTAGGGCTGATTTTAACATCTATAACAAGTTAGTAGCACCACATCGGTAGGTGACGCGTTGATTAACAAAATCAGCGTGTTTTTTTTAATTTAGGACATAATCAGCCAACAAAAAAGGAAACCCCAAAAACAAAAGGGTTTCCTCAAAAAGCACAAATAATTTAGTTTTCGTCAGCAGGGCGTTCGTCCTTAGAAGCACGCTTTTGCGCGTTGTAGTAGAAGATCCATGCGACTGCCCCGAAGAAGATAGGCCCGATGATCGTCCAGAAGGCGGTCATGTAATCGTGGTCCAGGATTGGTTGGAGACAGGTAAACCCAATCCCACCGACCAAGATGACCAGCACGACCGTCACAATGACGTTCGTCCACAGGCGACTCTTGAAGATAACGAATGGCCGTTCCAGGTCCGTCCGACGCTTGAAGAATGGGAAGGCCCCAATCAAGAACAGGTAAGGGAAGGACGTTGACACGTTCCCCATATCCGTCAAGATCAAGTAGAACTCGTTAGCCGCGTTGCCCCCAAAGGCAACCAAGAAGATGAAGACGGCAACGACGATAGCTTGGACCCACATTGCGTAACCGGGCATCCCAGCCTTGTTCAACTTCGTCATCCGGGCTGGCCACAGTTTTGGTGAAGACCCCACGATGAAGGACTTCAGTGGTGAGTAGACCAGAACGAAGAAGGAACCCAGGTAGGCCATGAACATGCTCAACCCAGTCAACCGGGCTAACACGTGACCCATCGTCAATGAAGCGGCACCGGAGAGACCCATGGCTTTACCCAAGACCAGCCCCAAGTTGTTCATCAACACGTAGGTAATGTTCCCCAGGTTGACTTGACTCTTGCCCAACACTTGGGTCCAGTTGGCACTGATCCCCCAGAGGAAGATGGACAGGGAGTACATGATCGTAATGGCAATCGTTGAAATAATCAACCCTTTAGGGAAGGTCTTTTCAGGCTTGTCCATACTGTCGGTGATGCCCCCCATGGATTCCATCCCGGCATAGGCGAAAACCGCGTACGTCACGAAGGACAGCAGAGCCATTGGTGAAGAGAATTGCGGATTTGGCGAGGCCACGAAGCTGTGAATCCCGTTGATTGGTTCAGCGAGTTGACCGTGGTTTAAGATGACGATCACGATACTGGCGATGAAGAAGACCCCGGTCAGGATCATCACGAAGATCCCCCCCAATGAGGAAATCTTAGCGATGGAGTTGATTCCCCGTGAGGCGAAGAAAGTCACGGCGAGAATCCACACGATACCCAACAGACCGATTGTTTGCGTCGAGCTCAGTCCCAAGAAGGACCAAGTTTGCGTTTGGTCGGAACCGGAAATCAGTGTTGACAGGGGAATCCAAACCTTCGTCGAGGTTGACAGCATCCAGATGATCCAGGATGACAACCAGATGAAGGTCCCAATGAAGGCCCATTTTTCACCGATGGAACCGGCCAACCAAGAATAAATCCCACCTTTGGCTTCCTTAAACGAAGACCCGTATTCCGCCAGCATCAACGCACTTGGCAGGAAGAAGAGGAGTGCCGCTAAGATGTACCAAATGATACTTGCGTAACCCATTTGATCATAGGCGACCGTCGTGTTGGCAAAGCCGTAGATGGCCGTGAAGATCATTAAGATCAGACTAGAAAGTCCAATCTTCTTTTGCTTATCCATTTTTAATATCTCCCATTATATGTGGTGACGATTGGTTCACCCGTCTTATAAATTAAGGTCCTGGTGATAATTCAAAGGACCCATGTCGGTGGCCTTGGTGATCAAGGTCGCGGCTAGCTCGCGGTAGCGCTTAATTCCCAATGCAGCGTTCACGTTCGCCTGTTGCGTTAAGTAATGGTTGAGCTCGATGCCAGACAGTCGTTGACCGGTGGCATCCGTTTGTTTCACGGACTGTTTAAAGGCAATCCGCAGGTCCTTTTGCACGGCACTGACCGTTGGCCAAGCTTCGTGGTAATGAGCATCCAGCAAGACGCTCACTAACTTGTAGACCCAGTAAGCAGACTGGTCGTCGTAGGTTTCGGCGCCTAAGTGGTACGCCTCTGGGGTACTGTCGATGCCGGCGTAGAAGGGCACGTAGACGCTTTGTGCGGCGACACCCATGGCCAGCCACTGAATCCCAGCCAAAGCGGGGTCCATGTCGGGCCGGAGCTGGAGCACGTGTGATTCCTGGGTCTTGGCCAAACTGATTGGCCGGAACGCGGTCTTCTCAGCGGCTGAACCGGACCCCACCGGATCGTACGGTGTGCCTTCGAAATGACTGCCCAGGTAGGCCTGGGCCTCGTCCACAGCCAGCAGGTGGTCGGCGTACTGAATAAAGGGAAGCTTAAATGATTGCGGTTCTTGCGCCACTTGCGGGGTGAAACGACGTTGGCCGTCCCAGACCCGTGGCGTATTGTAGTACAGATCCGACTGATCCTGGGTCCCAAAGATGTCGCGCCAAATGAACCGGTCACTGTGCGGGTTCAAGTGGTTGGTCGCCACAAAGCTCTGGAGATCCCGGGCGTAAAGGAAGTTCGCGTCATCGTGGAAGTCAATGGCTTGAATCGCCATTTGATTGGCAACGACGGCGTAACCGTTAGCCGGGATCCGCTGAGCGACCCAGTAGTGACCCGCACCCGTTTCCAGGTACCAGGCTTCCTGCTGGTCGGCAAACAAAATACCGTTGGACTCGCTGGTACCGTACGTTTCGACCAATTGGCCGAGGCGTAAGACACCTTCTCTGGCCGTCTTCACGTAGGGCAGCACCACGGTCACCATGGCTTCCTCGCCGATACCGTCTTTGACCAACGGATCGGCGCCAAGCACGCGTTCGTTGGAGTAGGTACTCTCCGTGGCGCTCATGGCCACACCGTAAGCGTTGATGCCGTCTTCTTCAAACAGACCATACTTGTCGGTCCATTCGGGGGTGGCAGTATACTTCGCGGCCGTCAGGGGCAAGGGCATGGTGAAGCCATTGTCGGTACTGACAAACTGTTGCGGGGTGGTTGCGGTCTTCGCTGGGTGAACGACGAAATGCTTGGGCCAAGCGGCCTTGGCGTCTTCGTTACGCCCAATGATGACCGAGCCATCTACCGTGGCCCGAGGACCAATTAAAATACTGGTACATGCGGAATAATTCAATAGGGGCTCTCCTTTCTAAATTTGATTAGACTACAGTCCTAATTCTAGCATGTTTATTTTAGGTTCGATTAATTTCGGGGCGTTTTTAATTATTTTGTTTATAATTCTCATAAAAATAAATATTTATGCAGAAAGATTGCAAGCGCTCCGGGGCTTTTGTGGTTAGTTGACCCGGCAAAGCCCCTCCTATTGCTGGTCAACGGCCCGTCGTTGTGGTTAAATAATTAAAACGACACAACGCGTGAGAGGAGTATAAGATGAGAAACACATTAGAAAGCAGACGTGAATTTGGGAAGCATCTCTTGATTTTAATTGGGTCCGCCCTGATTACCGCCATCGCCCTGAACGAATTCCTGGTGCCGGGCAAAATATTTAGTGCCGGAATCAACGGGATTTCCCAGATTATTTCAACGTTATTAGAAATGGGTGGCATTCACCTGAGCACTGGGTGGTTCATCCTGCTGTTCAACATCCCCATCGGCCTGTTAGGCTGGTTCAAGGTCGGCCGGAGCTTCACCATCTATTCGATTGCCGTGGCGGTCCTGACCTCGCTGCTGGCCATCGTCGTCCCCGTGAACAACATTTCCAACAATTCCCTGTTGGCAGCGTTGTTTGGCGGAATTCTGACTGGAATCGGTGTGGCTTACCCCTTAAAAAATGGGTTCTCGACCGGGGGCATGGACATCGTCGCCGTGGTACTGGAGAAGACCACCGGCCGGACGATTGGAACGCTCATGATGATGATTAACTTTAGCATCGTGATCTTGGCCGGATTTTTATTTGGCTGGGAAAGTGCTTTATACACGATCATCTCAATTTATGCAATGTCGCGGGTTGTCGACAGCATTCACACCCGGCACCAAAAGCTGACGGCCTTCATCGTCACCACGAAGCAGGACGCTGTCATCGACGAGCTGAACCAGACGCTGATTCGCGGCATCACGGTAATGCCAGCGTTTGGCGCGTACAGCCGCAAGGATAGTGCGGTCCTAATGACCGTCATCTCCCGGTATGAACTGTACGCCCTGGAGCACGCGGTCAAGGACGTCGACGCCAACGCCTTCGTGAACCTGGTCAACACCGTGGATATTGAAGGGAACTTCTACAACGAAACGGAGCAGTTGAAGTTGAAGCAAGAAAGCGTCAAAAAGTAGCTAGAACCCTAGTGCTCCCTAAGCTATTACATGGTATAGTAGGTGTAAATACTTAGAAGCTATCGGAAAATTAGGGTGAAAATACATGGAAGCTGAACTTGAGTTTGAAGACAGATTAATTGATCATCTGACACAGATTGGTGGTTCCAAGCAGTGGCAATATTTGCCAGAGATTAAGACGACCGACCAATTGTGGCAAAACTTCAAGACAATTTTAGAACGTAATAATCAAGATAAATTAAAGCAACCGCTGAGTGCTACGGAGTTTGCACAAGTCAAGAATCAAATCGATGACTTGAAAACGCCGTACTTGGCCGGAAAATTTTTATATGGTCTAAATGGCGTGTCCCAGGTTGAAATTGATACCGACACAGGGGAACACGTCTTTTTGACTGTGTTTGATCAAGCCTTCGTCGGTGCTGGAGGAACGGTCTACCAAGTTGTGAATCAGATTGAGCGACCGGCCAAATTGGCTAACTGTCGGAGCCGGCGGTTTGATACGACTTTGCTGATTAATGGATTACCTATTATTCAGATTGAGGAAAAGACGGCCGCAAGAAACGTTAAAGAAGCCTTGAATCAAATGCATCAGTATATTCATGAGAACCAGTTTTCGGATATCTATTCGACGGTTCAAATCTTGGTAGGAATGACGCCAGACGATACGCGCTATATGGCGAACACCACTGAAGATAAATTCAATCTAGATTTTGCTTTTCATTGGCAACGTGAAGATAACAATCAACCGGTCATGGCTTGGCGTGATTTTCTAAACAGAATGATGTCGATTCCAATGGCCCATCAAATGGCAACAAGTTACATGATTTTAGATGGGACCAAGCACCATCAAATGCTAAAAGTTATGCGGCCATACCAGGTTTATGCGACGCGCAAGGTTATTGAACGCATCAGGAATGCCAGTTTTGACCACGATAGCCAGAAGCTGGGCTATATTTGGCATACGACTGGGTCGGGGAAAACTATCAGTAGTTTCAAAACGGCCTGGTTGGCTTCGCGCTTGCCTAACGTTGATAAAGTGGTCTTCTTGGTCGACCGGATTGCTCTGACGCAACAAACGACGGATAATTATTCGGCATATGATCCGGATACCAATGACGAAAATAAAAATGGTATTATTTCAGATACAGCCAACGTGAATATGCTTGCTAGAAAATTACGGCAACACGGCGGCATTATTGTGACATCAATTCAAAAGTTAGACCGGTTAGTTCAACGCTCTAACTTTAAGAAACCGGACCAACATATTGTCTTTATTGTGGATGAAGCTCATCGGTCCACAGCTGGGGATATGCTACAACGGGCTAAAAATGGTTTTCCACACGGGGCCTGGGTTGGTTATACGGGGACGCCTAGATTCGAGGGCGTGACAACGCAAGAAATCTTTGGTGATTTGCTTCATGCTTACACGATTCGGGAAGCTATCGCGGATAGGAATGTCTTGGGATTCAAGGTAGACTTCAATACCACGTTATCCGAAGATGTCCTGAAAGAGCAGTACCTGCCGCAGTTTTATCAACAGCAACATCCAGACTGGACGCAGGAACAAATTCATTTCAAAATTGACCATCTTTCTCGAGAAGACATGGATGATACTGTCGGCTCAGGCGTGTATGACGACAACGACGACCACGTTAAACTGGTGGTTGAGGATATCTTAAAGAAATGGCGGAACCGTTCTGTAAACGGCCGTTATAGTGCTATGCTGACGACACATGTTGGCGGAGGTAGTTCGACGCCGATGGCCATGAAGTATTTTGACGAGTTCCAACGACGAAACGCAGAATTGCCCGAAGAACAGCGTTTGAAAGTGGCCGTAACGTTCAGTCAGGATACGACGAACGGTGGTGCTATGCTGGATAACAATAAGGGCTTGCATGAAGCAATGATGGCTTACAATAAGCTATTTGGGACCGCCTTTGGGGATGATAATGTTCGTGGCTATACGGATGATGTCGTTTCTCGGCTGAATCGAACGATTAGTGATGACCAGTCGGATTACTTGAATTTAGTCATTGTCATTAATCAGTTATTAACGGGATTTGATGCACCATACTTAAATACTTTGTACGTGGATCGGACGCTACAAGGGGCCAATCTCATTCAAGCTTATTCGCGGACTAATCGGATTCAGGATATGCAACAGAAACCGTATGGGCGAATTGTAAATTATCGTTGGCCGGCACAGACGGAAAAATTAATGAATGACGCGCTTCAAACGTATGCGGATCGTAATTCGGCTAGTATCCAACCAGATTTGGGCGGAACTGGGGTCGTCGCTCCTGACTTCAAACAGACAGTTAAGGATACTAAGAATTTGCTAACACACTTAGATGAACTAACTAGCGGATTCACACAGATTCCGGTTGGTAAGGCGAGTGTGCAGCAGGCGTTCAATTTATTACAGCAGTACAACCATAATATGGCTTTGTTAAAGCAGGATGATCAGTATGATTATGACCATCCCGATGATCTATTGAATAAGGTTGGTTTGTCGGAGGAAGAAGAAATTCGGTTAACTTCTACGATTGCTATTGGGGTTAAGGACCGCCTTGAACCGTCGACTACAGGAGACAATCCGAATTCAATTGATTATGGAGACTTCAACTTAGAGATGGAACACGTCAATGAAGTTGAAGTTGATTATGATTACTTGGAAGAGCTTATTGCTAATTTCTTGAACCAAAGTAATTCGGGTGATCAAGAAGCTGCGGATAAGAGTTACCATCGAATCAATGACTTAGCAGATCAGTTGGAAGATCGGCAGTACAGCCGACAAATAAAGCGGATGGCTGATGATGTCCATAATCAGAAATTTGAGGGCGATATTGTTCACCAATATCCAGTTAAGTCTGACGATGTTAAGGGCATTTTGGATGAACATAACCGGCGCGGTCGACGCACGGCAATTCTAGCCTTTCGAACTAAATGGGGGCTGCTGGATGCTGTTGGTGTGCGTGAACTGATTAATATGGTGTTGGACCGTCACGTGGTTGGTAACGATGATTTAAACGAAAATAATGAAGTCACGAAGATTATTAGTGGTGGTCAGAAGTATTATCAAACGGATGCCCAGGACGATGATATTCGTGAGTTGTCAAAGATTAAGTACCGGAATCAGTTGCGGTCTGAGCTGACGAAATTTGCAGACCAAATCAATCAAGAATTTAAGGAGCCATTATGAGTAAGAGAGAAGAAGCACAAGACATTACATCACAGTTATGGGCCATGGCCAACGATTTACGAGGGAACATGGATGCCAGTGAATTCCGGAACTATATTTTAGGGTTCATGTTTTATCGGTATTTGTCAGAACATCAGGAAATGCATTGGCAACGGACCGGGCTATTTGACCTGCAACCTAACCAAACATTAAATGACGCGTACTTAGCCGTTCCTGAAGATGAAGTATCTGATTACTTGCAAGACGCAGCCAGTGAATTGGGCTATGCAATCGCCCCGCAATTTACCTGGCGGACAATTACGGATAAAGTTAAGAACGGTCATATCAAGCCATCAGATTTCCAAGATATGTTTGATGAGTTCAATACCAATGCGCAAATCAATTCGAATTCGCAAAAGGACTTCCGTGGGATTTTTAATGATGTTAACCTAGGCAATTCACGGCTGGGAAATAATACCGTTTCACGAGGTCAGGCGTTGAGTCGTATTGTGAAATTAGTTGATGAGTTTGAATATAATGATAAAGCCGGTCATGATATTTTAGGGGATGTCTACGAATATCTAATCGCTAAGTTTGCCGGAAACTCCGGGAAAAAGGCTGGAGAGTTCTATACACCACATGAAGTATCTAAGGTACTGGCACGTTTAGTTACTACTGATTTTCAATCGGGTGGTTCGCAGTTCACAGTCTATGACCCGACAATGGGTTCAGGCTCGTTACTATTAACGGTTCAGGAAGCCTTAAATGAAAAGGGCTATCATGATCGGGTGCATTTCCATGGACAGGAGTTGAATACCACAACTTTCAACTTAGCACGAATGAACTTGATGATGCATGGTGTTGAATATCAAAACATGGATTTAAGAAACGCTGATACGCTGGAAATGGATTGGCCCGACGGCGTTGATTCTGACGGTGTGGATCATCCCCGTAGTTTTGATGCCGTTGTCGCTAACCCACCGTACTCAAGTAAGTGGGACAATAATGCTAATAAGTTAAAAGATCCACGATTCAAAGACTATGGCAAGTTAGCTCCAGCTTCTAAAGCGGACTTTGCCTTCTTACTGCATGGGCTTTACCACCTTTCTGAAGAAGGAAAAATGGCAATCGTTTTACCCCATGGGGTGCTGTTCCGTGGTGCGGCTGAGGGAACGATTCGGCAGGCATTGATTGAAAAAAACTATCTTGATGCAGTTATTGGGATGCCAGCCAAGTTGTTTTATTCCACTTCAATTCCAACAACGATTCTGGTCTTCTCAAAGCATAAGACAACGAAGGATATCTTCTTTATCGATGCTTCCCAGCAGTTTGAAAAGGGAAAGAATCAAAACATTTTGCGGGATGAGGATATTGATAAGATTATCGAGATCTACAATACCCGTGAAGATGTAGACAAGTACGCTCATAGAGCTGAATTGTCAGAAATCAAGGAGAATGAGTTTAACCTAAATATCCCACGTTATGTGGATACTTTTGAGGAAGAACCACCCGTTGATGTGGAAAAGTTGGTCACAGATATCCAGAGCACAAATGATGAAATTAAGACCCTACAGTCTGATTTAGGAAATATGCTGGATGATTTGGTTGGTCAAGACGCTGTCGCTCAGCAGCAGCTTGAGGCTATTAAGAGGATTTTAAAATGATAGATGATAAGAAGAGATTAGTGCCACGGGTACGATTTCGTGGTTTTGAGGGCGTTTGGGAGCAACGAAGATTAAACGAGGTTGCAGATAGAGTTACCCGAAAGAACTCCAAGCTACAAACTTCACGGCCACTTACAATTTCAGCTGGTCTAGGGCTTGTCGATCAAAGAGACTACTTTAATAAAATCGTGGCCAGTAAAAATCTGACGAATTACATTCTATTGCTTCGTGGAGAATTTGCGTACAATAAAAGTTATTCAAAAGGCTATCCATTTGGTACCGTCAAGAGACTTGAAAACTATGAGTCTGGGGCAGTGTCAACACTGTATATTACCTTTAAAAGTATTTTGGCAGATCCGCAGTTCTTAGCTCAATATTACGAAACGTCAAGCTGGCATCGAGAGATTTCTAAAGTAGCCGCAGAGGGAGCAAGAAATCATGGATTGCTTAATATTTCTCCAGTGGATTTTATGAGTACATCATTTGAGCTCCCAAGTAACAAAGATGAGCAGAAAAGAATAGGTGATACTTTATTTAAGCTAGACAATCTTATCGTTGCAAGTGAGAGAAGGGTTAATGAATTAAAGGCGGTAAAGAATCTTGTGGTGGAAAAAATTTTTTCCGTCAAATGGAGATTCAAAGGCTTTTCTGACCCTTGGGAGCAGCGTAAGCTAGGATACATAAATTGATTGAGGAAGGATTTTTAGTTTACTATGAAAATTACAAGCAAAGCAATTCCACGTCTTTTTTTTAGTAATACTTTCTGGGAAAAGGTTACTTTCTCTGAACTGTTTTCGGAATCAAAAGGAAAAAATAAACAGCTGACTTATTCTGCTGACAAAATCATTTCGGTCGCTACGATGTCATGGAAAGAAGCTAGTGTCGATGTTAGAGAACCTTATTTAAAGACGTACAATTTCCTAAAGAAGGGAGATATAGCATTTGAGGGAAATAAAAGCAAAAATTTTCATTCAGGTAGGTTTGTTCTGAATGATCTTGGGGATGGAATTGTTTCCCATGTTTTTGTGGTTTTTCGACCTAAGATAAATATGGATATGAATTTCTGGAAATATTATATCCATGATGAAAATGTTATGGGGAGAATTTTGGAAAAAACGACAACAAAAACGACAATGATGACCAGTATAGTTGCTAAAGACTTTCTGAAACAAAAAATCAACATTCCTGCTCTGAAAGAACAGAAAAAGATTGGTCTGGTAATTAGCCAAGTAGATAACCTTATCGATTTAAACAAGAAAAAGGTTGATCAGTTAAGAAACTGTAAAAAGCTAACTCTACAGAGGTTATTCTCTGTAGAGTGGAGGTTTAAGGGCTTCTCTGATCCTTGGGAGCAGCGTAAGCTCAAGGAATTATATCAAGTGTATTCCGGACAAACACCATCCAAAAAGGACCCTTTAAACTACTCTTCAACCGGGACCCCTTGGATCAGAACCACAGAATTAAATAATTATAAGATTGTATCAGCACAAGTTTTTGTTTCAAAAGCAGGACTCAAAGGCCTGCATGTATTAGAGAAGGACAGTGTATTACTTGCGATGTATGGTGGAATGAATCAAATCGGTAGAACAGGGATTTTAACGTTCCCGGCCACAATTAACCAGGCTTTGTCAGCTTTTGAACCTAACGGATACATAAACCCATATTTTTTATTGGCTGAATTGAATGTCAGAGTTAGTGAGTGGAAACCGTTGGCGGCAAGTAGTCGAAAGGATCCTAATATAACAAAAAAGGATGTTGAAAATTTTATGATAAGTTACCCTAGTTTAGAAGAACAAAAAGAAATTGCAAGCTCATATAAATTACTTAGTAAGCTTATCGTTGCCAATGAGAAAAAGGTCGACGAACTGAAGCAATTGAAGAAATATTTGATGCAAAATATGTTTGTTTAATTAATTTGTGTATCAAGGACAATTTCGCTTTGCTTGGGTGAAAGGAAACTTAAGTATCGATTTTATCTACTCGCATTTTGTATAACAATTCATTATAAATAAGTTATTCAGTCTATCTGTGATTGAATAGCTTATTTATTTTGGGGAGGTTTATAAAATGACGGAGAATGTACGATTTTGTCAGTATTTTAAGCAATGGATGGAACTCTATAAGGCGGGGGCGGTACGACCAGTGACCTATCAAAAATATGAAATGACCTATAAACAATTGGTTGCATTGGCACCAAACATGACGCTGGAAGAACTATCTCGACTAACCTATCAGCAATTGCTTAATGATTATGCTGAGACACATGAGCGGCAAACCACAATGGACTTTCATCGCCATTTAAAGAGCTCCTTACTGGATGCTCTTGAGGAAGGGATGATTGGACGTGATCCTACGAGAAAAGCGATTATCAAGGGAACTAGCCACCAACAGCATAAGATAAAATTTTTACACCAGTACGAGCTACAGGCGTTGTTGAACGAACTAGATTTGGCTGGTGAGGTGAATTGGGATTATTTTATTCTTCTGATTTCAAAAACCGGATTAAGATTTGCGGAGGCGTTGGGAGTTACACCGGATTCGTTTGATTTTGCGCATCAGACACTAACCGTTGATAAAACATGGGATTATAAGTCGTCCCTTGGTGGATTTGCGCCTACTAAAAACGAGTCATCAGTGAGGAAAATCCCGTTAGATTGGCAAACGGTTATTCAATTTTCCCAGCTAACGAAGCATCTGCCAGAGGATAAGCCAATATTTGTTCAAGGTAAGGTTTACAACGATACTGTTAATCATTATTTGGAACGGCTGTGTAAGCGAGCCCAGGTGCCAGTTATCTCAGTTCATGGGCTACGACACACACACGCCTCACTGTTGTTATACGCTGGCGTAAGTATTGCATCTGTAGCACGGAGATTAGGTCATTCTAATATGACAACCACCCAACAAACTTATATTCATATCATTCAAGAATTGGAGAATCAGGATAATGATAAGGTGATGAAACATTTGGCAAGTCTTATCTAAATTATACGTAATCCGTTAAATATAGTTTGAAAAATCGCATTGAGAAGATTAGTGCGATTTTTCCTTGTCGTTCATTGGCAACGATAAGGGCTTCTAAAAACATAAGGATATGTCCAACCTTAATTTGTTCATCTCTCTTGGGAAAGCTTACTGTAATTTTTCCAATATCAATTTTATTTATTTTCTTTGGAAAAGCCACATGAAGGGTTCGCTTCCACAATTCCTTTTGAAATTCAGACGATTCAATTTCATATTTCAAAAAGAATGAATCAACTTGTGGTTTAATTAATGCCAAACTTACATAGTAAGCAATATTTCCCTCACGGTTAACTACTTGAGGCGTTCCTACATCACCAATTCTTGTCATTAAGATGTCACCCTTTTGGGGGAACACTTTAAAATTATCAGCAAAGTCCTTTTTAGAAATAAATTTGTTTGTGTCTAAGGTCTTTATATTCTCTACACTTAGGAAAGGTACCCCACTAGGCTGATAATTGGGCGTTTGGTGGGTTCCATCAAATATGCGACTTACTTCTCCCAACTTACGCTGCTCCCAAGCAAAACCAGTTATTTCGTTGTATTTTTGCCTTACGTTTGGGAGCAGCGTAAGTTAGGCGAAATAGTTACTAGAATCACTGCTGGGCAAAATAAAAGCGATTTTCCACAGGTAGAATACGAAAATGTTATTCCTGAATATGGTCAATTAAAAGGTATCTGTAATGCAACTACGAAGAAGGGAGTTGCTTTTACAGCAGGCGATATAGTATACGGTAAATTGCGACCATATCTAAAGAAATGGTTTTTAGCAAAGTTTTCAGGAACAGCAGTTGGGGATTTCTGGGTTTTGAGGCCTAGGGAAAAAATATCAACAAGTTTTGTTTACGCATTAATACAAAGCAAAGAGTTTCAGCTGGTTGCAAATATAACTTCGGGGACAAAAATGCCAAGAGCAGATTGGACAAATGTTTCTGAGCACAAATATATTGTTCCAGTCCATATTGAGGAACAAAAATCTATTGGTAGCTTATGTTCTATAGTGGATAACCTTATCGTTGCCAATGAACGTAACCGGTTTGGATGGACTTAAGTAGCTAGAAGTAAATGCGAATAGATTTGAAGACCAATTTTATGAATACAGTAAGAAAATGAATAGTGAAATTGCTATAGATTGTATGAGAAATTTATGTGGATTGGTAAGTTCTGACGAAGACAATGACAAGAAATGCTAAATATGTATTTAAATTCAAATATCGTCATCATTCCGCATAAAATTTCAAAAGTTATCAGAAGAAAAATTAGACATTTGTATGTTTAATTTAATTCGTTGATTAATTGAGTTCTCCCAGAAACTAGTTTCCTAGGATTGCCATCTGAAAAGTGTAAACACCTTGTCGCTTATGGTATTTACCGGTATAATATGACTATTCACATACAGAAGGGAACGAAATTAAATGCCAATTGTTAACATCGATTTGATTGCTGGCCGTTCACAAGACCAATTGAAGGCCTTGGTTCAAGACGTCACCACTGCTGTGACCAAGAACACCGGCGCTCCAGCCGAACACGTGCACGTCATCTTACGCGAAATGCAGCCTAACCGTTACGGTGTGGCCGGCGTTTTGAAGAGCGACGAAAAGTAATAAATATTTGCGAAAACTTATAAACCGCCACCAAGTCCGATATACCGGTATTGGTGGCGGTTTCATTTTGAAAAACGTTTGGCTAACGCGGTCGTTTTCGGTATACTAGTAACAAGTGCGACATCACGGCAAAATTAGGCCGTCGCTAACGAACGAATGAATGGAGAGTTGAACGATGAGTGATCAACAATACATGATGGCAATTGACGAAGGGACGACGAGTACCCGGGCTATTTTATTCGACCGGCACGGCCAAATTGCGGGACAGGCACAGCGTGAATTTCACCAGTACTTCCCGCAACCAGGTTGGGTCGAACATGACGCAAATGAAATCTGGAATGCAGTGCAATCCGTTATTTCTGATGCGTTAATCGATTCAGACGTACAACCTTACAAGGTCCGGGGTATCGGGATCACCAACCAACGGGAAACGGCGATCATCTGGGACAAGAAGACCGGCGAACCCATTTACCATGCGGTTGTTTGGCAGTCCAAACAGACCAGTGAAATTGCGGACCAATTGAAGGCCGATGGCTACTCAGATGCCATCCACGAGAAGACCGGGCTGGTCATCGACTCCTACTTCTCCGCCACCAAGATTCGGTGGATCTTAGACCACGTTGACGGGGCCCAGGAACGCGCTGAACGCGGCGAACTGTTATTTGGGACCATCGATACCTGGATTCTCTGGAAGCTGACCGGGGGCCGGGTCCACGCGACTGACTACACCAACGCTAGCCGGACCATGCTCTACAACATCCACGACCTGGCCTGGGACAAGGAAATTCTGGGCTGGTTGAACATCCCCGAATCCCTGTTACCAGAAGTGCGGTCCTCTTCCGAAATTTACGGCTACACCGCGGGCTACACGTTCAGTGGGGTTCAGGTGCCGATTGCCGGGATTGCCGGTGACCAACAGGCCGCTTTGTTTGGGCAGACTGCCTTTGACAAAGGGATGATCAAGAACACGTACGGCACCGGGGCCTTCATCGTCATGAACACCGGTGAAGAACCCACGCTGTCGCACAATGGGTTACTGACCACGATTGCTTACGGGCTAAATGGCAAGGTGACTTACGCGTTGGAAGGGTCCATCTTCGTGGCCGGTTCCGCCATTCAATGGCTCCGTGACGGCATGCGCTTCTTTGAAAATGCCAGCGAATCCGAAAAAATGGCCGTGGACGCCCAAACCACGGGCGATGTCTACGTGGTCCCTGCCTTTACCGGGCTGGGTGCGCCATACTGGAACCAGGAAACCCGGGGCGCCGTCTTTGGCTTGACCCGTGGCACCACGCGGGAACAATTCGTCCGGGCCACGGTTGAAGCCATTGCTTATCAAACGCGGGACGTGGTCGACACCATGACCAAGGAGACCGGGTTGAACCTGCAGTCCCTGAGTGTCGATGGTGGGGCCGCCAACAACAACTTCCTGATGCAGTTCCAGGCGGACATTTTAAACACGCCGATCAAGCGGGCCGCTATCAACGAAACGACCGCTCTCGGTGCGGCTTACCTGGCCGGCTTGGCCGTGGGCTTCTGGCCGGACATGGACACGATTCGCGCGATGCACAAGTCGCGTGACGAGTTCGTGCCGCAGATGGCCGAAGACAAGCGGGCACGCTGCTACAATGGCTGGCAAGCAGCCATCAAGGCAACGCAAGCGTTCCATCAAGATTAAGCCAAGTTAATTGAAAATAAAACGAAACGGCTCACCGCTGCGGATGGCAGACGGGTGAGCCGTTTTTCGTTAGAGATGGGGGATATGAGGATGCGTAAAGGATTGTGGTTAGTGATTGGGGTGCTCATTGTCGGTGGCCTGTGGGGCTGGGTCGTGGTGAGCGACCCCAGTAGTGCGCAGGGCCAAGCCTACGCGGAACGGACAATCAACCGGGATTTACGGGCCCACAGGTGGTCCAAAATTAAGACCTTAACGGGTAACGACCAGCAACTGTTGCGCCGCCTGCAGCAACACCCTAAAATCACGGTGACCGTGCAACCGGATGGCGATTGGCCGGCCAGTTGGTACATGGGCAGCATCACCGGGACCGAGTGGCATCTGTTAGTGAAGGTCCACCGGCAAAAGATTGATCCGCTGGGCCTGGTTTCCCGGTTTCGGGTGACCAAGATGTGGCGCGACAACTAATCGGGGCAATCGCCTAAAATGGTGCGAACGGTTTTGATTCGGGTGCACCAGTCGTTTTCTAAGTAGTTGGTATAAGGTTGGCTGAGCAGAAAGGCTAATAGCGCTTGTTTTTGCGGCTTGTCCAGGTAAACGAAGGTCCGCGGTGCCACGAACGTCGGGTCGACCGCGCGCAACGTCTGCGCCGATAAGGTGGGCAGCGTTGCCACGGCCGAAATGGGGATGGCGATGCCCGCCGCGCCCAGGTAATCCTGAATGGCCTGCGGATCGTCGTGCTGGAGCTGTTGACCCAATTGGGCGAGCTTTGCCGGCGTGGCTGTGAGTGGCCGGGCACACCGCACGAATAGCGTGACGCCGCCGTGGGTTCCGGTCATGTGAACGAAGCCCTGAAAGGCGTGTTTGAGAAAATGCTTCCGGTACTCGAGCACCTTTTCGCCGAGCCGAATCTGTTCGGTTGGCAGGGGATGCAGGGAAAAGAGAATCGTTGGCAGGTTGGGATCGTAAAGGGTTTGAATCGTGGGACGCATGGGGGAACCTCCTTTGGTCTTGGTTCTAGTTTACCATTGTCGCGGGCAATACGTGCAGGGGCTTGACGGTTACCTGAAATTTTAGGCGTTAAATTGGCCGAACGGGTTGCGGGAATTGTACGCGCGTTCGGGTTACAATGAGGATAATCACTTAAGTTGTTGAATCATTGAAGGAGGAATCTGCGATGGCAGTTTTGACGGCGGCACAGAAAGTTCAAATTCTTAGTGACCTGGTGGCGATTCACTCGGTCAACGATAACGAGGTGGCGGTGGCCACCTACCTGCAACAATTGTTGGGTGAACACGGTATTCGGGCGAAATTATTGCCAGTAAATGGCAACGCCCAACGGCCCAACTTGGTCGCCGAAATCGGCAGTGGCCGGCCAGTCTTAGGCGTTTCTGGGCACATGGACGTGGTCTCACCCGGTGAAGTTAGTCAGTGGCAAAGTGATCCGTTTACGTTAACGAACCGCAATGACCGGCTATACGGTCGCGGGGCAGCGGATATGAAATCCGGGCTGGCCGCGTTAACGATTGCCCTGATTGAGCTGCACGCGGCCGGGCAACCCACGCACGGCACGATTCGCCTCATGGCTACGGTGGGCGAAGAGGTCGGCGAGTACGGTTCACAGGCCTTCTACGAGACGGGGGCCATGGACGATGTCGATGCCCTATTGATCGGCGAACCCACCGGCTACAACCTGTTTTCCTCACACAAGGGCTCGATGGATGTGCGGCTGACGGCCAAGGGCCTCGCCGCACACAGCTCAATGCCGGAGTTAGGCGCCAACGCGATTGATCCGCTGCTGGCGATTTTGACCCAGGCCAACCAAGCCTTCCGGGAAACGTCTAAGGAAAACGCCTTGCTGGGTAAATTGGCCTTCAACACGACCATTTTCTCCGGGGGGAATCAGGTCAACTCGATTCCCGAAGCGGCCACGGCCGAGATGAACGTGCGGACGATTCCAGAATTTGATAACGCCGCCGTGCGCGAGACGCTCCAACACCTGATCGACCAGCAAAATGCGCAGGGGGCCCAGGTGACCATGGACATCTACATGGATCAATGGCCGGTTGAAGAGCCGCAGGACAATTCGCTGAGTAATTTAGCGGCTAAGCTGGGGGAACCATTTGCCGGTGAACCGATTCCCAAGTTACCACTACCCGCCGTGACCGATGCGTCTAACCTGTTAAAGGACAAGGGCAACCAGTTCCCATTCATCGTCTTCGGTCCCGGTAGTAACACGGCCCATCAGGTCGACGAATATGTCGACCAACAAATGTTCTTGGACTTTACGGAACTATATCAGCAGCTATTACCCGGCTATTTAAACCTGAAATAATTAATTGTGCCTAACAAAAAGTCGCCACCTCACTGATTTGGGGTGGCGACTTTCGCGTCTATTCAGCTAATTTTAGGTAATCTTGCAGGTAGGTGGCGAGGCCGTCGTGGTCGTTGTCGAGCGACGTGACGTCCTGAGCCAGGCCCTTGATGGCTGGCGTGGCGTTTTGCATGGCCACACCCCAACCGGCGTAATCGATCATGGCCGTATCGTTGTGCTCATCACCAAAGGCAATGATGTTCTTGCGGTCCACGTGGTACTGGTGGGCCAGAAAGTCCACGCCGGTTGCCTTCTGGACCCCCTTGACGCCTAGTTCCACCACGGCGTTTGGACCACCCCAAGGGGCAGCGTCGACTTCATCACTGAAGTTGTGTCGCAGGTAGCTCAGCAGGTGTTCTTGATGGCTGCGGTCGACTGCGACTGTTAAGCTCGTGGGATTTTCAGTCAACGTCTTTTGGTTCAAAATTTGATTGGACTGTAAGACGGAGGGGAAGAACCCCACTTCAACGGGTTGGTCGCGCACGGCTAGGAAGAGATTCTTGCCTTCCGCGGCAATCATGTTGATACCCAGTTCTTCACGGTGGGCCAGCAGGTCGAAAGCCACTTCCTTGTTAAAGGTATATTGGTATTCGTCCGACCATTGTTGGTGGGGGATATGACCCAGGCTCCCGTTAAAGTTGATCATCGGGCCATCCAGGTGCAGCTCATCGTAAAAGTTGGCCGAGATCCGGTTTGGGCGGCCGGTCACGATGCTGACGATGTGACCCGCTTCCCGGGCTTGAGTCAAGACATGTTTGGTCTTAGCAGAGAGCTGAGATTCTGCATTTAAAGTTGTGCCATCTAGGTCAATGGCAATTAATTTTCTTTCCAAAGAGAAACACCTCGCAATTTCGTTGGTTGATTGGATTCACGTTCAAAATAAAACTCGCCCTTACAATTTAACACACCTTTCTGAAAATAGCGACCATTTCACTTTCACCCGGGGTAGAGTTCACCCGGTGAAACGGGTATAATGGGGACAGAATTTAAGACGAAGGCTAGTAATATGTATATAACAAATGATTAGTTGTATCTAGCAAAATGGAGGAATAACGGTGAATTTACCTGACGATTTTATTACGAAGTACCAACGGCTCTTGGGACCGGCAGCGGCCGAGTTCTTTGCCAGCTTTGACACGCCCAGCCTCAGTGGCTACCGGGTCAATCCCGCGCATCACGACCTGCCGACCGATTTAACGGCGCCGGAGACGGTCCCCTATGAACCGTTGGGCCATTTAGGAACCGTTGGTGGCCGGACGTTGATGCACCAGAGTGGTGCGGTCTACAGTCAAGAACCCAGTGCCATGTTTGTCGGCGCCACGGCGGCTCCCCAACCGGGCGATAAGGTCTTGGATCTGTGTGCGGCCCCTGGGGGAAAGACGACCCATCTGGCCAGTTACCTCCAAGGCACGGGCCTGCTGGTGACTAACGAGATCAATCGGAAACGGGTGAAAGTCCTCGCCGAAAACGTGGAGCGCTTTGGCGTGCGGTCCGCTCTCATTTTAAACGAGTCGCCGGACCGGCTGAGTCCCGTGTTCCCCGACTACTTCGACAAGGTCCTGGTGGATGCCCCGTGTTCTGGTGAGGGGATGTTCCGCAAGGACCCCGATGCCATGTCTTATTGGTCATTGGATTACGTACAGGAATGTGCGACCCGGCAACGGGAGATCATGACGGAAGCCTTGAAGATGGTCAAGCCCGGTGGTCAGTTGATTTACTCCACCTGTACGTTTGCCCCCGAGGAAGACGAGCAGATGATGGCCTGGGTCTTGGAAAACTACCCGGACTTTCATTTAACACCGATCACTAAGGTTGGTGGTGTGGTGGATGCCCGGCCAGAGTGGGCCGATGGCAATCCTGAACTCAAGAAGGCGGCACGCCTGTTCCCACATCTAATGAAGGGTGAAGGCCATTTCGTTGCTAAATTAGAACGGGATGCTGGGGAAGCCGCCCCATTACACGGGGTGGCTAAGTTGGGCACACCATTGACGGGCGACCAACGGAAGCTCTGGCAAGACTTTGCGCAACACGTGTTAGGCAGCAATGATTTTACCGACCTGGTCACGGTTAAGGACCAACTGTTTGCTGTGCCAGCAGGCCTGCCTAACCTGAAAAAGTGCCACGTCTTTCGGCCCGGGTTACACCTGGGGACGTTCAAGAAGAACCGGTTCGAACCAGCCTATGCCCTGGCCTTGGCCAGCGACCCACAGCGGGTGACACAGACCTTGGCCATTACTGCTGAGCAGTGGCGCGCCTGGGTCCACGGCGAGACGTTCACGTTGGCAACGGCCCCGCAGAAGGGCTGGTACTTGTTAACGTGCGCCAGTCAACCGGTTGGGTTCGGCAAGGTCGTGGGGACGACCGTGAAGAATTTCTTCCCCAAGGGATTGCGGTTCACCGTTTATGATAATGAAATGTAACACCTTGAAATTTTAAAAAGTCGAATTTGACTCGCAAAAAGGCGTTTGGGAAAATTCCCAAGCGCCTTTTTTTAATTGGTTTATGCAATTAGCGTTAAATCAATGTCTTTAAGCTGTGTTATTTATAGAATAAGTGCTAGTTCGTGAGGTGTCGTTGCTGACAATAGCTCATTAATTCTGGACTCAGTAGAAGCTGCTGTTCCCGGAGTGCCGCCAAATTGCGACACCCAAGTAAGGTTAAAATGTCCCGCAGACCGTCTTGCCAGCCCAGTAACAGCTGGGTGGTCGTTTCCTCATCCGTTTTAATCAGACTGTGAAGGATCTGCCCCGCACTTCCCACGACCCGAGCCCCCAATGCGAGGGCCTTAGCGGCGTCCAGTGGTTGCCGGATGCCACCCGTGGCAATCGTTTGAAGTTTGGGAACCTGCCGTGCTTCCAGCAGAGACTCAACCGTACTTTGGCCCCAACCGTCCAGGTAGCTGAGTTCCTTGGCAGGTCGGCGGAAGTTTTCGATTTGGACGAAATTCGTGCCGCCACGACCACCCAGGTCGACCAGCTGGACGCCAACGCCGGCTAACTGATCGAGCGTTTCGTGAGCCATGCCAAAGCCGACTTCCTTGACGATGACGGGGACGTCGAGCGCCGCCACGGTTTCACCGATACCGTCCAGCCAGTGGAAGGTCCGGTCGCCCTCGGGCATCACGATCTCTTGTGCCGCATTGACGTGGATTTCCAAGGCATTAGCCGCCAACATATCCACGGCGGCCTGCGCCTGAGCGACCGTGTGGCCCGCACCAATGTTGGCGAAGACCAGGCCGTCCGGATTGTTCTCACGTAAGGGGGTGAAGGTATCGGTCGTGCTGGCATCCTGGAGCGCGATACTCTGTGAGCCGCTAGCGACGGGCATCCCCGTGGCCGCAGCAATCCGTCCGAGTTGGGCGTTGACCTGACCCGTGCGGGGACTGCCGCCGGTCATGGCTTCAATCATGAGTGGCACCGGCAGCGTCAGCGGGCCTAACTGCGTTTGTAAGTCCACGTCGGCCTTGGCCATTTCTGGTAAGCTCTGGTGCACGAACCGCAGCTGGTCGAACTGACTAGCCGCAACGGGTTGATAAAATTTTTCCGCCAACGACAGGTGCTCGTCCTTGCGGTGGGCGTGACGGGTGAGGTCCATAAGTGTGCGCTCCTTATTCGATAACGTGGTGGACGTTCAACTTCAGTGGCTCGATGCCTCGTGTTTCCCATTCTTTGAGCAAACGGGCGAGGTCCTTGGCAGCGTTGATGATGACGATGCCACAGTCACCACCACCGGCACCGGAGGATTTGGCGGCGCCACCGATATGCACGGCGATGTCACACATGGTCTTCAGGAGGGTGGTTTCAATCGTGACGTGACTCAGGCAGGCCAATCGGTTTAACAAATCACGGTTGACGGCGATTTCGTGTTGAATGGCGTCCAGGTCTTGGTCGTGGAATCCTTGAATCATCCGTTGCAGGCACTCGCGACTTTCACGAAGAAAGGCGTGGTAGTCCTTGCGGCGGGTCGCCTTGAACAGGGCAATCTTGTCGACCAAATGGGAGGTCGAGGCGGGAGTTCCCGTCCAACCGATCATCAATCGCAGCGATTCCGGTGGCGTCAGGAGTTCAATTTGTAATCCGGGCCAGTCGGTGTCGAGCAATTGTTCTAGGGTGAGCTCCCGGCGAGCGGAGGCTAACCAGTCGCGGTCAAAGGCCTGGTAGGCAATCCAGCCACCGTAAACGGAAGCCGCAATGTCACCCAGGGAGCCGTTGCCTTGCACGTCTAAATGGGCAATGGCAGCCAACTTGAAGAGGCGGTCCTTGCTCATTTGAATATCATAAAATTGGCAGAGGGCCTTGACGGTGGCGACGGTGACGGCAGCGGAGGAACCGAGGCCGTACTTCTTGCCATCGGCGCTGTCGAGGTCACTGTTGACGTTCAAGTGATACATCGCCAGTGGCTTGCCCAAAGCCTGGGCATACTGTTCGGTCAACCGAATGGCCGAGAGAATGTAGTGAAACGGGTTATCGCGGTTGTCAAAGACGAGTTCGCTGCCTTGACGCTGCCAGTACAACGAGTTTTCCTGGTACTGTTTGGACGCGATCCGCCCGTAGTCCTGGCTGGGCGTAATGGTGACGGTGACGAACTGGTTGAGGGCAACAATAATTGCCGGGTAACCAGGTTCGACCACGGCGTATTCGCCAGCGATATAAAGTTTTCCGGGTGCTTGCGCGGAAATCAAAAAAATCAGGTCCCTTCTGTGACAAATCTTTTAGGTGAATCAGGTTTTTAATGTGGGGGAAGTCAGTGCCTCCGGGCTGGTGAAAATGGGCCGGGACGCGGTGGGCGAGCGCTCGGAGCCAAAATGCGGTCTCCGAGCTTACTTTGAGCCGCTGTGGACCACGTCTCAAAGATAACAATTCCCTAAGCGGTTAACATTGGCTTAAATCACAATTAAGTCGTTTGTGTAATGGAAAAGCGGGTCAACATACTTTGGCTACCAGCGTTTAAATTTCAGTATTAGTGACTAAGTATGCATTTAGCTGATGGCTGATTTTGAGTAAAAGACTAGCAGTCAGCCCCGTCTAAATGACTTTTAAAGAAAGGCAATACCTGGTCCGGGATGGGCCACGATAACTTGGTCGGCGCCAAATTGGGCGGCCAAGCGCGTCGTGACGGCGGGCAGGTCGGCCTCTTGGCAGAAGACCTTCACGTTGGGGCCAGCGTCCAGTGTGTAGTAGCAGGACACGCCGCTAGCACGCAGGTCACGGACCGTTTGCATGGCAGCCAGGCTTTCGCCGTTAAAGTAGCTGAACGGTGGATTGGCGCTCAACGTGAGGGCGTGCATCCGCATGGCGTTGGCCTCCAGGATCTCACCGGTCGTGGTGAAGTCCTGGGCCAAGATGGCGGGCTTAATGGCTGCTAGGTCATCGGCCACCACCGTTTTCCAGGCGGGATAATAGGGCGACGTGGTCACGCTACTTTGCATCCCCTGGGTCGAGCTGACTTTCTTATGGCGCGGGTCCAAAACCAGGGCGACCATGGCAATCGGCCAGTCGACCTGTTCTTGAAACGGCACGGCTAATGAGGTCGCGTCGTCGATGCCAGCTTGCCACTCCACGAAGCCACCAAAGATGGACCGGGTCGCAGAACCAGAGCCGCGCCGAGCCAACCGGGACAGGTCCGTGCGTGATAAATTAAGACCTGCCGAACGACTAGCTGCGCCGGCCAAGGCCGCAAAGGCGGAGGCGGAGGAAGCTAAACCGGCCGCGGTCGGCACGTGATTGGTCGAGCTGACCCGCGCAAACCGCGTCTCATCGCTTTGCTGGCGAACCAGGTCCAACACGTGGCGGACCTTCTGGCTGGCCGTGGGGGTCAGTCGTTGGCCATTTAACACCACTTCGTCAGCAGTGAGGTCGCTCACAAAGTTGACCGTCGTGTCCGTATAGAATTGGTCCAGCGTTAGCGATAGACTGCTGGTTTGCGGCAGCATCAGCTTGGTGTCGGCCTTGCCCCAGTATTTGACCAGGGCAATGTTGGTGTGCGCTCTTGCGGTGACCGCTGTCATTGGTGTTCCTCCTCAAGGTTAAAAGCCTCCGTCCACGTTTGCGTGGCGCCGGTAGCTCGTAGGTGATCTTCAACTTGGTGGGTCGTGGCTAAATCAGGGCAGAGGGCGATCAAACAGCCGCCCATACCGCCACCGGTCAATTTTGCCCCTAAGGCGCCGTTTTGGCAAGCCACCTGGGTCAAATTGTCTAGCTCGGGTGAACTGACGCCTAGCCCCTTTAATTGCTGTTGCGCGTCCGTCATGATCTGACCAAGCTGCATTAAATCGGGGGTTGCCAGGGCGGTGCGGGCCTGGTGGCTGAGCTCGCCGAGGCGTTGAATCTGTTGCGTGGTCTCCTGGGGGAAGGCCATCTTTCGCCGGGCAACTGCGGCCACGGCCTGCCCCGTTTGGCCCTTGATGCCGCTGTCGGCGATGACTAAGTAGCCACGCAGGGTAAAGGGAATCTGTAACGTTTCCTGGCGGGGGACGAACCAGATGGGCACGTCGGAGCTGACGGTGGCGGCGTCAATACCGCTGGGATTGCCGTGTGTAATTTTTTCAGCGATGTCAACCGTGCTCAGTAACAGTTCGCGGTTGAGGGGGCGCTGGAAGAAGCGGTACATGGCGCGCGTGATGGCCACGGCCACGGCAGCGGAGGACCCCATCCCCCGTTCGGCGGGGAGGTCACTGGTGATGGCCATGGTAAACGGAGTCGTTTGACCGTCGAACCGGTCTAATAACGTCGTGATCAAGGCCGCCACGCCCGCTAAATTTTGTCCCATTTGAGCGATGGGCCCGTCAAAGTAACGACTGGTAATGGTCTGGCCGTTGTCGGCATGACGCATGATCACCTGAGTCGTGACTGAGGGCAGGGGTAACGCAATGGCCGGCTGGCCGTACACCACGCTATGGTCCCCAATGAGAATAATTTTGGCATTACTTTTACCGATTGCCGTTCTACCCAAGTTATCTCGCTCACTTTCTGCATCGAATTTACTTACCAAAAAATATCATACTCTACTGATTGGCGTTGCGCTAGCTTTGGCAGTCAAAATCCGGAAATCGACGAAAAATTAACCCTTTCTATAGAAAGTTTGCCTGCTAATCCAGTTACTCTAAAATTGGTCATTGCTAATGCCTCCGGAATGGACCATGGTGGACAGGACACCGACGTCCTGAGAGGCAACAAGTTATCGCGTTAATTTCCATTGGGTCATGTTGAATTCACCCCAAACGTTTTGTCCAGTTACGAAGTAGGAACTAGATAGACTGACAGCAGTCATTGACCACAAGTTTTGCAATGTTTACTGGGGATGGGAAAAATGAACGATCCATGTAGAGTGACCAGAGGTGGGCCAAGATGCCCAACTGTGTCGATGGTTTTAGCTGAGTGGCTTTTTTCAGCTAGAGCATGGGGCTTGAACCTTTTATCTGCTATGTCGAATACAATCTAACCGTTTTGTTCAGTTAGAAAATAGAAACCCGATAGACTGACAGTAGCCAGTGGGAAAATTTGCGTAATGTTTATCGCAGATGGTTAGCCTCCGGGGATGGGAAAAATGAACGATCCATGTAAAGTGACCAGAGGTGGGCCAAGTCGCCCAGCTGTGTCGATGGTCTTAGCTGAGTGGTTTTCTCAGCTTAGAGCATGGGGCGACCTTTGAGACTGTGAATTTCAGGCTGGAACCGACCCCACAGCAGGGCGTCTTGAGCCCACCGGCGGGAACGGACTGCCACCAACTCAGTGCCTTTCATTTTTCACGCCCCCGGAGGCGCCAGAACCATCAAAGTAAACATTCTAAGGAAATTTAGCCAATGGCGCAGTCAGTCGTGGCGCTGGCGGCGTAAGTGGTGTATCATAGTGCCAGTTATTATCGCAAATTGTGCAGAAATTGGTGAGCATATATGGATAAAGACACGGTTTACGCGGTGGTTGATATTGAGACGACCGGAACCAGTGTGACAGATGGCGACCGCATTATCCAGATTGGGTGCGTCTTCGTCCAGCATAATCAAATTATTAATCACTTTGAGACGGACGTGAATCCGCTCAGAGAGATTCCCCAGGCCATTACGCGCTTGACGGGAATCACGAATCGCCGGGTTCGACACGCGCCGCTGTTTGACGACGTGGCCGGGACCCTTTACAGTCTGTTGACGAATACGGTCTTTGTGGCCCACAACGTCAATTTTGATTTACCCTTTATTAACGCGGAATTCAGTCGCGTCGGCTATCCAGAGCTGACGATTGAAGCGTTGGACACGGTGTCGTTGAGTCAAATTCTCTTGCCCACGGCCGCTAGTTTTCGGTTACGGGATTTGAGTGGCTTGTTTAACATTGAACACGACAATCCACATTCCGCGGACAGTGATGCCAGTGCTACGGCGGAGCTCTTCATTTTCCTGTTCCGCCGGTTGCGGGCACTGCCGCAGGTGACGCTGCAACGCATGATTGATCTGCATCCGGAACTACCGCTACAAACGGCGGCTCTTTTTGACGTGGCGCGGGGACTGAATGAACAACAGCCGCGCAAGTTGCCGGATTATCTCTACGTGAAAAACGGCTTGGCCCTGCGCAAACCGGGGAGTGATGCCCCAACCACGCTGGCCGAACCTAGCAAGTATCCGAAGACTAAGAAGCAAAAGCAAAAGCTGATGCCGGACAACCTGGAATGGCGGCCGGAACAAGCTAAGATGATGAATTACATTTATAACAACTATGCCGAGGGTGACCGCCACCCCGTCAAGCAGATGATTGTTGAGGCGCCGACCGGTATCGGGAAGAGTCTCGGCTATATGCTGCCGATGGCCTATCTGGGTCAAACGGGACGGCCCGTGGTCATCAGTACGGCCACGACGTTGCTACAAGAGCAGTTGCTTGATCAAACGCTGCCGCTCCTGAAGTCCATCGTGCCGTTCCCCGTGAACGCGGTGTTGGTCAAGGGCAGTCGACACTACCTGGACCTCCAGCGCTTCGCCACCACGTTAAAGGTGGCCGAAATTTCCAAGCAGACTCAGCTATTGAAGTTGCGCCTGCTGGTGTGGTTGACCATGACCACGACCGGGGACCTAGACGAACTGCATTTGGCCACGTACCGGGCACCTTACTTTCAGGAAATTATTCACGAGGGGTCGGTCACAGCTGACAACCCATTTTACGAGGACGATTTCTTACGGCGCCGGGATCAACGTATGGAACAGGCGCAGTTTGTCATCGTCAATCACGCTTACTTGAGTGAGCACGCGCTTGACTTGGGCGAGCGCCTGCACCGGCCGTACTTGGTGGTCGATGAGGCCCAACATCTGCCGGACAGCACGCTGAAACAGCGGCGGACCCAGGTGAAGTTTGCCCAATTGATTAACGAACTGCACCATGTCGACCGCGATATTAGTCGCGAGACCGGTCCCAGCCTCCTCGATTTATTTGCCGGGGATGCCGAGGCCGTGGGCACGCTCCACGGTATTTTGACCGCGAGTGAGACCCTAGAAACGGCGCTGAATGAGTTAGTCAACCACCTGTTCTTACGGTTCTTGGCGGCTAAACGCCCCAACAATCACAATCAAATTATTGAAGAACTGATTCCGGCCGCGGACCTGGCCAATGAATTGGCTAAGGGGTCGGCCATGGCCACCGCCACCACGGCGACCGACGATCTGTTAGCAGCCCTAAATGACCTGCGCCACCGCTTCGACCAACAGAGCGAGCGGTTTGCGGCGTCCGAACGCTACTTGTTCGAGCAGGTCGATACCCGGATTCATTTATTTGACGACCAAATGAGTCGGCTGTTGATGATTCTGCGTCAGGTGGTCGAGCAGGCACCAGCCAGTCTCTTCTGGCTGACCATCAACCACGTTGGCGACCGCAACAGTCTCCAACTGGCGAGTGGCCTGCTAGCCACGGAAGGCTTCCTGCGCAATCATTTATACGCCGGCTTCCAGCCAGTCCTGCTGACCGGGGGGACGTTGTTCTCCTCCGGCCGGTCTCAGTATGTCCTCGACCAATTTGACCTGGACCGCGAGCAAACGGTGACACACCGGATGCGTTCCAGCTTTGACTACGCGAACCAGGCAGAACTCTTTATCAGCGATGCCGGCCCGAACCTGAGTCGCATTGCGCCGGCCGATTACGTGACCTATCTGACGGCGGCCATTAGCCAGCTAGCAGGGGCGGTGGATAAGCAGACGTTGGTGCTGTTCAACTCGCTCAGCGTAATCGAACAGGTCTACCAACAACTCTGTGCCCAGCCAGAATTTGCCAAGCGGGAAATCTTTGCGCAGGGTATCAGCGGCAGTCGTGAACGGATTGCCAAACGGTTCGCTACCAGTCATGGTGCCATTCTCCTGGGGGCGGCCAGCTTCTGGGAAGGCATCGACTTGCCGGCGGAACAACTGGAACTATTGATTGTGACACGTTTGCCATTTGACTCGCCCGACCGGGTCTTCGTCAAGGCGAACTACGCGCGGCTTGAGGCGGCGGGGAAGAACCCGTTCTACAGTGCCGCCCTGCCAGCAGCGACGTTGAAGTTGCGCCAAGGAATTGGTCGGCTGATTCGGACGCCGCATGACCGTGGGGCCGTGGTCATTTTGGATCAACGGTTGCTCGAGAAACATTACGGGCAAAGTATTTTACGGGCGTTACCGGCCGAACTGCCGCAGACGACGGGGGATGCCAGCGCCATTGCGCAAGGTTTAGTTAATTTTTTCGAAAATAAGCCGGACAATCCCGTGACGCCACCCGAAGTTTGATATAATTGAAAAAGATTGAAATTAGACAAGGGAGACCGATGGAAAATTGATGAGACAACAGTATCAACGACGCCAGCGACCCCATCATTGGGTATTGCTGAGCATTCTGCTCGTGATTCTGGTTATTCTGATTACGGGGGCTTATATGGTGAACAAGGCCACCAAGCCGCTGAGTCAGAACCAGGCTTACGCGGAATCTGTCGCTAAAAAATCCGGTCATTTGACCAGTACCAGCCAGTTTTACTGGACGAACCTGGACACCACGTACTACACGGTTGCCGGCAAGAACAAGGCCAACCAGGACGTGTACGCTATCGTGCCGAAAACCGGTAAGGACGTGACGGTGCTTAAGAAGAGTGCCGGCCTTTCACGGAACACGGTGCTTCAGCAGGTCTGGAACAAGAACCCTAAGAAGGTCTTGTCCGCAGCGATGTGTGTCTTTAACGGCAAGCCAGCCTGGCAGGTCAGCTATTTAAATAAGAGTGGTAAATTGTGCTACATCACCTTCCAGTATTCCAATGGGAAGGTGCTCCAACAGATTTCAAATATTTAAGTTTGTGGTGAGGAGTGTGCGTGGATGCAATTAGCAAATCGAGCGCAGGCGGTTCAGCCGTCCGCAACCTTGAAGACCGGCCAGCGAGCCCAAGAGCTTCGCGACGCCGGGGTCGATGTGATCAATTTAAGCGTGGGTCAGCCAGACTTTCCGACGCCCCAGGCCATTAAGGACGCGACCATCACGGCCATTCAGGCCAATCAGGTGGACGGTTACACGGCGACGGCGGGGGTCTTGCCCCTGCGTCAAGCGGTGGCCGACCATTTGTTAGCGACCCAACACGTCACGGTGACGGCCGACCAAGTCGTCATCACGACGGGGGCCAAGATGGCGCTGTATGCTCTCTTTCAAGTCCTGTTGAACCCCGGGGACGACGTTCTGTTGCCAGCCCCTTACTGGGTCAGCTACAGCGAACAGGTCAAATTGGCCGGTGGTCACCCGATTGAGGTAGCCCCGACGGCCAGTCTGAAGGTCACCCCGGCACAGTTAGAAGCCGCCGTGACACCGGCCACCAAGGCCATCGTGTTAAATTCACCACAAAACCCCAGCGGCCTGGTCTACACCAAGGCTGAACTACAGGCAATCGGTGACTGGGCGGTGGCCCACGACCTGATCATTGTGGCCGATGAAATTTATGGCGATCTGATCTACGCGGGGCCTAACCCGTCACCGTCCATGCTGACGCTGGGTGCAGATGTGGCCGCTCACACTGTGCTGGTCAACGGGGTCTCCAAGACCTACGCCATGACCGGTTGGCGGATCGGCTATGCCGTCGGTCCAACCTGGATCATCGACGCATTGAAGACGGTGTTGTCCCACATGACGGGCAACGCGGCCGCCGTGAGCCAAGCCGCTGCGCTGGCCGCCTTAACGGGAGACCAAACGCCGGTTGCCAGGATGCGCGCCGCCTTCCAGGAACGGTTAGACACGATTTATCCGTTGCTGACGGCCATTCCCGGGTTCAAATTGGACCACAAGCCGCAGGGGGCCTTTTACCTGTTCCCCGACGTGAGTGAGGCCGTGCAGCTAAAGGGCTTGGCCTCGACCGATGCCTTGGTCGCCGCTATCCTGGACCAGGCGCACGTGGCCTTGGTGACCGGGAAGGCGTTTGGCCTGCCGAGTCACGTTCGCTTGAGCTACGCCACGGACCTGCAGTCGTTAGAAACGGCGATGGCCCGCCTCAAAGACTTTATGACGAACTAATTTGACTTAAACTGACGATCGAACCGCAACTGCGGGGTTCGGTCGTTTTGATTCTAACTTTCAGGAGGCTTTCGACATGGATGAATTTATCCAACGTTACGTGCAGGCGGGTCAGACCAGTGTGGCCAACTACCTGCTCGATCACTTTCGTGAGGTGGGGATGACCACGGATCAACTCCTGGTCTTCCTCCAGCTGCGGCGTTACATGGACCAGGGCACTAAGCTGCCGGACGCCGATGAGATGGCGGCCCATTTAGGCTGGGATAAGCAAAAGGTCTACCAATTGCTACACGAAATGATCAGTCACAAATTGATGACGATTACGACCGTGACTGGCGCCGACGGCCAGAAGCAGGACGCCTACGACTTTCGGTTGTTAACGGAAAAACTGAGTCAGTTAGCGGCTCAGACCACCCAGCAGGCGGCTAAAGCGCCCGTTAGCAATGACCGCTCCGCCGTGTTCAATCAGATTGAAACGGAATTTGGCCGGCCGCTATCGCCCCTGGAAATGGAAAGCATTACCCAGTGGTTGGACCAGGACCACTACCGCCCAGAGCTGATTCAGCTCGCCTTGAAGGAAGCTGTTTTGAGTCAGGCCTACAGTCTGAAATACATGGATCGTATCCTATTGAGCTGGGAACGCAAGAACCTGAAGACGGCCGCTCAGGTCCAACGCGAAAAGGAACGGCAGGAGCCCCGGCACACGGCCAAGCCAACGACCAATGGTCAGCCGGACGGGGGGATCCCCGATGTCCCAATCTTTAAGCTAACGGATAATTAAATGGTTCGAGTGCGCTAATGGGCCCCATTGCTTGGGGACTCCGAAGCAAGGTTAAAATAGATTCTATATCTCACTAAAGTTCTTACCCAGTAATCTGATTAGGTTGCTGGGTAAGGTTTTTTACAGCTAATGTAAGGGTAATTAATCATCAGGTGATTTTTCCTGTGTTTCTCTAACAAATTGTTCAAATTGGTGGTATTTTACAGCATAGGTCATCTGAACATATCTTGTGTTATCGGTACTTGAATTATAAGGAGATCTTAGTATGTTCAAGTCAGTTAAGTTTTGGATTCTGGTTTTGTTTGCTTTCAAACTTAATGATGCTTTTACAGAACCGGCGTTTCAATCTGATTGGTTTTTCAATCTCTTGATTGGAAGCCTGGCGCTCCTGGCACTGATCCGGACAATTATGGTCTACAAAAACCCACCGGTTAAGTCTTTGAAGTGACGGACTAAAGATTGACAATGACGTGAAAGAAGAGAGTTTAGACTCGCCCGCAATTGGGCTGGTCTAAACTTTTTTCTTTTGGCACTTGCTATGAAACGCGTTCCACACGGTAAGCTAGAATCAGTTAGAAAAATTAGAGGAGTGGACGACGTGATCAAACAAATTTTTTCAGATATGGACGGGACACTATTAACCAGCACGGGTGAACTGAGTACGGGCACGATTGCGGCGGTGCGGACCAGCCCCGTCCCGGTCACCCTGGTCTCGGCCCGGGCCCCACTGGAAATGGCCACGGCGATTCAACAGTTGGGACTGACGGCCCCACAGATTGCGTTTAACGGGGGTCTGATCTTTGACCCGGTGACCGGAGCGGCTTTGGTCCAGCATGCTTTGCCAGTGGCAGCCAGCGTGCAGTTGCTCAGACTGATTGAACGGGCGTTTCCAACGGTTAGCGTCAGTGTTTACGACCAAACGACCTGGTATACGCAGCGGGTGGACACGGGGATTTTACACGAGCAATCGCTGACGCATCAGAGCCCGGTGATTGTACGTCAGTCATTGGCCGAACTCGCGCAGAGCCGGCAGCTGATGAAAATTATGTTGATTGTCAGCGCACCAGCGGTTAGGCTAGAGTTAGCGCAGCAATTAACGGCACTAGGCTTGCCCGTCAATATTCAGCAGTCCGGCGAGTCCTACCTAGAAATCACCAGTCGGCGGGCCTTGAAGTCACAAGGCGTGGCTTATTTGTTAGCCCAGCGGCAACTCGCCGCTACAGAAGCTGCGGCGTTTGGGGACGGTCACAACGACCTACCCATGCTCCAAGCGGTGGGGACGCCCGTCGTGATGGGGAACGCCACGGCCGAGATTCAGGGGGTCGGACGCTACGTGACCACGACCAACGATGAGGATGGCGTCGTGTACGGGATGCGGCATTATCTGAAACTAACGGATTAACTCGGACAGAAGGGAGCAATGACCATGGCAAATATTCGGGACATCGCCCGGCTGGCCGGGTATTCACCTGCGACGGTCTCACGGACCCTCAATCACAGCGGGTATGTGTCAGCGACCGCTGCGGCCAAGATTCAAGCGGTCATTGCGCAGCTAGACTACGTGCCCAACGACATTGCCCGGGACCTGAGTCAGGGACGTACGGCCAACGTTGGTGTGGTAGTGCCCCATCTGAATGCACCATTCTTCACGGAAATTGTGAATGGTATCTCCAGTGCGGCGTTTGCGGCCGACTATAACGTGGTCCTGCTGCAATCCAAGTACGATGCAGCCCTAGAACGGACCTACCTGACACAACTGCACCGCAAGGCCTTTGATGCCTTGATCTTCACGTCGCGGGCAATTCCCTTGACGGAATTGGTGGCGGCCCAGCAATACGGCGCCGTGGTCTGTTGCGAAAATCCGGGAACCAAGCCCTTGGCGGCGGCCTACTCCCAGCGTGAAACTGCCTATCTACAGGCGTTTCGTTGGTTGAAGGGGCAGGGTTACCAGCACATTGCTCTGACGCTGAGTCGTGACGCCACCTTGAGTGCTACAAGTCGAGCGACTCTGGCGACCTTTAAACGGGTCTTTGGTTGCGCTCCCGCCGTTGTTGAGACGGACGTGACCACCTATCAGGACGGCTACCGCGTCGCTACTGATCTGGCAAAAAACACCGACTTGGATTATATTTTTAGTAATGGGGATGACATTGCCACCGGCATTCGGCAGGGGTACCTGGATCAGCACCGAACAGCGCCAGCCTTGATGGGTCAGGAGAATCAGGTGTCGGGCCAACTTCTGGGCCTGCCCACAATCGATCATCATTTTCGCCAAATCGGGGCCGCGGCCTTTGACCTGGCGGCAACCGGGCGAGTAGCCAGCGTGCCCGTAACGGCCGACCTGTTGCTGCGCCGTTAAATAAATGGGACTTAAAAAGCGCCTCACCGAAAAAATTCGGTGGGGCGCTTCGTGTTAACGGAGGCTATTTGTTATCGTCAGTGGTCTTGGCCGTTGAGGGACTCTTCTCAGTGGTCGTTGCCGAAGAGGATTCGGTTGAAGTGGTTCCCGTATCATCCCCGTCGTCGTTACCATTGCCACCAGGCGTCTGTTCCGTGCTCGATGATTCCTTGCTGGTGCTGGATTCCGTCGTGGAAGAACTGGTCTGCGTGGTATTGTTGTTGGTCGTGACTTGACTGTTGTTGCTGTAAGCCGATGAGCTCGTCGTGTTGGTTGAGCCATATTGGCTGGTAGCCGTGGTGTCCGCAACCGTCCCGGCGTGACCTGCAATGTAGTATTCTTTACTCCCGTTTTGCGTCGTCTCGGTCACGGTACTTGGCGCCGTCCAGTCGGAATTGGTCGACTTGCTGGCCAGGTAGGACATTTCATACTTGTAAATTTCCTGGGCAATGGTGGTCTGCGTTTCACTCACGTAGTGGCCGGTCTGGAATTGCTTGTCGTATCCGGTCCAAACGGAGATGGCGTAGTTCTTGGTGTAACCCGTGAACCAGGAGTCCATGGTTGCGCCGTCAGGCACCTTGTCCGCGTAATCATCAGGGTAGGAGTCAGTCCCAGTCTTCCCGGCCTGATACAGCCCGGAAATGGCCGCTGAACGCCCGGACCCATTTTCATTGGTCATGACGCCCTTCATCATATCCGTCAACATGAATGCCGTGGCGGCGGACATGGCCCGTTTAGGTTTGGCGGAATACTTGTGGGCCTTCCCATCCTGCGTGACGACCTTGGAAACCAGGTACGGCTTGTAGTAGTTCCCACCGTTCGCGAAGGCAGCGTAGGCCGCAGCTTCTTGTTCGGAGGAAATGTACAACCCAATCCCATTTTGCAGGGTCAGGGTCTTATCAAAGTCCATCCCTAAGCCACTCAGGAAAGAGGTGGCCCGCTTGATGCCGACGTTTTGCAGCGTCCGGACAGCGGGGATGTTCCGTGATTCAACCAAGGCCTTACGCATGGTAATGGTTCCTTGGTACTTGCGATCCCAGTCGTAAAGGTTCCGCGTCGTTCCTGGGTAGGTGAAGGCGGTATCCTTCACGGGTTCGTAGGTTGGGTAGTAGAGGTGCTCGATGGCGGGGCCGTAGTCCATCAGTGGCTTAGCCGTTGAAGCGCTGGACCGGTCCTTTTGAACGGCCCGGTTCAGGCCAAACGTGACGTTCCCGGTCTTCCGGCCACCAATCATGGCGACGACCTTCCCGTTGTTCGGGTTGACGATCGTGGAACCCACTTGGAACTTGTCGGAAGGGAAGGCCACGTAGGCCGTGCCGTTGACGATGTTGTACAGTTGCTTTTGGGCGCCCATGTCCAGGTTGGTGTAAACTTTCAACCCACCGGTCGTGGTGTTGTAGCCCTTAGACTTCAGTTCGGCGTAAACCTGCTTGAGGTAGGCGTCGATGACCTTGGTCGTCTTGGCACTGGTACTGGTCGACTTGCTGTGGGACTTGACCAAGCCAGTGGTAATGCTGGTCGCTTCGGCTTGTTGTGCCTGAGCAGAGGTGATGGCGTTGTTCTTGGCCATGGCCTCCAGCACCAGATCCCGCCGTTTCTTGGCTAAGGCCGGGTACGTGGTGGGGTCGTAATTAGTTGGGGACTGAGGCATGCCGGCTAGGAGGGCTAATTGGGCGAGATCCAAGCCCTTTAGCGTCTTACCGTAGTAGTACTGGGCGGCCGTCTGCATTCCGTAGACCCCGTTCCCCATGTAAACCTTGTTGATGTAGTATTCGAGAATTTGGTCTTTGGAGTAGTCGTGGTCGACCTTGAGGGCTAACCAGGCTTCCTGGGCCTTACGTTTCAACGTTCGGTCGGAAGCGGCGGTGGAGAAGACGGATAGCTTGACCAGTTGTTGCGTCAAGGTACTGCCCCCTTGCATCCCCAGGGAAGACCCACTGACGTTGGCGAAGGCGGCCCCGAGGATCCGGATAGGGTCGACCCCGTTGTTCTTGTAGAAACGCCGGTCTTCGGTGGAAACGACGGCATTCTTCAAGGTGTCAGGGATGTTCTTGGTCTTCACGTAGTTCCGGTTTTGAGCGCCCAGCCGCGAAATCACGGTACCATTGGCGTCGTAGACTCGCGTTGAGGTATCACTGGACAGGGCACCCTCGGAAATCTTGGGCGCGCTCTGCGCATAGAAGAAGAACAGGCCAGCGCCGGCCAGAATGGCAAAAACGCCAATGGCAACGATGACGAAGAGAATTCGGCGGAAGGTCCGCCAGCCAGTATGCGGCTTCTTGGGACCGCTTGGCTTACGCTCGGCGTTACGACTCATACGCGTCTGTCGAGGGGTATTGTTACTAGACATGGTAATCTCCTTTGTGTTTAAACGTGTTCAGCTCGGATGAAACGATTAGAGAAGCTGATCCACGGCTTTGAGATAGGGAATGGGCAGTTGGAGCTCGGCGGTAATCTGAATCCCGTTCGCCGCAATTTCTGCGTAGGGGATGGACTTACGGCCGCCCTTTAACTGTGCGTCCCAGAAATCATACAGGTCGGTCCCACGGTACAAGTAAACCTCATGGCGGGTGACAAATTTAATAATAGCAAAACAGATGCCGCCTTGAGCGGTACAAGCCCGCATGTGATCGATCTGATGTTGATGAAAGTTTTTCAAGGGAAACGACGACTGATTGCGCGTTTCCTTGGCGTCAAAGTCCAGGTAGTGGCCCTGGTAGACTCCGTTGTAGTCGGTCGTGGAGGCCGTACTGAAGTAGGCTTCCTTGATGACGGCCGCGCTACGCTTGGGGTAATCGACCTTGACGATTTTGATGGGCGTAGGCTTCTTATGAACGACGGCAACCCCGGTTGTTTCATAGTAGGTATTGCTTTCGTTAAGTTCCTCTTCCAGCGTCATACCCCGCTTACCGTAGTTGGTGTAGGTGCTGGGGAACTTGGGCCCCGTCTTTGCTGCTGGTGCCTGGTAGGCATTCCCATTGGGATACCGAATAGTCATTGACTCCTCACCCTCCTTGCCTTGCAACTACCCATTCGCAGTTGACTTTTAAATTGTGTTGTCCTTCGCCTCCGGGCTGGTGAAAATGAGCCGCGTCGCATCCGTTCCCGGCGGTGCGCTCAAGGTCCCCGGCTATGGGGCCGGTTCCAGCCTGAAAGGCGGGCTTTCACCTCAACTTTGAGCCTGAGAAGCGGTCTCAAAGGTTGTCCCGTGCACTAACCTGAGAAGTTCACTCAGCTAAGAGCACCGACACAGCCGGGAACCTTGGCGCGCCTCTGGTCACTCCCACAACGGGCACATTTTCACCAGCTCTGCGGCTGACATTGTGTTGGGCGTCAGCTGCGTGGGTAGGTAACGACTAAGCCGGTGCTTTGTGTTTTGTTATGACATAGTAGGTTAGCCAGCACATGAAGGCCTGCGTGACATTTTTAAGCAACTGGTCGAATGGGATTGTGGCCCAGTTATTGATATTATACCAAGCTGACCCAGAAATAAAAACTCTAACTGGTCTATAAATGGTTAAAACGGCCGAACTTAAACGGAACTTAAGTGAATGCTTACGGGGTGGACTGATTTAGGTGGGGGATTTGGTTAGGCTAGGGATTGTAGAAATGTTGTTTGTGGTGAGTGCAGACATTGTTTTTCTTTGGCTTTCTTGGTGAGTTGATGAAGAGTGTTGGGTTGTTGGCTAGCACAAACGCGTTTGATAAGCATCTACGACTCGAAGTAATCTTCTATAGATGTAAGTTATGTGGCCTTTGGGGAAATCGTCGTAAGAAAAATTCCGGTTACGTTTTAAACGAGACTTAGTGGTCAGCGGTGATGAAGTTTATTTCGTTGCAGAACGCTGAGCTAAAACCAGATAAAATTTAATTTGTATTGACGGTCAAGGACCATTGGGATTATAGAAACAAAGTTGAATGAAGAAGTTAATTCGTCGTAAGTGAAAGAGAATGGCTACGTTTCAAACAGGTGTGGGCTACAGGTGATGAAAAGAAAATAGATCAGTATGAACAGAAGGGGAAATATCAATTTGGTCTAAGACGCTCCGAGGTTAATCAGTATTTATGGTCGAGACTAATGAACTAGAAAATTTGGATGACGCAATGACGCAATCAACCGACTGCAAGAAAAAGGCAGATAGTTGCGGGCCAAACAAGTGTAAGCCGCAGGGCTGGTGAAAATGAGTTAAGCCGTGGGAGTTGCCTTAGCGGTTTTCCCGCTTAGGCAACTGCTATCTTTGAGACGCGTTTCTCAGCGGCTCAAAGTAAGTCTGGAGACCGATCTTTGGCTCCAGACGTGCGCCCACAGCGTCACGACTCATTTTCACCAGCCCGGAGGCGTAAGCCAACGATTTTCTTTTCCCAACTATCTGCTTTTTTCATTGCGTCGGCCGGATTTTTTCGCTACACTGGTAAGGTACCGGTAAAGGAGGCCGCGAGATGAGTCGGTTATGGTTGACGGGCTACCGCAGTTATGAACTGGGTGTTTTTGGCAATCAAGACCCGAAGCTCCTGGTCATCAAGGATGCATTGAGAAAAATGCTGATCGGTAAGATTGAAGATGGGACTGACTGGTTGATCACGGGTGGTCAGCTGGGAGTCGAGCAATGGTCGATTGAGGTGGGCCTGGCGTTAAAGCCGGACTATCCTGAATTAAAAATTGCGATGATGACCCCATTTGCTGAGTTTGGCGGTAACTGGAATGAGAATAACCGGGGGCTGTATGCCCAACTAGCGAGCCAGGTTGATTTTCATCAGTCAGTTAGCGAACAACCCTATCATGGGCCCCAACAGTTAAGAAACTATCAAGAATTTATGTTATCCCATACAGATGAGGCCGCAATGGTTTATGATTTAGAGGTTGAAGGGAAACCTAAGTATGATTATCGCGCTGTGACGCGGTTTCAAGAGCAACATGCTTACCCCCTAACGCTGATAGATATGGATTGGTTACAAGAAAGTGCCAACGAATATCAAGAAAATAAAAATAATGGTTCCCAATTTGAGTAAAAACTGGTATTATAGATATCGCCGGTTTGATTAGGATAACGAGGTGTAATGATCAATGGAAAACGTTAATTTTACTCCTAAAGAGATTTTGCAAAAGCAATTTCGTCAAAAGATGCGCGGGTATGATCCCGACGATGTCGACAGTTTCTTGGATAACGTTATCAAGGACTACGATACTTTTGTGAAGGAGAATCAACGGCTTCAAGAAGAAAACGAACGGTTGTTGGCTAAGGTCGACGAACTCACACGCCAAGTGCAAGTGGGTGCAAGTCAACCAGCAGCAACGACAACCAGCCAATCCACTTCAAGTGTCACCAACATGGACATTTTGAAGCGGCTCTCCAATTTGGAACGGCACGTTTTCGGTTCACAATTAGATAATGATCCAAACGAGTCACATCGTTTGTAGAATTATAAAGACTGGTGTAAATCCTGAGTAATCGCGGTCGGCTTATGTCGGCTGAGGAAAGTCCATGCTCGCACAGACTGAGATGTCTGTAGTGTTCGTGCTCGGTGAAAAAATAAGCCGGGGGACGTTAGCAATAACGTAACGGCGGGAAAACACGGCTACGGCTTCGGCTATGCCCTAGTATCCCTGAAAAGTGCCACAGTGACGATACGTCTAAGGAAACTTAGGCGGTGGAACGCGGTAAACCCCTCGAGCGGGCAACCCAAACTTTTGGTAGGGGCGCTTCACATATGGAAATGAACGAAATGTGGGGGGAGAGGAAACTCTCGAGATAGATGATTACTGCCAGTCAATCGTTTGCCTGAAACGGTTGGGTGGTACAAAACATGGCTTACAGGGATTTGCACCATGTCAGGTAGGTGGGAGCTTGCTCCCGCCTTTTTTTATGGTTATAATCGGGTTAAATGCCCAAGAACAGTGTAAAAATTAGCAATTCAGTAAAGTGAAGTAAGGAGGACGTTATGAAGAAATTTCATTTATACGCGGCCACTGCCAGTGGGATCGAAGCCATTGCCGGTCGTGAGTTACGAGACCTCGGGTACGATACCCAGGTTGAAAATGGCCGGGTCCGGTTTGACGGGACGATTGAAGACGTGCTGCGGGCGAACCTGTGGTTACGGACGGCGGACCGGGTTCGGATCATCGTGGCAGAATTTGATGCCGTGACCTTTGACGAACTGTTTGAAGCCACTAAGGCCGTGGCCTGGGACGAACTGCTCCCCATGGACGCTGCTTTCCCAGTGGAAGGCCGTTCGAAGAAGTCTCAGCTCCACAGTGTGCCCGACGCCCAAGCCATCGTGAAAAAGGCCGTTGCCACGAAATTGGCGGCCGTTTATCACCGGCGGACGCGGATGCCCGAAACCGGCGCCACTTACCCCTTGGAAGTCATGATCGATAAGGACCACGTCATGTTGACGCTGGACACCACCGGTTCAAGTCTGTTTAAGCGGGGCTACCGGGTCGGCAAGGGGGGTGCGCCATTGAAGGAAAACATGGCCGCTGCTCTGATTGCCCTGACCAGTTGGCACAAGAATATGCCGTTCTGGGATCCCGTGTGTGGGTCTGGGACTATTCCTATCGAAGCAGCCATGATTGGCCGCAACCTGGCCCCTGGGTTTAACCGGGACTTCACCTGCGAGAGTTGGGATTGGGTGCCCCAAGAATTGAGCGATAAGTTACGTGACGAAGCCGACGCTAAAGCCGACTACGATACGCCTCTGCAGATTTTTGGGACCGATATTGATGAAAATATGGTGGCCATTGCCAAGCGTAACGCCCAAGAGGCCGGCTTGTCACAAGACATCACGTTTAGCCAGTTAGCCGTCCAAGACTTTAAGACGGACATGGAAGATGGGGTCATCGTGGCCAACCCACCATACGGGGAACGTCTGAGTGATCAGGCTTCCGTTCGTGAACTTTACAAACAAATGGGACAAGTATTCAAGCCATTAACGGATTGGTCGAAGTACATTTTAACGGCTGATTTGGAGTTTGAACACTTCTATGGTCAAAAGGCCACTAAGACGCGGAAGCTGTATAACGGGGCTTTGCGGACCGATTACTTCCAGTTCTGGGGTAAGCGCAAGCCACGGCACCAGGGGTAAGCCATGATTAAGACGGATTGTGTCTTTTGCCAGAAAAGCAGTATCGTCTTAGAAAATGACTTGGCCAAGGCGTTTTGGGACAACCATCCCGTGCGCCGCGGTCACCTGTTGATCGTCCCCAAGCAACACTACGCGACCTACTTTGATGTGCCAGCCGAAACACGAGCGGCGATGGATGCGTTGACCTTTGAGGCCAAGGCTTTGCTGGATGAAAAATTTCAGCCGGCCGGGTATAACATTGGCATCAACGTGGCACCGGCCGCCGGTCAAACGGTCATGCACGCCCACATTCACCTGATTCCCCGGTACGAAGGGGACGTCAAGGATCCGCGGGGCGGCATCCGTAAGATGATTCCGCGGGCCGTTTAGGGTTTGAGTCGGTTGAAACGAAAATAGAAATTGACGAAACGAATTTGGACTTCACGGTCTGGATTCGTTTTTTGTGACGGCCGGCAAAAACTGAATCTAAAATAAACGATAGCCGACTCATAGTCTGAGTCCTGGTAAGCGGTGGTGACGCCAGCTTACCAGGACTTGGGCTTTTTCTTGTTGTCAGTGTCAATTTGTTAGGAAAAATGCAGGCAATGTCAGAAGATGTCACTCGTTTCCAAATCTTAACAATTTCATGAAAACAACTGGTACTAACGGAATTGGTTCGTTAAACGTCCCAGCCAACCCGTTATTTTTGAAAACTCACTCGTGACTTTGTTCGAAATCAGTGTTAGGATTTCTTACATCAAACGTAAAGAGGGCGCCGCTAATGAATCTTGCAAATACAGCATTCGTGTTGATTGCCAGTATTTTAGTTTTGTTCATGACTCCGGGATTAGCTTTTTTCTACGGGGGCCTGGTTTCCGAGAAAAATGTGGTCAACACGATGTTGTCGGTCTTTATCATGACCGGCGTGGCCATTTTGTTGTGGGTGTTCGTCGGCTACTCACTGTCATTTTCGGGCAATGTGTTGGGTGTCGTGGGCAACTTGCACCATGCCTTCATGGCTGGCGTTAACCTGGCCAGCCTGACCGCCAGCCACATTCCAGTTGGCGTGTACTCGCTGTTTCAAATGATGTTTGCTATTATTACGCCAGCCTTATTCGTCGGGGCTGTAGTCGGCCGAATTCGGTTTAAATTTCTTTTGTTGTTTCTGCTGGCGTGGTCCGTCTGCATTTACTACCCGATGGTGCACCTGGTCTGGAGTCCGGCGGGATGGCTGGCTAAATTGGGTGTCTTGGACTTTGCTGGCGGGACCGTGGTGCACATCAACGCCGGGGTAACGGCTTTAGTACTGTCGGCCTGGTTGGGGCCGCGGTTAGCCAAGGACCATCCCGGTCAGCACTACAATTTGCCGTGGGTCCTGCTAGGGACGGCCATCTTATGGATTGGCTGGTACGGCTTCAACGCCGGCAGTGCCCTAGCCGTCAATGACGTGGCCGTTCAGGCGGCAATTACCAGTACGGTAGCCACGGCCACGGCGATGGTGGTCTGGATGTTTCTGGATATTTGGACGAGTGGCAAACCCACGTTGGTCGGTGTCTGTACCGGCACGCTCTGCGGACTCGTCGCCATCACCCCGGCGGCCGGTTACGTGACCGTGATGGGGGCCGTGGCAATTGGCACCTTGGCGACCTTAGCCAGCTACGGGTTCATCGCGCTTCTAAAACCCAAGCTGGGGGTCGATGATGCCCTGGATGCCTTTGGGTGTCACGGGGTGAGCGGAATCGTCGGTAGTATCCTGACGGGGGTCTTTGCCAGCAAGGCCGTTAACCCAGCGGTCACCCAAAATGGGTTGATTTATGGTGGCGGCTGGCACTTGCTGGGGATTCAACTTTTGGCAACGGGCCTGACGATTGTCCTGGTCGCTGCGATGGGCAGCGGCTTGATTTTACTGTTGCGCCGGTTGACACCAATGCGGGTCGATGCGGCCGAAGAGGCCATGGGACTGGATCAGGGGGAACATGGTGAGCAGGTCGACTACACGGTTGGCCTCAGTGAAAAGCTCACGGATTATCGGCCGGATCAGGAACTGTATGCGCCCGAGTTCAAGGGACAGCTCCAGCACCTGCAAAAATGAGTTGGTGGTTGGCTGTTCTTGACGGCAGATTCAAAGCCTCCCGCAACACAGGCCACTCAGTAAAGTTAGTGACTTTCTTAAGGTTGTCCTAGATGATTGCCGTTTGCCTCCGAAGTTGCTAAACTAAGGGTGTGTTTAGGGGACACGCGTTTGAACAATCTTGGGGGGATTATAATGAATAAAGATCAATGGGCACTGATTGCCTTAGTTGTGTTAGCGGTTTGTGGGCTGAGCCTGGTGCTCTTACTCATGAAGTCACCAATGTGGGCCTTCGGTTTTCCAGTAGCCTTTGCTGGTTTAGGACTGGCATGCTACGGAATCGAAGATTTGATGACCAAGCTAACAAAGAAAAACAATCGCGAAGCTTAAATCTGAAGAGAATCGAAAAAATAAAGACGGCCGGTGAGCCGTCTTTTTTGTTGGAGAGTGGGACAAAAGGCGGTTAGCCGGCGAGCATTAAGGCTACTAACCGAACAATCCTGGTCTTGGATTGTTTGGTTAGTAGTTTTAAGCGGAACCGGCTGCCTTTTTGTCGCACGTTTCGGCCATATAAACTGGTACGCAAAACGGCGTCTGGAGTTATGACTCTTTGTCGTGTCGAAAGAACGTACTGGTTTGCGTCTTTACAGGGCGCGCCTCGGCTTGCTAAAATGAGGGGGTAAAGGCGATGAGCGAAAAGTGACAGAACAACAAACAACGTCGGCGGATGCCGGCGACTACCTCAAGGCTTTTGCCTGTACAGCGGTCATGCTGCAGACAGTGTTGAGCTGGGCAATAACCACCCCGGCCGGCCAGTCGATGCAGGTCGGCCTCGCTTGGGTCTACCTGGCCGTGAAATTTACGGCCCCGGCCTTCATCTGTGGCATTCTCTTTACCACGATTCGAACGACGGATGTGACGCAGCCGACCTATGGCCAGTATCTGCGGCAACAGTGGTCAGCGTTAGGCGTGCCGACAGTCTGGTGGTCGCTGGCGTACTTGCTCCTGCAACCCCAACTGCAACAGCATCACCCGTATGCGACGCTGGGCCAGTTTGGCTGGCAGCTGATTAACGGAAATGCCGCGCCACACTTGTGGTACAACACCATGATGCTGCAGATTATTCTGCTGGTGCCCCTCTGGTGGGCGATTCGGCGGCAGGTCACGACGCGGCGCCGGTTCTGGTGGACCGCGGGCTTGAGCGGTGCCTGGATGTTCGGTTGGGTAGTCAGCTATCAACGACTGATTACGCCCGCCGCACGGGTCGGTCGCTGGTATTTGCTCGATCGGGTCTTTTGGGGCTTTGCCCTCTATGCGGTCTTGGGCATGCTGCTCTGGCTGGCTTGGCCCCACATTCGGCAATGGCGGTGGGCGTGGGTACCGCTACTGTGCGGTGCGATTGGCGCGCTGGTCTGGCAAGCTAACGACCTGCTGGCCACGGGACGGCCAATCGTACTGGCTCGCAGTAGCTACTACGCACCGGCAACGGTTTTCTATGGTCTGTGTGTGATTGGCTTGCTGGCAAGCCTGGCCGCGTGGCAACAACGGCAACGTGCTCGTGGGCCGGTGGTGATTCACTGGTTAGCGACCTACGCGTACCGCGCCTACTTGGCCAACGTCTTTTGGCTCGCACTGATTTGGCGCTTCGGCGGTCAGGCGTTAACGGCGGCCCATCCCGTGAGCGGTATTCTGGTGAGCTACCTGTTGACCTGGGCCTGGTCGTTTGCGACGACGTACGGCATACATAGGATTTGGCAATGGACGAAAGGAATGGTGGCAAAATGACAACACGCGATAGAACCCAACCGGTTGAATTGGTCACGATGATCATGGTCACGGATCCCCAGACCAAACGCGTTTTGGTGGAGGATAAAGTGAACGTGCCTTGGAAGGCGGGCCATAGTTTCCCCGGCGGCCACGTGGAAGTTGGCGAGACCTGTGCTCAGGCGGCTGTCAGGGAAGTGTTCGAGGAAACCGGCCTGCAGTTGTCGACGGTTGATTTCTGTGGGACGTGTGAGTGGTTCGACGCGTCTCGGCAAAAACGGAAGCTGGGCTTGCTGTACCGCGGGGACACATTTACCGGCGAATTAAAGGCTAGTGATGAGGGCTGGGTCGGCTGGTTGCCACTTAGCGAAATGACGCCGGAAAAGAGTGCCGAGAGCATGACGGCATTGTTGCGGGTCTTCAATCACGAGGTTCCGGCCGTGGTCAGCGATGGCTGGAACGGGCCGCTGGTCGATGATCTTCGGGACGAGTCGTAAAGGCCAGTTGATTAGAATAGATATGTGCAGAGTCGTTGATGTCGAGAGACGTTGGCGACTTTTTTCGTCGACTCAACGCCTAGAGAAATCGCCAGTCAGCTAGAGGACCGGCAAGGCGGTTACACGAGCACTATCCTGATATTTTTACCAAGCAAGCAACGTTTATCTATTGTAAGCGGTTACAAAAACGGGTAAACTAAAGGTGTAAAGATTGTGATAAAGGGAGCGATAATCGTGAAATCAACTGTTCAAACGCAACGCTGGTACGGTTACTTCTTTATCGGGCTGAGTGTCGTGGCCCTAGGGATGACCGGCCTGCTGGCAATTCCAATGATTGATCGGGCACTACTGTTGACGACGGCCCTCACGTTACTGGTGTACGGGCTGACGTACCAACCACGTATTAGTCGTGGCTGGTGGCGGCTGTTACTAGGCGTGAGCGTTATTGTTGGCATCGCCGATGTCGTCTTAACGTTGACGGTGGCTCCGGTCTTACTCACGGCTCTGTTTAGCTTTGTTTTACCGTTTGCATTTTTAAGTGTTCTATTAGGGTTCTTGAAGCAACGTGTCCGGGCCTAGCCTGATTGCACGAAAAAAAGCGTCTGGGATGAAAAATTCCCAGACGCTTTTGATTTCTAATGCTGTATGGCTGAAATAGGCGAATAGCCGCCAGGCCCACTCTTTTTATCCAAAGAGGGTGACCAAGATATCCCAGGTCATGTGCGTAGCGATGCCGGGCCACAGAGAATGACTACGGGCGTACAACCATCCGAAGAGTAAGCCCAATAGGAAGACGGAGACCAGATTGCTGATCCACAGCATGGGACTCATGGCGGGAACCGTCGTCAGGTAACGGGGGATGTGCATGCTGGCAAAGGCCAGTGCCTGAATCACGTTGGCGGTGGTGAGCGAGAATTTCTGCAACAGGGCATTTAGGAAGTAGCCCCGGAACAGGAACTCCTCACTGACCCCGACGACCAGGAAGTACCGGCCCCAGAATTGGGGAATGAAATTGTGGTTAACGTTCAGGCCGTGATGGGCCAACCAAAATTCACCCAGCAGGTAAACAATGATGATGCCCCAGACGACATAGCCGGCCGCGAAACGCCACGCTGGCTGCCACTGTTTAGCGTTGCTCAGGGTGAGGCGTTGATGGCTGTGGTCGGCTTGATGGATGAACCACCAGGCCAGCCCTAACCAGACGACTAGCTTAATGGCATCGAGCGCTAATTCTTGCGGCCAACCGGTCAGGTGCTTTTCGATGGGACTGTTGAGACCGACCTGAACAGCCAGCCAGATGAACCAACAACTGATGAATTGCAAAATAAGGCGACGATTGGAGACGGGTTCAGACATAGACGACACTCTTTTCTTTGAATAGACGCATTAACTTTATTGTAAGACAAGTAGCCGGGAGAAGGGACGTAAAAATGTGTAAGGATTGGTTAAAAATAGAAGTGAGCACCACTAACGGTATATGTTAACGCTGTTTACATATAAAGTAATCAGTGTTAACATAAGCTTATAAACGTTACTACGAAAGGAATTCACCCCCTATGACAAAATTACCCTACCATCGCGAAAATCTAGCAGCGGCAATTCAGCAACAGGCCCGACAGCAACTTGAAACGGCTGGGGCCGAGCAACTTTCTTTACGGCAAATCGCCCGATTTTTGGCGGTGACACCAGCCGCAGTTTACCGCCATTTTCCGGACAAGGCGAGTTTACTAGCAGCCTTGCGAACGGAAATCACGGCGGAATTAACGGCCACTTTACGGGAAAATGTGTTGGATTCGGCGGATGCGACAACCATGCTCCAACACATGGTCAGCAATCTTTTAACTTACGCGGATCAACATCCCCAAGCCGTGGCCTTTGTTTTGACGGCACCATTGCCAGCGCCGGTCAGCTTAACGACCGTGCTGACTCTATATGCCACTCAACAAGGCCAAACGACGGTTACACCGCAAACAGGGCGGACAGTTTGGACGTTCTTAGTGGGCGTTCTGGTTCAATACCCACAGGATCAGGTTATTGTGAACTGGGTTGTGACAGCGATTACACACTTATTATAGAGGAACAGATTAAAACAAATAGTTTAATAATTCACAAGAAATAATAAAAATAAGTGAAATAATCACAAAGTGACAGTATCCGCGTCAAGACAGTGTTTTAGTCGAACTCGTCAATTAGAATATAATGAGAAAATTCACGGGCTTTTTAGAAGCAACCATGCTAAACTAAATCCATCTTGATATTTGGAGGCGGTTACCATGGCAAAAACGGAAGCGGATTTCCTGGCTTTGGTGAAGCAGATTAGTTTATTAGACATGAATTTATCCCTCGTGGGCTGGGACGCCCGCACGTACCTCCCCAAGGATGGGGCAAGTTTTCGGGGTGAACTGACGGCCTACATCGGCACCAAGGAAATGGCGTTGACCACGGGACCCGAGATGGGCGCGTTTATTGCATACTTTACGGAACATCCCGAAGCACTCGATGCCAAGGGACAGCAGGTCTTACGGTTGGTCAAACGGGAGTACGACCTGAACCATGATATTCCGGCGGACGATTACGCAGCCTACCAGCGAACGGTTTCGGATGCCCAACAGGTCTGGGAGACGGCGCGTGAGGCCCAGGACTTTACGGTTCTCCAGCCGTATATTGAAAAAATTGTCGCCTACCAAAAGCAATTCATCCCTTACTGGCAAAATGGCCAGGCCACGCCCTACGACGTGTTGCTCGACCAATACGAGCCGGGGATGACGGTGGCGCAGCTGGACCCCATCATGGAAACGTTAAAGGCGGGCATCAAACGCATTCGCGCAATCATTGCGACGGGGACCGACCCGCGGGTAGACTTCATGAGTCGTGCCGTACCCGAAGACGTTCAGGAGCGGGTGGTCCGCGCCACGGTTGAACGCTTGGGGTATGACTTCAACAAGGGAGACCTGTCCCGCAGCATTCACCCGTTCACGGTGCCACTGAACCGCAATGATGCCCGGATTACCAACCGGTATGGCGTCCACGACTTTCAGATGTCGTTGCTAGGTGGGATTCACGAGGCGGGGCACGGCCTGTACATGCAAAACTTCGACCCGGACTTTGACTACACGCCACTGTCTAATGCGCCTTCGATGGGTCTGCACGAGTCGCAATCGCTCTTTAATGAAATTTTCATTGGCCGGAACCCGGCATTTTGGCAGGGAGCGTACGGTCGCTTCCAGGCCGCCACTGGCAATATCTTTACGGACATCGATGAGCCTACGTTCTACCAGGGCTTCATGGCCACTAAGCCAACGCTGATTCGGACCGAGGCCGATCCCTTAACGTACCCGTTACACATCATCGTCCGTTATGAATTAGAAAAGGCCCTCTTTAATGGGGAAACCACGGTGGCGGAATTACCGGCCCTGTGGCGCCAGAAGTATCAGGAATACCTGGGCATCACGCCGGCTAACGACACCGAAGGCATCCTGCAGGACATTCACTGGCCGGGTGGGGACTTCGGGTACTTCCCAACGTATCTGTTGGGGCAAATCTACGCGGCCCAGTTCTACCACAAAATGAGCCAGACACTCCCAGTGGCGGACATCTTAGCCAGCGGCGACTACGCACCGATCACCGAGTGGCGGCGGGAAAATATTTTCCGCTTGGGCGCTAGCGTGACGCCACAAGAGCTGGTTCAGCGGGTGACGGGGGAGCCACTCAATCCGCAATACTGGCTGGACTGGATGACCCAGACGTTCAAGACGGCGTATCAGGTTCAGAACAAATAGCTTTACTTTCTAAAAGTAAGTGATACACTTGGCTTTAAGTTTTAAAAAGAAACTACTTGCCCATAAACGGGAAGCTAACTTAAAAAAGTGAGGTCACTTATCAATATGGAAACGAAATTTACTGAATTAGCCAAACAACGCCGTAGCATCTACGCCTTAGGTCGTCACGTTAAGCAAACGCCTGATGAATTGACAGCCTTGATTGAAGATAACATCAAGAACGGCCCATCATCTTTCAACAACCAAACGACGCGCGCCATCATTTTATACGGCGCTTCTCACGAAAAATTGTGGGACATCGTGATTGACCGCCTGAAGCAAGAGGTGCCTAACGAAGAAGCCTTCGCCAAGACGACCGCCAAGATCAACAGCTTCAAGGCAGCCTTTGGGACGGTGCTCTTCTTTACCGAAACCAAGACGGTCAAGGAATTCGAAGACAACTTCCCACTCTACGCGGACAACTTCCAGGACTGGTCCGAACAATCACAGGGGAACGCCCAATTCTCCGTCTGGACGTCATTGGCTGAAAATGGCTTGGGTGCCAACTTACAACACTACAACCCCCTGATCGATGACGAAGTGCGTGCAGCCTTCAACGTCCCAGCTAGCTGGCGTTTGCGGGCCCAACTGGACTTCGGTTCTATCGAAAGTCCCGCTGACCCCAAGGATTACATGAATGACGACGACCGCTTCATGGTCTTCAAGTAATTTAACCAAAATAAAAGAGAACCCCGGGCCACGCCATAGCGCGTGTTCGGGGTTCTTTTGTGGTTAAGGGGAACTTTGCGGCCGCTTTCAGGGGATGAGTTATGCTAAAATGAAAGCGTGCTATCACGCGCCCCAACCAGGTCTTGGCCAACGTGAAAATCAGAGCGCCCGTGGTAGTTGTTCCCGCCGGCGTGCTCAAGGACCCCTGCTGTGGGGCCGACTCCAGCCTGAGGGGCGGTCTTCCGCCTCGGCTTGAAACCGGGCAAAAACCGCCCGTTTCCAAGGCCGTCCCATGCTCTAAGCTGAGAAAAACCGCTCAGCTAAGACCATCGACACAGCGGGGGACCTTGGCCCGCCTCTGGTCACGCACACGGACTCTCTGATTTGACCTTGACCGGCGCAGGTCTCAAGCTTGTTCGGCCTATCTGAGCGGATTTACCAGGCAGTAAGGCCACGTTACCTTAATTGGTCGATGTCAGTGACCAGAGGCGAGTCAGGATGACCAGCTGTGTCGATGGCGTTGGCTGAGGTTTCTCACTCAGCCTAGGCCATGGGACGACCTTGGAGACTGGGAACTTTCCAGGCTTCAAGGCGAGCTGGAAGACCGCTTCTCAGGCTGGAAGCGTTCCCCACAGCAGGGCTTCCTGAACTCGCCGCCGGGAACGGTCAGACCAGTTAAGTTAACGTTGGGGCGTTAACTTGTGCTTTCTAACACTAATATTAGGGGGTCAGTATCGTTATGGAAAAACGCATTGCCATTATTGGCGGCGGTATCGTGGGTGCGACCGCTGCGTATTATTTAAGCACCTTGCCCGGAAGCGAGCAGACGAAGGTCACGTTGTTTGATGACGGGACCGGACAGGCGACCACGGCCGCCGCGGGCATCATTTCGCCGTGGCTGTCTAAGCGCCGGAATCAACGCTGGTACCGGCTGGCCAAGGCCGGGGCAGATCTATTCCCCGAACTGATTCACGACGCCCAGCTGGGCACCGACGTGTATCAACAGACCGGGACCATTGTGACCCGTGAGGTGCCCACGGACCTGGAAACGCTGTTTGATTTGGCCCAGGAACGCCGTCACGACGCCGCGACCATGGGGACCGTCACGACGTTAAATGCCGCCGAGGTCCAGGCCAAAGTGCCCCTGTTGTCGCGGGCCCAACCCGGGGTTTTCATCACTGGTGGAGCGCGGGTCGACGGTGCGGCTTTAGTTAGCGGCCTGCTGGCTAAAGCAACGCAGAAGAACCTGACGATTCGTCGCGAACGTGTCAGTCTCGACGCTCAGGGCCAAGTTCTGACGTCATTGGGGGCGCGGCAGTTTGACCGCGTCATTATCGCGGCCGGTGCCTGGCTCAAGGAACTTGTGGCACCCCTGGGCATCAACGCCGCCGTCCGACCACAAAAAGGCCAGCTGATTGAGCTGGCCGTCAAGGATTATCCGTTGAATGAAAATATGCCCGTCGTCATGCCCGAGGGTGAACGTGATTTCGTGCCGTTTGGCCATGGCAAACTAATTGTCGGGGCGACCCACGAGGACGATGGGAAGTTTAATCTCGCCGCCGACCCAGCCGTCACCGCCGATCTATTGGGCAGTGCCCAACGGCTGATGGCTGACGTGACCGCGGACAATATCACGGGCGTCCGGGTGGGCACACGGGCCTACACGGCTGACTTCGCACCATTCTTTGGACCGATTCCGGACCAGGAGAAATTCCTCGTGGCCTCTGGACTGGGCTCATCCGGCTTAACGACCGGGCCGCAAGTGGGCCGGTTGTTAGCGGGCTCCGCGCTGTACGGCGGTACGCCGGACTGGAGCGAATATGAGCTACCACTGACGACTTACTTAACGTCTTCGGCAGAATGAAGGGCCTGATTGGCTAGGGTGTGTGCGCCGCGGTTCTGCTTCTCGGGAACCCATTGCGTGAGCACCAGCTGAAACGGGGCCTGCGCGGCCAACAGGTCGTCGACCAAGTGTTGGTAGTGTTTGGCATAATGTTTGGCGACGCTATCGTTGACGATTTGACTGTCGGTATAAAATAGGACAGTCGTGTGCGCCGGGTCGGTCGCTAACGTGGCCAATTTTTCAAAGCCTAACCGGGCAATTTCAAACTCGGCGGTGTGGTTGGTCGTGGCCGTCAGTGGCGCACTCAGTTGCGTCTGCTGGTGGTCGTGAATGATCAAGATGCCCCCGGCACTCAGACCCGTCTGGGGTTGTGTCGCGGCGTCCGTATATAGAGAAAACATGGAATCACTCCAATTCTTTCGTGAGGTGTTTAAACCAATGATAACCCAGGAACGACGATTTTTGTATCAACCGAATCCCCTCAGCAGCATTATCAACTGGAGCTGGACGCTCATCGTCCTGTTGATGGGGGCCATCTTCTGGCTCGAAGTCACCCATTTTAACTGGTATACGCTGGGGTTCTTCGTGGCCTTTGCGTTCTTGTGCTGGCTAGAGATTCATTTTAGAAATATTACCATGGCCAATGGCGTCTTGACGGTCAGTACCGTCTTGAATCACCACCACCTAGTCATTCCGTTGAACCAGGTCCGCAGCGTGCAACAGTCCCGGTACCGGTTGGGCATTGTGGCGCAGGGCAAAATTTATCAATTCTTATTACCACGGAACTCGGCAATCGAACTCGCCAGCCTCTTGCAGGATGCGATGGTTGCCAACGGCGTGAAGGAGGAAAATTAGTGAGCGATATTGAAATTTCACAAAAAACACAGCTAGAACCCATTGAACAGGTGGCGGGCAAGGTCGGTTTGACCCCCGACCAGATCGAACCCTACGGCCATACCAAGGCCAAAATCAATCTGCCACTGACGGGCAAGCACACGCCAGGTAAATTGGTGCTGGTCACCTCGATCAACCCCACCCCCGCTGGTGAAGGCAAGTCGACCGTCGTCGTGGGTTTGGGGGATGCCCTGAACCTATTGGGCCACCAAACCGTTTTAGCCTTGCGGGAACCGTCGATGGGTCCTGTCATGGGGATGAAGGGTGGCGCGACCGGGGGTGGCTACGCCCAAGTAGTGCCCATGGAAGACATCAACCTCCATTTCACCGGGGACATGCACGCGCTGACTGAAGCGCACGATACCCTGGCCGCTCTGATCGATAACCACATCCAACAGGGTAATGAGCTGAACCTGGACCCCCGCCAAATCGTGTGGAAACGGGTCTTGGACATCAACGACCGTGAGCTACGCCAGACCGTTATTGGCCTGGGTGGCCGGACGTCCGGGGTGCCCCGGCAAGACGGTTTTGACATTACCGTGGCCAGTGAATTAATGGCCGTGCTGTGCCTGAGTGAAGACCTGACGGACCTTAAGCGCCGGGTCAACCGCATCCTGATTGGCTACAATTATGACAAGGAACCGGTGACGGTCGGCGACTTGAAGGTCGGTGGGGCCATTACGCTCCTGTTGAAGGACGCCATCAAGCCCAACCTGGTCCAAACGTTGGCCCACAACCCGGCCATCATTCACGGTGGGCCATTTGCCAACATCGCCCACGGCTGTAACTCAGTGCTGGCGACCCAAACGGCCCTGCAACTCGGCGATTTTGCCGTCACGGAAGCCGGCTTTGGGGCCGACCTCGGTGGGGAAAAGTTCATGGATATCAAGACCCCCGTTCTCGGTCAAACGCCTGACGCCGTGGTCATCGTGGCCACGGTGCGGGCCCTCAAGTATAATGGTGGGGTCAAGCGCGCCGACCTGGAAGAAGAAAACCTTGACGCCCTACAACAAGGGAGTGCCAACCTAAAGCGCCACATCACCAGCATGCAACAGTACGGTGTGCCCGTCGTGGTCGCCATCAACCGCTTCACCAGTGATACGGACGCAGAAATTGCGGCCCTAACCGCTGACGTGACCGCCTGGGGCGTTCCCGTCGCCACCACGACCGTTTGGGCCGATGGGGGTGCCGGTGCCACTGAGTTGGCCGAAAAGGTCGTCACGGCCACGCAACAGCCTAAGCACTTCATGCGTCTCGCACCAGCTGGCGCGGACCTGATGACGCAAATGACGGCCATCACCCAAAAAATCTACGGTGGGGCCAAGGTCGAGTTGTCGGCTAAGGCCGCTCGCCAGTTGAAGACCTTCGCTAAGCATGGCTGGGACAAGTTACCCGTCTGCATGGCGAAGACCCAATACTCCCTGACGGACGATGCCCACCAACTGGGCGCGCCCACGGACTTCACGATTCACGTGCGCGAGTTTGCGCCACGGTTGGGGGCCGGGTTTGTGGTCGCCATGACGGGGAACGTGTTGACGATGCCCGGGCTGCCAAAGCACCCGGCCGCACTGGACATGGACATCGACGCAGACGGCAAGATCACGGGGTTGTTCTAAGGGTTAAATTGTGTGTTTGTTTGCGCCTCCGGGCTGGTGAAAATGGGCCTGGTCGCGTCCGTTCCCGGCGGCGCGCTCAAGGTGCCCTGCTGTGGGGCCGGTTCCAGCCAAAGAGCGGGCTTCCACCTCAACTTTGAGCCTGAGGGGCGGCCTCAAAGGTTGTCCCATGGGCTAGGCTGGGAAAGTACCCCAGCCAAGACCATCGACACAGCTGGTCACCTTGGCGCGCCTCTGGTCACTTCCACGACCGGCCCAGTTTTCCCAGCCCTGCGGCTGACACGGATTTAACCTAGTAAGACGCCGTGTTCTTGTCGTGTGAGTGTTCTGGCTGTCAAGGTTCAGTGCACCTGAACTTTTTATCAAAACAGACTAGGTGGATTGGCATCGGTCGTTAAATTGCTAGTGGTCGAATCCAGTTCGAAATTAAAATAAACATCGCGTGTGTAGTTTAACGCGCCTAATAATCGATAAAGCGTTAGTTACCTTTTTAAATGATTGGGAACTAGCGCTTTTTGCTGTCCTTTGGGTCGGAGATTGGCATAATTAACGAAAAGGGTAGCTGCCAGCGAAAAATGATTAGAAAGCATTTTTCACTGGGATAGTTTTTAAAGGGGTGGGCCAATGAAATTTGTGAATAAGAAATTAGTGGGGCTGGCAATTTTTACCGCGGTGCTGGCGGGGTTGTCGACGCCGTTTAATGCTGCGATGTACGCCTTTATCTTCCATATCATTGAGACCAAACACATTAGTTGGATCGTGCCGTTTGTGGTCGTCATCATTTTGGGCTACTTTGGGTTCAGTCTGGCCACGTATTTGAATACGGTCGTGATCAATAAAAATGTGGTCACGGTCAATCGGCGGCTGAAGACACAGCTGTTGCGGGGACTGTTACAGCGGCGGACCGTGGATTCTAAGGATTTTGTGGCGACGAACCTGTCCTTCTTTATGAACGACTTGAAATTACTGGAGGACAACTACATTCGCCAGCTGTTTGCGTTAATCAGCGTGCTGGTGACCTGCGTCGTGACCCTGGCCTATTCACTGGCCAACAACGTTGAGCTGACGCTGGTCTTCATCGTCTTTATGATCTTTCCCTCGGCGATTCCCCGTCTATTCCGGAACCGAATCAATGTGCGTAGCGAGGCCTGGTCACAGCGCAACAGCCAGTGGTCGGGTACGCTGAAGGACGTGTTAAAAGGGGCCCTGGCGTTACGTCAATACCGGTCACTGCCGGGAATCGAACCGAAGACGACGGCGGCCATTCAAAACGTGGAGCACGCCAACGCCGCCATGAAAAATGAAATCGCGCTGTCTAATGCGGTGATGGAAGCCATTTTCTACGTGTGTACCCTGATTCCCATTGGCATTGGAATCTACGCCACGATTCAAGGTCGTATCAGCTTGTCCCAGTTTGTTGCGATTCAGTACTCGTCAAACTGGATCATTAACAGTGCTGGAGAGGTCGTGAATAGTTTTAATACGCTGAACAGTACCGGCAAAATTCGCCAACGCATCAAGGACGCGGTCCAACCCGTTAGCGAACCGGCGACGGTCACGTCTGGCTTTGAAACGTTGACCCTAACGCAACTCAGCTTCAACCGACAGGAGACGCCAATCTTACAGGATATTAATCTCGCCGTCGCCCGGGGCGAAAAGATTCTGATCCAGGGTGAATCCGGCAGTGGGAAGACGACGTTACTGCGACTGCTTGATGGCGCCTTGCCGCCGACCAGTGGAGAAGTCGCCATCAACGGCGGCCCCGTCAAGCAGTACGCGGGGATGAGCACGGTCAACCAGTCGCCAATTGTGTTTGACGACACGCTACGCTTCAATTTGACATTGGGCTTAGACTTCACGGACGCGGCGGTCACCCACGCGTGTCAGGAGGCCGGTCTCATGGACCTGATCGACCGCGATGGCTTGGACTATCAAATCGGGGATGAGGGTCAGAACCTGTCAGGTGGGCAGGTGAAACGGCTAGAGATTGCCCGCGCGATTCTGTTCGACCGCGAGTTGATCTTCATCGACGAAGGCACGGCGTCCCTGGACGAGCAAACCTCAATCGCCATTCACCAAACGATTCTGCGCTTGCCCAAGACCATCATTGAAGTCGACCACCACATCCCACCGGAAGTCCGGCCGTTGTTTGACCACGTCTATCAGCTACAGGACGGTCAGTTAACGGCGGAAGTGTGAGCTGAAAACGAGACAAGTAAAAATTGATTAAAATGGATATAAAATAAAATCATTGGTATTGCTAATTACTTTTAGTTTGATATACACTTAATTACAGAAAGAAATGTTGTGGGCGGTGAGAAATACATTTGGTACGTAAAAAAGTGAAAAGATTGCTAGTATCCTCGTGTACTGTTATAGCGATTTTACTTCTCCTTTTTGTTCCATTTACTCCTAAGAATGCTGTACGTTTGAGTATACTAGAAAACTTGCATCCATTTGCAGCTGTATTTGCCTTTCCAAGCAAAATGGCAAAGAAGGATAGTACGGGATACTCAGGCAAACATATAGCAGCCTACTATTCGGTTCTTGTACAAGTTGGTTCGGACATGGGTGGCTTCGACACTTATGTTATCGGAGTAAAAGAGAAGAAGAGTGGGGAAATGTTCTATAGGGCTGAATTAGCCTACGATCCTGCTTAGTTCAAATTGTTTTGTCGTAAGCTGAATCCTGGATTCTCTCTTAAAATTTTACATTGTCAGTCAAATAGGCCAGTCCGAATCGCGTTTTTCCGATTCGGACTGGCCTATTTGTGTGGAGAATCTTGTTCGTCAATAATCCGGGGTTAAGTCGAACAAGAGAAATCGGGAAGTCACTTTGCTCCTTGAAACAAACGCGTCAACGTCAGCCGTGCGGGTGGTCAAAATGGCCCAGCCGGGGGATTTGACTGGGCGGTAACTAAAAATTGATGAAATCATCTAAGTCTGAGACAGGGAAACGGCCTAACTTTGTTTGAATCCTGGAGCCAGAGACCAGTGAGGTGACTACCTGTGTCGGGGGTGTTTGACCGGTGGGCTTCCGGTCTTACAGCCCGGGACGACCTGAAAGACCCGCGGTTTTCGGGGCTTTTAGGCGAAGGTGAAGACCGTAGTCCGTCCACTGTTCGACCACGTCTACCAGTTACGAGATGGTCGGTGGACAACGGAAGTGTGAGATTAAATGAGACCAGATGCGTAAATAAACTAGAGGATAAGAATGAATCGACGGCATTGTGGGCTGTGGCCGATTTTTTGTTTTCTTAAATCAATTTGAAAATGAATCGTGTTTTAACTACATAGTGGTTGAGCAAAACAAGAGAAAGCGGAAAAACACTTTCCTCCTTGAAACAAATGCGCCAACGTCAGCCTTAACGGGTGGTCAAAATGGCCCAGCCGGGGGATTTGACTGGGCGGCAGAGCCGACCAATCAAATGGTGACTTTGAAACTCGGTTCTCAGAGGTTCAAAGCAAGTTCGAAGACTGCCCTTTGGCTTCGGACGTCCTGCCCCCAGCGTTCCGGTCCGTTTTGACCACCCGCTAAGGCGCAGGTTTTGCCAACCTGACCCGTTTCAAGGAACAAAGTGGGAATTTTCTAGTGTGGAGAAGGGCGCGGGGGGCCATTTTCTGGTATACTTTTCGGTAACGACTTATAGGAAAGGTGTTCCGGATTTTATGCTGATTGCAGATACAATCTTAATCGTGCTACTGGTGGTCATTGACCAGTGGATCAAGCACGCGGTAGTGGTCAACATCGCCCTTGGTGGCGAGCACCCACTCATCCCCGGCTTCCTGTCGCTCACGCACCTGCGTAACGACGGGGCCGCCTGGAGTATTTTACAGGGCCAAATGTGGTTCTTTACGGTCATCGCCATTGTGGCGTTAGGCATCATGGGCTACTTTTTCTGGCAGTACCGCAATCAGAAAGAACACTGGGTAGAGGAACTCGGCCTGACCTTGATGATGGCGGGCACGATTGGCAACTTTATTGATCGTCTGCTGCAGGGCTACGTGGTCGACATGTTCCAACTCGATTTTATTAATTTTCCAATCTTCAACTTCGCCGACAGCTGTTTGACGGTCGGCGTCATCTTAATTGCGATTGGCGTGTTCTTAGCCGATCGACGGGAGGCACAGTGATGCAAGAAACAGACTTTCAAGTAACGACTTCAGACCGGTTGGATAAATTAGTGGCGGATAACGTGGACACGATTTCCCGCTCACAGGCCAAAAATGCCATCGAAGCTGGCCAAATCACGGTCGACGGGCAACCAGTCAAGCCTAAGGCCAAACCCAAGGTCGGTGCGACGGTCCACATTGCGCTGCCAGATCCCGTTCCCTTGGATCTGACCCCCGAAAATATTCCCCTAGACATTGTTTACGAAGATGACGATGTTATCGTGGTCAACAAGCCCCAGGGGATGGTCGTTCATCCCGCACCCGGGCACCCGGACCACACCCTGGTCAATGCCCTGCTGTACCACAGCCCACTGTCGAGCATTAACGGCACACTGCGGCCCGGCATCGTTCACCGGATCGACAAGGACACCTCGGGCCTCTTGATGGTGGCCAAGAATGATCACGCCCATCAGAGTTTGTCGGCCCAATTACAGGCCAAGACCAACCTGCGGGAGTACGTGGCCATCGTGCACGGCAACTTCAAGGAGGAGGACGGCACCATCAACGCGCCCCTGGGACGGTCACCGAAGGACCGCAAGAAGCAGGCCATCGTCGCTGACGGGCGGCCAGCCGTGACTCATTTCCGGGTGCTGGAGCGCTATGGGAATTATTCCCTAGTTGCTTGTCGCTTGGAAACCGGCCGGACCCACCAGATTCGCGTCCACATGGCCTACATCAATCATCCCGTCGCGGGTGACCCGTTGTACGGCCCCAAGCACACGTTGAAGGGCGCCGGTCAGTTCCTACACGCCCGTGAATTGGGCTTCAAGCAACCCACGACCGGTGAACAGTTAGACTTCACCGCGCCGGTTCCCGAAAACTTCGCCAAGGCCGTGCGCCACTTGCGCCAGCAGGCGGGGTTACCGGTTGACAAAGCAATTTAGTTTTCTTAAGCTAGCACTAATCAGATAAACGGGTTTGCCGAATCAGGCGGGCGGGTTTCTTCACCATTTTGCCGAAGAAATGCGCCCGTTTCCTGCACTTACGCTAACGCCGTGAAACTTTTAAGGAGGAAATACAGATGGCAAAGGTAGTTGTGGACGCAATGGCAATGCAACGGGCCCTGACCCGGATTACTTACGAAATTATCGAACGCAACAAAGGGGTCGATGATCTCGTCATTTTAGGCATTAAAACGCGGGGCGTTTACCTCGCGCGACGGATTGCTAGTCGCTTGCAACAACTAGAAAACGTCACGGTTCCCGTGGGTGATCTGGATGTCACGCCGTACCGCGACGACATCGAACACGATGCTCAGGGAGAACCCGAAGTCACGGCGACCAACATGGATTTCTCAGTCGCTGGTAAAAAGGTGATCCTGGTGGATGACGTGTTGTACACTGGTCGCACCATTCGGGCTGCCATGAGTGCCGTCATGGACTTAGGCCGGCCCAAGAGTATCAATCTGGCCGTTTTAGTCGACCGGGGCCACCGGGAACTCCCGATTCGGGCGGACTTCGTTGGTAAGAATATTCCGAGCTCCCAGCGCGAACGGATCAAGGTCTCCGTCAGTGAAATCGACGACCGTGACGCCGTGGAGATTCAACAGGCATAAGGGGCAAGGGGGTCGATTTTACATGGCAAAACGCTATTTGATTTTAGAAGACGGCTCGGCCTACGCCGGTGAAGGCTTCGGTGCCGGTGCCACGACGAGCGGAGAGGTTATCTCCAATTTAAATCTATTAGGCTATCAAGAAACGATTACCGATCAAATCTACCACAACCAAATTATTATCTTTGCCCAGCCAGCCATTGGTAACGTTGGCATCAACCACGATAGCTATGAGTCGATTTTGCCCACGGCCAAGGGGATGGTGGTTCGAGACGTCACGAACATCTCGACTAACCGCCTATCCCGGCTGTCCCTTGACGAATTTCTCCAGCAGCACAACATTCCCGGCATCAGTGGCATCGATACCCGCCACCTGATCCGGAAGCTCCGCCAAGAAGACGGGCCGATGAAGGGCAGTATCGTGGATGTGGCCGATGCCCATGCCTTTGATCAGCTGAACGCCACGGTGCTGACGAACCGGCAAGTCGACCAGGTGGCCACGCCCAAACCTTATCCGAACCCGGATACGGGGAAAAACGTGGTCGTCATCGACTTCGGACTGAAGCACGGGATTCTGCGGCAGTTGTCCGAGCGGCGCTGCAACGTCACGGTCCTACCGTGGACGGCTAGCGCTCAGGACGTCTTAAACCTGGATCCGGATGGGGTCTTACTTTCCACCGGGCCCGGGTCACCACTCGACCTCGGTGAAGGGGTCCTCGACATGATTCGCGAGGTCCAAGCAGAGATACCACTCTTTGCGATTGGCCTGGGACATGAGCTTTTTGCCCTGGCCAACGGGGCCGAGCTGACCATGCTACCGGTTGAATATCACGGCAGCAGTCATCCCATTCGGCGAATCATTACCAACGATATTATTTATGCGACACAGGGTCAGGGGTACGCGGTGATTGCCAAATCAATCGACCGTGACCGCCTGATCACCACCTACGTGGACCTGATCAACGGGACCGTCCAAGGGTTACGCCACCGGGACTTTCCGGCTTTTTCGGTGCAATTCTTTGCGGACGGCGCCCCGGGTCCTCACGAGAGTCGCGATTTATTTGATGAATTTATGGAAGCCATGACAGCACGCCGGGAGGGATAAGCTTGCCAAACTTGGATAACATTCAAAAAGTTTTGATCATCGGCGGCGGGCCAACCGAGATCGGTCACGAAACGGAACTCGATAGTGCCACGGTCCAAATCATTACCAGCTTTAAGAAGCACGGGGTGCGGACCCTGATCATTGACAACAACCCGTTCTCCGTCGCGCTGGAAGAGATTCAGCCGACCAACATGTATGTGCAGGCGGTCACGACCGCTAACGTCCGCCACATCATTGAAAAAGACCGGCCCGATGCGATTTTACCGACACTGGGTGGCCTGCTGGGGATTCGAATTGCTCAGGAACTCGTTGAAAATGGCGACCTGGCCAACTTTAATGTGCGCCTGCTGGGGATGCCTACCACGACGTTACAGCAGATCAACAATCCCGCCGACCTGAATGCCACGCTCAAGGAAATTCACGAGCCCGTGATTGAGGCCCAAGTCGTGGGGACCCTCGACGAAGCGCGGGGCCTGGTCGAAAAGATCGGGTTCCCCCTGATTGTGAAGCCGGTAGCGCCCAGACTGGACACCAACCGGACCGTCTGTGACAACGTGGACGACATGTTTAACGCGTTGACGCAGGGCTTTCAACAATCTCGGTTTGACCAGTGTACCTTAGAGCGCAGTGTGATTGGATACAAGGAAATCGAAATGGTGGCCGTCAGAGACGTTGCCGACACCGAGGTTCTGATTGCCGGATTGGAAAACGTCGATACGATTGGAATTCACTCCGGCGATTCCATTCTGGTGACGCCACCCCAAACGCTCAACGACCGTGAGTATCAAGACTTGCGGGACGCCACGTTTCGGATTGCGACCGAGCTGGGCATTGTCGGGGTCTTACACCTCCACTTTGCCCTGAACCCGGCCAACCAACACTTTTACGTGACTAAGATTGCGCCGTACTTCTCGCGGGGCGTGGCTCTAGCCGCCCGGACGAGTGGGTATCCGATTGCGTTAGTCAACGGGGCCTTACTCCTGGGGCAAAAGCTCGTTGACGTCAAGCTCCCGAGCCAGTACGTCAAGCAGACCGCCATCATGGAGCCGACCATCGACCACGTGAGCGTGCGGATCCCCATTTGGCCCTTTCAAGAGGTGCCCGATGCCGACCAGCATTTGAACACCGTCATGAAGGCCGTGGGTTCGACCGTCGGCGTGGGCCGCTCGGTCGAAGAGGCCATGTTAAAGGCCGTGCGGAGCTCGCAGTTCTCGCCACGAGATGTCTTACCCTCCGTCAGCAATCTGACCGACGGGGAAATGATTCGGCAACTGATCCATCCGTTGGCAAATCGCATTCTGGTGTTAATTGAAGCCTTGCGGCGGGGATACGCACCCGAAGAGTTGAGCGAATTAACGAAAATTGATAATTACTATTTCGTCAAACTCCGCCATTTGTTAACGATTGAAAAAGAAATTCAAGAAAATCCCTTAGACGTGGCGACCCTCCAACGCGCTCGGTACTACGGGTTCGGGGACGGGATGATCGCCCGTATCTGGCAAACGGATACGGCCACGATTCGCCATCTCTCGGCGCAGGCCAAGATCACGCCGACCTACAAGATGATCGAACCGACCGCCGGGGAATTTCCCGAGCACCTCAGTGGCTACTACAGTACCTTCGAGTATGAAAACGAAAGTCAGCCCCTGGGTGACCGGACGGCACTGGTCTTGGGTCGGGGCGGCAATCAGTTAGGGCCCAACTCCGCCGCGGAATATTTCACGACGGAAATGCTCAAGCAACTGAAGCGCGCCGGGTACCATACCATTTTGATGAATACCAACCCGAATGCCGTGGGCGTGGCACCTGAATTTACCGAGAAGCAATATGTCGACCCGATTCAACTGGGGGATGTGCTCAACGTGATTCAGGTCGAGCACCCGGACATCGTGATTGTCCCAGGGAACCGGCACTACCTGACCCGCGAGTTGGGCAAGCTGCCGGTGAACCTGCACGTCCTCCCACCTGATCAGGAAACGGGCGAACCCGCTCCCGAAATGGCGACGATTGGCGTCAGTCTGTTTGTGCATAAGCAACAGAAGATTGCGGTCGGCGTCATGGACATGATTGCCCCCGGCATCAACAAGTCGTTGGCGCAGGTCACGGCGTTTCGGATGCCGGCAGAACTACCCAAGGCCAAGCGTGTCAACCTGGTCGAACAGGCCAAGGAGGCCGTGAGCGAACGGCAGGTCACGGGGATGATTCAAGTTCTCTTTGCCCCCAAGAGCGATGACTCACAACAACTCGTCGTGGTTGGCGTGCGGCCGACGCGGCTGACCGAAATGGCCTTTCTCAGTAAGGTCACCGGGGTCAACTGGGTCCGCATGCTGACGCGGCAACACATTGGCACGCTGGACGAAGGGGAGCTGGCTAAGATCAGCATTGATCTGAACAGTACCCGGGTCGCCTTGATGAACGCGGCCTTCCCGTTCCGGCAGTTACACGTGTTGAACCGGCCGGGAACCACGGATCAGGAAGTTGGGGCGACGATTGCGTTTGGGTCTAGCGAGGCGCTGACGCTGACGAACCTCAGCGACACCTCCGAGCTCGACCAAATCATCAACCGTACCATTTGACCATTGGCTGGTTAAACTTGTTTTAGGCAGCGCCTCCGGGCTGGTGAAAATGGGCCGTGGCGCTGTGGGCGCACGTCTGGAGCCGAAGGGCGGTCTCCAGACTTACTTTGAGCCTCACAACCCGAGTCTCAAAGATAGCAGTTACCTAAGCGGGAAACCCGCTAAGGTAACTCCCACGGCTGAGCCCATTTTCACCAGCCCTGCGGCTGACACGGGTTTAACCCGCCGGTCAACTGGGCTCGGTGAATGGATTTGGTCGACGAGGTCTTGGAATTTGTTGAATTTTTGATTGACCAAATAATGTATATAGCAAAAAGGCGTCACACCGGAATTTTGGTGTGACGCCTTTTGGTGTTTTGAACTAGTTGTTATTAGCAATTAATTGTTGAATGACAGTTAATTTTTGGTTGCATGTCAGTTGTTACTGACAATTGAGCGGCTCCACGTAAGAGATGCGATAGTTACACGGAGCATGCGTAGAAAATACGGGCTAAATCCATGTCAGCCGTGAGGGCGGCGAAAATAGTCTCAGCCAGGGGATTTTCTAATTGAGGTTGTCAATTAGAAAATGGCGACTTTGAGACTCGGTTCTTGAGGCTCAAAGCGAGGTCGAAGACCGCTCTTTGGCTTCGGCCGTCCTGCCCCTTGCGTTCCAGCCTATTTTCGCCGCCCGGTAAGGCGCTGTGACCGTGGATTTAGTCAGCCAGTTTTTCTACGAGGTCGCTTTGGGGCGTGACGTAGACCGTCCGCTGACCCGTGAAAATCACATACCCTGGTTTGGCCCCATTTGGCTTGTGGAGCCGTTTAACGGGCAGGTAGTCTACTGGCACGTTGCTGGACTCGCGGCCCTTAGAGAAGTAGGCAGCCAGGTTAGCGGCCTCCATAATGGTCTCGTCACTCGGGTCTTCCGCGTGAATGATCACGTGAGAGCCCGGCATGTCCTTCACGTGGAGCCAAATATCGGTTCGTTTGGCCGTGTGAAGACTGAGTTGGTCGTTTTGCAAGTTGTTCTTCCCGACGGAGATCTTGGTGCCGTCGCTCGCCGTGAAGCGGTCTGGCTTGCTGACCTTTTGCCGTTTTTGCTTCTTGCTCTTCTTCTGGTGATCATGGTCCCTGAGGTAGCCCCCTTGTTGGAGCTCCAGGCGGATATCGATCAGGTCTTTGGGGGCGGCCAGTTCGATTTGGGCCATGATATTGGTAAAGTAATCCACGTCGGCCTGCGTGATCTTCAACTGTTCGTTGACGTAGATGACCGCATTCTTGGCCTTTTGGTACCGCTTGAAGTACTTCTGGGCGTTTTGATTAGGGGACAACTGATTTGACAGTTGAATCTTTAAGTCCCGGTTTTCGTCGTAGAAGTTTGGCAGGGTGACCTCGGTTTCGCCGCGGGTGACCTGGTTCAGGTAGGTCGTGAGGATTTCTCCCTTGATCCGGTACTCGTCGGCGTTTTCAGTCTCGGCCAGGGTCCGTTGAAGCTTCTTGAGCTTGGTGCGGTTCTTCTTCAACTCGTTACGGACGACGCGAATCAGGACACTGCCTTGTTGTTGGACCCGGTCACGTTCGGCCTTGTCCTGGTAGTAGGTGTCCAGCAACTCGCTAAGCGTGGTTGAAGTCTGTTGGGTCCCCGCCGTGGGATACGGAAAGGCCGTGAAGCTGGTCTTATTCTTCGGTGAGATTTCTAGCGTGGGTTGTGGGTTATCGAAGCCAGCAAAGAACTGTTGGAACTGTTCGGCGTGATCGCCGGTCTCGTGAAGCGTCGATGCCAGAGCCGCTGCCGTATCCTTACCCAGTCCCTGATATTGGCGCTGGAGCGTTTGGGCGAGGACTTCCTGGTTCGGGTAATCCCGAATCGTTTGGTCCAGGTCATCGTGGACGCCGGCAAACGGATCATCTAGGTCCTGCTTAGGTGGCATGATGTATTGCGCACCCGGAAGCAGGAGCCGGTAACGGTTTTGATCGGAACCGACGTGCTTGATGGCGTCTAAGATTTTCATGGAGGCACCGTCGACGAGGATGACGTTACTGTGACGGGCCATGATTTCAATGATTAAGAGCAGTTCCTGTTGGTCACCCAATTCGTTACGGGAGGTGAAGTGCAGGTGGACGACCCGGTCGTTAGCGACTTGGCTGACGTCCTTTAAGATAGCGCCTTGCAGGTACTTCCGCAGAATCATGGTAAAGTTGGTCGGAACGGGGGGATTGACGTAAGGAATCTGCGTCACTTGGATCCGCGCGTAGGTCGGGTTGGCCGACAAAAGGATGGGATAGTTGTGGCTGTTGGCCCGAATCGTCAGGACAATTTCGTTGGCGTAGGGCTGATTGATTTTACTAACGCGACCGGTCGTGAGCGTCTGACTCAGCTCGTGGACCATGGCGTGGGTGAATGAACCATCAAAAGACATTGCGGCACACACCTTTCTATTAAATAAATTTATTTTTGAATTCGAAAAAACGGCACAAGTTAAAGTATAACGGCCTCGCCGCCGAAGTGCAAAGAAGATTGTTCGGAATTATTCGGGAGGGGGCAAATTTTCCCACAACTGGGCCTTGTGGTCACCAACCAAATCGTTGTACAATACAATCAAAAGGAGTGAGGGTCTTATGAAATCAAGTCTAGCAGCGTTGATGGCAATCAATAAAGTTCAACAAACGTTGCTCCAACGGATGACCAAGCAACATCACCTGACCGTTTCCGAATGGCAGTTACTCGACCACATTGGTGGCGGGGAGAACACCCAAGAAATCTTGGCGCAACAAACCAAGCTGGATACCTCGACTCTGAGTCGCCAGCTCAAGGGGCTAGTGGCTAAGGAAATGGTGACCAAGAAGGCCATTGGTCGGGATAAACGTCAGTTGGTATATACAATAACGCAACAGGGCGAGGATACCGCCGAAGAGATCAACACGGCCTTTGAGGCCCTATCCGACCAAGTCTTTGAACACTGGTCCACAGATGAACGCAATTTATTACAGATTTTATTGAACCGGTTAGATAAAAGTATGGATCGTCGCCGGACGGTCGAGAACTAAGGAGTGAGTGATTATTCAACAGAGATTAGTGGTTATTTCTTTGGACGCGCTGGGCAGTCGCGATTTGGATGAGCATTTAGATGAGTTGCCCAATTTACACCGACTGGTCGTCACCGGGACCCGGGTCCGCCAGGTACGGGGCATTTACCCCACGCTGACGTATCCCTCGCACACGACCATTATCACGGGTCAGTACCCGCGGGTCCACGGCATCGTCAATAATACCAAATTACAGCCGCAACGGCAGTCACCGGACTGGTACTGGTACCAGCGTGACGTCAAGGTGCCGACGTTGTACGACCTGGTTCGCCAGCAACATAAGCAGACGGCGGCCTTCCTGTGGCCTGTAACGGCCGGCAGTAAGATTACCTATAATTTAGCGGAAATCTTTCCCAACCGTATCTGGACCAATCAAGTGCTGGTCTCACTCAAGGCCAGTAGTCCAGCCTTTTTGTTGCGGATGAATCAGAAGTACGGGCATTTACGCCGGGGCATTCAGCAGCCCGAGCTCGATGACTTCATCACGGCCTGTGCGGTCGACACGTTGACCCACAAGCAACCGTGGCTAACGTTGATTCACCTGGTTGACATGGACAGCATGCGGCACCGCTACGGCGTGCGCTCGGCTGAGGCCATGGCGGCGTTAAAACGACTGGATAAGCGGGTCGGTCAGCTGATTGATGCCACGATTGCGGCGGGGACCTTTGCCGAAACGAACTTTGCCATTCTGGGGGACCATTACCAGATCAACGTCGACCACATGATCCACCTGAATCAGGCCTTTGCCCAGCGGGGTTGGTTAACGCCGACCACGAATGGGACCGTCAAGAATGATTGGCACGTTTTGGCGAAGTCCTGTGATGGGAGTACCTATGTGTATACCCGTAATTTTGCGGACACGAAGAACTTACAAGATCTATTAGAAGCAACCCCAGGGGTCACGGCCGTGATCGATGGGCAAAAAGCTACCGAACGCGGGGCCGACCCACATTGTCGCTTCATGGTCGAGGCACAGGCCGGGTATTACTTTACCGATGAGACCAATCGGCCCGCCGTGGTCGAGGCCGTGGACCCGGCTAGTCTGGGGCAACCCGACCGGTACCATGGCGTGCACGGGTACGATCCCGATAAGCCGGATTACTTCACCACGCTGGTCTTGAACGGACCGGCCGTGAAGGAAAATCAGACGATCGCCCAAGCACGGTTGATCGATGAGGCCCCGACGTTTGCCAAACTGTTGGGGCTCCAGTTCCCCGAACCCTTACCCGGGCACGCACTGACGGCCGCCTTCAAGGGGGTGCCCGATGCGCCGACTAAATAAGGAACAATGGAGCTGGGTCTTCTACGATTGGGCCAACTCCGGTTACGGCATCATCGTCACGACCGCCGTCTTGCCCATCTACTTCAAGGGCATCGCGGAGGCCAGTGGGGTCACGGCGGCCAACGCCACGGCCTACTGGGGCTATGCCAATAGCTTGGGGACGTTACTTGTGGCTATTTTAGCCCCATTTCTGGGCGCCTTAGCGGATTACCAAGGATTTAAGAAACGTCTACTGACGGGGTTTGCCTCGTTGGGGATGCTGATGACGGTGGGGCTGGCCCTCTTGCCCGCAACCCAGTGGCAATGGCTCCTAGTCGTCTATATTCTGTCCGTCCTGGGTTATTCCGGTGGGAACCTGTTCTACGATAGCTTCCTAACGGACGTGAGTGACGACCAGCAAATGGACCGCATCTCCAGTGTCGGTTATGGCTTTGGCTATCTGGGTGGCGTGATTGCCTTTATTTTATTTATGATCCTGCAGCTTACCCACGGCTTCGGTCAGCTCTCGAGTACGGCTGTGGCTCGGTGGGGCTTTGTCCTCGCCGCCGTCTGGTGGGTCGTCTTCTTTATCCCGATTCAACGCAACGTTCACCAGCGCCACGCCCTGGCCGTGACTCAGGCACCACTCAAGCAGAGTTGGCAGCGGGTGTGGGGCACGCTCAGTCACATTCGTCAGCACAAATACCTGGCCTGGTTTCTGGTGGCCTATTTCTGCTACATCGATGGCGTCGATACCATCTTTACCATGGCGACCTCGATTGGCTTAGACATCGGCATTACCAGTACCACCTTGATTGTGGTGCTTCTGGTGGTCCAGCTGGTGGCCTTTCCGTTCTCGATTCTCTATGGGTGGTTAGCGGAGAAGACCAGTACGCGCTTGGGCATCCTGATTGCGATTGTGATGTACCTGTTGATCTGTGTGGCCGCCCTCAACTTGAAGACGGTCGGCAGCTTCTGGTTGCTGGCCGTGCTGGTGGGTACCAGTCAGGGGGGCATTCAGGCGCTTTCCCGGTCGTACTTTGGTCGACTAGTCCCCAAGGAGCGTTCGAGTGAATTCTTCGGTTTCTACAACATTTTGGGCAAGTTCTCCGCCGTGTTGGGTCCCATCTTAGTGGGGGTCGTGACGCAGTGGACCGGACAGTCGCGCATTGGGGCGGCCTCGTTGTCGATTCTGTTTATCCTGGGGCTCGTTATTTTCTGGGCGATTCCTAAATCAGCGACTGAAACTTCAAAGTAAATGAATCTTTGGGTCGGTCAGCTGCACGTTTTTGACAAAGCTCATTTGCATGAAAGGAGCGATAGGCATGCAAGCTACCACGTACGCGGATTTTCGTAAAGACCTGAAGAAATATATGGCTAAAGCCACAGATGACTTTGAACCGATTACCATCACGCGTAAGAATCAGCAAAATGCTGTGCTGATTTCAGAGGAAGAATATAACAATATGATTGAGAACCGGTACATCTTAGATAATACAGCTAATCGTGAATGGTTACAGACCTCGTTGGAGCAGTCAAAGCGTGGTCAGGATTAGCTTGCCGGACGATAAATAAAGTCAGAAAGCTCATGGCGTTAAGCTTTTTTGAAATAGCTCTATATCAAGCAAAATGTCGTAAGGGTCAAAAAAAGGACGGCTACATCTCATTTTCGTGGGGGATGCACCGGCCTTTTTAAATGGTATCGCCCGTGACGAACAGGGGGTTAAGGGAATTTTAAGAATGCCCGTTGGTGGGGCTTTTTAGAATCGTTGGTTTCCATCGTTCCGGAAAAATGTTATTCTAGGTAAACGAATGAAAAGATAAAGTAGGTGTAAAGATGAAGATTGCTGTGGTCACCGATAGTACCAGCTATTTGTCCGCAGAAGAAGTTGAGCGGTATCACATTCACGTTGTCCCGATTCCGGTGATCATGGATGGTCGCTCCTACGATGAAGATGTTGATATCTCCACCAGTGAATTCTACGAGAAATTACGCAATTCCAAATCATTCCCCAGCACGTCACAACCACCGCTGGGTGAAATGATCAATTTATATAACCAATTAGCCGATGAGGGCTACGACGCCGTCATCAGTATTCATCTGGCCAGCACCATTTCTGGATTTGTGAACCAATTGAAAAATATTGCCCCCACGATTGAAAATATCCGGGTGATTCCGTACGACTCCCAAATCACCGTTAAATTGATGGGTTATTTGGCCATTGAGGCCTCCCGGATGGCTACTGAGGGAAGCACCCCCGAAGCCATCATCGCACGCTTAGACGACTTGCGGTCCACGATTGGTGAATACTTCGTGGTCGATGACCTGCAGAACTTGGTGCGGGGCGGGCGGTTATCTAACGCGTCCGGCTTCATTGGCAGCGTCTTACGGATCAAGCCATTACTGACGTTTGACGATGAGACTCACGAAATCGTGGCCTTTGAAAAGGTCCGGTCCCGTAAAAAGGCGTTGGCCCGGGTCGAGGACCTCTTCGTTGAGGCGCAAGCACAGGTGGATTACCCATTACGGGCCTTGGTAATTAACGCCAACGATCCCGAGGGCGGTCAGACCTGGGCCACCAAGATTGCTACGCAGTATCCGGAAATTCCGGTTGAGCAATCTTACTTCGGTCCCGTGATTGGCGCGCACTTAGGGGAGAAGGCCTTGGCCTTAGCCTGGATTAAGGATTTTGATCGCGCATAAGTCGTGCAAGTCGGCAATGAATATGGTATGCTATCTCCTGTAATTAAATTTACGGAGTAGGAAGTAAGGCGTCAAGTGCTGGTGGAACGCAATGTGAACACCGGACGAAGGGAATGTGTCCCGCGATCTTATTTCCGCATTGACCGCAGCAATGTGGCAACTCCCTTAGGAGATGTCTGAATTGAAGACGATGGCAAAAACCCAGCTGCCAAAGCTGGACACTTTGAGTTTGGTAACGATGGGACTACTGATGGCTTTACAATTAGTAATCAGTCGGTTCTCGGTCGGCAACAGTTTTATCAAGGTCAGTTTTACATTTCTGATCGTGGCGTTGTTGGCCAAATGGTTTGGTCCCTGGTGGGGGATGATGACGGCAGCTGTCGTCGACGTGGTGGGGACCCTAATGACGGGTGGGCCGTTCTTTATTGGCTTTACCGTGTCAGCAATCCTAGGGTCGCTGATCTACGCGGTCTTTCTCTACCAGAAACCGGTGACATGGACCCGGGTGATTCTAGCCTCGGTAATTATCTCCTTGTTGGTCAACGCTTTGTTGAACACCTTGTGGGTAACGATCATGTACCACACACCATTCTGGGGCTTACTGCCAGTTCGGCTGGTTAAGCAACTGATCGTGACGCCAATTCAAATTGTGTTAGTTTACCTGTTGTTGCAGAGTCGCGTGATTCAAACGATTCAGGAACGTTTAAATCGATAGTGATCTGAGCACCGTTTTGGTTAAAGCCAGGACGGTGTTTTTAAATGCCATTATGGTGAGGACAATAAACTAATTACTTTAACTTATAGTAACAAACCTGACCACCACTCCCACCACATCACACAAACCAACTAACATACTGCTCCCGTCACTAGCGAAAAATCAGGTCACCGGCCCAACCCTTAACTTTTTCTATGAAATCGGGGTGGGTGCTTGCGCCGGTAACCGATTTCGACTATAACGGGAGAAGATAAGATGAGCAGAATTCAGGGAGGACGAACAACGTGAAACGACTATTACAACTCTATACTAAATATCAGGATATCTTGGCGTACCTGATTTTCGGGGGCCTAACGACGCTGGTCAACTTGGTCGTTTTCTACGTCACGGCAACCCTGTGGGGCTGGAACTACCAGGTCGGCAACGTCTGGGCCTGGTTCCTATCCGTGCTATTTGCCTACCTGACCAATCGGGTGTGGGTCTTCCATTCCCACTTCACGACGTTCAAGGCTTTGGTCAACGAGGTCGTCTCGTTTTTCCTGGCCAGAGGGGCAACACTGATTATGGACATGGCCATCATGTGGTTAGGGGTTTCGCTGTTACAGCAAAATGAAATGCTGACGAAGCTGGTTGATCAAGTGGTGGTTGTGCTGGCAAATTACTTCTTTAGTAAATGGTTCGTGTTTAAGAAGAACAAAGCGTCTTCAGTGGATGATTAGCAAAAATAAGGTACGCAAACCAAAATTGGTTTGCGTGCCTTATTTTTTTGCCAAAGAGCTAATTAGCTTACAGCCCCTTATTGACCGACAAACGCTTATTTAGCATTTTCTTGAAGTAATTGCTCGTATATCTGGTTATACGTATCCAGATAGTCGTGAGTGATGTAAGGCTTAAGCAGTTCGTAGGCCGATTCCGTGAGGGTAACTTTGGGGAAAGTCGTCGCGTAAAATGGCGCGGCTTTTGAGACCCAGAAAGTGGGCGCTAGGACGCATAGGTAGGCTAAATTTTGGTAGGATTTAGCCGTGTATTCAGAATTCAAAACGCCGTTAGCTTTTAAGTAGTCAAATATTTGACTGTATTTTGCAAGTACGTGTTCTCTAAACCGATCAATGTTCGCGCGTGCTTTTTCTGAGTCTTGATAAAAGGCTGAAATATTTTCATAGTAATAAGGATTGTCAGTTTCGTTCTGTTTGGCCTCAAAAAATGATTGCAGTAATAAGGTCAAAACTTTTTGGGGTTCGGCAGTCAAATCAATTTCAGATAAAAAATGGCTTTCTGCTTGTTCTTGAAGCGAAGCCAACAAATCATCTTTCTGGGGGAAATAGTAGGTTAGGTTACCAATGGTCGTTCCCGCTGCGGTCGCAATTTCTCGTAAGGTAACATTGTTATAGCCTTTTTCATTAAATAATTCAGAAGCGGTTCTACTGATATTATCTTTCGTTTTCTTCAAAGAATCATCTCCATAAGCCTAGTTTACCAAATAATTAGAGGGTTAAACACCCAAAGTCCCCTTGACAGCTTTTATAGTACAGTGTACTATAAAGATACCGTACGGCGTACTAAAAAATAAAAGCGAGGTTAAAGATTATGACGACAATTAGAGTACGACCAGCCGCTCAGAACCCAGGGCGCATGATCAGTTCCAAGATGGACATTGAAGACTTTTTGGAATTAACGAAGCGAACCGAGTGCGACTGCACCTGTGTTGGGACGACCTATGAATTGACACCCGAGAGTCAGCGAGAAGACTTTGTCGATGTCGCCACTGAAATTGGTGACCGTCGTCTTAAGTATGCTAAGCAAATGGAAAGTGAAGATAATTTAGTCACTGCTGCAAATTTCTATCTGCGTGCCAGTGCCTGCTATCGGGTTGCCGATTACGGGTTGCCTGGTATTACGGATGAAAAACTCACTGTCTACAAAAAATTAGTTTCGTCATTTCAAAATTATTTGCGTCTGGGACCGGACAACGTTTCCGTGATTAATATCCCATTCGAAGATAAAACAATGGAAGGTTATTACGGTATTCCTGACAACTGTAAGCCAGATACGCCGGTCTTAGTCTTCATTCCAGGTGCCACGGGTTTCAAGGAAGAGAACTATTTCATTGCCCATTACTTTTATGACAGAGGCATTCCGTTCATTATTTTCGATGGACCAGGGCAAGGGACTTCGTTGTACTTTAAACAAATGTATTTAGGCGTTGACAACTATGTAAGCGCTGTTAAAAATGTCATTGATTTTGTTCGTGCCGATGATCGGGTTGGGGATAAGGTTGCCCTTCACGGGATTAGTTACGGTGGTTTCTTAGCAACGCAAGCGGCCTGTGCCTTGAATGATGACATTTGTGGTGTCATTTCCCGCGGTGGGACAGACAAGACGGATACGCTGACGAAACATCCTTGGGCCGGGCAAGAAAACTTCTACCTCAGTGGTTTTCTGCGGAAATTCAATGTCGATGACTTAGAGACGTGTTCAAAAATGTCATCAGCCCAAGATATCACAGATGACCTGCATAAAATCACGGTACCACTGCTGATTATTCATTCCCACGAGGATCCAATCTTGGGTGTGGAAGGGGCTAAACGTATCTATAATCTGTGCTCGTCAACAGATAAATATTATGCTGAATTCCCTGGAAATACGCACTGTGTCAATGACCAAAATGATACAGCCAGTGCTTTAGCGGCTGATTGGATGGGAAAGCGAATGTTAAACCGTTAAAACGAATATATTTATTTGGTAGAATACTTATTCAAATAATGAAATCGTTTATGCTCAGCACATCTTGATTCTTTCAATCATCAGAAGATTTCAAGTTGTGTTCGTGACCTAAAATCCCATCTAGCTTCTAACTATGGTTAGAAACTAGATGGGATTTTTGAGTTTTGGCGTATTTTTTGTTGATTTAATTGGCAAAATCCACCTGTAACTGTTCCACGAAGCGCTCAGCTATTGGCGAAAAGACTTGGTACTTTTTCCAAATAATATACATCTTCGTCTTTAATTGGGGGCTTAGTGGCCGAAACGTCAAGCCACTAGTCGCGCTGGTGTCACAAAGGCCCTTGAACGACAACAGTTTTCCCAGCCCGTTTCGAACGAAGACAGACCCATTAAATACCAAGTTGGTCGTCCCAATCAAATTTAAATTAGAAACTTCATCACCCGCCCAGCGTGGGATATCATTTTTAATCGCTTGTTCAGAACAGATGATTGCTTGATGTTTCAAATCAGTTGGTGTAATGACTTCTTTTTGGGATAGCGGGTCTTCTTGCCGCATCACAACGCCCCAAGTATCTGCACCAGGTATCTCTAAGTAAGTGTAATGATCTAGACGCGGTGGTTCAACAATAATTGCTAAATCAACCAATCCCTGATCAAGTTTATCGGTAACCAGCTCGGTATCCCCACTTACTAAATGAAAGTGCAAATCTGGGTAGCGCTGACGAAAAGTGCTAACGGATGTTGCCAAGTACTGAATCGATTGTGATTCGGCACAACCAATATAGAGATCTCCTCCCGTAAGTGTCGTCATAGCAGAAAATTCTGCGCTAGTTTTGTCCACCATCGCCAAAATATCTTCAGCCCGTTTTCGCATTAATGTTCCGGCAGTCGTCAATTTAATACCATAGTTATCACGCTGGAATAATTGCTTACCAATCTCATCTTCTAAACCCTTCAATTGCTTAGACAAAGTCGGTTGCGATACATGCAACGCTTCAGCAGCTCGTGTAATACTAGCCTGCCTTGCCGCTTCAACAAAATATCTTAGTACGCGAATTTCCATAACTGTCCCTTCTTCTAAGTGAACTAGTTATTCTGAAATAGAATAACTAGTTATCGTTACAAAGTATTATACATAATTGAATGCAGCAGGTAAACTGTAATCACAGTAAGGGAAGGACAATGCATGACTAACGCAAACAATAAACTTGGACTGCTCGAACAGAATCTCGCGGATGCGGGCTTCAATCAAGCAGATAGCCAAAAATTCTTAGCTAGCTTTACCCGTGGTGATTATACTTGCTCGCAGCAAATTATTCAGTGTCAGCGTCAACAATTACTACAAACCTTGCGCCAAACGGAATTTCAAATCGATTGCTTAGATTTTCTTGCTAACAAATTTCATTAATCAAAAGGAGATAAACACATGCAAAACGAAAAATTAACGCTTACCAAAGAATGGGATAAGACATTTCCAAAGAGTGATTTAGTTGATCATCAGAAGGTCACTTTCCATAACCGTTACGGAATCACTTTAGCCGCCGATATGTATACCCCTAAAAACGTTACTGGTAAACTGGCTGCCATCGCTATTAGCGGACCGTTTGGAGCCGTAAAAGAGCAGTCTTCTGGTATTTATGCCCAAACGATGGCCGAAAAGGGGTTCTTAACAATTGCGTTTGACCCTTCATTTACCGGAGAAAGTTCTGGTCAACCTCGGTTCATGGCTTCGCCTGACATTAACACCGAAGACTTTCAAGCTGCCATTGACTTTCTGTCCATTCAGCCCAATGCTGATCCTGAAAAGATTGGGATGATTGGTATCTGTGGTATGGGTGGGATGGCACTCAATGCTGCTGCTTTAGATACTCGAGTCAAGGCTACTGCAACCATGACCATGTATAACATGAGTCGGGTCAATCCTAACGGTTACTTCGACAATGATGATAGTGAAGTTGCGCGTCATGAGCTGAAGGCTACACTCAATCAACAACGGACTGCCGATTATCAAAGTGGTCGTTACCAACGGGCTGGCGGTGTCGTTGATCCATTACCAGACGATGCGCCACAATTTGTTAAAGATTATCACGCTTATTACAAGACCAGCCGGGGCTATCACGCTCGCTCAGTTAACTCAAATGATGGTTGGAATACAATTGGCACGATGTCCTTCATTAACCAACCGATTTGTCAGTATTCTAATGAAATTCGGAGCGCTGTTTTGATGGTTCATGGGGACCAAGCGCACTCTTATTACTTCAGTAAAGATGAGTTCAAGAAGATGACGACGAATTCTAAATATACTGAGAATAAAGAATTCCTGACAATTCCAGGAGCCGTTCATACGGATCTGTACGATGGTGGCGTGAACCACAACTTGATTCCGTTCACAAAATTAGCTACCTTCTTTACACAATATTTAAACTAACCAAATCTGAAGTTAACGAAAAAGTTCTTCGATTGGATTGTCTGAGGCTAGCATATCTGAGTTAAGGGTTAAACCGCTGTCATAGTGAAATATAGGAGTTATAGAATGAAAAATGTACTTGATGTTTAATTACGATATTTATTTGGAGGAATACTTATTCAAATAAAGAAATCGTTTATGCTCAGCACATCTTGATTCTTTCAATCATCAGAAAATTTCAAGTTATGGCCGTAATCTAAAAGGGGCTGTGACATAAGTCTCCAAAATGAAAGCTGGTTGAGGAAAATCTTCGGATTTTCCTCAACCAGCTTTTTGGTA
>NZ_BOLN01000004.1 GCF_016861655.1 Levilactobacillus lanxiensis | reverse complement strand
AAACTGGAATCCTCGTTCTAGCATTGAATATCCTCAAGTTAGTCTCCACCAGGAGAAGACGGCTTGAGAATCAAGAGTATGGAAATAAGGCACGAAACCAAAGTTCGGTTTCGTGCCTCATTTTTGTTCTACAGAGGCTAGTTATGTCACAGCCTCTTTTCAATTTCTCTAAATTTCAAAAAATTAGAATTCAGCGTTACCTGGGGTCCGTGGGTAAGGGATCACGTCGCGGATGTTTTCCATCCCCGTCACGTACATCAGTAACCGTTCGAACCCGATACCGTAACCGGAATGTGGCGTTTCGCCGTACTTCCGCAAATCAAGGTACCATTGGTATTCTTCTTGTGGCAAGTTGTTGTCCTTGATCTTCTTGGCCATTTCAGCGTGACGTTCCTCACGTTGACTCCCACCGATCAATTCACCGATACGAGGAACCAACAAGTCAGCAGCGGCAACGGTCTTACCGTCGTCGTTGTCGCGCATGTAGAAGGCCTTGATTTCTCGAGGGTAATCCGTCAAGAAGGTTGGACGCTTGTAAACCTGTTCACACAGGTAACGTTCGTGTTCAGCTTGTAAGTCGAGGCCCCAGTAAACGGGAACGTCGAACTTAACTGGTGCCTTTTCCAACTCTTCAATGGCTTGCGTATAAGTGACTTGGGCAAACTTTTCGCTGGTCGTTTGGTGTAACCGGTCCAACAGGCCTTCGTCAACGGCGCCGTTCAAGAAGTCTAACTCATCCTTGGCGTTGTCTAACAGATAGTTGACCACGTACTTCAATAACCCTTCGGACTCGTTGATAACGTCTTGCAGGTCGGCAAAGGCCATTTCTGGTTCGATCATCCAGAATTCTGACGCGTGCCGGGCCGTATGTGAGTTTTCTGCCCGGAAAGTTGGGCCGAACGTGTAAACGTCACGTAAAGCTAAGGCAAAGGCTTCAACGGGTAGTTGGCCACTGACCGTCAAGTTGGTTTCCTTCTTGAAGAAGTCTTCGTGGTCATCAACCTTGCCATCTGCCGTCTTAGGCAGGTTGTTCATGTCCAGCGTGGTGACCCGGAACATTTCCCCGGCCCCTTCGCTGTCACTACTGGTGATGATTGGCGTGTTCACGTAGGTGAAACCGTGACCCTGCAGGTATTGGTGAATGGCAAAGGCTGCCAATGACCGAATCCGGAAGACCGCGTAGAACGTGTTGGTCCGTGGCCGCAAGTGGGCCATGGTTCGCAAGTATTCATAGGAATGCTTCTTCTTTTGCAGCGGATAATCGTTGTCGGAAGTCCCTTCCAACGTGATGGACTTGGCGTGAACTTCTAAGGGTTGCTTAGCGTCTGGCGTGTAAACGACCGTCCCCACGACCTTGATCGTTGAGCTCAGTGGTAACTTCGTCAGTTCTGCATAGTTTTCAATGTCACTCTTCATCACGATTTGGGCATTCTTGATGGTGGAGCCATCGCCGAGTTCGATAAAGCCAACTCGCTTAGACCCCCGCACCGTCTTCACCCAACCGTGTAAGACAACTTCTTCACTTTCGGCAAAGTGTGTTTCGCCGAATAAATCTCTGACTAACGCTTCTGTCATTTGTATTCTCCTTCTTTGAGCACTAAAAAAAGACCCAACATCCCCATAATCAAGGGACGAAAGATCTTTCCGCGGTACCACCCAAATTGTTTTAGTAATCAAAACCAACTTTAAATAAACGTACTATCATACGTTCCGCTTGATAACGTGGCGGATCACGGCGCGGCCTACTCTCGAAATTTCAGCCGGCAACGAAAACGGGGTTATCCCCACCTGACGAGTGACTAAGCTCTCACTATCCTTAGTTCGCTAACCGTCGTAGCAGATTGGGCGTTGGCCGTTTTTATTGTCTTTAAGCTTATGCAACTGTTGTCAGATTAGCACAAGTTGCCCCGAGTTACAACTGAAATTTCTCGGTGCTCCTTAAAAACGCGCGACAAATCTAGGCCAAACGGGCAATCTGTGTCGCCACCGCCTGACTGGTCGGCTAACAGGTGACGGATGCCCGTTGGCCCAGGTGCGCCAGCTGGGCTTTGCTGTTAACCCAGACACTGGTACGCGCGCCGGCCAACATTTCCAGGTCATTTTGATCATTGCCAAACGCAATGTAGTCGGTCACGCCCAGGTGCTCCAGGGCCGTGGTTTTTTAATATTTTGGGCCGTAATATCTAAGTTGCCCTCCCCGGCATAGCTGACCACTGCTAAGCCTTTCCGAGCGGCCAACGTGCGGGACAAGTCAGCGGCCTGACGCGTTGGCAACCCCAGGAGCACCACCTTCACGGCCGTGGTAATTTCTGCTAAAGAGACCCGTTGCGCCAAGTGAGCCGGGTCAATTCGTTGGGCCAGGGGATGCATCGGGGTGACCCGCGCGGCGTAGTTCCAGCGGCCATCGACCACGTAATCCAGATTAGCCTGGGCAATAACCCCACGGAGCCGGTGAAAGTCTGCCGTCTGAATGGGCGCAACGACTTCGACGCGGCCATTCTGCGCCACGAGGGCCCCGTTAGCACCAATCAGTTGGGCGTGCTTAAACCCAGGAATGATCGGCATTAAGTCGCGAATGGGCCGCGCTGAAGCAAAAATTATCCGGTGGCCCCGTTCCACCAATGCCTGAATGCTGGCTAAGATTTCTGCCGCAATCGTTTGCCCATCAAAGCTCAAGGTGCCGTCCACGTCAAATACAAAGGTCTTCATGCCCACTACCCCCAAAATATTAAGTTGATAAGCTCAATCCTACCATGGATAGTGGCCCCTGCCTATCACATTCGTCACCACCCATTAAGCGAATTCGCAGCCAATTTGTCTAGCGTAACTGCCATTTTCACCAGCGGATTGTTCCAAGTTTCCAGCGATTCACACGCTTAGTGACTCACCAGCTTAGCAGGTTTCCGCGTGAAAGATTTGCAACATCTGACATCCACCGTTACTGAACTGTCTTAATCTGTAAACGCCATGAGACACCCCCGCAACCTTTAATCCGTATACTCGAAAGTGTCGTTAAGGCTTTCACCATTTATCAATCGAAGCCACCGACAAATACTTAACCATTGGAGTGACACTTATCACTATTCGAACGCGTCTCATACTCAGTACTCTCGGTGCCAGCGCCCTGTTCTTCGTCGGCACGACCACCACGGCCTCGGCGCACATGACAGCCCAGGCGCAACCGGCCGCTCAGACTAGTCAGGTCGCCACGACGACTACTAGCCAACCGGCCCCATCCTCGACCACCTATGCCCATACGACGGCCAATTCTTCAGCGGCCACGACTACCAGCAACGTCACCGGTGGCAATGGCCTGAGCACCGCCTTAGCCATCGCCAATAGTGGCACACCCTACGTTTACGGTGGCAACACGCCAGCCGGTTTCGACTGCTCCGGCCTGGTCCAATACGCCCTCGGGTTAAGCGCCCGGACAACCACGCAGCAGGCCACTCTGGGCACCCACCACTACGACGTGGCCAACGCGCCCGCCGGTGCCATTCTGTTCTGGGGTTCCGACAGCCAACCGTACCACGACGGCCTATCGCTGGGTAACGGCTCCTACGTCGCTGCACAAAATCCAACGGACGGCATTGGCGTCTTTAGCCAAGCTTACTTCCAACCTAGTTTCTACGTGATTCCTTAACAACTGATTCAACATTAACGCGTAACCGCCAAAATGGCCCGGGACAGTAATTGTCTCGAACCGTTTTGGCGTTCTTTCTTTAACCGATTTTTCTTAGGCCCGACCAAACGCCTGCAACAATTGTGCCGTGTAGGCCACATCCTGCTGGTAATCGGTGACCCGCACGTTTTCGTTGGGTGCATGGGGACCCGACCCCGCCCAGGTGGACCCGAAGGCCACGATAGGCGTGTGCAAGGTCTCATCAAATGGTGCCTGTGGCCCGGTTCCAGCAGCGTTGGGCACCAATTTCACGTGGTCCCCGTAAACGGCCTTCGCCGTGGTCAATGCCGTTTGCACGAAGGGATCAGTCAAGTCTGAACGGAATGGCTTTTCACCCAATAAATAGGTCACACGGACGTCATCGAAGCCGTTGCGGTCCAGCTGAGCCTGAATCAATTGGGCAATCTTATGTGGCTCCTGATTCGGCACCAACCGACAATCCAGCTTGGCCTTGGCAAACTTAGGCAGGACGGTCTTGACGCCATCCCCCTCGTACCCGCTGGTCAGGCCATTAATGGTCATGGTCGTCGCGTTGACCAGCGCCGTCGTTGGCTCTTCCGTGACTAATGGCCGCTTCAACCCAAAGTTCTGGCGAGTCGTTGCTTCATTGAAGGCTAACTGGTCCGTTGCCTGTTGCTCCACGGGCGTCAAGGCACGCACGTCATCGTAGAAGCCATCCACCAACACCTCGTTGTTTGGCCCCCGCAACGACGCCAATGCGCGAGTCAGTCGCCAAGCCGCGTTGTCCGCGTAGGCCGCCAGCGATGAATGCAAATCGTTATCGGCCGTTTGGACGCTGACCTCGAAACTCATGATGCCCTTTACGCCACAGGTGACGTTGAAGTTCTCGTCCGCATCCTTGCCGCCGGTCTCCCACACCACCACGTCAGCCGCTAAATCCGCTGCGTGTTTCCGCACCATTGGCTCAATGTGCCCACTGCCGACTTCTTCTTCACCCTCAACGATAAACTTCAAATTACAAGGTAAGCCGCCACTATTTTGCAGGGCCTTGACCGCCGACAACCGGGCCATCAACTCACCCTTGTCATCGGAAACGCCCCGGGCAACGTACTTCCCCTCAACCTCTGTGAGGGTAAAGGGTTCCGTGTGCCATTCATCTAAGGGTTCCGGTGGTTGCACGTCATAATGGTTGTAGAACAACAGCGTCTTATCCGCGTTGCCGGTCGGTCCGGCGGCAAACGTCGCGAACACAAAGGGATTGCTCCCAGCCACGTCCCGCCAGACTTCGACGTTGGCGCCTAACTTCTGAAAGGCCTGTTCCAAGAACGCCACCGTCTCGGGGATTCCCCGTTTCTGCGCGGAGACCGTTTCCAAATGTAAGTAGTCCGCCAGCCGTTGCCGATCCTCGGCTAGGGCCTGATTGACGGCGTTCTGTAACGTTTCTGCTGCTGTATCTGCCATGAAACCACTCCTTCGATATTTTTTGTTTAAACTTAGTACGCCTCCAGGATGGTGAAAATGGGCCGTGACGCGGTTCTGGTCGTTCCCGCCGGCGGGTCCAAAACGCCCTGCTATGGGGTCGGTTCCAGCCTAAGAACCGGGCTTCCACCTCAACTTTGAGCCAAAGAACGGTCTCAAAGGTTGCCCCGTGGACTAGGTTGGGAAAAGTTCGCCCAACCAAGACCACCGACACAGCTGGGCATTTTGCCCCGCCTCTGGTCACTAACACAGACCTCACTAGCTCATTTTCACCATCCCTGCGGCTAACACTGGTTTAACCCACAACTAACGATTCCATTAATCTATTCTTCAATTAACTTGTTACTCGGTATGACACTACTTATCCACATATGTGAGGCCAATAGAACGGGTGGGATTTCCAACACACAACTGGCAATCACCACCAACATCAGTGACCAGAGGTGGGTCAAGGCTGACCTGCTGTGTCGGTCATCTTGGCTGAGGTTTCTCACTCAGCTTAGATGACGGGACGACCTTTGAGACCGGGCTTCAGGCCCAAAGTCGAGCTGGAAGACCTCCCCTCAGGCTGGAACCGACCTCATAGCAGGCCAGCCTTGAACCCACCGCCGGGAACGACCAGCACTATCAGTTAAAACTCGTTATTTCCAGTAAGCGTAGCGGTATTGCGCGGCGGTGCTGAAGGTGCTGTACTTCACACCCCCGACCTTGTCGCTGACCAGGTTGACTTGGGCTTGTTGGTAAAGTGGGTTGAAGACGCCCAACTTAGACAGCCGTTGACTAGCTTCCTTCAATAGCGCAAACCGCTTCTTGGCGTTGGTTTCCGTTTGGGCGGCCAACATCAACTGGTTGTATTTCTTATCCACGTAGTTCGAGAAGTTGATGGAATTGCCCTTCATGAACAGGTCGAGGTCGGTGGTTGGGTCTGGTTCATCCCCGGTCCAGCCGAACGTGGAAACGTCAAAGTTGCCCTTGAACATCTTGTTGATCTGTTGTGTCAGTGGCATTGAGGAAATCGTGACGGTCAGCCCCGGCATGTCCTTTTGCCATTGACTTTGAATGTATTCGGCCACGTTCTTGGAGCCGTCGGAATCGTTGGTCAAGAGCGTGATGTTAAATTTACCCCCACCCAATTCCTGCTTGGCCTTGTTCCAGAGTTGCTTAGCCTTGGCATCGTTGTGTGGCGTGTAGTTCCCTGTGCTGACGGCGAAGTCCTTGCCGTTGTTCGGGTCCTTGGCAACGCCCTGAGCCACCATGTTCTTCAATGGCACGGAGCCATCCTGATTGACCTTGGTGGTTAATTCCTTCCGGTCGATAGCCAGGCTAGCCGCGGTCCGAAAGTTTTGGTTGCCCCCCAGCTTCGTCTTGGTATTGAAGTATTGGATGGATACGGCCGTCGTTAACGTCTTGCGCATCTGCTTCTTCAGTTTGGCGTTATTGGCCGTCCCAGTGACCGTGGTGCCGGAAATCTTGGTTTCTTGAACCTTGCCGGCGGCGAATAACTTTTCAGCCGTCGAGTCGGTCTTGACCACCTGCACGTTGACCTTCTTGATTTTGACGCTCTTGGCATCGTAGTACTTGTTGTTCTTCACGTAGACCCAGTTGTCCTTGGTCCCGTTCCACTTCTTCAGCACGTAAGGCCCATTGGCCACAACGCGGTCGGAGTTGGTCCCGTACTTAGCGCCGTATTTCTTGACCAAGTTCCGGTTGACGGGCAGATATTCGGTCGCCGCTTCGTAATTGAAGGATGGGTTCTGGCGAGTCAGGTTCACTTGTAGTTTGTATTTGCCCAATGCCTTAACCCCTAAGGCGGACGGTTGTTTCGTGCCCTTTTGAACGGCATCGTAATTCACAAATGTGGCAAACCGGTTGGCGTATTGCGCCTTGGTCGTTGGATCAACCTGCCGGCGGAAAGACTCGACGAAATCCTGGGCCGTGACTTGGTCGCCGTTGCTCCATTTCGCATTGTGGCGCAGCGTAAACGTATAGGTCTTCCCATTGTTCGTGGGCTTCACAACTTTAGTCGCAATCGCTGCAACCACCTTACCGTTGTTATTCTGGCGATATAATCCTTCAGTGGTCTGTTTCATCATGTAAAATGAGTACGCATCCGTGGCCTTATTGGGGTCAGCCGTTTGTAGCTCGGCCGGCATGGTGACGTTCAACGCCTTGTTCTGGTTGGTCGCCGACTTGCTTGACCCACAACCGGCTAAGGTGCCAACCACCATTAGTCCCAACAATCCTAATCCAAATCTCTTATCCATCGAATCCCTCCAAACTTTTCATATTCTGGTAAGCCTTTAGCTGCCGTGGTAAAAAAAAGAGCACCCTCAACAGAATTTTGCTTCTGCTAAGGGCGCTCAACGCGCGGTACCACCTCATTTACGACCTTAAGTCGTCACTTGACGGACTGCCCGGGACAATCCGCTCGCACGATAATGGGTGCCACCAACGCGGTTACTAGAAAAAATTTCTTCACCACTTCACTCCGAAGTGATTTTCGACTGGGGGCCTGTCTCCCCTCACACCAAACGGGAGTCGCTGGTCAGTGCCGCACCAATCTAATCGTCTTCATCAACGCTAATTATTTACCTGCAATCTAGCTTGGAGATAAGATTAGACTTTGATGAGAAATATGTCAAGTGCTTTTTAATCTAATTTTCATTTTATGCCCGTGTCCGGTTGAAAATAGCCGACAGAACTGGTCGTAATCCACTTCGCTTGCGTCAGGGGTTTAAACGCGCCACTCTTCCCAGTCACAATGACCCCGGCAAACTTGGCCTGGTCCAGCTTGGGATAGCGTTTGGCAAAGTGGTTGGCGTACGCGAGCACATCAAAGCCGTTGTACGTCATCCCACTCGCGGTGGACAGGGCCTCGTGGCGGAACCACCGGTAGTTTTCCGCGGTGAATTTGGCCTGACTAGCCCCCTGGAAGCCGACAAAATTATTGTCCATCATAGTGGGGTCGGCTTTACCAGAAACACCGGCCCAATACCAGTTAGCGTGAACCCCGGCCGGTAATTTGGCGTTAATTTGCTTCAGGGTCAGTCGGTGGTCAAAGGTCAGGGCGACCTCGGCCAGGTAATGCTTTTGCCGCACGACCTGCTGGACCTCATGAGCGGGCTGAACCTCGGATTTCTGCCGATTAACGTTGTAGAAGAGCGGAATCTTGTGTTGGGTGACCCGGTCATAGGCGGCCGTGTCGCTGAAATCGGCGGCATTAGAAAAACCGCCTCCACGTCCCAGCAACCAGGTATACGGCCCCCGGTTGGCGGACCAACTTTCGCGGGCCCCGTCAATATCCTTATAGCGGTGACTGACCACGGTGCCCCCAAAGAAATCGCTATTCTCCAAGAATTGATCACTGATTTGAATGTTGGGGGATAGCACCGCGTTGATCACGTCAAACGACCGGTTGATCTCATCGGATGCCTGCTTGGCCCTGACCCTGGTCATTTGGATAAAGGCCAGTCCCCCACCGACCATGATCACCAGAATCAGGCCAATTGTGATGCCCCAGCGGCGCCATTTGACCCGGCGCGCTAGCTTTTGAAATTGTTGCTCCTCATTCATGCTTCCTCACTCCTCAAAATTTTTTCCAACTTGCGATAAACGCGTTGCAGGCGCATCTTCACGGCCGCCGGGCGAATCCGTAACTCCTGGGCAATGGCGGCCATCGATAGCTCCTGATTGTACCGCAAAAGTAACAAGCGGAGTTCCTTAGCCGATAATCTCGCCAGCGCCGGTCCCAAGGAATCTTCGACGGGTGGTTGCCGGATCACCGTTTCCGGGCGTAAGTATTTTTCGACCAAATCCCGATAACGCTGGTCACGCCGATACTGATCCAGGTAGGTGGACCATGCCACCCGGTATAGGTACGGCCGCAGCTTGTCCGGCGGCAAGACCAGCTCCATTTCCAAGACCTTGACGAACACGTCTTGCACGATGTCTTCCGCCGTTTCCCGTTGTGCCCCGCGGCTGATCAGGTAGCGTTGCAGCTCGACCGCCAGCTGGGCGACTAATTTTTGGTACGATTGTAGCTGCATCCTGCTGCCTCCCCCCTCACTGAGATAACGAACGACTCGCCCAAAGGTAACGTTTTTTCTGAAAAAAGTTTCTCTAGCCGCATTATACCGAAAGTTGGGGATGACTGAAACGTAGGCACATAAAAAGGCCAACCCGCTGAGGCTGACCTTTATATTTTTAAATCACGATTCATCCACTGACATCGACTACATGCCCATGACACCCATGCTCTCGAAGCCATCTTTAGACTGAACTTCAAGTCGTTTCACAAACACCGCTAAATCTTCAATGGGCTCGACATCTCTGAAGTATGGATCCATCTGCTGGACGGAATCAAAGCCAGCGCCATCTGTGCCTAAAACGTGCACGCCCCAGAAATAAGCTGGTACGGAACTCGCATCAAGCACCTCACCCCAAACGCGTTGAATCTCCCGTCCCGAGTCATCCGTGGTCGAAAAATGATAGGCGAATGACCCATCCTTAAGCCGCGCTAACGCGATAAAATGCCGATACTTATTCACAGATTCCGCTCCCTTTCATGTCGTTCGTGTTCCTGATAATTATTTTGCTGATTACGTTGCGGCCAAACCTGAAGTTCCCAAGGGAAATAATAATTTTTGCTTTGAAAATAACAATGAATGGCGTGATAGTTACCATCTTCGCGAACGTAGAATCGAGAAATAATTTTCTGATTTTTAAGTTGCTTCAACAATTCCCTAAATTCATCACTGTCATACAGATCATCCGAAACAATAATTCTAGCACCAAAAAAATCGTTACAGATTTTTGCCACATATCGATGTCTGTTAAGGTTATGAGTTAACTTGATTTGAACCGTCTTAAACGATTTAACCCGGAACTGAATGCCTATCGTCGCATAAACTGATTGGTCTAAGAACGTGCCGACTTGCCGATTGCTACTCAATGCTTTGACGTATAACCACGAAAGTTCGCGCCATTCGTCTGTGTTAAAGTCATCAACATAAAGCTTCTTTAGATTTATCAGTAACCGACTACTGCGAACCTTACCATAGAACGCTGCATTAAACAAATCAGAGGATTCTTGTATTGCAAAAATTACGTTTTCAATCACTTTCAAATTTCTCACGAGAGCTCCTCCATTTTTCTGACTCTAGAGGTTAACTCCGTAAAACATACGCAATTTTTTAATTAATATCAAAATAAAAAAGGCCGCCCACTTGGACGATCCCTTCAACATTTTCTATTCTGGTCGGTTCACGTTCGTCATGGCCAACGGATCGACCCACTGATCAAATTGTTCAGCGGTCACGTCACCTGACTTCAATGCCGCCTCACGCAGCGTCCAGCCGTGTTGCTCCGCCGTTTGGGCAATCGCCGCACTGGCGTGGTAGCCGATATGAGGCGACAGTGCCGTCACCGTCATCAGTGAGCGGTCGACCAGCTCAGTCATCCGCGCCTGATTGACCGTCAGTCCGTGAATCAGCTTGTCCGCAAAGCTCTGCATCGTACCGGTCAGGAGGTCCGTCGATTCCAAAAAGGCGGCAATGATGACTGGCTTGTACACGTTCATTTCAAAATTCCCCTGGGAAGCGGCCACGCTAATCGTGACGTCATTACCCATCACCCGCGTCGCCGCCATGGTCAGCGCCTCCGCCTGCGTTGGGTTCACCTTGCCTGGCATAATGGATGAACCCGGCTCGTTAGCGGGAATGTTCAGCTCGCCATAACCGGCCCGTGGACCACTCGCTAGGAAGCGGACGTCGTTGGCAATCTTCAACAGGTCGCCGGCCAGTGTCTTCAACGCGCCGTGCACCACGGTCAACCCCGAATGGGCGGCCAGCCCAAAGAACTTGTTGGTCTTGGCCGTAAAGGGTTGCCCGTAAGCTTCACTCAACTGCGTGGCGACCGCTACATCAAAACCGGGTGCCGCGTTCAGTTCGGTTCCCACGGCCGTACCCCCGATTGGGAGTTCCAAGAGGGTGTCCTGGAGCGATTCGAGGTAGTCGACGTCGTGTTGCAGCATGCTGACCCAGCCACTGATTTCCTGTCCAAAGGTGAGTGGCGTGGCATCTTGCAAATGGGTCCGGCCAATCTTAACGACCTGCCAGTACGCCGTTTGTTTCGCCGTCAGCTCGGCAATCAAATGTTGTGTCGCCGCCAACACTGACTGTAAAGCCATCCGCGCGGTAATCGCCATGGCCGTTGGAAAGGTGTCATTGGAGCTCTGGCTGTGATTGACATCATCGTTGGCCAGCACCCCACTGGTCGGGTCGAGCTTAGCTGTCTGGTGGGCCAGCACCTCGTTAACGTTCATGTTGGTCTGCGTGCCCGACCCCGTTTGGTAGACATGAAGCGGAAAGTCCCGTTGTAGCTGGTCATCGGGCAACGCCAATAACTGGTCCGCCGCCTGAATAATCAGGTTAGCCTTAGCCTCGCGGACTTCGCCTAAATCACGGTTAGCCACCGCGGCGGCCCGTTTCAGCTGAATCAACGCCCGAATCAACACCAGGGGCATCAAGGGCCCGGTCGTAAAATTGTGCCGACTCCGTTCCGTTTGTGCGCCCCACAAGGCGTCGGCAGGCACTTTGACGGTGCCCAGCGTATCTGCTTCTTCTCGATAGGTCATTGTTTAATTTCCTCCCAAAAAAGTCTCTCTCTAATTCAAAATTTGTTGACACTGACCGTTCCCGGCGGCGGGTTCAAGATGCCATGCTGTGGGGAACGGCTACGGCCTGAAGAGCGGTCCTCCGCCTCGCCTTGAAACCTCGCCAAACCCGCGAGTTTCCAAGGTCGTCCCGTGTTGTTAGGCCGAGAAGCTCACTCGGTCTAACAACACCGACACAGCTGGGCATCTTGACCCACCTCTGGTCACTAACATTGTCACCAATTTTTCATCAGATTTAAGTCACGTAACGTCCAAAATTGCGTCACAAATGTTCTCGACCACAGCCAATTAATTTCAGTTAATAGTGTCTGATTTCCCCTATCATAACAGAATAGAACGGCGAATGCTTAGCACTATTTCAACGAAATTAAACAAAAACTGAGACATTCCGATAATCCGATGACATACAAAGTAACTAATAGAAAAATAAGTCTGACAAGCTTCCACCCTCGATAGTAGAACAACCAGAGAGCCTTATAACACCACTACTTTCAGCGCACAGAACTAAACCAATTTCAACTTACATGGCTGGTGAAGATGAGCCAGTTGTGGGAGTAACCAGAGGTGAGCCAAGGCGACCAGCTGTGTCGGTGGTCTTGGTCGGAGTCCCTTCCCGACCTAGTCCACGGGGCAACCTTTGAGACCGCTCCCCAGGCTCAAAGTTGAGGTGGAAGACCGCCCTTTGTCTGGAACCGACCCCACAGCAGGGCCCCTTGAGCTCACCGCCGGGAACGGACGCGACGCGGCTCATCTTCGCCAGCCCGGCGGCGACAATTGGTTTGGTTCTAGTGCACCAAAAAAGTCGTTCCCGACTGATCGGAAACGACTCATTTTGGCTTCTATTTCTTTGCTGGTTAAGCGTGCTGATTTAACCTTCAGCGGGGGTCTTTAACTTCAATTCGTCGTTTTTAGCCAACTGTTTCTCAGCCTGTTTCCGGGCATCAACAGCATCATAAAAGTCGGTAAAAGTCTGGTTTAAAATGTAACGGCCATGGTAGAATAGACGTGCAGCCCATTTGCCAGAACGCTTGTCGAAGCTGACGCCGATAACGCCGGAAATGTTCCGGGAGCTAATCTTTGTCAACGCCGCAACGTTGCTACCATTCACTAATGGCAGGTTCATGGCGTTACCAATTTGCTTACGGGTCCGGGGATCCTTGGTGAGCCGGTCTTTACTAACATCTCGCCGGTAACACCCACAGCTCACGGTAATCCCGTGCCGTAACCGATAACTATCAACTGTGACCAGGTTGCCACAGTTACATTTACACAGCCACGTCGCGTTACCATTCTTGGCCGTGCCGTCACGACGAATAACCGTCAGTCTGCCGAATTGTTGTCCACTTAAGTCTAGGAGTCTCATGGGAATTCCTCCATTCATAATTTCAAAAGTCTTGGTGTGACGCCATTCTCCCCGTGAATGACCCAGGTGTCCTGGTAAATTTATCCTCACTTAACTATTCTACACGCCAAACTAAAAATTAGCTTAAAGTTGCAAATGTTTTTGATCTGAATGGATGATTACCCACACCGTTATCCATTACCACTATACTAACTCAGATAGAAGAAGGCAATTATAATGATTATAATTTTAACATTCTTAATTTATTTTGTCGCGGTTGAACATCTCGTAATTATGGGCTTGGAAATCTTTGGTAAACCTGAACAACAAGCCAAGCTATTCGACATGCCCCTGAGCTTCGTCAACCAGGCCCCAGCCAAAGCAGCCCTCGGCAATATGGGTATCTACAATGGCATGTTGGCAGTCGTCCTCCTCGTCAGTCAATGGGTGCTCACCGGCCAACCCCGGTTGATTACGACGGCCCTGTTACTGGTCTACATTGTGATAGTTGCTATTTATGGGAGCCTAACCGTTAAAAAGTCGATTTTTTGGCTCCAAGGAATGCCGGCATTAGTGACGTTTCTCGTTTTACTAACACAATTCCTTTAAGTGAATCTTTAAATTTGAGGTTTACAGACCCCCGCGGCAACGTTATAATAAGAGTACATATTCAGGTGAGAGCCTGCCACGGGACTTCAATCGTTGGAGGAGTTAATTGACATTTAGCCATTATTAACACCGTTGAAGCCGTACACATACTTCTATTCTGCTGGTTGCGTCCGACGTAACTAGCTTTTTTATTACCTAAAATTTCAAAAAAAGACCAAGCCTATAAAACCAGGCTTGGTCTTCTTAGCATTTATCGTATCAACTTACATATTGCTAGCCGTAATCCACAACATAATCATGTGGTAGATCACGTCCGCCATGATGCCGATGAACAACCATCCACTCAGGTAATAAACATAATACATCATTGGACGTTTCATCTTCTAGCCCCCTAATTCGTCACAGCGTACCACGAATCACCGTGTACCCAGTCAAAAAGGGTTTGGTAGCCCCAGTTACCTAACTAACTGCGGACGTCTCACGCCGTTGGGCCGCCGCAACAATGGCTTTTTGTTCTGCCACGGTTGCCGCAAACTGTTGCATCATTTTCTTCTCGACCACCTCGGCACCATGCTGTTTCGCGCGCCAGGTAATCATCTGGAACTTCTTGCGTTCATCTAATAGCTGTTCGTTTAACATTTGGCTCCCCCCAAACTGTTCGCCAGTGTCTGCTACTTAATGACTACATTATAAACATAAAATTCGGTGTGGTCTACCCCCGTTACGCAATTATTACAAAACTTTTACATAAAACCGTTTACGTACTTTCCCCGGATTAGCGGGCTTTTGCCTAACGTTTACTTTCATGACAATCCGCATTTCAGACCATTTAATCTATAATTGGTATGGTTGTCACGTGCAAACGGTTGAACGCTTGTCCCACCTTGACTTGCCGTAATTGTTTAATGGCTTAACCGTCATTGGTTTAGCCATTAGGAAAGCCCTTACACTTACGTGGCGTTTCCGTTGTTTTTTAGTCTCAATCGGCGTAATCTAGGGGTAGACTAGACGAAAGAAGGTAATTCTTTTTGGCCATTGACCGTAAAAAATTCCCACCCCGCTACCGGACCGTTGCCATCAACGACGATGGGCTCGAAAGCCACTCCTACGTGCCGGGTGGACTGGACGTTTTAACCACTGATCCGCTCTCCGACCAGCCGGGCGCGAACCCCGAACAATTTGTTGGGCTGGCCCTGAGTACCTGTTTGAACGCCACGTTGGAAGCCATTGAGAAACGTAAAGGGATTCCCCACACGTCACAAGTCCACACCATTGTGGAAATGGCGCGTGACACCCGCGGCCTCCAATTCTACGTGACCGCCCAGATTCGGATTCCCGGTGTTGACCAGGCCACAGCCGAGGCCATGGCAGACCTCGCCGAACGCCGTTGTCCTGTTGCCAAGCTCCTGAATGGCAGTGATAACGTGCGTGTTGAACTGGTAAAAGAATTCTCACCCGTTGAGGCGGTTGTGGATTAATCCGTCAAAAAAATGGACCACTCGCCCTGACAATATTTGTCGGGAGCGTGTGGTCCATTTTTAATTAGCGCCGGCCCAGATGCCGGGTCAGCCGGTCCCACCATGATCGTTTCACGGGTTCCCCGTACACATACGACCGTGATTGGCGTGGCGACCGCTTGGCATCGTGGTCATCATCCATGAAGACAATCTTGCGCCAGCGCTTCTCTTCCTCAGTACTCATGCGCTTTTTGCTCATTGGCTCCATTCTCCTTCTCCATCGCAAATTCTCCGGTGGTCAAACGTCCCAAGACGTTCACTTACTTCTTCATGCGGGTAACCTGACTGAAATCTCGAATAAAGTTCAAGATTTCGTGAGCCCGCTCATCACCGTAAACGTCGACCCACCCCTGAAAACGGTGGTTGATACGTTGCCGGATTGCCTGTTCAGCTTTAGTGCCAGCTGGCGTCGCCAAGAGATACAGCCGCCGCCGGTCATTTTCATCCGGCTGCTGTTGCAGGTAACCCTGTTTTAACAGGACCTTGATCTGACGAGAAATGGCGCTGCGCGTGACCTGCCGCTTGCTGGCAATGTCCATCAACGTGACGTTCTCGTTGCGCGTGATTTCTCGCAAAATCAAATACTGTTCAAATGACAAATGAAACGCCTTAGCTGGTTCGGAAACAAACTCATCTAAATACTTCAGCGAATTCATGTAGACGTCGATAAATGCGTCTAACAAAGGCTCTTCTTGCTCAGCCATGATTACCCACCTACATTTCTCAAAATACGATTTTTATCTTAGCATTTACGCCCGGCAAATACCAGCTTTTTCCTACCCAATTAGGCGGTTGTCCGCCCCGTCCTATGCTAAAATGAAGGTAGCGACTCCCCGTTTTCATTGGCGAGCCACCACAGTTCTAATTTTTCACTTTCGAGGGGGAAGTTTCCATGTCACACGTCAAATTAATCGCCGTGTTGGGGAGTGTCTTGTTGCTGGCAGGATGCGGTGCCGGTAACAAGTCCGCGGCCAAAACGCCATCCAGTCAGCAGGAACCCGCCAGCAGTCGGTCGAGTCAGTCATCGTCAGCACAATCCAGTCACGCCAAGTCATCGGCCAGCTCCAGTAGTACGGCTAGCGTTGCCAAGACGGCCACGTTTAGCAATCAGACCTTTACGATTAAAAACGTGGCGTTCAAGCTGACTGGCTCTAAGATCACGGCCAGTGCAACGGCCAATCGCAACCTATTTGTTATTTATTATACCGTAACGAACCACCAGAACACATCCATTATCCCGAGTGACCTCTGGCAAGATGCCGTGAGCGCCAAGCAAAATGGCCATAAGCTGGGTACTGGCAACCTAGCCTTCACCACCAGTCAGACCACTGATAACAACAAGTTGAACCGCACCGTGATGCCGGTCAAGGCCGGGCAGTCGGTCAGTGGTCTGGCGATGTTTGAGCCTAAGGGCAGTCAGAACATTACGGTGACGTTCAAGGATACGCATGGTCAGACCGTCCACACCAGCACTTACCCGGTGAACTAGGGTTTCGGGCTGGTTAGTGAAAATGAGTCGGACCGCGGTGATGCTGTCCGTTCCCGGCGGCGGGTTCAAAACGCCCTGCTGTGGGGTCGGTTCCAGCCAAAGGGCGGGCTTCCACCTCAACTTTGAGCCTGGAAATCGGTCTCAAAGGTTGTCCCATGGGCTAGGCTGTGAGAATACCCCAGCCAAGGCCATCGACACAGCCGGGCATTTTGACCCGCCTCTGGTCACTCACATCGACCACCGCTTGCCACACTTTCACCAGCCCTACGGCCGACACTAGTTTAGTCCGAGGTCTGCGTCGTTTTGGCAATCTGGCCGATAGTCAGCATCAACGCAACAATAACTTATCACCGTGTCCACAATTATCAACTGTTTTCAGTTTTGTCACCCGAATCTATTTCAGCGCCAGAAAGGAATTGCCTATGCCGAGTTTAATCGAACGCATTCACCAAGTTGAGCTGGGAAATCTTGCTCAGTTTGCTCATTTGTGCCAGCAACTAGACCTCCCCTACTTTTTAATGGGGGGCTCACTTCTCGGCGCGATTCGCCATCAGGGGTTCATTCCCTGGGACGACGACGTGGACGTTGGCCTGCTTCGTGCCGACTATGACCGATTCTTGGCCGCCGCGCCCGACCTGCTTGCTGGTAGCCATTACTTTCTGCAGACGCCCACTAGCGATGAAAATTACGCGCTGAGTTACGCCAAGCTCCTGGACCGCAACACCTATATTGAAGAAAAACGCAACGTGAACAACGCGCGGAAGGGGATTTTCATCGACATTTTCCCATTAGATCGAATCCCCACGGATATTACCGCCCAACGTGAACAGCTCGGGAAGTTTCAGCTACTCAATACGCGGATTCTCCTACAGTTGCGCTACCACCTGGTGGACAATCCCCTCCGCAAGCTTCAAAGCCCGCTCAAGCCTGAGCAGGTCACCGCGGTCAATGAATTGAAGGCACAACGCGAAGCCGTCATGACCCAGTACCAAGACGACGAGACGCTCCCTCAAGTCAAAAATTTAGCGTCCCAGTACGCTTATGACAAGGAAATCTACAGCGTTGCGGAACTAACTGACCTAACCCCCGTGCCATTTGAGCAGTTAACTGTTCAGGCGCCGTCGCAATATGATACGATTTTAACGCGGCTATACGGCGACTATCACGAATTACCACCGGAAAACCAGCAAACAGAAAAACATCTCGACCTAGTCATCATGGACAATCAATTATTTACCGATTAAATTAAAGCGTTAACAATTGGATTAGCCATCTGACAAACCAAGTCAAATCTCGAAGTTTTTCACATTATTTTTGCCCCCAGCAACATGGTCCAGACCAATTTTAGTATAATAAACACAATCTGTGACAATAACTAAAGTGGTAAAACGTAAGATCCGATTAGTCGGTTTACATGCGGCAATGGAACTACCCGTTCAATGGGCCACAACCTGTGGTCTAACATCCAAGCCATGCAGTCTCTAATAATGCGTTTAAGTTTCACAATAAGTTAACCCAGATTGATGAACGACCAGTAGCCACAACAAGAAGCCCATTAGCCTCATTGTCAAAGCACAGAACGGACCACATGGGGTTAAACCGGTGTCAGCCGCAGGGCTGGGAAAATGGGCCGGTCGTGGGAGTGACCAGCGGGGCGCCAAGGTACCCGGCTGTGTCAACAGTTCACTTTTAACTGACCCCAGAACACTGATTCTAAGTAGCCACAACAGAACCGTTGCCCAAGCACAGAACGGGACCACATGGGGTTAAACCGATGTCAGCCGCAGGGCTGGTGAAAATGGGCTCAGCCGTGGGAGTTACCTTAGCGGGTTCCCCGCTTAGGTAACTGATATCTTTGAGACGTGAACTTCGGCTCAAAGTAAGCCCGGAGACCGCACTTTGGCTCCGGGCGTTCGCCCACAGCGCCACGGCCCATTTTCACCAGCCCGGAGGCGCTGCCAAAGACAAAAAGGCTTAACCCAAAACCAAGAATATTGAAGAAAGTAGATGAATTTTATGGCTGATGATTATTTTGGCGCTATGCTCGTAAACGTGTCCAGTATTGAATTGTCGATTGTGAACCTTAAAACCGGCGCCCAGACGGAACGGGTCAAATCGGCCGTCGCCATTGGGGAAAATATTTACAACCATGAAGAAATTAGTTTTGAAACCGTGGGAGATGCCGTCGAAGCATTGCGTGGCTTCCTCCAGGTTTTAAAGGACTACGGCGTGACCCGGTACAAACTGTGGGGTTCACAAGCCCTCTCGTCGGCACCCAACGCCGAGTTCATCCGTGATCAACTCTATGTGCGAACCGGACTCCACATCGAATGGCTCTCTCTGGGCGAGGAATCCTTCGTCCGCAACGAGGCGATTGCCCTGAAGTACGACCGCTACCATCACCTGGTCAAGGACCACGCGGCCATCATCGGCATGAACTCCGGAAGCACCACCCTGTCCTTCTTTGCCCACGACGACCTGATTGCGTCACACAACATGAAGTTGGGTCCCATCCGGATCAAGGAAGTGCTGCAAACGTTGCGGGCCACCGCGCCCAACCCGGTCGACGTCCTGGACGATTACATCAATAGTAAGGTCGATGACTTCTACCGCTTCTTGCCGGAAGAATTTCAAACGACCCAAAACCAGGTGATGTTGATTGGGGCCTCCCCCCTCAACACCTACTTCATCCCCAAGGGCGACGTGAGTTACACGCTGTCCGTCAAATCGTTTAATAAATTCTGTAATGAGGTGGCTGGGGCCTCCAACCAATACTTAATGGAGCGGCTCCACCTGACCGAGGAAAACGTGGAAATCGTCTTACCCGTGGTCCTGCTGGTCCGTAAGCTCCTGACGGTCGTGCACGCCGAGAAGCTTCACCTGGTCAACCTGAACGTCCTAGACGGCCTGACCACCAACCAAGCCATCACGGCGGGCTATCACAAGTACCATTTCGAAGACCAAATCTTAGCCGCCGCTAACGACCTGGCCGACCGGTATCGCGTGGAACCCAATCACATGGAGTTGGTCCGGCGCTTTGCCCTGCACCTCTTTGATCAATTGAAGCCACTGCACCACCTGACGCCGCGCGACCGCTTGTTACTCGAGGTCGCCGCCATCGTTCACGATATTGGGGGCTTCATCGACACCCACGAGCACTACCTGCACTCGGATTACGTGCTCAAGGAATCTGAAATCCTGGGATTGTCGACCGAGGAAACGCAGATCATCGCCGCCGTTTCCCGCTACCACAGTACCCGGACGCCCGCCGAAGACCTGGCTCATTTCCGCCAGTTAGACAGCGACAAGCGTGTCGTGGTTGCCAAACTCTCCGCCATCTTGCGGATTGCGGACGCCCTCGACGATGCGCATCAACAAACGATTCAACGCATCTCCGTCTCCGTGCGGACCAACAAGGTCGTCATCACGGCCTTCAGCGACGACGAGCTCTCGCTGATTCGTTGGGCCTTTAACTACAAGGCCGATTTCTTCACTGATGTCTTCGGCCTGCAACCAGTCTTAAAACAGAGGAGGTTACACAAATGACCCTGGATTATACAAAAGCAAAATATTACACCAACCGGGAACTCAGTTGGCTAGATTTTAACGACCGGGTCCTGGAGGAAGCCCGTGACAAGGCCAATCCGTTACTCGAACGTGTGCGGTTCCTGGGCATCACCCAGAGCAACGCGGATGAATTCTTCATGGTCCGGGTCGCCTCGCTCTCGAAGCTGGCCGCGGTCAACTATCCGAAGCCAGACGCATCCGGCATGACGGCCGAGGATCAATTACTCGCGGTCAACGCCAAGGCTCACGACCAAGTCGTTAAGCAATATTCCACGTTGAACCGGATGCTGCTGCCGGCCCTCGCTGCGGAAGACATTCACATCTTGACGCCCAACGAGTTAACGCCGCAACAGACGCGCTTCATTGAAAAATACTTCAACGATGAAATTTCGCCAGCCCTGACCCCAATGGCGGTGGACAGCTCACGGCCGTTCCCGTTCATTGGCAACAACACCCTAAACATTGCGATGCGGCTATACAAGGACGGCGACAAGAAGGATAAGCGCTTCGCCACCGTACAAGTCCCCGAGATTTTCCCACGGACCGTGCGTCTGCCGGGTGCCGACAACGATTTCATCATGTTGGAAGACATCATCAAGACCTTCATCGGCAACCTGTTCATTGGCTACCAAGTCAAGGAAGCCGCCAACTACCGGGTCATCCGGGACATGGACTTGGACGTCGCCGAAGAGGATACGTCCGACCTCCTGAAGGAAGTTGAACAACAACTGAAGAAACGGGAACACGGGGGCGCCGTCCGCATGGAAGTCGAGGCCGGCATCAGCCAGTCGCTACAGAACCGCCTGGCCACCTCCATCAAGATTGCCGACTACGCGGTCTACGAAATTGGCGGGCCCATCGACTTGACCTTCCTGTCGAAATTGACCAAGCAGATCAGTGGTCACGACGATGAAAGCTATCCGAAGTTTACCGCCGCCCGGACCCCTGGCCTGCAACATGACGATGACGTCTTCAAGACCATTCGCCAGCACGATGTCTTGGTGCACCACCCGTTCGACGATTTCGCCGCGGTTACTGAGCTGATTCGCCAGGCCGCTTGCGACGACGGCGTGCTGGCCATTAAGATGACGCTGTACCGGGTCTCCGCCAACTCCCCAATCATCAAGTACCTGGGGAATGCCGCGCAGAACGGCAAACAGGTCACGGTGCTGGTCGAAGTTAAGGCCCGTTTCGATGAAGAAAACAACGTCCACTGGGCCCAACAGCTTGAAAAGATGGGCTGTCACGTCATCTACGGTCTGATTGGCCTGAAGACCCACTGTAAGCTGACGCTGATTGTTCGGCGGGAACCCGACGGCATTCGGCGCTACATGCACATGGGGACCGGGAACTACAACGACGTGACCGCTCACTTCTACACCGACCTGGGACTGATGACCACCAACACGGACATGGGCATCGATGCCTCCAACATCTTTAACATGTTGTCCGGCTACTCCGAACCGCCCTACTTCCACCAGCTCCACATGTCACCCGATGGCATCCGCAATTTTATTACGGCTAAGATTGATCAGGAAATTGCCAACGCTAAGGCCGGCCAACCTGCTTGGATTGAAATGAAGATGAACTCCTTGTCCGACTCGGCCATGATTGCCAAGCTCTACGAGGCGTCCAACGCCGGCGTTAAGATCAAGCTGATTGTCCGGGGCATCTGCTGCTTAAACGTGGGCATCCCCGAACTCAGTGAAAACATCGAGGTCCACTCCATCGTCGGCCGCTTCCTGGAACACAGCCGGATCTACGCGTTTGCCAACGCGGGTGACCCACAGCTGTACCTGTCCAGTGCCGACTTGATGACCCGGAACCTGAATCGGCGGGTCGAGTTACTCTTCCCAATTTTGAAAGATAATCTGCGTGAAAAGGTCTTTGATATCTTCTCAACCTTGTGGCACGATAACGTGAAGACCCGGGTGCTCACAGCCGACCGGACCTACACCCGCGTCGACCGGCGGGGCCTCGAACCCCTGGATGCCCAGGAAACCTTCATGGCCCAAGCAACGGCGAAAATCAAGGCGAACGCAACGCACGCGCCACAGGACAGCAACGCGCCGCACCAATTCAAACCGATGTTAAGTCCTAAGAACCAACCAAAATCCCCTATTGATCGGAGTCTTGACTAAATGGAAAACTTAGTTGTCATCGACCTGGGTTCCAACTCAGTGCGCATGACCATTAGTGAAATTGACGAAGCCGGCAATCACCAGACCGTGGCGGAAGAAAAGCGCTACGTCCGGTTGTCGGAAAACATGGGTGAAGAGCAGCTTCTCCAACCCGCTGCCATTGAACGGACCCTGGCGGCGTTAGCGGAATTCAAGGCCATCTACGATAAATTAGACGACCCGCAGATTACCGCAGTCGCCACGGCAGCCGTGCGGCAGGCAGCCAACCAGAAACAATTCTTGAAGCAGGTCAAGGACCAATTTGACCTCGACTTCGACGTCATCTCGGGGGCGACGGAAGCCCGCTACGATTACGTCGGCGTGGTGCACACGCTGCCCATCGTGAACGGCTTGATTGTCGATACCGGTGGCGCCTCCTCCGAGCTGATTCTGGTGGAAAATCGCCAGATGAAGCACGTTGTCTCGATTCCGCTGGGCTCCGTGACCCTGTCACAGGCCTACCTGGAAAGCGACAAGGTCCAGGCGGACTCGTTATTCTCCGCCATGACCTTCGTCAACAACGTCTTCAACGACGTCTGGTGGCTGCGTGAAGCGACGAACCTGCCCGTTATTGGCCTGGGCGGCGCCAACCGGACGCTGGCCAAGATCAATCGGCGGAACAAGAATTTCTTAAACGTCGAGGACGTGCACGGCTACAAGCTCAGCGCGACCGACGTCTACAGCACGTTAACTCAGTTGCTAGGACTCGACCTGGCCGGCCGTAAGAAGGTGCCGGGTCTGTCCAAGGACCGCGCCGACATCATCGTCGGTGGCCTGATTCCGGTGGCCCTGTTGATGCGGCTGCTGGATTCACAGCTGATCACCTTCTCCAACGCTGGCCTGCGGGACGGCATCCTGTATGACCGCATTGACCAGATCAAGGCTGCGGTGAAGTAAATTTATTGAAAATTGAAAATCCCAACCATTCAGAATTTTCTGAGTGGTTGGGATTTTTTGTGCTGTTGGGTTGCTTGGGTGTTTAGTTACCACTTACTCCTCCAGAAGGTGGTTATTTGAAATTAGCATATGGGTAATTGTACGTTTCCTTTAATCCACCTGTTATAAACTTTACTTTTCCATTTCGGTAGATAATTACAGAACCGTAACCATCAAATGCAACCGTGTTCACCCGTACTAGCTTTTTGTTACTTGTTGAATAAAATCTACTGTGAATACTATCCACAGATAGATAGTTATCAGCGTGCTCTGCAACATACTTCGTGCGTAATTTTCTCTTATTAGTGCTTGACTTCCACAGTTTGCGACGATAGGTATACGTCTTAATCTTTACAGCATGCCCATTACGAAAATAAATTTTAGTTGGACGATTATCCATACTAATAACTAGCACACGAGAAACCATTTTGTTCTTCCCCATCACCAAATATGCTCGCTGTCGCAAAGATAAACTATCATTTACACCAACTCGATTTCCCGTAGACTTTTTACTCTGCACTTTAGTAACGAGTTTTTCATGCTTTTTTACCGTCAATAATTGTTTTCCTGGATCTTGATATTTACCAGCAATAAGCGTATGCCGCGCTTTAAAAACCCAGCCGAGTTTTCTACCCTTAGCCGTCTCAAGGAAAACGTAATGTTTATTTTTATGAGTAATCAACTCCTTCGTCGCATATAGCTGCTGAGTTGTTAATCGATCAAACACATGGGTAATATATGTGTAGGACATCGTATATACTGGGCGATTCCAAATTCGATGACTATTCGGATCAGCGATATAGTAAGCTTTTTTCTTGGTATATGTCCACTCTGATTTAATTACGGCCAATCGTGTGACATCTGATGCCTTTACATACCCCATATCATCTGGTTCATCTGAATTTTTCTCAAATCCACCTGTTCCAAATTCAATCATGTGATAATAAACTCCCTTACCTGCAGTTATCATCTGCTTAATACCAAAAATCTCGCCTTTCTCTTCCTGATAATCCGAAATTATTCCATGCTTCGTCCCAACATCTTTTAGACTATGATAGAACTTAACTCGCTTATTAGACATCTTATAAGCAACATTAGGATCAGATTTCTGAATAGATACAATCTTTCCAATAGCAAGTGATTTCTTTACACTACTAGAATTCTTAGTATCCGTAATTTTACTGCTTGTTGTGGCAACACTTTCAGAACTACCTGCTGCTTTCCTACCATTGTCCCCTGAGCATCCTGCAATAAATCCTGCCAATATCAATGCACACACTAATATTTTTTTATTTTTCATGGTTCGCTTCTTCCCATCTATACTGCCTTAGACGTTTTTGTTGCTTCAGCAAAGCGGTTCATAATAAGATATCCCCGTCCTGCACTTGTAATTCCCATTCCTTCGGATTACTCCTCCAGGAGGTGGTTACTTGAAATTAAAACTTGATAATGGATATGTCATAATGTGCTTGTACTTATGTGTGTTAAATTTCACTCGGCCATTACGATAAACCGTTGTCGTTGCCATCCCATCATAGCCATAGGTAATGACAGTAACCAATTTAGGATTCTTGACCGAATAGAAATTTGCCCGGGCGTTATCTGTTTGCAAGAAAAGATGTCCCGCCTGGTAATGTGTCCGTAATTTCTTACGATTAGTAATTGTTTTCCAAGGCTTTCGGCGGTATGTGTAGACAGTCAGCTTAGTCGCTTGTCCCTTATGAAAGTTGATTTTAGAAATTCGATTATCCATCCCCGTGACTAAAACTTTGGCAATGTGGTGCTGCTTATCACGTAAAATGTAAGTTCGCTGTGGCATCGACAGGCTTTCATTGGTTGTTACCCGATTACCCGTGGAACGATTGCTTTGTACTTTCTTAGTCATTGCTTCATGCTTCTTAGGCTTCAAAAATTGCTTACCCGGATCACGATACTTTCCGGCCACTAACGATTTAGAATTTTTAAAAGTCCAACCTAGCTTTTGGCCATTCGCCCGTTCTAAGAAAATATAATGCGAGCCGTTATACCTAGTTACTTCCTTGGTCGCATACAATTGCTCCGCAGCCAATCGATCAAACACCCCCGAAATGTAGGTATAGTGAACCGTGTAAGGTGGCTGATTCCAAATTCGGTGAATGTTCGGATCAGCAACGTAGTAGGGCCGCTTGTGCTTATACGTCTTGACATCGTGCACCGTTTTAATTCTCTTCATATCGCTTGCTTTTACATAACCAACGTCCGCAAAGTCAGAAAAATTATCGATTGTCTGAGGCCCATGAATACCTTCGAACCCGCCAGATTCATAGGTAACCATGTGATAAAACGTCCCCTTTGATGTGACATACTTGTTCGTTGCCCCAAATGTCTCACCACGTTCAGTTGCGTAGTCCGCAGTCACCGCAGATTTTTTACCAAACATTTTTAGACTTCGATAAAAGTGGAGTTTTTTATTGGCTATTTTGTAGGCCACGTCGATGTTTGGAACCGTACTTTTCTTGATTTGACCAACTTTAGAATTCGTTGGCACAAACATGCTGGCCGTCGCGTTCTCATCAGAATTCACTTTTGATGCACAACCGGCAACTACTAACGCTAAGCCCAAAAGTAAAAATATTCTACTCTTCATATCTGACCTCTCCCCAGACCGATTTTAAAATACGCAACACGTTTCCCACTCACAACTCTCATCGATGCTCCGAAAGACCATAGCATAAGATGGTTACTTGAAATTAGCGTATGAGTAAGTCAATACATGTTTGTAAATATGCGTACTAAACTTAACCTTTCCATTTCGGTAAATAAGTGTCTTAGCACTTCCATCACCGCCGCCAATAGTCTTGACACGTACCAGAAGCTTACTTGACTTGGGATAGAATTTAACATCAGTTATCGCAATGTCTAATGAATCATGAGCCAAATAATAGCTTGAGGTTAACTTTTTCCGATTAGTTATTGTTTTCCACACTGTACGTCGGTATGTGTATCCAACCATTTTAGTTGGCCGACCATTCTTAAAAACAATCTTGATTGGTCGATTGTCCATCCCCACTACCAATAGCTGAGAAATTTTCCGCTTATTCTTCCGGACAATATAAGCACGTTGCGGCACTGACAAACTATCATTAACACCCACTCTGCTCTTCGTTGATTTAGCACTCTGTTGCTTTTTAATGAGCTTATCATGAGCTTTCACTTTTAATAGTTGCTTCCCGATATCACGATACTTTCCCCTAATCAGTACTTTGAGAGACTTGTAAACCCAACCCAACTTTTTGTTTACCGTTTCCAAGAAAACATAATGAATACCATTACGCTTAATCAATTCCTTAGTCGCATACAATTGCGTCTGGGTTAGCCGATCAAACACGTGCGAAATATAAGTATAGTGCTTCGTATATATTGGGCTGTCCCAAATACGATGTGTAAATGGATCAGCTATATAGTATGGTTGCCGTTTCTTATAAGTCCATTGCGACTTAACAACGTTGACTTGCTTTACGTCCTCAGCTTTAATCACACCGAAATCATCAAACGCATCATAATCAGTTGATGTCATGGCGTCCTTAGACTTTTCAAATCCCCCCGAATCATACGCAACCATACGATAGTACGTACCACTTGCCGTCACATACTTGCTAATAGCACCTAAAGTAGTGATTTTAGCATCGGCATAATCAGCAATCACCCAATCCTTTTTTCCATACTTGGCCAAACTCTTATAAAGTTTAGCGTGCCGATTTGTTACTTGGAATGACTTGTCTGGATTCATTTTTGAAACTGATTTTACAATCCCAACTTTTGAGTTAGTTTGTACACTTGAGCTTGCTAAACCACCCATGCACCCCGCTAATGGGAGTCCAAGAGTAATCAAGACTATCACTAGTACTTTCATCTTTAAATGAACATTAAACATCACTTGATACTCCCCTTTGATTGGGCCGTTTCTGCTACACGGTTAAATACCATGTATCCTCTACCTGAATCTGTCAGACTCACCCCTTCTAATATGGATAATGCACCACCTCAAGTCCAGAGACTGGTTACTTGAATCTAGCATATCGGTAAGTAATGATTTCTTTATATGGATGGGTCATAAATTTAACTGTACCGTTCCGATAAATGGTTGTCGTTGCCATCCCATCTGACCCAATCGTTTTATTCATCAAAAGCTTCTTGCTTTTTTGAGAATAGAAGATTGTCTTGGTCGTTGGCGTATCAATGTAAATATGGTGTGCCCAGAAAGAGTGTCGTAATTTCTTTTGGCTTGTAGTTGTCTTCCATGGTTTACGCCGATACGTATAGCTAATCAGCTTAGTTGCTTGGCCATTCTTAAAGGTGACTTTAGTTGGTCGGTTATCCATCCCCATAACCAATACCCGTACGATTTTTCCCTGCTTATTTTTGACAATGTAGGCCCGCTGCTGCATGGATAAGCTATCATTAATTCCCACACGACTCTTAGTGGATTTTACTGATTGCACATGTGATTGTAATTTCTCGCTCTTTTTCTTATTAAGTAACTGCTTACCTGGATCCACAAACTTCCCTTTGACTAGGACCTTTGGTGATTTATAAACCCACCCCAATTTTCGGTGCGCCGTCTCCAAATACGAGTAGTGTGAACCGTTGCGTTTGACCAATTCTTTAGTCGCATACAACTGCGTGTGTGATAACCGGTCAAAGGTATGGGAAATGTACGTGTAGTGGACCGTATAAGCTGGTCTCGTCCAAATCCGATGATTGCATGGGTAGGCTAAATAGTACGGTTGTCTGTGAGCGTAAGTCCATGATTGGGTCACCGTTTTTATCGGTTTAACATAATCGGCCTGAATGTAACCCTGATCTTCGTACGCCTTATTTTCTTCAGCAGGTGTCACATCATTCTCAAACCCGCCTGAAAGATAGTTAACCATGTGGAAATAGACACCTTTGGTGGTCACAATTTTTTCAGAGACCCCTAAAGTTAAATCCGAACCGTGAACCGTTTCATAGTCTGAATAAAAACCGGACTTCTTACCAAACTCTTTGAGGTTTCGATAAAAGATTGCTTTCTTATTCGATACCTTATACGCATCATCAACATTCATTTTCTTACGTGAAATGATTTTACCTACAGGTAGAGCAACCTTCGACGATGACTTTGACGAGTTGCTGACCTTACTTGAGGAGCTACTAGCAGAAGCTACCTTTTCGTGAGATTCATTGTTTGTACAGCCAGCTATTGATATACCCAACATAGCTAAAATCATGAACGTCTTTCGTTTCATCATTATTGCTCCCTTTGTCCACATTCTTAAGCCACTAATTGATTGTGACTTAATGACAACTACCCACTCCATAAGAACATGACTACTTAAAATCGGCCAACGGATAGGTAATAACATTCTTATACACATGAGTCTTGAATGATACCCGGCCATTTCGATAAACAATCGCATGTGCAATACCGTCATAACCAATTGTCTCAACCATCGCTAATTTTTTACTCTTCTTAGAGTAGAAAGTTGTTTCAGCAATATCAGTATCGATATAAGCATGCTCCGCCCGATAATGCGTTCGTAATTTTTTCTTGCTGGTTACAATTTTCCAAGGTTTTCGCCGATACGTATAGTTACTGAGTTTGGTCACTTGTCCATTATGGACAGTTAACTTCACAGGCCGATTATCCATTCCCATCACTAAAACACTCGTCAACTGATGCTTTCTATTTCGGACAAGATAAACCCGTTGTTGCATAGAAAGACTGTCGTTAACACCTACACGATTCTTAGTCGATTTTTTACTCTGAATTTTCTGTACCATTTTTTCATGTTTCTTTGGCTTTAATAATTGCTTTCCAGGATCACAATACTTCCCAGCAATCAAGACCTTAGGTGTTTTGTAAACCCAGCCTAACTGCTTACCTTTAGCCGTTTCAAGATACACATAATGTGAGCCAGTGTGCTTAATCAGTTCCTTAGTTGCATACAGTTGTGTCGTTGAAAGTCGATCAAACACGTGATTCACATAAGTGTAGTGAACCGTATATGCTGGCCGGTTCCAAATACGATTATTACAAGCGTCTGCCACGTAGTAAGGCTGCTTTTTCTGATAGGTCCACTGTGACTTAACTGTTGAAAATTTAGTTAAATCACTAGCCTTAACATAACCATTATCCGCTTCGTCGTTATAGTCTGAAGAACCCTCTGGCGAAATTGAATTTTCAAACCCACCAGATTGATAGTTAACCACATGATAATATGTATTATCTGCCGTCACATATTTTTCCGTAGCCCCCAAAATTAGATTGGCCCCATGAACTGTCTCATAGTCTGAAAATATGCCACTCTTTTTCCCAAAGACTTTCAAACTATCATAAAATTTAGCCTTTTTATTGGTTACCTTGTACGCAACATCAGGATCCATCTTCTCCGAAGAAATAATTTGACCAATTGGAAGAGTTTTAGATACGGTCTGCTTCCTTTTTGGACTGTTGCTATCACTGCTGGCAGAAGCTCTATTAGCTTGATTATTCTGAGTCGCACACCCCCCCGTCAGTAACCCCAATACTGTCAAGCCTAACAATACCGTTTTCTTCATTCCCCTGTACCCCTAATCATTTTTATTAATCCACTATGTATAGCCAAATCTGAATCAAATTTTGAACAGGATTTCCCTGGCTTCAGCTGCGTATGCGCCAAGCTCACAATTTTAGTCTCATGGATATAAATTGAAATTGATAAGAAATTCACATGAACACGTGAATTTTGCCAATGTTCAGTTAAAATGCTGTCCCCACGAGCTTTCTATCCTGAATTCATGAACGTCCTATCAGTTGAAAATTGACACTAAGTTAATTCCAATAATGAACTTCCCCTAAACTAAAAGCAAGATTAAATACCAAAGCCGTTTAAATTATTTACGCCAATCACATAAAGTCTATCAATCATTATAGTTTGCTTGTTGTTAGCTTTCATGTCCCCAAAAACAGGCTTTCCTATTATGTCTGGCCGATAAAAAGCGCCTCTGTCACAGCAGAGACGCCAAAAATTTTATTAGTCTTTAATCCGGCAGCTGAACAATATAAGGCCCCAGATGCGGCACTGTCACAATCTCAATCGGCGTGGCAAACGTCCGGCCTAACAGCTTAGCATCGCGGAGATCATCCGGGGTGCCACTGGCGACCAGCTGGCCGTCCTGCAACAGCCACAGCCAATCACTCACGCGAAAGGCCTGGTTAATGTCGTGGAGCACCTGGATCACCGTCAGGCCCTTGGCCGCCAACTGGCGCAACTGCGTCATCAACTGTTGCTGGTAATGCACGTCGAGGTAGGTCGTCGGCTCATCCAGCAGGAGCACGACCGGTTCCTGAGCCAGAGCCGCGGCCAACCAGGCACGCTGCTGTTGGCCCCCAGAGAGGTCTTGAATCAGCTCATCGGCCAGCGAGGTCAGCCCCGCCATGTCTAAGTATGGCGTCACCTCGTTTGCCGGGACCGCCTGCAACAACCCGTGATACGGCAAGCGGCCCGTCGCCACGACCTCCCGCACCGTCAGCTCGTCGTACAGCTGATGATGTTGCGTCACCATGGCCACTTGTTGGGCCAACTGCCTGGTGCTCAATTGATTCAACGGCTGTTCATTTAACACGACCTGTCCCGCCTGTGCCGGTAGCCGCCGCGCCAATAGCTGGAGCAGCGTGGACTTGCCCGCACCGTTGGGCCCAATGATCGTCGTGACCTGTTCTGGTGGAAAGACCCCCGTCAGGTCACTCAGGCCGCGAGTTTGGCGAGGATACTGATAGCTAACGTGTTGACATTCCATGAAATCCTCGCCCCCGTTGTAAGAGAATAATGACAAATGGCCCACCGATCACGGCCATCATGGTTGCCGCAGAAATCTCGCTGGGCACGATGACCGTTCGTCCCAGCGTATCGGCGGCGAGCATCAGCCAGGCCCCCGCGAGCATGGAGAATGGGAGCACGGTTTGGTAATCGTGGCCGACTAGCCGCCGCGCCACGTTGGGGATCACGATGCCGACAAAGGGAATCGTGCCAACTACCGCCGTCACGCTGACGGCCAGGTACATCCCCAGTAACAGCAACGTCCAGCGGAGCACGTTGACCGGCACGCCCACATTTTTCAACGCACTATCCGTTAATTTTAAATAGTTCGCCCAGGGTGCCAGTATCAGGGCCGCCACGAGCCCCACGACGCCCAGGCCGAGCAAGGTGGCGGTATCGCTCCAGGTCAACCCGTTAAACGTGCTGTGGCTCACCGCAGCGGCCCCACTGCTCAACAGCTGTTGCAGGCCGACAAAGGTGGCATCGAGCGCCACCCCCACGATGATCAATCGGTAAGGGTCGGTCAGCGCCCGGCCACTGGTCAGGATGGTCAGGGCAATCAGCCCACCGACCAGCGCCATTAGCCAGTTGCGACCGGGTAGCCAGGGTAAGAGGAGTGCCCCACCCAGTTTAAAGAAATCGGCAGCGGAGCTAATCCCTAAGATACTGGGGTCGGCAATGGGATTGCGGAAGACGGCCTGGAACAGTGCACCGGCAACCGCCAGACTCCCGCCACAGATGAGACTGCTCAGAATCCGCGGTAGTCGGAGTGAAAAAATCGTCACGAAGGCGCGGCTGGCCGGATGGCTTACCGCCCACGTGACTTGAGACAGTCCCAGCCATTCCGTGCCGGCCATGAGCGCAATCAGGCTGGTCAGCACCAGCAGCGCGAGCACGCCACCGTACCACCAGCCAGCATGTTTGGTCATGCGGCCGCCCCCTTCGGATACAGCCACTGGCTGACCTGTTTGAGCGCCGTGGCGACCCGCATGTTCGCGGTCGCGTCAAAGGTCGGCTCCTGTAGGTCATAGACGCGGTGGTACTTGACCGCCGCCGTCTGCGCCCACATGGCATTACTCTTGAATTCGTGATTAAACTGCTGGGTCACCATGCTGGGCATCGCGTGCTCTAGGCGTAAAATGACCTGTGGATTCGCCTTCTGAATGGCCTCGTCGTTAGGTGCTTGATACTCCTGTGTGCGACTGGTAAAGACGTTTTGCCCTCCGGCCAGGCGCACCAGGTCCCCCACGTACGAGCGATTGGTGGCCACCATGTAAGACGCACCGGGCAGTCCCATTAATACCAAAACTCGGGGCTGTTGCCGGTGACGCGCGCGTGCCGTTGCCCGCTGTTTGGCTTGATTGATCAGCCTATTTTGCTTCGCCGCAGCCGCCTGGCGGTCGTACCGCTTGCCCAGCTGCGTCAACGTTTTCTGTAAATGGCCCACGCTGGTTAAATCTAAAAAGTGTGGCGTCACGTGTTGGGCCTTGAAGGCTTTGCCAAATTGGTCGTCCAACGTCGTCACGGAATACACGACGGTCGGTTTCAACGCCGCAATCTTTTCCACACTGGGATTCATCGGGCTCCCCACCTTGGTGACCTGGCGATACCGTTGTGGCAACTTATTAGCCGTCGTTGGCACGCCCACCAGGGGTAAATGGAGTTTGTCCGCAATCTGAACGATAGCGACCGTCGTTGCCACGATGCGTGGCTGGCTTTGCTTCTGACGTTGCTGTTGCCAGGCAATGCCGCCACCGGCGAGGCCCAGCACCACCAAAACGGCCAACGTGATCAGGCCGATTTTTCTTGGATTTTGCATGTGCACTTACCTCCTAGTGTCGGCCAAAGTACCACCAACTGCCGCCACCGACTAAGACAACGATGGCCACCACGCCGCCAATCAGCGCGCCCCAATGGGTCTGGTGCGCCGGTAGCTGGTCCGCACTAGTGGCCGATTGACTGTCGGCACTGCTGGACGATTGGCTACTGGTAGACTGACTGGACTTGGCTTTGGCTGATGACTTAGCCTGGTTCTTTGCTTTCGTGGAACTGCTCTTAGCCTGCGATGACGCTTTAGACGCGGTGGCTGCCGACGATGATGCGCTAGTGGTCGCCGGTTTGGCCGTGGAACTTGCCGCCGCACTGGACTGGGTCCGCTTCGCCCGTGTCGTGGTCGTCTGTTGATTCAAGGCCGGTAAATTCCCCGTCTTAAACTTAAAGGTGATCAGGTGCTTGGCCTTGTACACGTCCGGCACATAGATTGATAGCTTCGCGTTTACCGCACGTTTCAAATTCGTGGTGGTAAAGCTGTAATACAGATGGGAATTGCCCGCTGAATCCTTGACCTTGCGGACATTTTCGGGTGATTGCCCATCAACTTCTAAGACTTTTACCGGCCAACTGGTTAACTTCTTGGCCGTTTTAATGTCCATGGTGACCACGTAGGCGTGATTTTTCACCGTCACCTTGGCCGGATGGACAAAGTACCCACTGGCCATCGAGGTTTGATTGGTCCCGTATTTGAGCGCCGAATAGTCCAGTGATTGGGCATGGGCCGCTGTCGCTGTGGGCAGGAACCAGACAGCGATAGTCACCAGGATGGCTAGCATGAGACTGCGTAAGCCTTTAGACATGCGCGCGACCTCCTCGCCAAATGAATCCGCCGAGCGCTAACCCCACGAGACCCAGGACGGCCCAGTTGTTCGAGGCTTCACCCGTTGGTGGCAGTGTTGCCTGATGCGACTTGGTCGCGGTCGACGTGGCCGTTGGACTGGCACTAGCGCTGGCTGCGGTCACGGTGGTATGTGGCAACGCCGCAACCGTCGCGGCCGCTGCCTGATCAGCCGCCCCACTCCGGGCAAAACGGAAACGAATCGGGAACGTCTGACTGATGTTCATGGCAGGCACCGTCACGTGAATCCGACCCGGAATCAATTTCTGGGTCAACGCGGACCGTTTCGCCACGGAAAAGGTATAACTCATGGTATAGTTCCGACCACTCTGACCGTACGTCACGTTTTGTGGCTGTGCGCCGTTGATGCGCTTAGGCACGACCGCCCGGGCCCCGAGCTTCAGGGACTTGGCGTATTTCACATGGAGCGTGACCTGATACCCGGTGCTCTTCGGCGTCACGGTCGCCACATCCGTGTAGTATTGATTGGCCTCGGACTTGGTCATTTTACTGCCCTGTAAGACTTGGTAGCGCCAGTATTCGGTGGCCGCTGTCGTCTTTTTAGCCGTTGAGGTGGCGGTCTTAGCTTTGGTCGTCTTCGGCACGGTTACGGAAGCCCTCTGACTGCTGGCATTGGCCTTGGCAAACGTTTCGGCCTGGGCAATTAAGTCCGTGGTCGCGACACTTGCGCTGACGGATTTGGCCTGGGCCCAGTTCAGGGTCAGGCGGGCCTGTTCCTTCATGGCCCCCATCGGCGTCGTCAGGCTAAAGGCCGTGGTCAGCGGACTGGTCTGGGCCGTCAGATTAAATTGATACAACGCCTGTTGATCCACCGTTTTGACCAGCGTCACGGCTTGGTCAGCCACGATCATCTTCTTAATGTACTTGGCGCCATTCGAGGTGATCAGAACCGTCACCTGAGCGTGATTCACGCGAACCACGGCCGTTTTACCAAAGAACTGATTGGCATCGGACGTGGCGCTACTGTCCGCCTTGATAATTTTCATGGGAACTTGATAAAGGCCATTGCTTAACGTCGCGGCATGGCCATCCGTCGTTTGGGTCCAGCCAAGAAAGACGAGACCCACGACCAGACAGGCGATAACACGGAAAAATTGCTGTAGATGTTTCATCTTGTGCTCCCCCGTTTCTTATTTTAAATAAAACCAAAAAATCACCACCGAAACCGGTAGTGATTTTTCCACTTACTTAACCGTTACGGTCTTGGTCACGGTCTTATAACCGGCTTTAGTCGCGGTGACCTTCAACTTCCAACTCTTCTTAACGGCCTTCTTCAGCTTGACCGTGTAGGCCTGCTTCTTGGTCGTGACCTTGCCTAACGTGGTCTTGTTGTGCTTGACCGTCACCTTGGCGCCCTTGGTGGTCGTGCCACTAACCTTCTTGGCCTTGGCTTTGACTGCCTTGGTGCTCAGCTTAACGGTCTTCTTAGCCTTCGCCTTCGTGGTGGCCTTCAACGTGTTGGTTTGAAAAGCCAACGTTGCGGTTTCCTTCATGGCTTGTGGCATGCCCGGAACGGCGACCGTGAAGCCAATCGTTTGGTCTTGCTTCAAGTTCACGTTGCTAAACGTGTATGTATTGCCCGTTGCCGCCTTCGTGACCTTAGCCGCCTGACCACCTAACGTGACGGCATCCAGGTACTGGTTAGCGGCCGCCGTGCTCTTCAACGCCACGGCAGTCTTCTGGTTCTTAGCCGTAACCGTCGCGGTGGTGAAGTAGCCAGCCGCTTCGGAAGCCGTCGTGGTCCCGGTCTTGTACAGATTGTATGTGATGCTGTACTTACCATTTGCCAGTTTAGCCGCATTTAAAGCAGCCGCCTGAGCCGTCGCAGTTGGCGTTGTGACTTGGTTCAAGGAAATGCCGGCACCCGCACTGGTAACCATCAATAAGGCACTCATAATTGTTAAAGATTTTTTCATAAAATAAACCCTCCCAAAACAAACTATAAATCTTTTATGAATCCGCTTTCATAGTAGCACGATTATTGGTTGAGTACCACAATTTTGTGGCCAATCAAATTGTCATTTTGTTTATAGACTGATAGGCCGATTAGTTTTTCCTTGGGGTTAAATGGGTGGTTAACTGGATTGGATGTCGATGACAGTCCGTTTCCGGCGGCGGATTCAACCTGACCTGCTATGGGGCCGGTTCCAGCCTGAGGGCCGGGCTTCCACCTCGACTTTGAGCCAAAAGGCGGTCTCAAAGGTCGTCCCGTGGGCTAGGCTGGAAAAGGACTCCAGCCAAGACCACCGACACAGCTGGGCAGGTTGATCCGCCTCTGGTCACTTAGACTGTCCGTGCTGATCCATTTTTTCTATCCCGTACCTACTGTCAGTCACTAAGCGTTGGTCTCATATTTGTGAGTGCTTGGGCTCCGCATGGTTGGCTGGCTTTGTTTGCTAAGTTGGCTAACTATCGTCTGCCCGCAATCATCAGTTCCGTGCGTGATTTAGCCCCAAACCAGTCTAAAGAAAAAACCACATCCTCATTGACTAGGACGTGGTTCGCTAACAGATAATTTAAAAATTACCCAATATGGTTTTCGTGGAGAATGGCCGCAACTTCCTTTTCCATTTCTGGCGTGCGTTTCCATTCCTGAAATTCAGTGAAGGCCTCTTCTGGCATCGTGTAATTTTCGTTCACGTAGTCTTCGTAAGCCTGGACGTGAGGCGTGTGGGCAATGTTTAGCTGTAGGATCCGCACTTGCTTGATCAGCTTGCGCTCCACCGCTAGTTCCGCCCGGCCATTTTGGACCATGTCGCTGATTTCCATGTATTTACTGCCATCGAGGCGGGTAATTTCCTCGATCAGTGTAAATGTTTCGTGACTTTTCATTTTTAAATCGCCTCCGCACAATGCTTCTATTATACCGTGATTTTGGGCAAAACAAAACCACTACCAGGGAATGGCAGTGGTCGGCATAAGAGAGAAAGAGAATTGATTAGAAGGTAATTATTAATACCTTACGAGATATAATATACCGGTTTTTGTAAGCGCTGTCAATAGCTTTCAAAAAATAGTTGGTGATTTTCACTATTATTTTACGTTATCAGTTTGGGTGCTCACCAGTTACTCCCCACTCCTACATAGGGTTGGACCGGATTGACGGTTATTTAAAAAAATATATTTTGTGTCGCATTTGAAAATGGTCTGTAACTTGGCCGCTAGTTGGCGTGGCTCAGCTTGCGCCAGAGTTCAACTAAGCCCACTACCAAGACCGCACCAATGACCAGAAGGATTCCAGCGTTCACGGGAAAAATTTGACCGTGAAATTGGCCAATCGCCTGTGTGACCCGGTAAAAGGTGATGTGAAAAAAGTCTACCCTAAGTGGCGTGATATCATCTGCCCGAGCAATCCAGGCATCAAAACCGCCCCACAGTAGCATCGCGATTGCTGTGACTAAACCACCGCTGATCATTTCAATGAGAATTCGCCGACTAGTTTTGTTCATGTGGATTGCCTTCCCTTTTTGGTTGGGGCTAGTTTACTGCAAGTGCTTTGCGACGGTATTAATTTGTGCGCGGTTGGGTTGGTGAGTTTTATTAAAGTGCGTTTTGATTCCACTTTAAAAGAAAAGAGCCACCTTGTAATTGGTAGCTCTTAATTAACGTTATTTGGTTTAAGTTTTGCTTGGCTCCTCGCGGAACTATCCCGATACTGGCAACTTCCGAAACGTGCTACGCGGGGCAGGTCCCTGCGCTTAACCCCGACTAAGCAATGACCCAAGCCTGGCATAGTCCTTAGATCTTATCTTGTTTTAGATTGTTTGCTTGGCTCCTCGCGGAACTATCCCGGTACTGGCAGCTTCTGAAACGTGCTACGCGGGGCAACTGGTTCCGCTTAACACCGTAACGGAAACGACCCAAACCCGGAGATATCCCTTAAATCTTATCTTAACTTTAGGTCGTTTGCTTGGTTCTCCACGGAACTATCCCGATACTGGCAGCTTCCGAAACGTGCTACGCGAGCCAGACTCCTGCGCTTAACCCGGCAAAGAAAATATCCCAAGTTCGGGGATATTCCCTTTGCCACGTTAATGCTCAGAGTCTAAACGGCTCGCTCCGCACTCTACAAAAAGAGACCGAGAATTTCTTCTCGTCCCCGCCATTTAGTCTTCACCAAATGAGAGATAAACCTTTATTCGGTTCATTGGGAAATCAAATAAAGGGGTAAATAAATGGTAACTTAAAGATACCACGAAAAATAATAAAAATCTATCTGTATTCTTATTATTCTCTAATTTATTTCACATTTGTTGTTTTGTTTGAATCGTGAAGCACCGTTTCTGGGTGCACAATGCTCCCTGGGTTTTGCAGGACTTCACTCACTGAGTGACCCGAAACGTTGACCAGGCACGCCAGGACAAAGACGATGGCAACCCCGAAGGTTAAGAGGCGATTGCCCCAGCTCATCTTTTCACTGATGACTGAGCCATAGAAGTCCTTCTTGACCTCGGCTGCCACGTTTGGATCATCTGGTGCCGCCGCTTGACGTTCTTCGGTGACCTGTTTCTGGTAAGCGTCAATATCAAAGGACTTTTGGTTGGTCTTCATTTGACGTTGGAAGTGCTTCTTTTCCTTCTTGGTCTGACCCTTGAACCACTTGGTGAATTCGCGGTAGTGCTTGACCACATCAGCGGTCGCACCAATTTCCTTGAGCGTCCCGTAGTGAATCCAAGCGACGCGGTCACACAGAATTTCCACTTGCTTCAGGGAGTGACTGACGAAGACGATGGTCTTACCCTCGTCTTTAAACTCAGAAATCTTGTCCACACACTTTTGGTAGAAGGTATCATCCCCAACGGACAACGCTTCATCAATGATCAAGATGTCTGGGTTCACGTGCACGGCAATAGAAAAGCCCAGCCGTGACTTCATCCCAGAAGAGTAACTCTTAACTGGTTGGTATAAGAAATCACCAATATCAGCGAAGGACACGATGTCATCCATTAACGCATCAATTTCGGGATTAGTCAGCCCCTGCATCAAGGCCTTCAACCGAATGTTTTCCAATCCGGTCAGGTTCCCCCGTAAGCCGGCACCGATGGCGATGATTGAGGTATCCCCGCGAACATCGACCGTCCCCGTCGTTTGGGGAATGATGCCAGAAATGATGTTGGACAGCGTCGACTTTCCGGAACCGTTGACCCCAATCAGGCCCAGGGTTTCGCCCGGCTTTACTTCCAGGGAGATGCCCATCAATGACCAGAAATGTGGCACGGTGGAGTTACTCAGTGAGAAGAACGCGCGCAGTTTTTCCGCTTGGCTCTTGTACAGATCGTATTCCTTCGTAACGTGTTGTACTTTAATTTTGTAAGAATTATCCATGAATTAAACTTCCTAACTCAATTTTTACGTTTCCTTATGCGGCCCGTAAACGTACCGGGCTCAGTCTGTTGTATTATACCAAATATTTGTGACTTGTGGGAACTTTCTAGTCAGCCTTAGCGATTTGTTAAGGTGTCCGCGATGTCCAAAACGCAAAAAGGTTCAGCAGCCCCACGGCTACCAAACCTTCGAATCACTCTATTTAATTAAGCTAACGCCCGTGAATCGACCCAGTAATTGGTCTTGTTGCCGCTGAACTGGATGCGGTACCAAGTCGTCCCGTAGGCCGTCTTGAGTCCCTTATAGTTCACCGTAACCTTTGCGCCCTTCTTACTCCCGCTCGGCCATTTATAGCTTTCCTGGTTAAAATGGGTCTTCTTCACGTGATTGTAAAGCGTATACTTTTTGTACTTGGCGCTCAGTTTCTTGGTGCCACTGGCCGCTGAATACAAAACGTAGTCATACTGGGGACTGGCAGCCGTTTCCGTTGACGCAATCCAATACTTATCGTCGCCAACCTTGATCCGGTACCAGGTCGATTTGACCCCATCCTGCGTCTTCACCGCCTGATTATCAGCCGTGTAGGACTTTGCCGTTAACTTCTTCAGCGTGCCCATGGACTTGGCCAGGTACGGCGAATTGAACACGTGGTTGTAGTAACTCCCACTCAACGCGCTGTTTACCTTGACCGTGGCCGACCCTTTGGTGTATTTAACAGTTGGCAAGGTTAACGCTTTGCCGTACACCCAATACTTCTTGGCTGAACTGCTGTCAGTAAATTTCAGCCGGTACCAGGTGGTCTTCTTGCCAGTCGTCGTGGCCTTCTTGACCCCACGCATATCCAGGTAAACCTGAACATCCTGGCCAGCTCTAACCTTGTTCCAGGCCGTCTTCGTGACCTTCTCGCGGGTCCCCTTGATGTGGTTGTACAGACGGTAGCTGGTGTATTGGGCGTTCAACCGAGCTGTTTGGGTCCCACTCGCACCAAAGTACGTCGCCTTGTCATACACGACGGGCTTCGGCTTAGGTGCCGCGGTATCCGCACTGCTACTGTTAGAGGAGCTGCTGGATGAACTTGTCGAGCTTCCATCTAGCAGCGAACTCAGATTATACGTCTTAATAATCGAGATGAGACTGCTACCATAGGTTGGGGCGGTGGCGTACGTGTTGGTCAGCGCATTGGCTGCGTCACTGTAAGTCGCCGCATTTTCCCGCCAGGTCCCACTGTAAATCGTGGGATTGTAACTGGTCCCATTGCGTAACAACGTGGCGTTGTCCGTCATTGAGGCCTTGGCGCTTGGATATTTTCTAAAGTTGGCATTTGTATAGTATAACTGTCCATTACTATCGTACTCGGACGTCTGCATCGTCACGGATTGGCCATTATAGGCGCCTTTAATGCCAAAGTAATTATTGGCGGTAGTGGTGAGCGTACTGGTCCCCCAAGCGCTCTCTAAGGCAGCCTGAGCCATCATCACAGACGGATACAATTTATACTTGTTTGCCACCGTCGTGACCGGACTCTTTAAAGTTGAGATAAAGGTTTGTGGGTCGGTGGTCGCCGCATGCCCCGTCCCCTTACTAATGGTAAAGCCACCGACGCCGACACCCAAGACGAGCGCGGCTAGTAGCCATCGTTTCGTTCGCTTCATTTTACCGGTTTCCCCCTTAAAATCGCTTCCAGGACAAGAATACCATATGTGCCCCGGGTGCAGAAAGGAAAATTCAAGAGAAAATGCGGTTGAAACAAAGACTTAATCTAACTGACTTGCAGCGGCTTCATCCAAGATCACGGTCACATTCGGATGAGTCTGCAAATAGCTGGCTGGCACGTCTGGCGTTACGGGACCTTGAATCATGGCAGCAACCGCGGCAGCCTTGGCTTCACCGTAGGCAACAATCAGGATTTGCTTGGCCTTTAAAATGGATCCGATACCCATGGAATAAGCGTAACGTGGCACTTCATCGGCGTTGTCAAAGAACCGCGCATTGGCGTCAATGGTCGAATCCGTCAACATCACCTTGTGGGTCGTTGAGTCGGGGTCAGTCCCGGGTTCGTTAAAGCCGATGTGGCCGTTCTTACCCAAGCCCAACAGTTGTAAATCAATCGGGTTTTCCGCAATGATTTGATCGTATTCGCTAGTGGCCTTAGCCGCATCCAAATCAGCCCCATCTGGGACATATGAATGTGCAAAAGGTTTAGCGTTGAATAAGTGTTCTTGCATAAAGTAATGGTAGCTTTGTGGATGGTCTGCGTTCAAACCAACGTATTCGTCCAGGTTGACCGACGTTAATTGACTGAAGTCCAAATCGCTCGCAGCCAATTGTTCATAAATGGTGACTGGCGTGCTCCCAGTTGCTAAGCCTAAAACCTTGGCCCCGTTCTGTAACGCATCTTCAAAGACCCGGAAGCCGGCTTGGCCCCCTGCTTGCTTGTCGCTAACAATTTGTACCTTCATGTTCGTCAATTGTTTCATATCATTCAGTCTCCCTCTCTTAATGGTATAGGCCAATTATAAATGCTCTAGACCAGTTTTGCAAGTTATTTGCTCGGGATTTTGAAAATTTTTGAAAACAAAAAGGACGACCGCCAAAATGGCTACCGTCCCACTACTTCCGCCGAATTCCCCGCCGGTTGGCGCTTAAATCGTTCTGTTGCTTGCGGAATTTTTCAAAAGTGGCATCCTTTTGCTTCTGGTTTTTATGACTATCGACTCGCTTCGTATATTTCATCATTTTCACCTCCCGCTTTCATAGATTATTTGCAATTACTATACAACTAAAAGTAAGTTAACGCAAGAAAAAGACGTTCCCTGGCGAGCACCAAGACAGTCACAAACGCCGCGTTACTGGGTCATTAGCCAACTAAGCTACTCAACTTTCTCGTGATGGCGTGCCGGGAAACAATCAGCGAGCAACGGCCGAAGTTGTATTGTACCTGTAGTAGACATCAAGGACGGCTGAATCCACCCACTTGTTGGGTGGCACGCACCGAACCAGTCCCAGCGACCAGAGGCGGCTCAAAGTTCCCGGCTGTGTCGGTGGTCTTGGCTGAGGTTTTGTCTCAGCCTAGTCCACGGGACAACCTTTGAGACCGCTTCTCAGGCTCAAAGTTGAGGTGGAAGACCGCCCCTCAGTCTGGAACCGGCCCCATAGCCGGGCACTTTGAAAGCCGCCGCCGGGAGCGAACCCAAAGCTCAAAAAAAAGAGCCACCCAACAAGTGGGGAGCTCTCAGATGAAACTTTATTCAACAGTCACACTCTTGGCCAAGTTCCGTGGCTTATCAACATCCAAGCCCTTGTTCAGACTAGTGTAGTAAGCCAACAGTTGTGCTGGGACAACGCTCAGCAATGGCATTAACATTTCATCAACATCTGGCAGGATCAAGTCGTCGCCGTCAACGGCTAAACCTTCGCGAACGATGGTCAACGTCTTGGCACCCCGCGCCATGGTTTCTTGTAAGTTACTCCGAGTCAGGCCGGCCGTCTTTTCCTGGGTGATGAAACCAATGACTGGCGTGCCCTCTTCGATCAAGGCAATCGTCCCATGTTTCAATTCACCGGAAGCAAAACCTTCACATTGAATGTAAGAAATTTCCTTCAACTTCAAGGCAGCTTCCAAAGAAACGGCGTGGTCGATGCCCCGGCCAATGTAGAAGGCCCGGTTGGTCTTCAACAGGTAGTTGTTCGAAATGGCTTCCAACTTATCCTTTTCGTCAACGATGGCCTGCATCCCCGTGGCAACTAAACCAAGTTGTTGACGGATGTTAAAGTTTTGGGCGATGATTTGGCCCGTCACTTCACCTAAGGCCTTAGCCAGGATGGCTTCCAACGCGATTTGCGCCGTGTAAGCCTTGGTTGAGGCAACCGCAATTTCTGGACCGGCATGTAGCAGCAACGTGTAGGTCGCTTCACGAGACAACGTGGAGTTTTGGACGTTCGTGATGGTCAGGCTTGGGTAGCCAGCATCGTTCACGTTGACCAGCACTTCACGACTGTCGGCCGTTTCACCGGATTGCGTCAGGAAGATGAAGAATGGCTTCTCTGATAACATTGGTTGTTCATAGGCAAATTCAGAAGAAACGTGAACTTCCGTTGGGATGTGAGCCAAGTTTTCAAATAAACGCTTCCCAATCAAACCGGCATGGTAGCTGGTCCCAGCACCCACGATGTACAGACGGTCAGCGGCTTGCATCGCCTTCAACAGCTTGTCATCAATTTCTGGTTCGCCGTGTTCTGACAGGTAAGTTTGCGCTAACTTGCGCATCACGTTAGGTTGTTCGTCGACTTCCTTCAACATGTAGAATGGGTAAGTCCCCTTGTCGGCTTCGTCGGCGTTCATGTCAACGTGGAAGGTCTTCCGTTCAACGGCATTCCCGTCAGCGTCTTCAATGGCCACCTTGTCTGGCGTGATGGTAACGACTTCACCATCCATCAACTCCAGGAAGTCATGCGTTTCGCGCAACATAGCCAAGGCATCGGAGCAGACCACGTTAAAACCATCGCCGACCCCAATCAACAGTGGGCTCTTGTTCTTGGCAACGAACAACGTGTCTGGTTGGTCACGGTCCATCATCAGGAAGGCGTAAGAGGAACCCTTTAACAGGCTCAACGTCTTAAGAAAGGCTTGCTTAGCATCCAAATTGTCTTCAACGGCAAACTTGTCGATCAATTGTACAACAACTTCGGTATCCGTTTGGCTCTTGAAAGGCACATCGCTCAAGTACTTAGCCTTGAGTTCTTGGAAGTTGTCGATGACCCCGTTGTGAACCAAGTAGAACCGGTCGTCGTTTGAGAAATGAGGATGCGCGTTGTCCACGCTAACGACCCCATGGGTTGCCCAACGCGTATGACCGATCCCAGTAGAACCGTGTACGTCTGGGGTAATCTTTGAACGTAATTGAGAGATCCGACCCTTGGTTTTAACCAAGTAGTCCTGTCCCTTTTGGTCGTTCACGTAGATACCAGCTGAATCGTAACCCCGGTATTCCAGTTTTTGTAAGCCGTCAACTAAGATCTTAACGGCGTTGTCGTTACCCGTAACTCCAACAATTCCACACATAGTTTATATCTTCCTTTGCTCGACACCGGTTCCGGTAAACCGGACGGGTCGGATAATTTGATTAATTAAATGAATGAGCTTTCTCAGAAATTGGTATAGACTGAAACGTCCTGAAAATCATCTCTGAATGACTATACTTTACAGCGTTCCGTCAGGGTTGTCAATTAGAAAAGCCAAAACCGGTATATCGAAATATTTATACAAGGAAATCTTAAAAAACACGCACCTATTTGCCTACTTATTGGGTAAGTCATTGGGCGATTGGGTCATTCATGACTGACAGCAATTTCCCGTTCACCAGCAAATAGCCCAAGAAAAAACAGGATTGGCGGCTCAGTTTATGAGTGGTCAATCCTGTTTGCACTTCTAATTAATTTAGTATTGGTCCGATGTTACCTAGCTGAGTGTTTGCTGTTATCTAGCAAAGTACCTCTGCCAGTATAAAACAGACACCTAGCAAGACTAACACGGGCTAAACCAATGACAGCCGTGAGGTCGGCGAAAATAAACTCAGTCGTAGGAGTTTCCTTGGTGGCTCTGCCACCTAGAAAACTGGTATCTTTGAGACTCGTTTCTCAGAGGCTCAAAGTAAGCCTGGAGACCGTCCTTTGGCTCCGGGCGTCCGCCTACCACGTTCCGGTTTTCTCTAAGCCAAACTTTAAACAAAGAATCGTTTCGATTAGCGCGGGTTTAAACCCATGTCAGCCGTGAGGTCGGCGAAAATAAACTCAGTCGTAGGAGTTTCCTTGGTGGCTCTGCCACCTAGGAAACTGGTATCTTTGAGACTCGTTTCTCAGAGGCTCAAAGTAAGCCTGGAGACCGCCTTTTGGCTCCAGGCGGCCGCCTACCACGTTCCGGTTTATTTTCGCCGACCGGTAAGGCGCCACCAACATCAGTTTAACCCAGAGTGCTAGTCGACGCCGACTTCGGCGCGGACCACGTCAGCAATCCGGTCCACGTAAGCCGCAACCGTTTCTTCGGTTGGGGCTTCAGCCATTACCCGTAACAAAGGTTCAGTCCCGGAAGGCCGAACCAAGACCCGGCCGTCGCCAGCCATTTCTTTTTCAACCGTGGCAATCATGGCTTGGACTTGGGGGTTGTTCAAAGCAGCTTCCTTGTCAGCAACCTTAATGTTGACCAACTTTTGTGGGTAGGTCTTCACGTCAGCGGCCAATTCGGACAGCTTCTTGCCCGTCACCTTCAGGATGTGGAGTAATTGTAAACTCGTCAACAAGCCGTCACCGGTCGTATTGAAGTCCAAGAAGACAATGTGGCCGGACTGTTCGCCACCCAGGTTGTACCCGGATTTCCGCATTTCTTCAACCACGTAACGGTCCCCAACTTTAGTCTTCACAGACTTCAGTTCGTGGGCTTCCATGGCCTTGTACATCCCCAGGTTACTCATGACAGTCGTCACGATGGTGTCCTTCTTCAGACGCCCATGTTCAGCCATGTATTTCCCACAGATGTACATGATCTTATCCCCGTCGACGATGTTACCTTCTTCATCAACTGCGATACACCGGTCACCGTCACCATCAAAGGCTAACCCAATGGCCGCACCCTTTTCCACAACAAATTTTTGTAATTGTTCTGGGTGGGTCGACCCCACTTGATCGTTGATGTTCAAGCCGTTTGGCGTGGTGGCAATCGTGTCAAAGTCCAGGTTCAGGTCCGCATATAAGCGAGAAACCAAGCCGCTGGTAGCCCCGTTAGCGGAGTCCACAGCGATGTGTAACCCTTCCAGGTCATCGGCAATCGTTTGTTCCAGGAACTGAATGTACTTTTGGCTACCTTCGGAGTAGTCTTCAACCGTGCCTAAGCCATCAGTCGTTGGCCGTGGTAAGTCGTCGGTTGGGGCATCCAGCAGGGCTTCGATTTCTTCTTCCATTTCGTCAGACAGCTTGTAGCCGTCGTTCCCGAAATACTTGATCCCGTTATATTCAACGGGGTTGTGGGAAGCCGTGATCATGACCCCGGCTGCGGCGCCTTGCGTCCGGACTAAGTAAGCAACGGCTGGCGTTGAGATCACACCCAAGCGGAGAACTTCGATTCCCACGGAAAGCAAGCCGGCAACCAAGGCATTTTCCAGCAATTGACCGGAGATCCGGGTGTCGCGGGCCACTAAGACTTGGGGGTGCGCGTTGTCGCTATCAGCGTGCTGGGTCAAGACATACCCACCGAACCGGCCGACTTTAAACGCTAACTCGGGAGATAAATCTTGGTTGGCAACTCCCCGAACACCATCAGTTCCAAAATACTTCATGTCAAATTTCCTCATTTCTCAATCTGTTTGTTGGTTTTATTTGGTTGTTGCTGTGACCGTGACCTTAATGGTTGACGGGTCAAATGCCGTGACATCGTTATCATTGGTGTCCAGCGTGACCGTCTTGGTCGTTTTACTCTTCACATCACTCACGTCAACGTCGACGTCAACGCTGTTACCTAGGGCCTTTAACTGCGAGGCACTCCCATACGCCGTGACCTTATTGCTGGTCGTACTCAGCTTATAGGACGTTCCCGATGACCCGTTCTTCGCGTTCAGGTTCACGCTGACCTTTTGGCTCTCCCCGTCAGACGTCACTGGCAGGTTCACAGTCGTGGTCGACGGTGTCAAAATGACGTTGACCGTCTTGCCACTACTGTCGAGCGCCTCGATGACCGCTTGGTTATTCACGGTCTTCTTGGTGTTGGCCGGCACCGTCAGCTGGGCGATGACCTGCTTGACCCGCGAAATCTCGTTGGCCGCGCCGGTCGCCTTGACCGTCGTCACGTCAGAAGTGGCCTTGCCAGCGGAATAGCCCGCCGCAATGTTTTGACTATTATACCGAACCTTGACCGGGAATGAAACCGTTCGCCGGGGTTCAATGTCCACGTTGATTTTTGCCGGATCAATGCTCGACTCAATTTCGTGATTCAAGCCCTCTTGGTGTAGGGTGACCGTGTGCTTGCCGACACCCAGATCACTGAGCGCCGCGTACACTTTAAAATTTTGCGTGTTGGCGGTGGTTGTGACTAAGGCTAAGGGTCCCTTCAATTTAACTTTGACCTTGGAGGGGTAGCCGGTCACAAAATATTTATTACTATTCACGTTCAGTTGTAACGGCACCGACACCGTCATGGTCTTGGTGGCCGTGAGCGATGTCGTATTGCCCGTCGAACTGGTCGACGAGCCACTACTTGAGGACTTGGTACTGTTGACGTAGAAGAACAGCAGCACGGCTAGGATCAAGGCGAGGATGCGGTACAACCACGTGGTATAACGCTCATTTTTCATTAGCGCCGCCCCCCTCTAAACCGTTGATCAAACCAATCCAGTGCCCGTAAGAACACGTTATTGTTGTCAGTGGCTTCATCATTGACCAATTCATTGCGCAAGAACTTCAGGTAGTCCGTTTGGGTCAGCCCGCGTAACAGCTCGTTGTTCTTGGTGATTGAAACTTCCCCGGTTTCTTCTGAAATGACGATGGTCAACGCATCCGTCACCTCGGAGATTCCCACGGCTGCCCGGTGCCGGGTCCCCAATTCCTTGGGAATCAGATTGCTCTCGGACAGGGGCAGGTAAGCCGCGGCGACGGCGATCCGGTTATCACGGATGATGACCGCGCCATCGTGCAACGGGGTGTTGGGGATGAAGATGTTGATCAGCAGTTCACCGGTCAACTCGGCATCCAGGTCGATTCCCGTTTCAATGTAGTCCTCCAGCCCGGTGTCCCGTTGAATGGTCATTAACGCCCCAATTCGCCGCTTGGACATGTACTGGATGGCTTTATCGAGGCCTTCGATCATCTTGTTGGCGGCTTCATTTTCATGCCGCACCCGGACAAACAAGGACCCCCGGCCGAGGTGCTCCAACCCCCGCCGGATTTCTGGTTGAAAAACAATAATAATGGCGATAACGCCCCAGTTGATCACTTGATCGACCAGCCACGACACCGTGTTCAGCCCCAGGTAGGCACTGATAAAGCGGACAATCAGAATTAAAATAACCCCACGGAAGAGCTGGATAGCCTTGGTTCCCCGTAGCATCACGATTAATTCATAGATGACGAACCACACCACAAGAATGTCGAGGAGGTTGACCAAATTTCCTATAGTTAGGAGATTTCCCCAATCCAGGTTCATGACTTTCCCTCCAAATTGAATTCAAATTTTATTATAGCACGGCACCGCTGACATTTCGCCCCGATTGCCGACAATCCCGCGAAACTCTGCCCCAATGGTCGCAAAGCTTACAGATTTCTTAAGGTCAGGTTCACCCGTTATTTAAATGAAAATAATCTGCTAATATAGAAGTCATATTCTGTTCGATTTCGGCCCCGCGCTGTAGAATGAGGGTAGTACTTTGGGAAAGGATTGGTGATGGCTATGAATCGGCGAGCCCGGTGGGAAATCCGCGTCTTCTTTGTGGCGTGGCTCATTTTCCTCTATTTCCGCGCGAAGGACCCCTTCTCGTTCTTGGTGCTCAACACCTTTTTAGGCGCCATCCCCATCGAGATCAGCTTTCACCTCGGGGCCAAACGACCGCGTGGCTGGCTATTCTGGCCACTCGTCCTGTTGTGGCTACTCTTCTATCCCAACGCGCCCTACCTGCTGACCGACCTATTTCACCTGTCGCTCCTGCAACCCTACGCCATGAGCGGCCTGCTGCGCGTCACGCCGCACCTGTGGATCTACTTCACCTACATGATTGTCAGTGCCATCAGCTGCTCGTTTCTGGGCTTCTGGAGCCTCAATCACGTCAGCCAGGCCATCACCGCGCGACTGGCTAAGGGCAACGCGATTGCCCGGCTAATTGTCGTTTTACTGCTGACCTTCCTGACATCGGTCGGCCTGTACATCGGCCGCTTCTTGCGAATCCACACGATTTACTTATTCTTAAATCCCGAGCAGTTCATTCGGCCGTTGATGACCATGTGGACACCGGACATGTGGATCTTCGTGGTGCTGATGACGTTTATTCAGCTGTTCTGCTACTGGATCTTGTACCTCATCATGAACAACCGCGATGTGACGGACTAGCTGAAGACAGCCCCGTATCCATCACCCCCTGTATGATGTTTTGGCCTAACAAATAACCCGTAATGGCAACCATCAGTCCTCGTGACTGGCGGTCGCCATTTTTATTTGGAAACGAAAAAGTCGCCCACTCTGAACAATCTCAGAATGAGCGACTGATTTTACAATTTTAGCCAATCACCACTTAAACGCCTAACCCTCTTCGCTATTCAGCGACATGACCAGCACGTTTTCGGAATAGTTCACGTACTGCCGAAGATGGGACGCCATGTTCCAGGTAATGTTACCGGCTTCCAGCAACGTTTGAATCCCGGTCCGTTCGGCTCCCAGTGCCCGCACCCGTAACTTGTTGATCTGGTGTTGGTAGAGTTCCTCATGGTCCGGTGCCGTTTCGGCCTTGGCCCGTTCGATTCGGTTTCGGTATTGCACCAGCAAGTGGTACACGGCTTGATTATCGAACTGGGTCTCGTCGACGTCGGAACTGGCCAGGTACTGTGACAGCGCCTTGATGGCCGCCTTTGCCGTTTCCCGTTCAATCAGGTTGTTCTCGGCATGTAGCCGGTCCGTATCCTCCGAATGCAGCCAGTAGGCGGCGTTCCGGAACATATGCTTGAAGAAGACCCGCCAGTAACGCAGAACGCTCGGCATGGTGTGCCCGGCGACCTGGGTCAGCCGGTTCTCAAAGTTTTCGATGCGCCGGATGGCCCCCACGTAACTGGTCTGGGTAATTTTTTCACCCTTTCGCAGTTCCTTGAGGGAGGCCCGCTCACCGGCCAACGTGACCTCGCGTAGCTTGATTTCATCTTCCAAAACCTTTTGCATCGCGGTATCGGCTCGGTAGTTCATTTCCAAGCGGCGAATGACAAATTGGTAGTCCAGGATCAAGTCATACGCGGCTCGCTGGTTGTTCGGGCGCCGCAGCTCTTCAATCTTAGAAATGGCCAAACGCATGATGTACGCGCGGGCCTCGTCCTCACTGATTTGGCGCACGGTGTCGGCGGGAATCTCCTCGCCGTCCTCGTCCAAATCAATCTCATTGGCATTCTCATCGCTGGCACTCGCCCGCGTCTGCAGGGGTTGCCGCGACGTGGAAATCAATGGCAACGTAATCGTCGCCGCCACCAGACTAATGATGATGACCCCGGAGGCCACGAACAACATCAACGACCGCGTTGGAAAGCCGGCCCCAGAGGCAACCGTCATGGGCACGGATAAGACCCCGGCCATGGTAACGGCTCCCCGGACCCCCGAGAGACCGGATAAAATGGACATCCGTATCCCGGGCCGTTCGGAACGTTCCTTGTGATTGAGCCGTTCAAACAGGACGTACCCGTAAGTCCAGACCGTCCGAATCACTACGATGATTACCCAGACCATGAAGGCAAAGAACAGGGCTTGCCAAGTGTTGAACTGACCACCCTTGATGACCTTCGACGTGGCCACGGGTAACTCGATCCCCAGAATCACGAACACGATACCGTTCAATGAATAGATAATAATATCCCAAACTTTTTCAGTCACCAATTTTAATTCCGGTGAATCTTCGACGATCCGGTTTTCCCGGGCGTGATAGAGCACCCCAGCCGTCACGACGGCAATAACGCCTGACGCGTGGGTAATCTCTTCGGTTACCAGGTAAACCACGAGTGGCGTGGCAATCTGCAGCACGGTGTTAAAGATCACGTCGTCAATTCCTTGTCGGCGCAAAATATCCATCAACAGCTGGATGGCCGTCATGAAGATCAACCCGGACAGGAAGCCGACGATACTGATATAGAAGAAGTCACCGACGGCCGTCCCCATGGAGAAGGCGCCGGTCACCGTCGCCGCAATCGCATATTTAAAGGCAATCAGGCCACTGGCATCGTTGATCAAGCTTTCCCCACTCACCAAGTGCAGTAGGCTATCTGGGAGCTTAGCCTGCTTGGAAATCGACTGCACCGCCACGGGGTCGGTTGGCGACAGAATGGCCGCCAGGGCCAGCGCCACGGTAAAGGGCATCTTGGGAATTAACTCGTAAATCAGAAAGCCGCCCAAGATGGTGGTCAAGAAGACCAGCCAGATGGCGTTGGCAAAGATGGGTCCACGCAAACGCCAGAGTTCTTTTCTGGGGAAGCGCCGCCCATCGTTATACAGCAACGGGGCAATGAACAAAAGCAAAAACCAATCAGTTTCCAGTGGGACCTCGAATTTCCAGATTAAGGCAACGAGGAGTCCCAGCGCAATTTGAATCAAACTGACCGGAATAAACGTGAGGTAGTGACTGATAATATTAGAGAACAAAACTAACACGATCAACAGGATCACTGCTTCAACTATAGGCACATAAGGTTCCCCCTTTTAAAAATTCGTGTGCTTAGGCCGTGGTCGTCGGTTCTTCACCGATGATGCGGACCTCTGTTTCCAAATGAACTTGATCTTTTTCCCAAATAACGGCCTGGATGTGGTGAATCAGTTCCAGGTAATCGGTGGCGGTGGCATGATCGATGTTGACGATGAAGCCGGCGTGCTTGGTGGAAACCTGGGCACCGCCCCACTTCAGGCCCTGCAGGCCAGCCTCTTGAATCAGTTGACCCGTGTAGTGACCCTCTGGCCGCTTGAAGACACTCCCACAGGATGGCAGCTCTAGCGGTTGCTTGGCTGCTCGCCGGGCATTCAGGTCGTCCATGGTTGCTTGGATGGCTTCCCCGTCGCCGGGCGTCAACGCGAAGGTCGCCGTCAGCACGATATCATCATAATCTTGAATTGAGCTGTGCCGGTAACCGAAATCGAATTCAGTCTTGGTCAGCGTCCGAATCTCACCGGCTGGCGTCAAGACCTCAGCGGAAAGCGCCACCTCACTGATTTCACCGCCATAAGCGCCGGCGTTCATGAAGACGGCACCCCCGACACTCCCAGGAATTCCGGCCGCAAATTCAAAGCCAGTCAAAGCGCGTGCCTGGGCAACCTGGGTCGTCTTGATCAGCGACGCGCCGGCTTCGGCGGTCACGGTGTTGCCAGTGGACGTAATCTGATTCATCTTTGTCAGAATCATGACCAGTCCCCGGATGCCGCCGTCACGGACGATGAGATTGCTGGCGTTACCAACCACGGTGACCGGCAACTTTTCTTCGTTGGCGTAGGCCAATAAGGACTTGGTTTCTTGAATGTTCGTTGGGAATGCTAAGTAATCGGCAGGTCCCCCAGTCTCGGTATACGTGTAGTGCGCCAAAGGCTCGTCACGTAAGATCTCAATTGCTGGAAATGCCGTTGCTATATCTGCCATCATCATGATTTTCCTCTCGTTCCGCAAAAATTTAAACTTGGTTTTGTTAGTCACTGGGCCAACCGTCATTGCGGTCGACCCATTTTTGTCGTCAATAGAATTATTTTACCATGAAACGCCAGCCAACCGGGAGAGAACGCTTCAATTACAGCAAATTCTAACTTTTCTGGTATACTAAAATCAGTTAGTTGGAGGTGCGTTATGAAATTTATTTCTTGGAACGTGAATGGCCTACGGGCGATTGTGAAAAAAGACTTTGTCGAGACGTTTAAGGACCTCGACGCCGATTTCTTTGGGATTCAGGAAACCAAGTTACAGGAAGGTCAAATTGACCTCGACCTGCCAGGCTACTATCAATACTGGAACTACGCCGAACGCAAGGGCTATTCGGGGACCGCGCTGTTTACCAAGCACAAGCCACTGAACGTCCTCTACGGCATCGACGCCCCAGACTTTGACCACGAGGGCCGGACGATTACGCTGGAATATCCCGACTTTTACGTGCTGACCTGTTACACGCCGAACTCTGGGAGCGGCCTGAAGCGGCTGGACTTTCGGATGGGCTGGGAAGAAGCCTTCCTGGCCTTCGTCCAAAAGCTAGACGCGAAGAAGCCGGTCATCTTCTGTGGCGACCTGAACGTGGCCCGCACGGAGATCGACCTGAAGAATCCCAAGACCAATCACAAGAACGCCGGGTTCACCGACGACGAACGGGAAAAGATGGCGCACCTCCTGAGCGAAGGCTACACGGATACGTTCCGCTACTTCAACCCAGATGCCACCGAGCGCTACTCGTGGTGGAGTTACCGATTCCACGCCCGCGACAACAACGCCGGCTGGCGTATTGATTACTTCATCACCAGTAATCGTCTGCAAGACCAACTAGAAAAGGCCGAAATCTTAGACCAGGTCATGGGCTCGGACCACTGCCCCGTTGAACTGGACGTTAAGGATTTGACCGTCTAACACTGTTGTTAATCAACCCATAAGAGAGGAAAATGTCCCTGTGAATTTTGTTGCCATGGACTTTGAAACGGCTAGCGGCAAACGCTACAGTGCCTGTTCCCTCGCGCTGACCATCGTGCGCGACAGCCAGGTCGTCGATGAGTTTTATTCATTGATCAAACCCGATACCGACTTTTTCTGGCGCAACGTCCAGATTCATGGGATTCATGAACGTGACGTCGCCAATGCCCCCACGTTCCCGGAAGTTTGGGAGCACGTGTCCCCCTTCTTCCAGCGTGACCGGCTAGTGATTGCCCACAACGCCCCGTTTGATAATGGCGTGCTTCGCAGCAGTCTGGAGCATTACAACTTGCCGACCGCCCGTTACCTGACGCTGGACACCGTGAAGACCAGCCGGAAGTTCTTCCCGGAATTTCCGAATCATAAACTCAACACCGTTTGCGACGAGTTGAACATTGATCTGCACCATCACCATAACGCACTCGACGATAGCTTGGCCTGTGCCAATATTCTGTTGTACGAGGCCAACCACTTCGGCACACAGCCGTTGAAGTCTTTCGTTACGGTGAATGCTTAACATTGAATCGTTTTAACCTGATTAGACTTAGTCGCCACCCCATTTAGTGGGTAGCGGCTAAGTCTTTTTTAGTGAAACCAATTTTATTGATTATCAGCTATTGATTATTGTTTATCGATATTGTATTATCGAGTCGTAATAAATTTCAGGGGAGATGTTAACCATGTCGAAATGGTTAAAGTTGGGAATTAACGTTGCCATCATGTTTTTTAGATTTGGGATTGTCGCCGGTTACGTCACGCTTATTTATCCGATCATTTATTTGGCCGACGCGTTTCAAAATCGCACGACCCACGTCATTCTCACTAGTTCTGATTTTCTGCGCTTCTCAAATAATGACCAAGCCACACTGGGCGCCGTAAAGAGTTTCCCAAGTTGGCCGTATGCGCTGCTTATGGCACTGGGGATTGTCCTCTCGGTATGGGCATCGATTAAACTTTTTAAAGCCTTAATTAAGCTGCTCACAAATATCAGGGACCAGGATTACTTTTCCACCTCAAATGAGTTGGCCCTAACTACGATTATCAAGGCGCAAGTCGCGATGCTGCTGGGTGATCTGCTAGTCGCCGGTGGCAATCAGCTGTCCCAAAGCTGGTTGCTACGAGTAAATAGTGGGGCTTTCTCGGAAACCTGGGAAACCTGTTTCCACGACGCCTTTCTCATCATTATGCTAGCCGCCATCTACGAAACCTACCGCCACGCGATGCGGGTCAAAGCTGAGAATGATTTGACTGTTTAGGAGGTCTACTTATTGTGGTGAAATTAACTTTGAATGTGGTCATGGCGGAACGCAACATCAGCAGCCAAGAACTGGCCAAGGCCATTGGCATCACGCCAGCCAACCTCTCAATCCTGAAGACTGGCAAGGCCAAGGCCATTCGCTTTAGTACCCTGAGTAAAATCTGTCACGTGCTCGAGTGTCAGCCCGGGGATATTCTAAAGTATGTCGATGAATGATCATCAACTAACGAACGAACACAAAAAATCGGACTAAACATTTCTGTAAATGTTTAGTCCGATTTTATTTACTTGGCGTCCCAATCAATTGGCGATTGGGCGGCTAAAATGGTTTCAATCTGGTCAAGCTCTGCGGGGCTAAAGGCCAAGTTATCCAACGCCGCCACGTTGTCGACGACTTGCTCCGGCCGGCTGGCACCAATCAGAACACTGGCAATGGCGGGTTGCCGCAAGTTCCAGGCCAGGGCCATCTGTGCCAGACTCTGATTGCGATTGGCGGCAACGGCGTTCAGGGCTTTAATCGTTCCCAAGGTCTGTTCAACCTGGGCGGGATGCAGGAACGGAATCGTGGCCTTCTTGGCGCGGGAATCGCTGGGAATGCCGTGCAGATATTTATTCGTTAATAGTCCCTGACATAGCGAACTGAAGGAGACCGCGCCCTTCTTCTCAACTGTTAGTTCTGGCAAAACGTCGTCTTCGATTTGCCGGTTCAAGAGGTTGTAACGCGGCTGATCGATGATAAATGGCGTATGTAACTCGCTGAAAATACCGGCCATGACCTTGATCTGCGCGCCACTATAGTTGGATAGCCCCACGTACAGGGCCTTGCCCTCACGTACCAGTTGATTCAGGGCCAACGCCGTTTCGGTCGGATTGGTCTGGGGGTCCGCCCGGTGACTGTAGAAAATGTCAAAGTAATCTAGGCCGGTCCGCCGCAAACTCTGGTCGGCGCTGGCGATGATGCTCTTGCGTGAGCCCCAGTTGCCATAAGGACCGGGCCACATCACGTACCCCGCCTTGCTGGCAATCACCAGTTCATCCCGGTACGGTTTCAAATCCGTCGCCAACATGTGGCCAAAGTTCGTTTCCGCGCTACCCGGTTCCGGGCCGTAATTGTTAGCCAGATCAAAGTAAGTAATCCCTAAGTCAAACGCTTGGTGGACGATGGCCTTTTGCGTGGCGTAATCATCCACGCTACCAAAGTTGTTCCACAGTCCCAGACCGATGGCGGAGAGCTTTAAGCCACTGTCGCCGACCCGATTATAAGTCATTTTATCGTAACGCTGTTCATTTGCCTGATACATCCTGCAACCTCCTCAAAGTGTTGTCCTGCTTCAAGGATACCGCTTTCACGGAGACAAAGAAAGCGGTGGTCCGTCCCCACTCGTCTAAATTTGGCGATGAAAAAAGCGTCCGGGACAACTCCCAGACGCGCTTGTTGTCTTGATTTTCTATGGCTGATAACCGCCTTCTGACGCACGCTCTAATCGGCAGCCAGTTGATAAACCATCTCAACCGCGGTCACCCGTTCGCCATCATCATCCGTGACCTTGGTCGGCGGCGTGGCCGTTCGGGTAAAGCCTAATTTCTGATACAGCTTCATGGCGGCAACGTTGCGGGTCTGAACCATCAGACCGACTGCCTGCAATTCACTGGCCGTTTGCGCCCAATACAGGGCTTCATCGACCAAAGCCGTGCCGATACCCATGTGCCAGTATTTTTTCTCAACGGCAATGCCGAGTTCCCCGACGTTGCCCTGGGGTGTCGGCGCGATTGAGCAGACGCCCAGCAGCGTTTTGCCCAGGCTGGCAACCAACAATAAGTGGCGCGGACTGCCCGCGATTTGATTGAGCTGGTCGGCTTCCTGCGCGGCGCTGACGGGATCGTCGGCGTCGGCCAAGCTGAACGTATCACTCTCCTGTTGGAGCCGGTCTAACAACGCTAATAAATTTTCAGCGTCGGCTGGTTCTGGCAAACGAATGGCGACTTCTTCACTCATTTTTGACTGTCCTCCAACTGCTGCACGATTTTTTCGAAGCGGGCACCCACGGGCTCAAACCGCAACGTCCGCTGGCTTTCACCGGCTTCATCGTCGCGTTTGAACACGATACGCAGGTACTGGGCGGGTAACTCATCTTCAATGAACTGGGACCACTCGACCACGTTCACGCCATCCCCGTTGAAGTATTCATCCAAGCCTAGCTCATCCCCGCTACCATCTTCCAAGCGGTACACATCCATGTGATACAGGGGGATGCGGCCACTCTGATACTCGCGAATAATGGTAAACGTGGGACTCTTAACGTTGCGCTTAATGCCTAAGCCGAGCGCCAATCCCTTGGTAAAGGTGGTCTTGCCGGCACCCAAATCACCGTCCAGTAAAATCACATCGCGCGGTTGTAGACTCGGCGCTAAGGCTTGACCCCAGGCCATTGTCTGGTCGGGACTCGTTACGGTCGTTTCAAACATACTGCCATTCCCCTTTTTTCAAAACTGATTTCTCATCCTTTAGCCATGGTCGGGCCCGTTCCCGGACCGCTCATAACTCACCAGAATAAATAATACCCGGACTGCTAGCAAATAGCAATCCGGGTATCGTTATTTAACACGATTCATTTGCGTCCAAGAAATGAAAAGTTTAAAGTGATTGGGCTGCGGTGATGATGGCAACCTTGTAAACATCCTCTTCGTTGCAACCACGAGACAAGTCAGAAACAGGCTTGTTCAGGCCTTGCAGGATGGGCCCAATGGCTTCAAAGCCACCGAAGCGTTGGGCAATCTTGTAGCCAATGTTCCCGGATTGTAATTCTGGGAAGACAAAGACGTTGGCGTGACCGGCAACCTTGGAGTCTGGCGCCTTTTGGGCGGCAACACTTGGGACGAAGGACGCGTCAAATTGTAATTCACCATCAACGGCCAAATCTGGGGCCGTTTCATGGGCAATCTTCGTGGCTTCTTGGACCTTGGTGACCATTTCGCCCTTAGCGGAGCCCTTAGTGGAGAAGCTCAGCAAGGCAACCTTAGGGTCGATGTCAAAGACCTTGGCGGTGTGGGCACTTTCAACGGCGACTTCAGCCATGCCGGCAGCATCCAATTCGATGTTGATAGCACAGTCGGCGAAGACGTAGCGTTCGTCACCCTTTTGCATGATGAAGGCCCCACTGATACGGCGGACGCCTTCCTTAGTTTTAATAATTTGTAAGGCAGGACGAACCGTGTCGCCAGTCGCGTGCACGGCACCAGAAACCATCCCGTCAGCTTGGCCCATGTAGACCATCATGGTCCCGATGTAGTTCGGGTCCTTTAACATTTCAGCAGCTTGTTCAGGCGTGTTCTTGCCCTTCCGACGCGCAACCAAGGCATCTAACATGTCCTTGTGTTGGTCGGCTGGAATGGCAGCTGGGTCCAACAACGTGACTTGGCTCAAGTCAATGTTGTTGTCCTTGGCAGTGGCTTCAACGTCACTTTGCTTGCCTAAAACGACGGACTTGATCAGGCCATCAGCGGCTAATCGGCTAGCGGCACCTAAGACCCGAGCATCTTCCCCTTCAGGGAAAACAATGGTTTTGTTTTGTCCATTAATCTTTTGCTTGAGACTATCAAAAAGTTCCATAGATAATGACCTCCATAAAATATCCCACGAATCAATTCTCTCTCTGTCTATGCTTAGTTGGATGCTGGGTGGGACGGCTCATCTTCGGTAACGTGTTCTGGTAGTTGCCAGTCGATGGGCGTCTCCCCTAATGATGTCAATGCGATGTTGGTCTTGGAAAATGGCTTGGAGCCAAAGAACCCCCGGTAAGCGGATAGCGGACTGGGATGCGGTGCTTGCAACACAATGTTGGTTTGCGTGTCGATCAAACTGATTTTAGACCGCGCGGCACTGCCCCATAGGATAAAGACCACGGGTTCGGGTCGTTCCGACAATTTTGCAATCGCAGCGTCCGTTAACCGTTCCCAACCGTGCCCTTGATGGGAAAAAGCCTTGCCATCACGTACGGTCAGAACGGAGTTGAGTAACAGGACACCTTGCTTGGCCCATTTTTCCAAATAGCCATGGTTAACCGGCTTGATGCCCAAGTCACTCTCGAGTTCTTTGTAAATGTTTTTCAACGACGGTGGAATCGGTGTGCCCGGCCGAACGGAGAAGCTACAGCCATGCGCCTGACCAGGATTGTGGTACGGGTCTTGTCCCAAAATAACCACCTTGACCTGGCTAAACGGCGTCCAATCGAACGCGGTAAAAATATGATACATGTCCGGATCGATACGGTAATGCTGATACTCTTCAACCAAGAATTTGCGCAGTTCCTGATAATAGGTCTGCTCAAATTCGGGCTCAAGTACCGGCCACCAGTCATTATGAATAAACGGTTTCATTCCCAACACCTCGCCTTTTATTCTATCATAACGGCCGGCTAAATGATATTATCGAACAGCTTCTGGTGAAACATGTTAGAATGGGTTTAACAAAGTCGAGAACGATGCAAAGGAGGAGCCCCATGCGTACACTGTATCTCAATCAGGCCGCGCTGTCCGCCAAGGCGACGACGGTCATTCGCGATACGAATAATCAATCCAGCTATTTGCTCGTGGGTAAATGGGGGCTCAGAGCGGACGTGCTGTCGGTCTACACGATTGCCGGCGCACTGGAAGCCGAGGTCAAACAGGAATCACTGGGCCTACTGCCAAAATTCCGTCTGGTCTATCACCGGCAAACGGTCGGTCGCGTCAGCAAGACCTTTGGCGTGATCCGTGAAGTCCTGTTTGTCCGCGGACTCAATTGGATCATCATGGGCAATATCAACAGTGGCCATTTCAAGATCACCCACGGGCGTGAGCTGATTGCCACGATTGACCAGGTCAGTCAATCCGGCGGGGGCACCACGACGCTAGCCGTAGATCAGCCCGACCATGAAGCTCTGGTCATCTGTCTGGCCGCGATTCTCGACCGCTGGGCTAAGCATCAACATAAGGCGTTGGCTCCCCTGCGAAACCACGCTTGGGCCCCGGCTGCTGGCGACATTGCGCAATTTACCAAAAAATAAAAAATCGGTATCAGCCAGTTTCCATGGTTGATACCGATTTTGCTATTTCACGGCTAACACAAGTTTCTTGTTGGCCGTCACATACTTGCCATTAGTCAATTGGAACCGCGTCGTCTTATGGTACGCAATAATCTTTTTGACCTTTAGTTGCTGGCCCTTTTTATAGTGCACGCGCTTCGTTTTTAGTGATTTTTGCTGGTAGGCATTGACACCGTTCTTCGCAATCACTTTGACCTTGGCTTGCTTGGTCGCATAGTACACGCCCGTCACATAACTTGGTTTCGCCGTGATATACCCGGTCTTCCCGGCTGTCTTGGATTTATGATTCACATCCTTGACCTTGTAGCGCAGATTGCCCTGCTTGGAGTCGGCCGTGCCGGTCACCACAAACATTGGCCGGTTGGCCCGTTTCTGCTTGCTGTACCAGTGTTTGACCGTCTTCTTGGAGAAGTTCTTGGTCTGATACAACCCAATCTTCTTCGTCGCGTAAACGACGCTGGCGATTGGCGCCACCGTGGCGGCATCCCCACCAGACATCAGGTTGCGTGCATAGTGGAAGGTCACCGTCTGGGCCTGATCACTAAACGTGCCGCTGACCTGGCCCTCTGTCCGGTTCAGCTTGTATCCGGCAAAGTTCAGCTGGTTGGCTTGATAGATTTCCCCAATGTCGCCAGTCAACACCTGATTATTGGCCAGTTGATTGCCCTTTTCATCCAGGTAACGAACGGTCACCGGCTGGCTCTGCGTGACAGCGGGTGGCGTAACGGTAGGTGGCGTGACCACGGGTGGGGTCGTCGGTTCGATCACCCGATTGACCGGCTGCCACACGTAGGTGACGACACCACTCGGATTGTCCGTCCCGTTATACAGATCGGTAATGTCTTTACCATGAGCGAACTCATCGCCGAGGGGATTTTGAATCGTCCCCTTGCCCACGGCTTGCCACAATCCCGTAAATTCATCCGGAACCGTCTGGGCATCATTCAACTTCGGATCCCCGGCGAAATGGGTCTTCGGACCAAATGTCACTTGCCCAATCGTGGTCTTGTTGGCAAACATGCTGTACCCCGAAAATGTTGCCGGTGGCGCAAAGGAATCCAAGCGAATTGTCCGTAGATCAGACCCTGAGAACATGTAGTCGGCACTCTTCAAATTAGTAAAAGTGGCATTGGCCAGGTTAATGGCTTGCAAACTAGAATCGCCAAAAAACATGGACGTCGCGGCCGTCACCTGTCCGGTATCAAAATTCGACAGGTCCAGTTCACTGATTCCTTTGAGGCCATAGAACATCCCCCACATGGTCGTCACATTTTTCGTGTTAAAGTGAGAAACGTCCAGCGAGGTCAACGCTTTGTTGCCATTCATCTGCAGGAACATCCCCTTCATGGAGGTGGCCGCAGACGTATCGAGTAAATTCAAATTCTCATAGTTGGTCACATTGGGCAACTGTGCAAATAGGTTGGCGGCGTTGGCGGAGGTCTTAATCGGCCCGTCCAGCACAACCTTGGTCACTAGACTCCCAGCGGCCGTGAGCTCGGCATCACTGGGCGTCGTAAGCCCCTGTTTTAACGCAATCTGTTTGGCAAACTGCCCATCACTCGATCCCGTTCCACTCGCCGGTGGCATCGGTTCATCGGCTAGCGTGCCAGCACCTAAATGGAGAACCCCACTAGTGGATAACGTCCAGTGAACGCCATAGTCGCCTTCATACTGAATGTCATCCTTTGTCGTCGCGGCCCGTGCAGTCACAACCGGTACTGTCTGCGGCAAAACAACCGTACTGACGGGTTGGGCCATTCCTAAGGTCAATCCTGCTAATAAAATTGTCGCTTGTAACTTCATAAGTCTTCCCCTCCTCAAGGTCCGTTTATCGTTTTACTTTTAGCTCAAAAGTCCCTCTGGCCATGAATCGCCCGTCAAAAAAGCAATGATTAAAATGCGTCGCTACATTGCCAAGTACAGCCTTAAATTAGTAACCCCTGTTTTAATTTCAATTCAAACCATATGCATTAGTGAATATATTTACCAGCAATATAATAGCACATAATAGAAACTAATGAAACCGTTATCATTCACAACTTTTTTTAGTCTTAAAATATTTGTGATAAATAGGACTACATCAGCATTCACGTTAGTTTTGTCAGCTGTCGAAGTCACAAAAAAATCCGTTCCGGAATTAACCAGAACGGATTTTTTGTCTAAACGTTAAGCACCTTATTTAAGAATTCCTGTGTCCGCGGATTCTGCGGATGGTCAAACACCTCTGTGGGAGTCCCTGCCTCTTGGATAATCCCCTCATCCATGAAGGCCACACGGTCGGCCACGTTTTTGGCGAAGCCCATTTCGTGGGTCACAACGACCATGGTCATGCCACCTTCTGCCAGATCCTGCATGACCTGCAAGACGTCCCCGACCATTTCGGGGTCTAGTGCCGAGGTGGGTTCATCGAACAACATGATTTCGGGTTCCATGGCCAGTGCTCGCGCAATCGCGACCCGCTGCTGTTGGCCACCAGACAGGGAATGGGGCATCGCCTCGGCCTTGTCTTCCAGGCCAACCTGCTGGAGAAGCTTTTCGGCCCGCTCCTTAGCGGCGGCTTTACTCAGGCCTTTCAACTGAACGGGCCCCAACGTCACGTTCTGGAGCACGGACAAATGCGGAAACAAGTTAAAATGCTGAAATACCATCCCGATGTTCTCACGAATCTGATTCAGATTGACTTTCGGGTCACCAACCCGTTGGCCTTCTACCCAGACTTCACCACTCGTGATTTGTTCCAACCCATTTAGGCAACGGAGAAAGGTACTCTTCCCGGAACCCGAGGGTCCAATCATGCAGAGAACTTCCTGGGGTTGGACATCCAGCGTGATGCCCTTCAAAACTTCATTTTGTCCAAAGGCCTTGTGCAGGTCCTTGACCCGAATCTTTGGTGCAGTTGTCATTTAACTAACCTCCCAATAAAAACCTATCCAAATTTTATGTAAAAAGGGACAGCCGAACCAACCAAGTTCTGCTGTCCCCCTTATAAATGACTAGTAACGCTTCATGACCCGCTCAATCTCTCGGTCTTGTTCCCGCCGTTTGATTGTTTGCCGCTTGTCATATTCTCGTTTCCCATGGGCAACGCCAATTAGCACCTTCGCAAATCCATGCTTCAGGTACATCTTCAACGGAATCAGGGTAACCCCTTTATCCATTGTCGCTTGACCTAACCGCCGAATTTCCTTCTTGTGTAACAGGAGTTTCCGGTTCCGTAACGGATCGTGGTTGAATCGGTTTCCCTGAACGTACTCACTGATGTGCACGTTCATCATCCACGCTTCGTTGTTCCGAATCTGGGCGAACCCATCTTGTAGGTTGACCCGCCGTTCACGCAACGATTTGATTTCGGTCCCCGTTAAAACGAGTCCGGCTTCAACCGTTTCCGTGACTGCATAATCATGCCGTGCCTTCCGGTTTTGAGCTAAAACGTTATCTGGTGTTTTCTTGGACTTTTTTTTCGCCAAGTTCAGTCACCTCGCTTAGTGCCGACCACCTTGTGAATTGTTGCGGTGTTGGCCGCCACCATTGTTGTTACTCCGGTGTTGGCTGTTATTCCCGCCACGTTGGTTCGATGATCGCTGATTCCCGTTCTGGTGATTGCCACCATTGCGGTTACCACCACCATGATTGTTCCCATTACTATGACCACCATTGTTGCTCCGGCCGTGGAAGTTGCCCCCACGAGAGCGGTGTTCACGGTGTGGTAATAAATCACTAGTTGGTGTTTTTTCTGGGTTTAATAATTCGAAGTCAATTTCACTTTGTTCCTTGTCGACGTGGATAACCTTAACCCGAATTTCTTGACCGATCCGGTAAGTCCGACGCGTGTTGCGCCCAACTAAGGCCAGATACTTTTCAACGTATTCGTAGTAGTCATCCTGCATCCGACTGATGTGGATCAACCCTTCGATGGTGTTTGGCAATTCGACAAACATCCCGAATTTCATGACAGAACTAACAACGGCGTCAAATTCTTCGCCGACGTGGTCAGCCATGTATTCAGCCATCTTCATGTCGTTGGTATCACGTTCAGCATCGATGGCGCGACGTTCAGCTTCGGACGTATGGATCCCGATTTCTTCCAAAATTGGGGCAAACTTTTCCTTGCTGCTATCGCCAGTACCGTGGTCTTCGTAGTAATGAATCATCCGATGAACCATGGTATCTGGGTACCGCCGGATTGGAGACGTAAAGTGGGTGTAGAACTCAGCACCTAACCCGAAGTGACCCAAGGACTGGTCAGCGTAACGGGCTTGCTTCAAGCTCCGTAACATCATCACAGAAACCATGGCTTCTTCAGGTTTGCCAGCAACCTGCTTCAGAATGCCTTGTAACATCTTTGGCCGTAAATGATCGGCATCACCCTTAACGTTGATCCCGAAGGCCGTTAAGAATTCAAAGAAGCTCCGGACACGGTCGCCATCTGGCGTTTCGTGGACCCGGTATAAGAAAGGCACCTTGGCACGGAAGTAGTGTTCCGCAACCGTTTCGTTAGCAGCCAACATGAAGGATTCAATCATCCGTTCGGAGATCCCACGGGTCCGCAACTTAACGTCTACGGCGTGGCCCTTGTCATCGACAATGATTTCAGCTTCACGGTCATCAAAATCAATGGCTCCACGACGCTTACGGTGCTTAACCAAAATCTTGTGCAACTCGCCCATAGCTTCAAACATTGGGACGAGTGACTTGTAACGGTCCATAGTCAATGGGTCATGGGCTTCCAAGATTTGGTTAACGGCCGTGTAGGTCATCCGTGCCTTAGAGCGCATGACAGATGGGTGAATCCGGTGCTTAACAACATTCCCGGAGTCATCAATTTCCATGTCACAACTCATACATAACCGCAATTCACCCTCGTTTAAAGAACAAATCCCGTTAGATAAGCGCCGTGGCAACATTGGAATAACCCGGTCAGTCAGGTAGACACTGGTCCCCCGCTTGTAGGCTTCCTTGTCCAGGATTGAATCTTCTTGAACATAGTGGGAAACGTCCGCGATGTGGACCCCTAAATGATAGTTTCCGTTAGGCAATTTCCAAACGGTAACGGCATCATCCAAGTCTTTTGAAGACTCGCCATCAATGGTGACCAAGTCTTGGTCCGTAATATCTTCCCGGCCAGCCATTTCTTCAGGCAGCACGTGATCTGGAATCTCATCAGCGGCCTGCATGACCTCTTCTGGGAATTCAGAAGGAATGTTGTGTTGGTACACGATCTGTAAAATATCGATACCAGGATCATCAACGCTCCCGATGACTTGCTTAGCAATCCCAACCATGGCATCTGGATGCGCATCGCTCGGGTATTCGGTGATTTCAGCCGTGACGACCTCACCTGGGGTGGGGTTCAAGCCAACAGCGGTCACGTAGAACTTGTACTTCATGACCTTCTTGTCCGTTAAACGAACCTGACCCAAATAACCGTTATCGTCTTCGGTCTTGAAGAATTCACCAACAACTTGTTCGTAGTGGTGTTCAACAATTTCCGTGACCTTACCTTCAGGACCTTTGCCGCTACGAGGATCCCCTGCGCGAACAATTTCAATCTTAACGGTATCGCCGTTCAGGGCCCGTAACGTGTTGTTAGGGGCAATGTAGGCGTCCGGTTCAATCTTGTTTTCATCATATGCGACAAAGCCAAAGCCCTTGTCGTTACCGTGGAAAATCCCGGTCAACGTCCGTTGGCTAGGATCCAATTGAAAATGACCGTGGTCCGTTACTTGGACAAGACCGTCGCGTTCCAACTGTGCTAACTCCTGCACGATCAGCTTAAAAGCAGCTGAGCCGTGGTAGTGGAGTGCATCCGAAATATCTTCAACTGTGTAGCTTTGTTCCGAATGGGACCGGAAGAAAGCTGTTAAATCTGTTTTCAATGTATTTTCTTGCACTATCGATTCCTCGTTATTTTAAAAGATTGTTTGTAGATAAGCTAAAATGTCCGTTTCTAATGCGCGGTGCGCGGTGTTCACGGTTAACACGTGACCCGCTCCTGCGTATTCGTGAAAATCAATTTGATCGGCCGGATAGGCCTCCGCCAACCACTTACCCGAACGGGGGTCGATCATGTGATCCGCATCCCCCTGGGCAATGAAGACGGGTTGCTTCACCCGGTCTAAATGCGTCGCTGTGGTATCAGCAAACGCTTGAATGGCCATCAACTGCGCGTTCAAATGGTCCTTCAACCACGCCACACGTTGCTCTTGGTCATCCCCCGTAATGTTCTGTTCCCGGTAGCTGGCACGAGCCATTTCAATAAATGACGCCGGAACGTTGGTTTGTCCCCGGTAGATCACGGGGGAGGCAATCGTCCCACCACCGAGAAGTTCAGGATGTTCCTGTAGGGCTCGCGTCGCAAACAAGCCACCTAACGACAGGCCGAAAATGGCAATACGCTCGTAACCACGTTGCTTTAAGAAAGCAATCGCGTCCTCAGTATCCTGCCACCACTGCTTCGGTGAGCCCAGTCGCAAAACATCGGCTGGGTCCCCCGTGGCGTGGCCAGTAAAGATTGGCGCCAGCACGGTGTAATTTTCACCCTGTAGCCGGCGCGCTAAAATACGCATGTCATTGGAGCTCCCGGAATAAGCGTGCAGTAGAATCACTGCTTGAGGCCCCTGCTCGAAAAAGAGCGGGGTTGGTTTTCGAATCATGTAAAACCACCACTTTCCGCTATTTTTGACTCGGGTAGTCTGTAAAAAAGCCCCCTGTAACTAACAAACAGGAGGCCCACATTCTACTCTAGTGTGAAGATAAATAAACTAAAGCCATTGCCAGCCCAAAGAATAAGGCACCCAAAACAACGGTCACTTTTTGCATGAAAGCTTCGAAGCCACGGGGCTTAGCCTTTGCAAATAAGTCGTCCGCACCACCAGATAAAGCGGATAACGCGTCGTTGGTCTTAGCAGGCTGCATCATTACCGCAATGATAATCAAAACAGCAACAATTAAAATACAGGTCATTAAAAAGTTATACACGAATTTGCCTCCTACCTATCGAATAGGTCTAATAGGTCTAACTATACCTTACCAATTTATCATAGTCAGCCACTTTTTACCAGCCCCCTGCTTGGTTAATCGGCCAAATGAGGGTGAGAATCGTTTAACTGGGTAAGCTGTTGGCGGACGAACGCTCGGTTACGCTGATACGTGAAAATCAGTAACGTATCGCCTGCCCGTAAAATGGTGTCTCCCCGAGGAATCACGGACCGCTCGCCTCGTTGAACGCTGACCAGCAATGACCCCTTAGGCCAAACTAAATCACGGACCTGCCGACCAGCTAGGCCGGAACCTTCACTCACCGCAAACTCAATGCGATCCGTCGGTCCAGCCGTTTTGGCCTCTGCTGGCGCCACCATCTGCTGGAGCATCGCTTCATAGATAGGCGCGCCCCCCAGAACATCGACGGTGATATACGCCACAATGGCGACCACAGCCAACGGCATCAAATGGTGCAAGGTCCCAACCATTTCCGTAATCAGTAAAATCGCCGTGAATGGGGCCTTAGAAATGCCAGCAAAGTAACCAGCCATAGCATAGATAATCAGATTGGCCACGTAAATTTTTGGTAACCAGCCCGCCAATACGAAGGAGCGGGCGCCAATGGCCCCGAGTAAGGCCCCTAATGTCAGAATCGGCAGGAAAATCCCACCAGGCAAGCCCGAACTATAGCTAATCGTTGAAAAGCAGAACCGTAAAATGAAGTAACCAATCAACGGCATGAGTAGCGGTGTATGCTTAGCGAACAGAACAATCATTTGATTCCCGCCGCCTAAAGCAACCGGCCACAGAAGACCGATGGGAATAACCAGCAGGAAAGGAATGATGCCATCAAGGTGTTGCGGTAACCACGTGAGCTTCGCATACCAACTACCACCACGGAGGGTGACCCACTGATAGACATAGCCCAGCAAGCCTAGGCCAACGCCTAAAATCAGTAATAACCAATAATATCGTAACGGTAACGTTTGTTGGTAGTTTATGTGTAGCACGGGTGTTAAGCCAAAGAACTCATTCGAGACAAAATTGGCAACGACGGCACTGGTCAGCGACGTGAGCCAAACCAGTGTCGAGAAATTATGATAAACCTCTTCCAAAATAAATAACGTTGACGCAATGGGCGCATTAAACGCAGCTGACAGACCCGCGGCAGCCCCACCCGCAATCAATAAGCGGCGTTGACTCCCCTTCAGGTGTAGGCCCTCAGCGACCCCCTGAGCGACGGTCCCACCCAGTTGAATGGAGGGTCCTTCTCGGCCAAGGAACAGCCCGGACCCAATGCCCAGAATCCCACTGACAAACTTCTTCCACAGAACTGGCCACCAAGCATAGTCCATTTCGCCGGCCAGTTGCCCTTCAATTTGGGGAATCCCAGAACCTTTGATCATGGGTGACTCTTTGGTCCAATGACCAATCAAAGCGGCCACGGCAACCAGCAGAATTGCCCACGGAATGAGCCACCACGGGTTCTGACCAAACCAGCCGTACAGGCCCTGCATAAACTTGAGAAGGTGCTCTATGGCCAAACGAAACGTGCTGACGACGACCCCAGCAAGTAGGCCGACTACGCTACCGAAAAAGATGGCGTTGAGTCGTGTGAGATCATGTTGGGTACGGTGCTGACGTTTCATTAGGCGATTCCTCCGGTATTTTTAGTCTAACAACTAGTTTAGCACAAAATGTTGTCAGACTAACGACGAATCCGCCGGTACCCGGTCAGACCGGTAAGCCCTAGAAGGACGCTAGCGCCGTACCACGCCAATGGAAGCGTTTGTTCGTCCGTTTGGGGTAACTGCGACGTTTTTGCCGATGAGGCTTGCTTCGCAATGTGCCCTGGCCGTTGACCACGAGTCGATTGGGTCGTACCCGGACGACGATGAGCCGTTTGGGGCTGATGCGTTGGCTGAGTTGGTCGTTTAGCTGGCTTGTCTGCCGTAACGGTCGCAGTTACCGGTTGCCACCAGTCCGCAGCCCCCTGATGGCTCAACGGATGATTGGTCACCTGTAATTGCGGCAAGGTACTGGTGCTGGGCGCGGTGGTCAGTGTGGGCACCGGCTTCTTGCCTGGCCGTGAAATAGTGACCAAGGCTGGTTGCCCGATTGGATGTGTCGTTGTTGGCACCTGGATTGGCCTAGGATGCGGCGTTGGTAATTGTGGTGCACTTGGTTTGGTTTGCGGTTTCGATGGCACTGGCGGCTTAGGAATGGCCACCACGTCCTTGTCACCAGCGTTTGGTTGCTTTGCGGGTTTGTCTGGTTCTGGTTTCGGTTCTGGTTTCGGTTCTGGTTTCGGTTCTGGTTTCGGTTCTGGTTTCGGTTCTGGTTTCGGTTCTGGTTTCGGCTCTGGTTCTGGCTTCGGAATTTGTGGTTTTGGTTCACCACCCGCCATCCCATTAGAAGAGTTCGTAGAAATAGCCTTCACCTTAATATGCCAATCTTCCGCCTTCGACAGCACTATCTTTTCCACATCCTTGGCATTGATTAACTCATATCCCTTCGGCACTTCCAACGAGAGCCGTCCCCCAAGCGTTAGTTTTGGACCCGATTCTCTTGCATAAACTTGTTCTCCTGTTTCAGTAACAAACGCCAAATGAACATGTGCTAGCGTCACAACACCGTTATACGTGACTGTTTGTATGCCATTAGCTCCAGAATGAACTTCTGACGAGAGTTTTTGTAACTCAGACAAGCGCTTTACTTCATCCCCCGCTTCGAGCCGTTGTGTTTCTTTTTTATAGAGCCTAGTTTCTGCTTTAGAACTCCCCTCATCAATGGCATTTATCTTGTGCTCTACCGTCACCAATTTCGCCAACGCCAACGAACCCCCAAAAACGCCAACACTCCCCATCCCCACAGTAAAGCCACTAACCATCAACAGCATGACGCGCAATCTTGTAAAATTCATCATTGTAATTCCCCCTCGTTAAAGTTAACTCCGTAAGAAACCGCCGATTATTTTATTTTTCGCGCAAGTTTTTCAAATTTTTTCGTCGTTCCAAAAAAAAAGAAAAAAAAAAGCAGGCCCATCACTGGACTTGCTTCTTAATAATCATTTTTAAACTACTTGTTGATGATGGCTAAACGCGCATCTTCGCTCAAGTTGTAGAAGGAGTGAATACCCTTGTAGTTGGAAGTCTTACCTAATTGGTCTTCGATCCGCATTAATTGGTTGTACTTAGCGATACGTTCGCCACGGCTCATTGAACCAGTCTTGATTTGGCCGGCGTTCAAAGCAACAACCAAGTCAGAGATAGTCGTGTCTTCAGTTTCACCAGAACGGTGAGAGATAACGGCCGTGTAACCAGCTTGCTTAGCCATTTCAACGGCTTCAACAGTTTCAGTCAAAGTACCGATTTGGTTCAGCTTGATTAAGATAGAGTTGGCAACGCCCATCTTGATACCCTTTGCCAAGTAGTCCGTGTTCGTAACGAATAAGTCGTCACCAACGATTTGGACCTTCTTGCCAAGGCGTTCAGTAGCCATTTGCCAGTCTGCCCATTCGTTTTCGTCCAAAGGATCTTCGATGGAAACAACTGGGTACTTGTCAACGATGCTTTCCAGCAAGCTAACAAATTCTTCAGCAGTGTATTCCTTACCGTCACCCTTAAGTTCGTACTTCTTGGTGTCAGCATTGTAGAATTCTGATGAGGCACAGTCAAAGGCGATAGCAACGTCCTTACCAGGTACGTAGCCGGCGTTCTTGATAGCTTCAACTAAGATTTCGAATGGTTCTTCATTGTTCTTCAAGTCAGGAGCGAAACCACCTTCGTCACCAACGGCAGTTGAGTAGCCCTTTTCGTTCAACAAGTTCTTCAAGTTGTGGAACGTTTCTGAACCCATCCGGATAGCTTCCTTGACAGTCTTAGCACCAACAGGCATGATCATGAATTCTTGGAAATCAACCTTGTTGTTGGCGTGCTTCCCACCGTTGATAACGTTCATCATTGGCGTAGGAAGGACGTGACCATTGAACCCGCCTAAGTAGTTGTACAGAGGTTGGCCTAATTCGTCAGCAGCAGCACGGGCAGCAGCTAAGGAAACACCTAAGATAGCGTTAGCACCTAACTTACCCTTGTTTGGCGTACCGTCCAAGTCGATCATGGCTTGGTCAATGGCACGTTGGTCGGTAACATCGTAGCCAACAATTTCTTTGGCGATGATGTTGTTTACGTTGTCAACAGCCTTAGTAACACCCTTACCCATGAAACGACTCTTGTCGCCATCACGAAGTTCAACGGCTTCATGTTCACCAGTTGAGGCACCAGAAGGAACGATCCCCCGGCCCATTGCACCGGCTTCAGTGTAAAGTTCAACTTCAACAGTTGGGTTACCACGAGAATCTAAGACTTCGCGTGCGTAAATATCAGAAATAATAGACATTTTTTGTATTCTCTCCTTATGAGTGTTTGGCTTCACGGGAACAAAACAACAATCCCATGCTTTATTCTATAAGTTTAACTTTGAACTTTCAATCACATTTTGCTCGAATTACAAATTTTGGTAGTTCGCCAGCTGAATGAAAGAGTTTTCATCCAAACTAGAGCCCCCGGCGAGCACGCCATCGACATTATTTTTGGCCATCAGACCAGCAATATTGTCGGGCTTGACGCTCCCACCATAGAGAATTCGAACGCCATTGGCTAAATCATCCGAGTAAATGTCTGCCAACGTTTGGCGAATCAGGTAGCAGCCTTCTTCGGCTTGGTCGGTCGATGCGGAAGTCCCACTGCCAATCGCCCAGCTGGGTTCATAGGCAACCACGATCTTCGCAGCATCTTCCGGACTGACACCCTTTAATGCGGCGGTCACCTGGTTGACGACCCAGTGAATTTTTTCACCGGATTCGCGTCGGCCCATGGTTTCGTCACAACAGACGATTGGGGTCATGCCATTTCGGAAAACCGCTTGGACTTTCCGGTTAATGACATCATCCGTTTCGTTAAAGTAGCGGCGCCGTTCGGAGTGACCGACGATGGTATACGGAATCCCCATCTCGTGGAGCGCGCGTGGGCTAGTTTCACCCGTATACGCCCCGTCATCTTCGTAGTAGCAAGCCTCCGCGCCAATGCGCAGCACATCTTCAGTATTTGCCTCTAACATGGTCTGTAAAAATAACGCTGGTGCGGCAATCGCCGTTTCCACGACGTCCGCAGCCGGTAGTTTCCCCTGCACAGCTTCAACGAAACTGCGTGCTTCCGCGACCGTTTTGTTCATTTTCCAGTTACCAGCAATGAGTGGTATCCGCAACCTAATCCACCCTTTCCTAAAAATAAATTGACTACGCCCATCATCTTACCGAATTCCCACTGGATTAGCCAGCGAAGACCCTTAATAATCGGCGACTATCACAATAAAAAGCCGTGATGACAACCACCACAGCTCTTTATTAATTTACTTATCAGAAATTGCGGCAATTCCTGGTAACGTCTTCCCTTCGAGGTATTCGAGAGAAGCCCCACCACCAGTAGAGATGTGGGAAAGCTTGTCAGCAACACCGAGTTGTTGAACAGCAGCAGTTGAGTCACCACCACCGACAATCGTCTTAGCATCCGTCAAGGTCCCCAAGAACTTACCAATTTCCAAAGTTCCTTCAGCGTAGTTGCTCATTTCAAAGACACCCATTGGGCCGTTCCAAACAACCGTCTTGGCAGTCTTCAGAACGTCTTCGAATTCAGAAACTGACTTAGGTCCGATGTCCAAGGCCATATAGCCATCAGGCACGTCGCCGTCAACCGTCTTGTGAGCGGCATCGTTGTCAAACTTTTCAGCAACAACGGAATCAACAGGCAGAACCAACTTGTCGCCGGCCTTGTCCAAGATTTCCTTGGCTAAGTCGATCTTGTCGGTTTCAACTAATGAGTTCCCAATCTTCATACCCTTAGCAGCGTAGAACGTGTAAGTCATCCCACCACCGATAAGAATCTTGTCAGCCTTAGCCAGCAAGTTGTCGATCACACCGATCTTGTCGGAAACCTTAGCACCACCCAAGATAGCAACAAATGGGTGTTCTGGGTTGTCAACGGCGCCACCGATAAACTTGATTTCCTTTTCCATCAAGAAACCAGCAGCCGTTTGGGCCATGTTAGCGGCGATGCCGGCGTTAGATGCGTGAGAACGGTGAGCCGTCCCAAAGGCATCGTTAACGAAGACGTCACCCAATGAAGCCCAGTACTTGCCCAATTCAGGGTCGTTACCGGATTCACGCTTAACGTATTCGCCGTCTTTAACATCTTCGTAACGGGTGTTTTCCATTACTAAGACGTCGCCATTGTTTAAGCCATCAATGGCATCTTCAAGCTGCTTGCCTTCAGTCGTTGGGACGAAGGTTACCGGCTTGTTTAACAAGTTGGACAGACGTTCAGCAACTGGACGCATGGACAATGCTGGTTTGTCGTCTTCCTTCTTGATCCGACCTAAGTGGGATAAGAGGATGGCCTTGCCACCATGTTCGATTACGTACTTGATCGTTGGTAATGCAGCAACGATACGGTTATCGTTACCAATCACGCCATCTTTGATTGGGACGTTAAAGTCGACCCGCATCAGGACTTTTTTGCCCTCTAAGTCTAAATCAGAAACTGTTAATTTAGCCAATTCTGAAATCCTCCTTGAGTTCTTATCTTTAAATGATTACTTTCACAATATACAGCACTTACCTCTGAATTTCAAAGGACTTGTGCAAATTTTTAACGACTTACAAAAAACGCAGCGAAGAAATTCCTCCCTCCGCCGCGTTCGTGAGTCTATTTATAAGCTACTGTTACAACGGTCGGATTAGAGAGTTGCGAAGTGCAATAAAGTCCGGACCATGTTGCAAGTGAAGCCCCATTCGTTGTCGTACCATGAAACAGTCTTAACTAATTGGGTGTCACCGTTAGTCGTAACTTCAGTTTGGGTTGGGTCAAAGACAGAACCGTGGTCATCATCGATGATGTCTGAAGAAACGATTTCGTCGGCGTTGTAACCAAAGGCTTCGTTACCTTCAGTGTGCTTCTTCATAGCGTCGTTGATTTCGTCAGCAGTAACCTTCTTGTCCAGAACAGTAACTAATTCCGTCAAAGAACCGTCAGTCAAAGGAACACGTTGTGCGTGGCCTTGTAACTTACCCTTCAAGTCAGGGATAACTAAACCGATAGCCTTAGCGGCACCAGTTGAGTGAGGAATCGTGTTAACACTGGCAGTACGGTTGTTACGCATCTTCTTACCACGAGGGCCATCCAAGATTTGTTGGGTAGCAGTGAAGGCGTGAATCGTGGTCATAGTCCCGGCCTTGATCCCGAATTCTTCGTTCATGAAGTAAGCCATAGGTGCTAAACAGTTCGTGGTGCAAGAACCAGCAGAAACGATAACATCGTCCTTGCTTAAGACGTCCAAGTTAACACCAGGAACAACCGTCGTAACGGCACCGGCTGGAGCAGATACTAATACCCGCTTAACACCAGCATCGATGTGGGCGTGAGCCTTTTCTTCGGAAGTGTAGAAACCGGTACATTCGAGAACGAAGTCAACACCGTCGTTCTTAACCCAAGGAATGTCTTGAGCCTTAGGGTCAGCGTAAACAGGGTATTCCTTACCGTCAACCACGATGCCCTTGTCCGTAGCGGAAACTTCGCCAGGGAAACGGCCATGAGTTGAGTCATACTTCAACAAGTAAGCTAACATTGAAGGTGTCGTCAAATCGTTGATGGCAACAACTTCGATGTCACTTGAGTGGAGTTCGTGAATCCGCTTGAAAGCCAAACGGCCGATACGTCCGAAACCATTAATACCAATCTTTACAGTCATACTGTGATTTCCTCCTTCAGGAAGCAAACAAAGATAATTTTTTTAAAAAGCAATACATGTTCATTGTATCACTTCTTTAAAACAAAGTCAGCAGCACCTTCATCGGTAATTAACCAAGTCTGTGCTGGCGCTAAACGCATGTACGCCGCAATTGCAGCGCCCTTCTCGGCACCACCGGCTACGGCGATGACTAATTGTTTAGCGGCTAAGTCGCCAATTTCCAGCCCGATACGGGGGAACTTGCTGACGACGTGGCCCTGGTCATCATAGAAATAACCAAAGGCCTCTCCCACGGCATGGGCCGCGGATAAATCGGCGATCACGTGCGGGTCCATGTTACGCCGCTCGGCCATGACAAATGCCTGACCGATGCCGTGAATCACCACATTGCTCTGCGCAATCAACTGGAGAACTTCGTGAATGGCCGGCTCAGCAAAGAGCGGCTTGTAGGTCTCCGTATTTAATTGCTCAGGCACATACAGCTGCCGGAACTCGCTGTTGGTGTGTTCTGCCATAGCAGCACTAACCGCGTTGGCCTGGATGGCTGGCGATTCACCAACACCACCCCGGGCCGGAACAAATAGCAACTGCCGATTGACGGCTAGTGCCGGAGTCAACGCATCCGCCACGGTGGCTAACGTGTGACCACCCATGACAGCCACGGTACTCTGGCCCTGCGGCAACTGATCATTCAACACCTGACTAGCCGCCTGGGCTAAGCCGTTGAGTGAGCCATTCGCCGCGGTGCTGTCCCCTGGCACAATGGTACAGTGGGCAATGCCCAACCGTTGCGCTAGTTCACGTTCCCGTTGTTGCCGCCCAGCCAAGTCGTTCATAACGGGGGCTAACCCCTGTAGAACGCGCTGACCAGTGGCCGTGATCTGCATGCCCTTCACGGACATTTGGACAAATCCCAGTCCCGCTAAGGCATCCGTCGTTGTCCGCACGGTGCGCTCCGAGCAAGCTAGCTTGGTGGCGAGGGTCCGGCGACCGACGGGTTGGAGGTTGGCGATTCCTTGCAGAACACGGAAGCGGCTGGTCAGTTTCCCAACCATCTGGGGCATAATTGCCTCGACCCACTGCCAATCTTCATGCATCCTGCTTACCTCCTAGTGGGACGTTATTCGACCAGAGGTGGCTGATAAACGCCCACTCTGGTCAAAAATTTAAAGGCCAACCAGAGCCAACCTTTTACGGTTATTAGTATAAGTCACCACAAGTGGTTTAGCAAGTGATTCAGTCTGTTAATTTATGTAAGCCCTTACAATAGAAGAAACTGGAAAATTAGGTTTCACTGGCAACCCCCTAGATTGGTGATTTTCTCGCATGAATTAGCCGTTGTCCAGAAAACTTAGCTAGTCGTGACGTCCCCCAACTTCCCCGTTACAACAGCCACAAACTGATTTCAATGCATAAAAAAATCCCACACCCGAAGGTATGAGATGCCGTGTTGTTAGTGATGCGCCCGGAGGGAATCGAACCCCCATTTCAAGAACCGGAATCTTACGTGCGATCCATTACACTACGGGCGCATAAAAATTGTTATGAACAACACCTCAATTACTATAACTGATTTTGGATAAAAATACAAGTCAGTTTGACTGTTTTCGTGAAAAATCATGCTATAATAACGGCATTAACTTACGTGGAGGTTTCGGTAAATGACGCGACATAAGACTTTCCGCCTGGTGGTGGACGCGCTCCTCATGGCGATTGTTTTACTACAAAATATCATTCCATTTTTGGGCTACATTCCCTTTGGGCCCTTCAGTATGACGTTGATTGGGTTAACCGTCATCGTCGCCGGCACCGCCTTAGGACCGAAGGATGGTATGGCCATTGGTGGTTTCTGGGGACTGATCACGTTCATTCGGGCCTTCACCTGGCCGTCCAGTCCGGTAGCTCCATTGATCTTTACCAACCCCTTTATTTCTATTCTGCCCCGCCTATTGATGGGACTGGTGGCGGGTGGCCTGTATGCTTGGGGACCCAAGCGTCACTGGTCCCAACGCCGATCCATGCAGGTCGCTGCCGGCTGTGCAGCGCTGGTCAATACGTTGCTAGTCTTGGGATTGGTCTTCATCTTCTACCAAACGCCCGCCGTGGCCACCGCATTCGGCGCTCAAGGCAACCAAACCTTAGGCTACGTCTTAATGATTTCATTGCTCACTAACGGCGTCCCAGAATTACTATTAGACGTGCTTGTGGCCCCATTGATTGCCCTGCCCCTGCGGAAACGTTGGGATCAGCTTCGTCGCTAAATTAAAGTTATATTCAAAGCCTGGGATTAAATCCTGGGCTTTTTTTCTGCCGTTATTTACGGCTTGTGAAGGGACTGCTAGACAAAAAGTATCCATTCATGGTTACATGCTGGTGTACATTTGTCCACAAATACCTCAACTTAATCCGCTTGTTTAAACAAAAAAAGGCCGCAACCACAAGGGTTACGACCAACTGATGCGCCCGGAGGGAATCGAACCCCCATTTCAAGAACCGGAATCTTACGTGCGATCCATTACACTACGGGCGCATAACAGCATCAGTATTTTTGATTACTTAATTACTATACCTGATACTGCATATAAATTCAAGGGGCCGTCGCAAAATTTTTACTTAGACATAAATGATGGTCATGCCACCGAAGGAAATATTCCCGTGAACCCGGACTTCCGGTGCATTCGGATCAATCTCTTGGAAACCTTTTTCCTCGATTGCGCCAAAGCTAGTATTCATATCATTTTTAACGTTCCACGTCTTGGGGAGGTAGAGTTCGACGCCACCAAACGAGTCATCCACGTAGATATCCGCACCCTCGTCATTGACCTTCACGTTGTCAAAATAAACCTTGGCATTGCCCATGGACACCTTGATGATCGCCCGTTTAAAATCCTGTGACTGCAGGTACCGGATACTACTACTCATGTTGACGTCCACGGTCAGCTCGGGATCATCCACGTCCTGAACATCTTCGGTCCAATCTTGCCCCCGGTGATGCCAGTCCTGACCATTGACGATGACGCGCGGCCCGTGATGGTGCCACCGCCACCGCGGCTTGATGATCAGGGACAACCCGGCTGTCAGTAAAATAGCGGCCCCGAGAATCGTCCAGGGCGCCAACGCTGCGATGCCCAACGGTTTGGCAAAGATGATGGCCAGGAACGCTAGCGAAAAGACCATCCCTCCGACTGTCAAATGTACCAAGCTTTCCACGAACGCGGCCACTAAGAAGACCGCGACTAACAATGTCCAGAACCCAATTTGATAGGTGAAGATGCCCATTCGGCTCGTCACTAAGATACCCGCGGCTAACACTAGGAACACACCCCAAAACCAATTTCGATGCATAGCACTTACCCCTTTTCCTCTAATGCGTCCTTCAACGCCTTGTAATACCGGCGCGATACGTAAATCTGTTTATGCGACTGTTGAAACCGGACCAAATTTCCGGTCACCGACTTGGTCAGCGACAAGATTTGGTTGCGATTGAGGATGGCTGATTTGGAAATTCGTTGGAAAGTCACCGGTAGGCTCTCGGCCAACTCATACAACGGTTGCCGGGTCACGAAGACCGCATCGGCCGTATGCACCATGACCTGGTGATCGGCTGCTTCTAGGAAAAGAATGTCCGCCACGGCCACTTGCACGTTTTGCCCGCGTTGCCGCAGCGTCAACCGCTTAGGCGTGGTGCCAACGGTATCGAGCGCCGCCATCACTTGGCTGAGATCGGTATTAGCCGCCGCACGAATCGTCACCTCGGGTTCGCTTACCGTGTCGTCGATTTCCACGTGAATTTTCAATCTGCCACCCCCTTTCGTTGTTCTTAGTAAACCATATCCCAATTGAAAAATAAATAGACTGGTCGCAACTGGTTATTTAACCGGCGTAAGTGGTCGTAACTGACTGAATACTCAGGCTTGATGGCATTAGCACTCTTCCGATTGACTGACAGAATACGTGACGTTTGGCCAAACTCTGTTATGATAGTTTTAGTCAAAAGGTTCAGGGTTCATCAGCGAGTCTTTTCGTTTGACCTACTCTGACCATAGCGGTACACTAACAACATGTTAGCAAAACGCTAGCCATTTAATTGTTAATAAGGGAGGCTATCTTGTCATGAATTTAGTACCAACAGTTATCGAACAATCATCCCGTGGCGAACGGGCCTATGATATCTATTCACGACTCTTAAAAGACCGGATCATTATGTTATCTGGTCCAATCGAAGATGACATGGCAAACGCCATCATTGCGCAGTTGCTCTTCTTGGATGCCCAAGACTCCACTAAGGACATTTCACTTTACATCAACTCACCAGGTGGGGTCGTTTCTTCCGGCTTAGCCATTTACGATACCATGAACTTCATCCAATCCGACGTGCAAACCATTACGTTGGGGATGGCAGCTTCCATGGCCAGTGTCTTGGCTTCATCCGGGACCAAGGGCAAGCGGTTTGCTTTGCCTCACGCCCAAGTGATGATTCACCAACCATCCGGTGGTGCCCAAGGCCAACAAACTGAAATTGAAATTGCTGCTCGCGAAATCTTGAAGACGCGTCAATTGATCAACAAGATTTTGGCTGACAACTCTGGTCAACCCGTTGAACGTCTGAACCAAGATACTGAACGGGACAACTACTTGAGTGCCCAAGAAGCCGTTGATTATGGTTTGATCGACCACATCATGACGAATAGTAGTGAACAAAAGAAGTAAACTTGTTTTAACGATAGCACTGACCCCCTGGGGCTGGTGCTATTTTTTTGCGCTCTTTTCCTTTATGAAAAATGGGCAGAAAAAAGAGCCTGAGACAAAATCCCAGACTCGTTTCCGTGTATCCATTTATATGGCTGAAACGTGCAACAAAAAAGCAGCCGGTTCCGCTTAAGGCTGCTAACCGCCTTTTCGTTCCACTCTACCTAAGCCGTTGCTTCTTCGCGCAGCTGTTTGGCATAATCATTAATTTTACGCAACCGGTGATTGATACCTGATTTGGAAATCGGACCACCGGGCACCAGGTCGCCGAGCTCCTTCAAGCTAACCTCTTGGTGCGCCATCCGGGCTTCGGCAACTTCGCGCAGCTTGATGGGCAGTTGGCCCAAGCCGACCGTCGCATCAATAAACTGAATGTTATCGAGTTGACGGGTCGAGGCGTTGGCCACCTTGTCCATGTTGGCGTTCTCGCAGTTGACCAAGCGATTGACCGAGTTACGCATATCCCGCATGATCCGGACATCTTCGAACCGTAGCATGGCCGTCGTGGCGCCAATCAGTGACAGGAAGTCGGCAATCTTTTCGGCCCCCTTCAGGTAGGTGATGTACCCACTCCGCCGCACGATGGTCCGCGCATTGAGGTCGTAACGGTTCATCATCTCCGCAATCATCTGGTTATGTTCCTCGTATAGTGAGTAGATCTCCAAATGGTAACGGCTGGTCTCGGGATTGTTGACGGAACCGCCGGCGAGGAAGGCCCCGCGGAGGTATGACCGCACCCGCATGTCATCGTTTAAAATGTCATCGGGTACGGACTCTAGCAGTTGCATGCCGTCGAAGATTCCTAGGTCGGATAAGACTTCCGTGACGCCGGTCTTGACCCGCACGATGTACAGGTTATTTTTCTTTAATTTCATCTTACGCCGGACCAACAGTTCACTTTCCAAATCATAGAACTGTTTGAGCAGCTGATACATCCGCCGGGCAATCGCTGGATTTTCCGTTTGGACATTCAAGACAAAGTGGTGGTTCGCGAGCCCTAAGGCACCGTTCATCCGGATCAACGCGACCAATTCGGCTTTAGCGTTGTCCCGGTGGACCTCCAGGGTGGTTAATTCTTTCTTGACTTCACTGGCATATGACACCGTTAAGGCCTCCGTTTCATTCGATAGCGCGGTTGCCCACTCAGGTTCAAGAGTTCATGAACGACCTCTTGTCCGTTGTGGAACGCCCCGTTATCGCGTAATTGTAAAAAGTCGGTCGAAATGACCCGGCACCCCTGATCACGGAGTCCCTGAAAATCATGCCGAACGGGTTGAGACATTTCATCCCAACGTTGGTAATCAATGTACTGGTCGGGCACCTTGCGGGTGTTGACTAATACGGTATCAATAAAGTTCGCGTTTAAATGTTCATTCAAGACGCGCACGTGATCGGCGTCGGTAAAGTTTTCCGTTTCGCCCTTCTGCGTCATGATATTGCAGATGTAAACGACCTCGGCGGAACTGTCCCGCACGGCATCCCCCACGCTCTTGATCATCAGGTTGGGCAGGATACTGGTAAATAGGCTCCCGGGCCCTAACACGATTTGATCCGCGTTCATGATGGCATCGATCACGGGTTGGACGGCTTGCGGCTGGTCATGATGGTCACTGGTTTCGACCCAGACCCGCTTAATCAGCTTGTGGGCGGCCGTGATTTCTGACTCCCCACTGAGCGTACTGCCATCAGCGAACTGCGCATGCAATTCCAGTGGCTCGTCCGCGGCCGGGTAAATGTGGCCGTTGACCCGCATCAACTGGGATAATTCCTGCACGGCATCAAAAATACCCCCCCGCATTTCTGACAGGGCGGCAATGATGAGATTGCCAATGGCATGACCCGCAAAGAAATCATCCGTCGTTTCAAACCGGTACTGAAATAAGTCTTTATAAATGTCTGGGACTTCCGCCAACGCCACCATGACGTTGCGAATATCTCCAGGCGGCACAACGTTCACGTAATGCCGGATGATGCCGGAGGAACCCCCGTCATCCGCAACGGTCACGACTGCCGTGATATCGACATCTTGATCGCGTAAATTGCTCAAGATGACCGGTAGCCCCGTGCCCCCGCCAATGACCACGATTTTAGGCCGGCGGCTGTTCGTTAGGTCTCTCATGATCGATTAGCGGACTCCTTTCGTTTGTTGATATCCCGATGGGTAACGTGCACGGGGTACGTGTCCCCGAGGGCCTTGCCAATGCGTTGCGTCAAGGCGACCGAGCGGTGTTGCCCACCAGTACAGCCAATCGCAATCGTTAGGCTCGACTTGCCCTCTTTTTTATAGCCGGGCACGATAGACGTCAACAGGCCGACGAAACGCTGATAAAAGTCCTCCGTTTGTGGTTGACTCATTACGTAATCATAGACCGGTTGATCCAGCCCAGTCTGCTCCCGCAGCTCGGGCAGATAGTACGGATTCGGTAGGAACCGGACGTCCATCACGATGTCGGCATCGATGGGCAGGCCGTATTTAAAGCCAAACGACATGATCTCGATGTGAAACGTGTGGGTGGTTTCCGTTTCGTAGTTATGAAAAATTTCTTCCCGCAACTTCCGTGGGCTTAATTTTGTGGTATCAATGACCAACTGCGCTGCCTGACGAATGGGGGCGAGCAAGGTGCGCTCGCGCTGGATTCCCTCCATCACCCGGCCATTTCGCGCCAACGGGTGGGAACGCCGGGTCTCCTTGTAACGGGACACCAGCTCCTCGTCCGAGGCGTCCAGGAAAAGCACCTGGGCGTTCATGGTCCCATGAACCGCCACATCGTTCAGCATCCGGACAATTTCGTCATAAAATGCTCGTGAACGTAGGTCGATCACTAACGCAATCTTGGACAGCTTCCCCGACTCGCGAACCAGGTCCCAAAATTTCGGCAGCAACGAAGGCGGCATGTTATCAATACAAAAGTAGCCTAAATCTTCAAAGCTTTGCATGGCGACGGTCTTGCCGGCCCCACTCATCCCGGTGATAATGACCAGGCGAATATCTTCTGTCATGGCTCTCCTTTGCTCCTTTTCGAAAACAATCTTTATGCAGTATAACACACCGGGTGTGTCTTTTCCTAACGATTCTCTTAAATTCACCGTTTTTTGGAAACTTACCGGCTTTTCATGGGGGACGTTGGTTGGGGTCAGGGTGACGACACCACCATGACTTGAGGCGATTTAAAAACACGAGGTTAGGACGGCGGTCCTCCCTCGTGTTTTTTAACTGGCTTACCTAACGTAGCTGCATCCTCTATTGCTGAAGCTAAGACGCCCGTCCCTAAAGTTTGGGACGACCACACCAGTCTACCTACTTCCGGCAACCATCGAAAGTGTGAGTGACCAGAGGCGGGCCAAGGCGCCCCGCTGGAACAGCTGATATAGTCCTTTTAGGACACGGCTCTAGTTATGTCTGACAAACCATAACCACAAGTTTCAGTTTCAAACCCGTATCAGCCACAGTGCTGGTGAAAATAGGCCTAGCTGTGAGCAATGTCAGTGACCAGAGGCGGGTCAAAATGCCCGGCTGTGTCGGTGGACTAGGCTGGGGTATTTGCCCAGCCTAGTCCACGGGACAACCTTTGAGACCGGTTCCCAGGCTCAAAGTTGAGGTGGAAGCCCGCCCCTCAGGCTGAAACCGGCCCCATAGCAGGGCATTTTGAACCCGCCGCCGGGAACGAACAGTGCCCACAGCAGGGCACCTTGAGTCCGCTGTTGCTGGAACTAAGATACTCCGTCCCTCTGTTTGGGATTGATCAGATTAGAGCAGTCTAGCCCTTCCGGCAACCACCGAAAATAATTCGGCCAGTGTGAGTGACCAGAGGTGAATCAAGGTTCCCCGCTGTGTCGATGTTCTTAGCTGAGTGCTTTATTCTCAGCTTAGAACATGAGGTGTCCTTGGAAACTCGCGACCTTCAGCGAGGTTTCAAGGCGAGGTGGAAGCCCGCTTCTCAGGCTGGAACCGTCCTCCATAGCGGGACACCTTGAATTCACCGCCGGGAACGCACGTCACCTCCTAATTTTCGTTAGTCGTATAGGAGCTCGTCTGGACGGACCGTGTGATACAGCGAAAAGCCCCCATCCAAGTTAACCACATCAAACCCCTGCTGCTTCAAAATTCGCTCGGCCACGTAACTTCGGTGACCGCTCTGACAGCTGACAATGTACGCTTGCTTTGGATCCAATTCGCCTAGCCGGTCACGCAACTGGTCGAGCGGAATGTTCCGAGAGTCTGGAAAATACCCCTGCGCCAATTCATCCGGATTACGCACGTCAATCAGTTGACGCCCGGCCACTTCATTTTCCTTGAGTGCGGACCACTGAATGTTGTCGCTAAAACCCTCAACCACGTTTAACGCGGCGTACCCCAGCAGGTTCACGGGGTCCTTGGCCGAACCAAACGGTGGCGCATAGGACAACTCCAACTCCGGTAGGTCCGCGACCGTCAGATGTCCCTTGATGGCCGTGGCCAAAACGTCGATGCGCTTGTCCACGCCACTCGGCCCAACGCCCTGTGCGCCGTAGATTTCGCCACTATCCGGGGCAAAAAGGAGCTTTAATAAGAGCGACTGGCTACCGGGGAAGTAGCTGGCGTGATTGTCTTCGCGCACGTGAACCGCTCGAAACGGCACGCCTTGATTGCGTAGGTCGGCTTCGTTCAGCCCGGTCATCGCCGCAGTTTGCTCAAATACCCGTACAATAGCTGTGCCGATACTCCCGCGATTCCGCCGGGGATGGCCGGCCACGTTATCCGCTACCTGGCGGCCCTGCCGATTGGCTGGTGATGCCAATGAAATGAGCGCGTTCTGTCCGGTCAGTTGTTGCTTGACCAGGATGGCATCCCCTACCGCGTAAACGTCAGCGGCACTCGTTTGGTAATAATCGTCAACCACGATGCCGCCGTGGTCCCCTAACCTGATGCCACTGCTGGCAAGGAAGTCCGTGGCCGGCCGCACACCGACCGTCAACAACGTCAGGTCCGTTTGCAGTTCAGTCTCATCATCCAAGACCAGTGTCCGGCCCGCGTGGCGGAATCCCTGAACCGCGTGTCCGGTAATGACGCGGACGTCATGGGCTGCCAGCGTCCGCTGAATGCCAGCCGCCATTTCCTCATCCAACGGTGGCAAAAGGTGTTGGTGCTGTTCCACGAGGGTCACGGTCAAGCCCCGTTGACGCAAGGCCTCAGCCATTTCTAAGCCAACAAAGCCGCCACCCACTAACGTGACGCGCTGGGCGGCCGTGGCGTTGAGTTGCGCCATGATCTGATCTAAATCAGGAATATTGCGCAGAACCCAAACATTTTTGGCGGCAGCCAATCCAGCTAATTCGGGCACAATCGGCACGGCGCCGGGCGCTAAAATCAGACGGTCATAAGCTTCGACCTGTTCCTGTCCCTGGCTGACCACGGTCACCGTATGCTGCGCTGGATCAACGGCCGTTACCCGATGATTCGTTCGGACATCGATAGCGAATCGTTGCCGTAGTTTAGCAGGCGTTTGAACTAAGAGGTCTTCCCGGTCACTGATTTCACCGGACAGATAAAACGGCAAGCCACAGGTGGCGTACGACACGTAGGGTCCCTGTTCCAGCACCACAATTTCTGCCGTCTCATCCAACCGGCGTAGTCGTGCGGCAGCGGCCATACCACCGGCCACGCCCCCAACAATCACAATTTTCATATCCAAGCTCCTTTCGAGATACCCCCGCAGGTATGTAACTTTCTTCAGTATAGCTGACCCATCAGCGGGCGCAACTATTTTGCCAATAAGTGTAAAAGAAAAGCCGGCAAACGATTTCCGTTTACCGACTCAACTAGGCTTAAGACCGACTGCGCGCAATGGCAATCCAAATCGCGTTCACGCCAAAGACCGCAAAGAAGAACGCAATCAGCACGTTCAACGATAAGGCGGCCGCAATTGGGTGAATGAAGAGCATGATGCCGACGACTAAGGTCACGACATCTAAAACAACCGACAGCCAGAACCAAACGCCCCCAAAATCTCGAAGGTGACTGGCGACCAGCAGGCGTTCAATGGAGTCAAAAATAAACCACAGGGCAAATAAGTAGCCCAATGTGACGATGGCACTGTTCATATCAAAGAAGAACACCACCGCAATCAGAATATCCAGGACACCAAAAACTAACGCAAAGTTAGCCCGTAATCCGGTTGCATCATGCAATTTTTTATAACCCGCAATCGTGGTCAACCCACTCAGCAGTGCCATGAAGGCAAAAATAATGGCTAATCCGGTTAGCCCGATCTTAGGTGAGCGCATTAAGCCAAACGCGGCAACGATGAATAGAATACCGAGAATGAACTCGCCCCAGTCAAAACCCCAACGGGATCGATTCATATTAAACATAGTCTGCATCTCCTCACAATTCCGGTCAGGTGTCGACCGGCTTTCAATCATTGTACTGGTTTTTCAGCCCGTCGACAAGTTCTACCCGTACCTAAATGCCGGACAAACCGTGAACGGTCAACGTTACCCCATTTTGTAACAATTTGATGACTAACCGACTGGATCAAAAAAGCAGCTCGTGACCCACACGAAGGCGTGAGGCACTAGCTGCTACTGATTGGCATTTCGTTAAGCTTGGTCTTCCTTGGTCCGGGCGGTATCGCGTTCCAGTACCGGCTTCAGGTATTGACCCGTATAGCTCTCACTGACCTCGGCCAGTTCTTCGGGCGTCCCGGTCGCAACCACGTTACCCCCGGCTTCCCCACCTTCAGGACCCAGGTCGATCAGGTGATCGGCCGTCTTGATGACGTCCAGGTTATGTTCGATAACCAACACTGTGTTGCCCTTGTCGACCAGGCGGTGCAGCACGACCAACAGGCGTTTGATGTCATCACTATGCAACCCAGTTGTTGGTTCATCCAGGATGTAGAAGTTCTTCCCGTTCTGTTGCTTGTGCAGTTCGGAGGCTAACTTCATCCGTTGGGCTTCCCCACCGGACAACGTGGTGGCGGGTTGGCCTAATTTAACGTAGCCCAAACCAACGTCCTGAATCGTCTGTAGCTTCCGCGTAATCTTGGGGATGGCTTCGAAGAACTTGAGGGCTTCACTGACCGTCATGTTCAGGACGTCAGAGATGTTCTTCCCCTTGTATTCGACTTCCAGGGTTTCGGAATTGTACCGCGTCCCATGACAAACTTCACAAGGCACGTAGACGTCGGGCAGGAAGTTCATTTCGATTTTCAAGATTCCATCACCGTGGCAGGCTTCACACCGACCACCCTTGGTGTTGAAACTGAACCGGCCCTTCTGATAGCCCCGCAGCTTCGCATCGTTGGTCTGCGCAAAGAGTGTCCGCACGTCGTCAAAGACCCCGGTATAGGTCGCCGGGTTACTCCGTGGCGTCCGGCCAATGGGACTCTGGTCGATATCCACCAGTCGTTCAATGTTTTTGACCCCGGCGATGCTCTTGTACTTACCGGGCTTCTCGGAGTTGTGATTCAACTTCTGGGCCAAGGCCCGCTTCAGAATCGTGTTGACCAGCGTCGACTTTCCGGACCCAGAAACCCCGGTCACCACGACGAACTCACCTAACGGGAAGTCGACCGTGATATCCTTCAGGTTGTTTTCAGCCGCACCGGTAATTTCGATGGACTTGCCATTGCCAGCGCGTCGTTCCAACGGTACCGGAATGTACTGCTTGCCGGCTAAATACTGCCCCGTCAACGATTTCCGTGAACGCATGACCTGCTTAGGCGTGCCGGCAGCCATCACGTGGCCTCCGTTCTCACCCGCACCAGGACCAATGTCCACGATGTAATCGGCGGCGCGCATGGTGTCCTCATCATGTTCAACGACGATCAGTGTGTTCCCCAGATCACGCATTTGCTTGAGTGAGGCAATCAACCGGTCGTTGTCCCGTTGGTGCAACCCAATTGAGGGTTCATCTAAGATGTAGAGCACCCCGGACAGGTTCGAGCCAATTTGTGTGGCTAACCGAATCCGTTGCGCTTCCCCACCGGACAGGGTCCGCGCCGAACGACTGAGCGTGAGGTAATCCAGCCCCACGTTTCGTAAGAACGTCAACCGGTCCCGAATTTCCTTCAGGATGGGTTGGGCAATGACTTGGTCTTGTTCCCCAAAGGAAAGGTCCTGGAAGAAGGCCAATTCCTTTTCAACGGGTAATTCAGAGACCTCACCGATGTGTTGGTGATTGATTTTGACACTCAGAGCTTGACGATTCAACCGGAAGCCGTGGCAGGTCTGACAGGTTAATTCGGTCATGTACTTGCGCATCACATCACGGGTGAAGTCGCTATTGGTCTCGTGGTAACGCCGGTCGATGTTCGGGATGACCCCTTCAAATTCAACATCCACGTCACGCACGCCACCAAAGTCGTTCTCATAATGGAAATGGAATTCCTTACCTTGTGACCCATAGAGCACCAGGGCTTGGTCGTTCTTGGAGAGCTTTTCAAATGGGATATCCATGTCCACGCCAAAAGCGTCACAAGCCTGTTCAAGCAAGGCTGGGTAGTACTGTGAGCTAATGGGATTCCAGGGTTCCAAGGCTCCTTCGCGCAGCGTCTTAGTTCTGTCGGGAACGACCAGATCCAAGTCGACCTCCAGCTTGACCCCTAACCCATCACAGTCCGGGCAGGCCCCAAACGGCGCGTTAAAGGAGAACAGCCGGGGTTCGAGTTCCCCCACCGTAAACCCACAGACCGGGCAGGCGTAGTGTTCGGAGAAAATCATGGGGTCCCCGTCGATCAGGTCGGCGATAGAGTAGCCACCACTTAGGCGCAAGGCGGCTTCGAATGAGTCAAATAACCGAGAACGAATGCCCTTCTTGACCACGACCCGGTCAATCACGATGGCAATATCGTGGTTCTGATTCTTGTTCAGTTCGGGGACTTCGGACAGGTCCATGGTTTCACCATCTACGCGGACCCGGACGAACCCTTCGCGTTGAATCTTTTCAAAAATCTTCTTATGCTGGCCCTTTTTACCGCGGACGATGGGCGATAAGATCTGCATCTTCGTCCGTTCAGGCAAGGCCAGAACTTGGTCGACCATCTGCTCAACACTCTGGCTGGTAATCTGGGTACCGTCGTTAGGACAGATAGGTGTCCCGACCCGGGCCCACAGCAGGCGCAGGTAGTCATTGATTTCGGTCACCGTTCCGACCGTCGACCGGGGGTTCTTTGAGGTCGTCTTTTGGTCAATGGAAATGGCCGGACTGAGTCCATCAATGGAATCGACGTCTGGTTTGTCCATCTGTCCTAAGAACTGCCGCGCGTATGATGACAGACTCTCAACGTAACGGCGTTGACCTTCCGCGTACAGCGTATCGAATGCCAATGAACTCTTCCCAGAACCGGACAGGCCACTGATAACGACCAATTTGTTCTTAGGAATCGTCACGTCGATATCCTTTAAGTTGTGGGCCCGCGCCCCGTGAATCACGATTTTATCGTTTGCCAAATTGAAATCTCCTCACTAACCTAATCACCAATCTCGGTCTTCATGTCCATGATGGTATCCCGGAGCGAGGCGGCTTGCTCAAAATCGAGCTTCTTAGCAGCGGCCCGCATCTCGTCTTCCAACCGAACAATCAGTTTTTCTTGATCTTCCTTGGTCATATCTTCAAAGTCGCTGGCCACGAAGTCATCCTTCTCGTCAGCGTTATCGTTCTTCTTCGTGACCGCAATTAAGTCACGAATTGGTTTAATAATAGTCGTTGGGGTAATCCCATGCTTCTTGTTATAAGCAATCTGAACTTCCCGCCGCCGGGCCGTCTCATCCATGGCAGCTTGCATGGACTCCGTGACCTTATCGGCATACAAAATAACGTGCCCGTGGGAGTTCCGAGCAGCCCGCCCAATCGTTTGGATCAACGACCGTTCGTTCCGCAAGAAGCCTTCCTTGTCGGCATCCAGAATCGCAATCAACGAAACTTCTGGGATATCGATTCCTTCCCGCAACAGGTTGATGCCGACTAAGACATCGTACTTGCCCAGTCGCAGGTCCCGCATGATTTCGGTCCGCTCCAGCGTCTTGATGTCCGAGTGTAAATAGGCCACCTTGATGCCCAGATCCTTCAGGTAATCCGTCAGGTCTTCGGACATCTTCTTGGTCAAAGTCGTCACAAAGGTCCGCTCGTTCTTTTCAACCCGAGCGTTGATTTCACCCACCAGGTCATCCATTTGACCCATGATTGGTCGAACCTCAATGGTTGGATCTAACAAACCGGTTGGTCGAATGATCTGTTGCACGACGTGGTCGGTCTGCTCTTGTTCATAAGGGCCTGGCGTGGCTGACATGTAAACGACCTGGTTAATGTGTTGTTCCACTTCGTTGAGCTTCAATGGTCGGTTATCCAGCGCACTTGGCAGCCGGAAACCATAGTCGACCAGCTGTTGCTTCCGGGCACGATCCCCGTTGTACATCCCCCGCACTTGGGGCATGGTGACGTGAGATTCGTCGACGACCATCAAGAAGTCCTTGGGGAAGAAATCCAGTAACGTGTAAGGCGGTTCCCCTTCCTTACGACCGTCCATCCAGCGTGAGTAGTTTTCAATCCCACTGGTGTAACCCATTTCCCGCATCATTTCGAGGTCATACGTGGTCCGTTGCTTCAGCCGTTGGGCCTCCAACAACTTCCCACCGTTCTCGAGTTCTTCAACCCGATCCTTGAGCTCACCTTCGATGCCCGCCGTGGCCTTCGCCATGATGTCATCGTTGGTCATAAAGTGGGTCGCTGGGAAGATAGCCACGTGTTCGCGGTCGCCCACGATTTCACCGGTCAGGGCATCAACCTCCCGAATCCGGTCGATCTCATCGCCGAAGAACTCGATCCGTAGCGCCCGTTCGTCCCGGGACGCTGGGAAAATTTCAACGACATCCCCGTGAACCCGGAACCGGCCCCGCTGGAAGTCGTAGTCGTTGCGTTCAAATTGAATATTCACTAATTTACGTAACAGGGCGTCCCGTTCAAGCTCTTGGCCGACCCGCAAGGAAACCACGTGGTTCTTGTACTCGGTCGGATCACCCAACCCAAAGATAGACGAGACGGACGCCACAACAATCACGTCGTTGCGTTCCAGTAACGAACTCGTCGCCGAGTGGCGCAGTTTATCGATTTCATCATTGATGGATGAATCCTTTTCGATATAGGTATCACTCGAGGGTACGTAAGCTTCCGGTTGATAATAATCATAATAACTAACAAAGTATTCCACCGCGTTGTTCGGGAAAAACTGTTTGAATTCCCCGTAGAGCTGTCCCGCTAACGTTTTGTTGTGGGACAACACCAGTGTCGGCTTGTTCACATTTTTAATGACGTTAGAAATGGTAAACGTCTTCCCGGTCCCGGTAGCCCCCAACAGAATCTGAGCCTTCTCGCCAGACTCGATGCCCTGGGTCAACTTGCTAATGGCCTCGGGCTGATCCCCGGTAGGTTGATACTTGGACACCAAATCAAACTTACGGTCCGTTTGTCGATCGATCATGAATGGTAACCTCCCTGCTACTGTTATTTTCACTGCGCTGGCTGAAAGTCCTGACTGTCACCAGTCACGCTTTCCTCGCCGCCACGCGACAGTTTCATTTGTTGCTAGGCCCCGCCAGCGCGGCGGAAATACCTGCAATCGCAAAAAGAGTCTGGACGTAAATCCAAACTCATTACGCTAAAATATTTTACCATACCGAACATACTTTCGCCAGTTTGGCGACCTGCCTAAAATTTATCCTGGTAAATCGTCACGTTGGCGACCCGGTCACCCTTCACGAGGGCGGTCGTCTGCATCGCGGCTAACCCGCGGTCTTCCCAGAACTGCTTCATTTGCCGGTCGCCCATGAAGACACTCAACTGGAGTTGCACCGCCCCGGCGGCCTTCAGCGTCGCGACCAAGCTCGCATAAAAGGCCGCGGACTGTTCCGCGCTGACCGTCTTAGCCGGCAACCACATGCCCAGCCAAACCAGACTTGGCAGCGGGTAGTCGATAATCAAATCGACCAGCACCTGCAACTCGCCATCCTGGAAAATGCCCAGGTAGGCCTTCTGCTCCGGCTGTGCGTTCAACGGGATGTCCGTCACGTCTTGAATGGCCTCTTGCCGGGTCACGGGATGCTCCTGAAAATGGGCAAAGTATTCCGGATGGCTAGCCTGAAATTGGTAGATCAGCGTGTCATCGTCATGCGTTAACGGCCGCACACTGGCACCGTTCAATCGTTGATTCCAAACTTCTGCTAGTTTCATTAGGCGTTATCCTCCAATAATTTATCCGTCAACTGCGCCAACTTTTGTCGGTCACTAAAGTCTGCCGCTAACATTTCTGGTAATACCTCGGCCAAGAAGTACTGAACACAAGCCATCTGATTGAATTTCAAAATCGTGCTCAGGCTTTCCCGGTAAATTTCGGTGAAGACGGGTTCCGGATTGCCCTTTTGAATTTCGCCAAAGGATTCGTAAAGCAAGTCCACCTTGTCGGCCACGGAAAGAATCTGGCCCTCCAGTGTGTCATCCTTCCCTTCACCTAACCGGCGGGTGTAGGCGGCTTGGAACTGTTCGGGAATTTCATTTTGAATGAAGTTGGCCGTCAAGGACGTTTCCACGTCGGCTAACATTTGACGCAATTGCGGCGTCGCGTACTTCACGGGCGTCTTGATGTCACCAATAAAACGCTCGGTGTAATCGTGATTCAAGGCCTTCTCGTACAGCAGCCGCCAGTTGATGTCATTCCCGGCTTGCTCCTCCACGTCGCCTAAGAATTGCGCGACTTCTGCCACTTTAAACGAGTGGGCGGCCACGGAGTGTTGCTCAAATTTAAAGTATCCCGGTGCCCGGTCGATCGTTTCCAAGTCACTCAAACTTTGCAAAAATTGATTCATGCCCATAATTCAGTTCAGCTCCCTCAAGTCAGTGATTACCGTTGAGGTGGTTGCCCCAACAGATTCTAAAGTTAGCTTACCACTCTTTTCGGTTTCAATTCACCTATTGTGCCAAAATAAAAAACGGGACCCACCCGCAAAGGCGTTCCCGTTTCCATTTAATCCTTATTTAGCCGCAGCGGCTTTTAAGTCTTCGATGAAACTGAAGGCTTCTTGGCCCGCGATACCACCATCGCCGACCGCCGTCGTGATCTGCCGCAAATCTTTTTGCCGCACATCGCCGATAGCAAAAATGCCAGGAACAGCCGTCCGCATGTGTTCGTCAGTCTTGATCCAACCAGCGTCGTCTGTGATGCCCAAGTCCTTGAAAGGATCGGTCATTGGTAAGTTCCCCACGTAAATGAAGACCCCACTCACAGCCTTTTCGCCAGTTTCACCAGTCACGTTGTTCTTCGTGGCCACACCAGTCACCTTCATGTCGTCACCCAACACTTCGGTCACGCTGGTGTTCCAAACGAATTCGATCTTCTCGTTAGCAAACGCCCGGTCCTGGATAACCTTTTGGGCCCGCAATTGGTCACGCCGAACGTAGACCGTGACCTTGGAAGCTAATCCAGAGAGGTAGATGCTTTCTTCAACAGCGGAATCCCCGCCACCGATCACGGCAACTTCGCGGTTCTTAAAGAACGCTCCGTCGCAGACCGCGCAGTAGGAAACACCCCGGCCACCGAATTTATCTTCGCCAGGCACGCCCAGCTTCTTGTATTCGGAACCGGAACCGATGATGACTGCCTTGGCAGCATAATCACCGTCGTCGGTCTTAACCACCTTGTGGTCGCCATGATCTTCAATGGCTTCAACGCTACCATAGGCAAACTCAGCGCCAAATTGCGTTGAGCCTTCGTACATGTCCTTGGCCAAGTCGGGTCCGAGAACGGACTTGAACCCAGGATAGTTTTCAATGGCAGCCGTGTTGTTCATTTGACCCCCATAGATGCCGCGATCCAACATTAAAACGGATAAGTTGGCCCGTGAGGCGTACAGCGCTCCGGTCATCCCACCGGGGCCGGCGCCGATTACAATCACATCATAATTCTTCAAGCGTAACGCTCCCTTCCACTCATGCCTTTAATGATAGAGCCTACTTTACTATTAAAAAGTAAGTTTGTCACCTATTTCGACTTGGGAGCCTTCTCGTCAGCCTTGGCTAACTTAGCGCCCAACTCTTTGATGTAGGCCCGGAGTTGGTCTTTCGTTTCCGGATGGTTCAACCCATATTCGATGTTGGTTTGAATCCAGCCGAATTTATTGCCGACGTCAAACCGCTTGCCCGTGTACTCGTGGGCAAACACGCGTTGGGTCTTGTTTAAATTATCAATGGCATCCGTTAATTGGAGTTCGTTGCCCAAGCCGACTGGCGTGTTTTCCAGGGCTTCAAAGATTTCTGGGGTGAACAGGTACCGGCCAATAATGGCTAAGTCACTAGGTGCTTCATCCGGTTGGGGCTTTTCCACAAAATTCGTGACGTTGTACAGGCCTGGCGCCGTTTCCTCAGAAGGATTAATCACGCCATACTTCGCCGTATCCTTGTGTGGGACCCGCATCACTGCCAACGTGGACGCCCCGGTTTCTTCATACCGGTCGATCAATTGCTTGGTCAAGGGCACCTTGCTGTCGGTCATGTCGTCACCCAGCATCACAACGAAAGGCTCGTCGCCGATGAAGGCCTTGGCTGTCAATACGGCATCCCCCAAGCCTCGTGGATAGGGCTGGCGAATAAAGTAGAGATTCATGCCCGTGGTTTCTTGAACCTGACGCAAAAGGTCATCCTTATGCTTGGCTTCCAAATTCGCTTCCAATTCCGGGTTGGAATCAAAGTGATCTTCAATCGAGCGCTTAGACTTGCCATCCACGATCACGATATCTTCAATGCCAGACTTCCGGGCCTCCTCAACGATGAATTGAATCGTTGGCTTGTCCACGATGGGCAACATTTCCTTCGCTAACGCTTTGGTTGCAGGTAAGAAACGGGTTCCCAAACCCGCCGCTGGAATCACTGCTTTTCTAACTTTTCTCATAGTAATAAGATCCTTCCTCGTATCCCCAGAAATTTTTAAAATTCAGACCGACCCTCACGTTGCATCAGATCAGAGATAGCGGCACGAATATCCTTGCCTTCGTAAATAACTTGATAGATGGCTTCCGTGATTGGCATGGAAACGCCGCGTTCACGAGAAAGTTCGTAAGCGGCCTTGGTCGTTGCCAAGCCTTCGATGACCATGCCCATGTGGTTGATGACGTCATCCAACGCCTCACCGCGGCCCAGTTCATCGCCGGCCCGCCAGTTCCGTGAATTAGAACTCGTGGCAGTCACGATAATGTCACCGACACCGGACAGCCCGATGAAAGTCATCGGGTCAGCCCCAAAGGAGGTCCCTAACCGAGAAATTTCGGCCAGGCCCCGGGTCATCAAGGCAGCCTTGGCGTTGTCGCCGTAGCCTAACCCATGTAAGGCCCCGGCACCCAAAGCAATGATGTTCTTCAGTGCGGCCCCAATTTCAACCCCAATAATATCTGGGTTGGTGTAAACCCGGAAGTAAGGTGTCATGAACAGTTTTTGCACGTATTTAGCCGCGTCGGGACTCACACTAGCCGCCGTGACCAGGGTAATATCCTTGCGCGCAACGTCTTCCGCATGACTAGGACCGGACAAGACGGTTACGGCCTTGCGGTTAGCTGCGGGAATCTCTTCCTCTAGCACTTGTGACAGCCGCTTGTAAGTCTTCTGTTCGATCCCCTTGCTGGCGTGAATCAGTTCAGGCTGTAAGTTCTTAGCTTTTAAGATTTCAGCAACCTGGCCCGCCACGGAACGAATGGCCTTGGTTGGCACAACAAACAGAATGGCATCCACGCCGTCCAGGGCGCTTGCCAAATCGGAGTAAGCCACTAACGACGGAGAGAAAGTAAAGTCCTTAATGTAATGCGTGTTCGTATGCTGCTGGTTTAATTCCTCAACTTGTTTCGGATTGTACGACCAGAGGCGGACGTCATGACCATTTTCGTCCAAAACGCTCGCTAAGATTGATCCCCATGAACCGGCACCGAGTACTGCAATTTTCTCTGACATAGTAATGGATTCTCCTTATTTAGAAAGATTAGTTTTTTCTTGAAACGGATTTCCGTCAAGGTAAGCGATTGGTGGCGTGACCGCCCGTCGCCGGGATACCCAGAGAATCAGGGCACCCACAAACAAGATGATCGACAACAGTTGTGACACCCGGATGACGCCCAACAACATCAGGCTATCCGTCCGCATGCCTTCAATAAAGAACCGGCCAAATGAGTACCACATCACGTAGCCCAGGAAGACCTCGCCCTGCTTGAAGAGCTTGGGATAGTGACGCAGACTCATCAAAATGACGAAGCCCATCAGATCCCAGGTCGACTCATACAGGTAGGTGGGTTGGCGGTAAGCCCCGTTGATCAACATTTGATTGATGATCCAGTTAGGCAGATGGAGGCCCTGCAGGAAGGCCAGGCTGGTGATGCGGCCAAAGGCTTCCTGATTCATAAAGTTTCCCCACCGGCCAATAGCTTGGCCCAAAATAACGGTCGGCGCGGCCACGTCCAGCATCAACCACACCGGAATGAACCGGGAACGGCAGAAGAAGTACACGACCAGTCCGGCCCCAATCAGCGAGCCGTAGATGGCGATACCCCCATCCCAAATCGCAATGATCTCACCGGGATGGTGCTGATAGTATGACCACTGAAAAATAACGTAGTAAGCGCGGGCCGCAATCAGAGCAGCTGGCAATGCCCAAAGAATCATGTCGTAAATATCATCCGACTTGATTCCCCGGCGGTCGCCCTCACGCACTGCCAGAGTCACCGCAATGATGACCCCGGTTGCAATAATGACGCCGTACCAGTGGACTGCAATCGGTCCGAGGTGAATGGCGATGGGGTTCAGCGCCGCCACAATAGGTGAAAAGATAACGCCCATCTCCCTTATGATTTATTTCCGTTTTGCTTAATTAAGCGCTTTAAGTTTTCATCAAAGACTTTAGTGGCGTCGTAGCCCATTGACCGTGCCCGGAAGTTCATGGCTGCGGCTTCAATGATGATGGCCAGGTTACGCCCAGTCTTAACGGGAATACTGATTTTTGGCACCACGACATCAAAGAAGCGTTGTGTCTCATCATTATTACCAAGACGGTCAAAGTGGTTATCGTCCTTCCAGAGTTCCAGGTGGACAATCAAATCGATGTCCGTTTCACTCCGGACGGCGCCGGCACCAAAGAGGTTCATCACGTCAATGATGCCAATTCCCCGAATCTCAAGCAGATGGCTCAAAATGGCTGGGGCGGCCCCCACTAGGGTCTGTTCATCCTGCTGGTAAACTTCGACCCGGTCATCGGCAATCAACCGGTGCCCCCGTTTAACCAGTTCCAACGCGGTTTCACTCTTCCCAACACCAGAATCACCGGTAATCATGACCCCAACCCCGTAGATATCCACGAGAACCCCGTGAACGGATTGACGTTCGGCTAATTTGCCTTCCAAAAAGTTGGTCATGTTACTGAGAACCCGCGACGTGGTGAGCTTGGTCCCTAAGATAGGGATTCCCGCCTCAGCAGCAGATTCCTTAAGTTCTTCTGGTGGATCCAATTGCGTGGAAATCACAAATGCGGGTGTCTCAGGTTGACACATCTTCCGCATCACATCGAGCAATTTCTTATGACTCATGCCCTTTGCAAACGACGTTTCGGTGATTCCCAGTAACTGAACCCGTTTTGCTGGATAGTAATTAAAATAACCGGTCAATTCCAATCCCGGCCGGGAAATATCGCTGGTCGTAATTTGACGGTCTAGATTTTCTTCGCCGGAATACACATCTAAGCGGTTGGCTTTGACGAGTTCGGCAACCGTGACACTTTCTGTCATGGGCGCTCCTCCTTACTGCATAGTAAACTACTTTAATTTTAGCACTTTCCCGTAGGAACTCCCACCAAATTAAACCGGTGGCCGCAAGTTATCCTCGGGCAAAGTGGTCGCTGATAATCGCGTTACATAACGACATGATCACCGCAATAATCAGGGTCGTGCCAAACGAACTGAAGGCAAAGTTGGCGCCAACGAATGCTGAGGTCAACTCGAGCATGGCAGCGTTCAGCACAATACTGAACAGCCCCAGGGTCAAAATGGTAATCGGCAGCGACAGTACGAAGAGAATCGGCTTAACCACCGCGTTCAACAGGGCCAGCACGAAGCTTGCCAGTAAGGCAATCCAGACGCTGGAGACGTAGAAGCTATTTTGAAATGACCCGGCCAGCGAGCTCTGGAAAAAGCCGGCTAATGCCAGGAAGATTAACGCGTTCACAAAAATTCTTGGCCAAAACCGCACCCTACTCACCGTCCTTGTGAGAATCCTTGACGTCTTGTTCCGTGACGTCGTGAATCACCTTGCGCCCGGTATGCTCGGGTTCCTGTTGGTCCCCACCCCGGAATAAATCCCGAAAGTTAGGCGTTGCTGGCTGTGAATCATCCAGCGGCATGAAGGTCATCACGACCACGTAGACCAATAGGCCCAAGACGCCGTGAGTGGGAATCGCAAGTGAAACCAAGACGTAGATCAACCGTAAAAGGTTGGCGTTCCAATTAAAATATTCTGCAATGCCGCCCAATACCCCACCAACTAAGCGGTTAGTACGGGAACGGACGAAACGTTTCTTTGCTGCCATAGGCGAACACTCCTTTTTATTTGTTTAGTCTAAATACACGTTGCCCGGGCCTCCGGGAGCGTGTAAATGGTCCGGAACGCGGTGGGCGAACGCCCGGAGCCAAAGGACGGTCTCCGAGCTTACTTTGAGCCAGCAAGCTGTCTCAAAGATATCAATTTCCTAACCGGCTCACCCCGCCGCTAAGGAAATTCCCACGGCTGAGACCATTTTCACGCTTCCTGCGGCCAACACTGGTTTAACCAGGACTGACCAATTGCTTAATCTTTTGGGCAATGCTTCCCTGACCTTTGCAATTTACAGACCGTGGTTAAGTGCTTCTATCATATCCGAAATGACCTTAGTAAATCCAGTAATCTCGCGATTGATTGCTGATTTTCAGGCTCACTAGGGCAAGAATAACGAAAGCGGCCACTGAAAGCAAGTCTTCAGTGGCCGTTCTCATCAATCTTCAGTTTAGATTAAGCTTTCGTGCTGGCTGCAACGGATTACGCCGTTTCGCCATCCTGACTTGCCGTGTTCAATTCGATAATCTGCCCGGACTTCAGGTAAACAATCCATTCACAGACGTTCGTCACGTAATCCCCAATCCGACTGAGGTCTTGGGCCACGTTCAAGTAAATGGACGCGCCCGTTTCAAACGCCGGGTCGCTACGCATCTGAGCATAGCTATCGGCCCGCACCTGGTGGTTGAGCTGATCAAGTTGCCGGTCGACATCGGCTAGTTTCCGGGCCTCGTGGTCGTTCTTATCCACGTATGCGGCCAAGACATCTTTCACCATCTGGGTCGTCATCAACCCCATCTGGTTCAGTAGCTGTTCTAAGACGGGAATCTTTTGCTTCGTGCCAAACTTAATCGTGGCGTGCGCAATGTTCCGGGCGTGATCCCCGGCCCGTTCCAGCTCCGACACGGCCTTTAAAATTGTCACGATTTCTCGCAGGTCCGTAGTGACGGGTTGGTACAAGGCAATCATTTCAAACGTTTTCTTTTCCAAAGCAATTTCACGTTCGTTAATATCATGGTCGTGGTCAATGATTTGTTGCGCGGCAACGGCATCCCGGTTGGTAAAGGAACTCACCGCCTGCTCAATCGTTTCACTGACCAGCATCCCCATTTCAGTAAAGTCAGCATCTAATTCAGCTAACTCATCATCAAATAATCTGCGCATATCCTGCCTCCTTACCCGAAACGACCACTAATGTAGTCTTCTGTCTGCTTGTTCGCTGGGTTCATAAAAATATTCTTCGTTTGATCCACTTCAATCAGCTCCCCGTTCATGAAGAACGCGGTCCGGTCCGCAATTCGGGACGCCTGCTGGAGGTTATGGGTCACAATAATAATCGTATAATCGTGCCGTAAATTCAAGAGGGTTGCTTCAATTTGGCTACTGGACACGGGATCCAGGGCACTCGTCGGTTCGTCTAGCAAGATGATTTCTGGTGACACGGCTAGGACCCGCGCAATGCAGACCCGTTGCTGTTGCCCACCGGAAAGGGCCAGGGCACTTTCATGCAGGTGGTCCTTGACTTCATCCCACACGGCCGCCTGCCGCAAAGATTTTTCAACGACGGCGTCTAACTTTTCCTTGTCCTTTTCGCCAGCAATCCGCAGACCATAGATCACGTTGTCGTAGATGGAAAATGGGAATGGATTAGGTTGTTGGAACACCATGCCAATTTCCTTGCGGATCTGCACCGTGTCCGCACTGGGGGCGTACAGGTCGTCGCCCTTGAACTTAATGGTCCCGGTGATCGTGACGTTTGGAATCAAATCGTTCATCCGGTTGAGGGTCCGCAGGTAAGTGGACTTGCCACATCCCGATGGCCCGATCAATGCGGTGATGCCCTTTTCATCAAAGTTTAAATTGATGCCCTTCAAGGCTTCCTTGTCACCATAGTATAAGTGAAGATCCTGCGTCGTCAAAATTTCTTCTTTCATTATTTCTCCTCCTCTTAGCCGAAGTTCCCCGACACGTAATCACTGGTCACCTGCACCGACGGATTGGTAAAGATATGGCTCGTGGTGTCGTACTCCAACACCCGTCCCTGATTGAAAAATGCCGTATACTCACTGATCCGCGCGGCCTGTTGCATGTTGTGGGTCACAATGATAATCGTGTAATGCTCCTTGAGTGACAACAACGTGTCTTCCAGTTGCCCGGTCGACACCGGATCCAACGCACTAGCTGGCTCATCCAACAAGAGGATGTCTGGCTTGATGGCGATGGCGCGGGCGATACACAACCGCTGCGCCTGACCACCGGAAAGCGCCAACGCACTCTTGTTCAGGTCGTCTTTGACCTGGTCCCAGAGTGCCGCCTGCTTGAGCGACGTCTCCACGATTTCATCTAACTTATGTTTACCGGTTACCCCCCGGAGTCGTAAAGCAAAAGCGATGTTATCGTAAATTGACTTGGCAAACGGGTTGGGTCGTTGGAAGACCATCCCCACCCGACGCCGCATCTCATAGACGTCAATGCTGGGCTGGTTGATATCAACGCCGCGGTACATGATTTTCCCCGTCACCGTGGCGATGCGATCATTCATCCGGTTCAACGACCGCAAGTAGGTCGACTTCCCCGAACCGGAAGGCCCAATCAAGGCCGTGATTTGATTGCTGGCAAACTCCAGGTCACCTTCAAATAAGGCTTCCTTCTTGCCATAGTACACGTGGAGGTCTTCCGTGGAGAGAATGACGGGATGGTCCGGGTCACTGAGCTTAATCACGTGCCGCTCTTCCATGGCCATCGCATTTTTTACATCGTTATTCACAAACATGGTTTTCCTCCTCTACGCCGATGTCAGGCGCTTATACAAACGTTTACCCAGGTAACGGGCCGCAAAGTTGAACAGCAGAATGGCAATCACTAAGACGGCCGATGACCCGGATGAAATGGCCTTGGCATCCGGCATGATGCCTTCCGAATTAATTTTCCAAATGTGAACGGCTAAGGTTTCTGCTGGCCGCATTGGGTTCAGTGGACTGGAAATGTTAAACGGATTCCAGTCGGTGAAGTCCAAGGCCGGGGCGCTCTGGCCCGCCGTGTAGATCAACGCAGCGGCTTCCCCAAAGACCCGGCCAGCACTCAGGATGACCCCGGTCAGGATACTGGGTACCGCGGCAGGTAAAATTACCCGAGTAACGGTCTCCCACCGAGACAGCCCGAGTGCCAGGCCCCCTTCTCGTTGCACGTCACTGATGGTGCGTAAGGAATCTTCAATGCTCCGGGTTAGCAGCGGCAAGTTGAAGAAGGTTAGTGCAAAGGCTCCGGACAAGATGGAAAAACCTAGGTGCAGCTTGACCACGAAGAACAGGAAACCGAACAACCCAACGACTACGGAAGGCAGTGAACTCAGAATTTCAATCGCCGTTCGAATCGTGGTTGTGACCCAATTATCCTTGGCATATTCGTACAGGTAAATGGCAGCGCCCAAGGCAATTGGAAAGGAAATCAGCATGGCAAGGATCAACAGATAAAAGGAATTATACAGTTGAATCCCAACGCCCCCGCCCTTCAGGAACGCCTTACCCGGTGCGGTCAGGAAGTGCCAGCTTAACTGCGGCACCCCACTGACCAAGATGTAGCCAAGCAGGGCTAACAAAATTAGAACGACCAATCCGGCAATTCCGTAGAGACCGCCAATGGCAATCTTATTTTGCGTTTTGGAATTCATTATTGTAAGCGCCCCTTTCGACCAATCAAGCGAATAATTAAGTTAAAGACTAGTGACATGAATAACAGAACTAGTGCCAGGGACCACAGCGCATTGTTTTGCAGCGAGCCCATGACGGTGTTCCCGATCCCCGTCGTCAGAACCGACGTCAACGTGGCCGACGGTGAGACCAGACTGTTGGGCATCAGTGCGGCGTTCCCAATCACCATTTGCACGGCTAAGGCTTCACCAAAGGCCCGCGCCATCCCGAAGACGACCGCGGTCATTAACCCGGGGGTCGCTGCGCGCAAGACGACCTTGTAGATGGTTTGCCACTGCGTCGCCCCTAAGGCTAAGGAAGCCTCCCGGTAGTAACGGGGCACGGCGCGCAAGGCATCGGCACTCATCGACGTCACTGTTGGGAGAATCATCACAAAGAGCACACAGGTTCCGGAAAGAATCCCAAAACCACTGCCGCCAAAGATGGCCCGGGTGGTCGGAACCACCACGGAAAGCCCGATAAACCCGTACACCACGGAAGGAATCCCCACTAGGAGTTCCGTCACGGGTTGGAGAATCTTGGCCCCTTTATTGGGTGAAATTTCATTCATAAAGACCGCCGTGCCAATCGCAAATGGCGTGGCCACGATGGCCGATAAAATCGTAATTAAGAAGGACCCGACAATCATGGGTAATGCCCCAACTTCAGGCTTGCCGTTGGCCCCGTTGACCCCGGGGTTCCAGCTCTTGCCGGATAAAAAGTCCCAGAGGCTCACGTGGTTACTCGTAAACGTTGCAATCCCTTTGGAGGCCACAAAACCAATGATGGCCACGACGACCGCAACAATCAGCATCAGCGCCGTTAGACTGATCAGGCGCCCCCAAATTTCTAACTTGGCGGCCTTGGAACGACGCTTCAGCTTGGCTTCTAATTGTTCAGTTGTTTTCATATTAGTTGCCCTCCGTCTGCGTAATCTGACCGGTTGCATTCCGTTCGACCATCATTTGGTTGGGTGAAAGATAGCCCAGTTGGCGGACCAAAGTGTTTTGGACCGCTGGCGATTGAACGTACGCAATGAAGGCCTTCGTCAGACCGGTTGGCTGGCCCTTGGTGTACAGGTGCTCGTAGGACCAAACTTTCCAGCGATTCGTTGTCACGTTATCCTCAGTTGGTGCCACGTGATTCAAGGACAGATCCTGAACCGTTTTATCAACGTAAGAAAAAGCCACGTAACTGATGGCACCGGGCGTCGTGGCGACGATGGACCGGACCATCCCGGAAGAATCCTGTTCCTGTGAGGTCTTGGAACGGTGCTTCTCCAGGCCAAATTGTTCAAAGGTTGCTCGGGTCCCACTTCCTTGGGCCCGGTTGATTAAAACGATAGGCAGGTCAGCGCCACCGACCTGCCGCCAGTTCGTGACCTGGCCGGTAAAGACCTGAATCAGCTGATGTGTCGACAGATCCTTGACACCCACTTTTTTGTTTACGATAGGGGTAATGCCCACGACGGCTACGCGGTGGTCGACTAATTCCTTAGCCCGAATCCCCTTTTGTTCTGCAGCGAAGAGGTCTGAATTCCCAATCTGGACTGCGCCCTCTTGAATTTGGCTCAATCCTGTACCGGTTCCTCCACCCTGAACGTTAATGAACGTCCCCAGGTGTTCGCCCGTATACTGTTCGCCTGCTGCTTCTACTAAGGGTTGGAGGGCCGTTGACCCTACCGCGGTGATGGATTCACCCGCATGGCTGACCTGACGCGTTTGGTAAGCATAAAACCCTAACGCAACCAGAACAACCAAGACCAGGCCCTGCACCCAGCGCTTTTTAGACATACCGTTAACCTCCTAATTGGCTAGGCTTTGCGGCCCGACCATTTCAAAAATAAGTATACCTAACGAATGTAAATGTCGTGTAGACGTATTGTAAAGGTTATGTAAATATATCCCGTTATGGGTAATTTTTTTGATTAAGCGGTCATGCCCCACAACTAGCCAATTAGTCTACGACCACGCGTTGCGCCACCTCCACTGCCTATGCCTGCCATCTTCTTCAGCGACCAAGCCACCGTCACTCACCAGTCCACTCGTTCTGCACAAAAAAGGTGCCCGGAAAATAAATTCCAGGCACCCACGCACTTAATCTATTCTTTTTCAGCCAACGGGAACGTCAGCGTAACCTTAGTCCCCACGTCTGGGGTGCTTTGCAAATCAATCTTGCCGTTCAACGACTCGACCAGCTCTCGGACAATGGCAAGGCCGAGGCCGCTCCCACTGACCAACTGATTGGAATGGGACACGTCGGCCCGGTAGAAACGTTCGAATACCCGGAGCTGATCCTGCGGGGCAATCCCAATCCCCGTATCCGCAATGGTCAACGCCCACGAGTGCCCTAAAATTCGGGTCGAAAGCGTCACAGATCCCTGTGGCCGATTGTACTTGATGGCGTTGCTCAATACATTTTTCAGCACCTGATCAAACTTACGCTGGTCGGTGACGGCCATTAAGTCTGTCGGTACCTGATTGATCAGCGTCACGGCATTAACTGCCGCCAAGGGCGTTAACAACGCCACCTGACTCGCAATCATCTGGCCCACAGGGACCTCGGTCACCTCGACAGCGTTACCCGATTCGATGTGCGAAATGGTTAAGACATCATTGATTAATTCCACTAAGCGTTCACTCTGCTGGTCAATAATCTTTAAGAACTCGACCGACTTTTCCGGATCATCCTTGGCCCCCGCTAACAGGGTCTTGGCAAATCCCGAAATAGCCGTGACCGGTGTCTTCAGCTCATGGGAAGCGTTGGACACGAAGTCCATCTGCATCTGCTCGACCGCATACACCTCGGTCACATCGTACAGCAGGACCAACACTTGAAAATAATCCTGCGACGTCGCCGTATAAATAGCTCGGGCATCCACGGTCCGTTCATTGACCACACCTGGCAACTTCAAAGTCCGATGCTGGGTCTCCCGGTCACTCAACGCTGAATTGATCAGGCTGGCCAGCTCAAACTGCCGAATATCTTGGGTAAAGGGATGTCGCCGCGGCGAGATGCGGTGCTGGAGGAACTGTTCCATCGCGGGATTGGCCAGCTCGACCTTACGATACCGGTCAATCACCATCACCCCGATGGGCAAGTAGTCCAGCAGGGTGGCAAACTCTTGGTTTTGCCCCGCCATCTGTCGCCGGGCCTTACGCTGCTGTGTTTGCAGATAATTGATCTGTAAGGCTAATTGGTAAAACGGGTCATGCGGCGATAATAACACGTGGGCCGGCGCTTCCTCATGGCGGATGCCCTCGACCTTTTTCGTCAAAATCGTAATTCGCTGTTCAGCCCAGTGGTACAGGTAGCCAGCGACCACAGTTTCCAGTAAGGCCAACGACCAAGCTACCAACGTGGCTAAGGCAAAATGTGGGGCCCGCACCACGCTCACCAGTAACGTATTGGCCGCCCCCAAGCCGAGAAAGACCACCAGCAATTGCCGGATCATGGCTGGACCTCAAAGGTATACCCAAAGCCCCGGACCGTCTTCAACAGTGTCGGATGCTTGGGGTCCCGCTCAATTTTTTCCCGGAGATGGGACACATGAATATCCACCATCCGCGTTTGCCCACTGTAATCAAAGCCCCAGACGCCTTCCAGCAATTGCTCGCGGCTCCAGACCTTGCCGGGACGCTTGGCAAAGAACAGCAACAATTCAAATTCCTTGGGGGTCAGCTCAATCGGCTGGTCGCCCCGCTTCACCTGGAACTTATCCTGATCAATGGTCAGGTCCCCGACCTGTAACCGGTGAGCGACCTTGCTGGGCGCCTTTTCCTGTGGCTCATCCTCGTGATACCGCCGCATGACCGCCTTCATCCGAGCAATCACCTCGCGGGGACTAAACGGTTTGGTGATATAATCATCCGCCCCTAGTTCTAGGCCAAAGACCGTGTCAAATTCCCCCGTCTTGGCCGTCACCATAATGATGGGTGTCTGAATTTTCTCTTGGCGCAGGCGTTTGGTCACCTCAACGCCATCTAATTTAGGCAACATTAAATCCAGTAAAATCACATCAAACTTTTCGTGTAGAGCTAAATTCAACGCCTGTTCGCCATCAATTGCTGTGACCACTTGAAAATCTGCTTGTTCCAAGTTGTACTGCAACAACGTCACAATGGCGGGTTCATCATCGACGACTAGGACTCGACTCATAGGTTACCCCTCCTGATCTCTGAATAAAACGATCCCAATTTCGTGCGGTGCGCCGGAGTAGATGGCCGTCTCGGTCATTTTCAATTCACCGTTCATGTCCCGGACACGTAAATGGCAGTACGCGGGATTGGCCAGCAGCGCCTCATAAAAACTCGTTTCACTATTGATGGGACGATGGTTGCATTCCAAAATAATATCGCCAGCAGCCAGATCCATTTTCACGGCTGGTGTTCGTGGCCGGATAGCCAGTACCCGGACGCCGTCGTCCACCTGAGAATACCAGAATTGTTGGTGTTCGTCATAGCGTTTAGCCCGCCATAGGATAACAGCATAACCAACTAACAGGACGATTAATAGGAATGGCGAATCTTGTGGCCGAAACGTTGTCCAGCCCACAAAAGCTGCGGCGACCACACCTAGCCACACGAATTGCTTCGCCAAACGCCGGTAGACCAGTTGTGGCGCCTGTCGAAAGATGGTGAAACGTAGGCCTAGCAGTAAGGGTAAAACTAGGACCGCAAAACTTTGCCCTTGAATGTGAAAGACCGGCCAAAAGGCCCACTGACTGGTAAACCAGTCGCCGGGAACCAGTGTCACCATGGGAATGACTAATAATTCTCGCCAGGGATAGCCAGCGATGCGCTTCCCCCGCTGTTTCGCGTAAATCTTAGGACTCGTGAACCGGCCCCCATAGTGGGCAACCCAGTGGCCCAGCAACAGGAAGAACATAACTGCGAGCCACAGATAGTTGGCACCCGCTACGGGACCAAAACTGAGACCGGCAGCCGATAGATTGGGCTTGATTGGTATGTAATTGCTGCCCCACCAGGTGATTAACGTGCTCACCACAATCAGGGTCAGCGGTAAAACTGTGGTTGGCAAAATGATCAACGTGATAAACGCCAACACTTCATAAACAATAATCCACATAATGGGTAAACTGAACCCAATTAAGAAGTTGATTAGAGAGAGCCCTAATCCTAGTAAAATCCCCTGCGTTAGCAGATGACGCAACTCAAAATGGTCACCGTAAACGGCGCTCCCAAAGTCATGACGCTCGGACTTGATCCGCGCGCGACTAGTCAGCCAGACCCGCAGAATGGCCAGCCAAACTAGCGGTTGCAGCAAATAACTGCCGCAAGCAATAAATGTCCGCATGAAATCGACACCTTTCCTGAAAAAATAGCTGTCCCCAGTATAGCATGAAACAAAAACGGGCAACACGACATTCGTGTTACCCGCGCAATCATTATTTTTGTGAATCAGTCAACTAGCAGGACATGCCAGCCGGTAGCGCCGTTAACTCTTTTGCGACAGCTGCGATTGTTAGTTGTGCTAACGTTTAGCCACGCCACCTGACGCTTAATCTGGATTTTTTTGGCTCAGTTGCCATTGCAGATATGCATCGATGAAGGGATCTAGGTCGCCATCCATGACGGCTTGACCGTTCCCCGTTTCGTAGTCCGTCCGGTGATCCTTGACCATCGTATACGGGTGGAACACGTATGACCGAATCTGAGACCCCCAGCCAATATCCATCTGGTCGCCCTCAAGCTTGGCTTTTTCCTCGGCCTTTTTCTGTTCCTCGCGTTCATACAGCTTGGCCCGCAACATCCCCAAAGCCGTCTGCCGGTTTTGCAGTTGTGACCGTTGCGCCTGACTCTGCGTCACGATACCAGTTGGCAAGTGGGTGATTCGCACGGCCGAAGACGTCTTGTTAACGTGTTGGCCCCCAGCCCCCGAAGCCCGGTAAACGTCCACCTTCAAGTCAGCCGGGTTGATCTCAACGTCGACCGAGTCATCCAGTTCTGGTAGAACATCCACGGAAGCAAACGACGTGTGTCGCCGCCCGGCCGAATCGAATGGGGAAATCCGAACTAGCCGGTGCACGCCCTTCTCGGACCGAAGATAGCCATACGCATTGTGTCCGGCAATCAGTAACGTTGCGCTGCTTAAGCCCGCAACATCCCCCGGTTGGTAATCCAAAATGGTGACCTTAAAGCTATGCTGTTCGGCCCAACGCGTATACATCCGCATCAGCATGTCACCCCAGTCCTGGGATTCAGTGCCCCCAGCGCCGGGATGGATTTCTAAAATCGCATTGTTGCGGTCATACTTCTGGTTGAGCAACATGTTCAGGCTGTACTGCTGTAATGCTTGTTTGGCTTTGGCAAAGTCCGCCTCAAACTCCGCCTGCATGTCAGCGTCGGGTTCCTCCTGTAATAACTCCAGGGCAACCTCGAGGTCATCGACTTGGTCGGACAGGTTTTGGTATTCCTCGACCTTTTTCTTCATTTCATTGGTTTCATCAATTAATTTTTGCGCGGCTTGGGCATTGTCCCAAAAATCCGGTTGGGCCATCTGGCCTTCGTTGACACTGATGCTCTCGTTCAGGGCATCAAAGTCAAAGCGACCCCCTAAAGCCGGTTAGTTGTTCACGCATGGTGGTAATTTCACGTTTTGCATCGCTTAATTCCATGTTAGTTGGCTCCTTTTTAGTTATTCTATTTGTTTCGGGTTAAATCGTTGTTTCCGCCTCCGGGCTGGTGAAAATGAACCGGTCCACGAGAAATTTCGTTCCCGCCGGCGGGGTTCAAAGTTCCCTGCTATGGGGGTCGGTTCCAGCCTGAAAAACGGGCTTCCACCTCGACTTTGTGCCTGAGAAACGGTCACAAAGGTCGTCCCGTGGACTAGGCTGAGAAAGAACCTCAGCCAAGGCCACCGACACAGCTGGGTACTTTGCCCCGCCTCTGGTCACTGACATTGTCGCGGCCAACTTTATTTTCATACACCCTGCGGCCAACTACTAGTTTAACCCACAAACAAGTTTGTCACTAGTGTTTCGCCCTCAGTAGCGAAGCTAAAAGAAAACGAGGTCGGAATTGCTTCCGCCTCGTTCGTTCCCGTTTAACGGGTAATATTTTGTCTAATTTCAGACTTCATGAACAGGCGCGTGGCGTCGTAGTCGATGTCGGAAATCATTTCGCCGAACATCCGGAACCCATCTTGTTGGTATTCAACCAATGGGTTCAACTGACCATAGCCCCGTAATCCAATGGATTGACGTAATTGGTCCATGGCGTCGATGTGGTCGGTCCAGTGAGAGTCGACACAACGTAACAGCACAACCTTTTCGAATTCCAACATTTGAGCTGGGTCGTAGAGTTGCTTTTGCTTGTCAGCGTAAACTTCTTCAGCTAAGCCCATGAAGAAGGCCTTGATTTCATCAGCGGTCTTGCCCTTCAAATCATCCAGGCTGATCTTATCTGGTGAAACCATTGCGGAAATCCCGAAGTCTAGTAAGGTATCCAAATCCCAATCGGATTGGTCGCCTTGCGTATGCAGGTTAACCACCCGGTCAACGGTCCGTTCGATCATTGGCATCAAGACCCACTTCAATGAGGAGTCTTGGTTAATGACCTGGTTCCGTTCGCCATAGATAACGTCCCGTTGTTGACGCATAACGTCATCGTATTGCAGAACGTTCTTCCGGGAATCGTAGTTATTCCCTTCAACCCGCTTTTGTGCAGATTCCACTTGCTTAGTGATCATCCGGCTACGGATAACAGCGTCTTCGCCATCAACGTTCATCCGTTCGAGGAAGGCCTTGACCCGGTCAGAACCGAACCGCCGCATCAAATCATCTTCCAGAGACAGGTAGAACTGGGTCATACCAGGGTCACCTTGACGACCGGAACGCCCACGAAGTTGGTTATCAATCCGCCGTGATTCGTGACGTTCAGTCCCGATAACGGCTAACCCACCAATTTCAACGACGCCGGGTCCCAATTTAATATCGGTCCCCCGCCCAGCCATGTTGGTAGCGATGGTAACAGCACCCTTTTGACCAGCGTTTTGAATAATATCGGCTTCCTTGGCATGGTTCTTGGCGTTCAAGACCACGTGCGGAATGTTTTCACTATCCAAACGTTGGGACAGGTATTCTGACGTTTCCACGGCAACGGTCCCGATTAACATCGGTTGACCCTTTTCGTGTAATGACTTAATTTCCTTAACAACGGCGTCAAACTTGGATTCCAAGGTTGGGTACAACAAGTCAGGTTCATCGACCCGGACAACCGGTTTGTTGGTTGGCACGGTGATAACTTCCATGTTGTAAATTTCCCGGAATTCTTCGGCTTCGGTCTTGGCAGTACCCGTCATCCCGGAAAGCTTCTTGTACATCCGGAACAAGTTTTGGTACGTGATGTTGGCCATCGTCTTGGTTTCTTCTTGAATCTCGACGCCTTCCTTGGCTTCAATGGCTTGGTGCAGGCCGTCAGAGTAACGACGACCGTCCATAACCCGCCCAGTAAAGGAATCAACGATTAAGACTTCACCGTCTTGAACCACGTAGTCTTTATCACGAAGCATGATAAAGTTGGCCCGCAAGGCTTGGTCCATATGGTGGGTCAAGGCCGTGTTGTCGGTGTCATACAAGTTCTTCAAGTTGAAGTACTTTTCGGCCTTTTCAATCCCAGTATCGGTCAAAGCAACCGTCTTGGATTCCAGGTCGATCTTAAAGTCGTCTTTTTCATGTAAGGTCTTCGCAAAGCGATCAACCCGTTGGTAAAGCGCACTCGTCCCTTCGGACTGACCAGAAATGATCAGTGGCGTCCGGGCTTCATCAATTAAGATAGAGTCAACTTCATCGACAATCGCAAAGTTCAATGGTCGTTGAACCATATCTTCTTTGTAAACAACCATGTTATCACGCAGGTAATCGAAACCGATTTCCCCGTTGGTTGAGTAAGTGATGTCGGCGTTGTAGGCTTCCCGTTTTTCTTCTGGTGACTTTTCAGCTGAGTTCAACCCAACCGTTAAGCCCATCCAGGTGTACAGTTCACCCATTTCAGTGGCGTCACGTGCAGACAGGTATTCGTTAACCGTTACAACGTGAACCCCTTTACCGGCAATAGCGTTCAGGTACACGGGCATTGTGGCGGTCAAGGTTTTCCCTTCACCTGTCTTCATTTCGGAAATGTTCCCTTCATGAAGCACAATTCCCCCCATGATCTGCACGTGGAAAGGATAGAGGCCGAGAACCCGCTTGGCACCTTCACGGATAGCCGCAAAAGCCTCAGGCAGTAAATCGTCCAACGTTTCGCCGTCTTGATAACGCTGTTTAAATTCCGGCGTTTTTGCCTTCAGATCATCGTCTGAAAGTTGTGCGTACTCGTCGGCGTAAGCACCAACTTCGTCCGCTAATTTACTGAGGCGTCGTAAAGTCCGGCGATCACTTTCGACCCATCGTTTCAAAATATTTGCCATGTGAGAATTCCCTTCAGTACATTTAGTAAGTCTATTTAAAGTTACCCATTTGTTTACAATAAATCAACCTACATTTTACCACTATCCGGACCAAGATGAAACAAATCTCCATACTGGCGGCTTGGTGAAGCGGTTTCTTTAGCTTGGCACCAACCTAAAATAGGGTTAACAAAATTAGTTTAACAATTAATCTATTGCGATATTCAAGGGGGTCACAGACTTCCAGCGTGCATCGCGGTCTCCCCGACACACTGATTCGAGTCTTAAGTATAACAGTTCTGCGTTAAGTCTGCGTTGCGTGGAAATTAAATTGTGATTTCACTGGCCAAACTGGCTGGTGACTGGCACCGGTTGAATTGCTTGAGACACCATGTAGCAACGCCTAGGTTGCCTGGCAGGAACGTGTTCCGCAAGGCAGGTTTCTGCGCTTAACCCTGACTAAGCAATGACTCTAGACTGGACATTCATTTCAGCTTGTTTCAAATCATTTCACTGATTCTACACGGAACAATCCCGTTCCTTGCAGCCTCCGAAACGTGCTACGCGGGGCAGACTCCTGCGCTTAACCCGGCTAAGAAAATATCCAGGACTGGACATTCATTTCAGCTTACTTCAAATCGTTTCACTGGTTCTACACGGAACCATCCCGGTCCTGGCGGCCTCCGAAACGTGCTACGCGGGGCAACTGGTTCCGCTTAACACCGTAACGGAAACGACCCAGGCCCGGAATTTACGTTCAATTTAGATTGTTTTAGTTCGTTAAGTCGGTTCTCCACGGAACAATCCCGGTCCTTGCGGCTTCCGAAACGTGCTACACGAGCCAGGTCCCTGCGCTTAGAAAGTAAAAGAACTCCTGCCCGGCGCTGCCGGGCAGAAGCTCTTTTACTCCCTAATGCTCAGGACCTAAGCGGCTCGTTCCGCACTCTTATACAAAAAAGCGCCGCGAGAACTCGCAGCGCTTCGGAAACTAAATTTACTTAATCTTGGTCATCGGCCTCAATCAAGCCATACCGACCGTCGTTACGACGGTAGACGATGCTGATACCATTAGTTTCAGCGTCTTCGTAGATAAAGAAGTCATGGCCTAACATGTCCATTTGCAGAACGGCCTCTTCATTATCCATTGGCTTCAATGAAACCCGCTTGGTGCGGACAACTTCTAATTCGTTACTGTCAGCCGGTTTTTCACTGTCAGCGTCCGGTGAGAAGTCGAGATTCTTGTAACCCTTTTCCCGGGACTTACGGTTGACCTTGGTCTTGTACTTACGAATTTGACGTTCCAGCTTGTCCGTTACCAGGTCAACACTTGCATATAAGTCCGGAGAGGTTTCCTCTGCCCGTAATGTCAAGTATGGGAGTGGGATTGTTACTTCAACCTTCGCTGTCTTGTTTTGGTAGACCTTCAGGTTGACATGCGCAATTGCCTCAACATTGTTGTCGAAATATTTCTCCAACTTGCTGATACGCTTTTCAACGTAATCCCGTATTGCGTCAGTAACTTCGATGTTTTCACCACGAATATTAAATGTGAGCATAAAACTTCTCTCCCTTCAGCCAAGAATTCCTTGGCTTGCTCAGCATTAGAAGGACCACTCTTCTAATATGCTTTGCTTACACTTATTATAATAGAAAGCCCTACCAGAAACAATTAATCTAATCATTTTTACCCACCCCTTAACGCGCTAAAGTCAGGCTAGTAACCGCTTTCGCCCCTCCCAAATAAATTTGGTCAGCGGCGTGACGCAGGGTCCGCCCCGTCGTGTACACATCATCCAGCAGCAAAACGCGTTGTCCGCGGAGAAGTTGACCGGCATTGGGCGCCAGGGTAAATGGCTGGGGTGTCCGGAGTCGGTCGGCCCGGTCCTTGGCTGATTGCGGCCGTTCCTTGTGTGTTGCTCGGACCAGCAGGGCTTGCTGGAAAGGCTGATTCTGCAGCCAGCCGGTGACCTGATTGAAGCCCCGCGTCCGCCAAGTCAGCTGGTCCACCGGGATTGGCACCAACACATCATAGGTCTCCCGCTGCAGGGCCGCCGCCAATGGGGCCTGCATCAGGACCCGCAATGCATAATCCCCCTGAAATTTATATTGCTGCATGTAGGCCTTCATGGCCGAATCGTACACGTAAACGGCATGATTGGTCAGTCGATCCCCCGACCAGCGCTGGCAATCCAGACAGACAGTCTCATCTACTTGTTGCCGACCGCACGACGGACAGTGCTGACTCGTAATGGCCGTAAACCGTTGCCGACACGTGTCACAGACGGTCGCCTGCGCTATTGGGGTGAACTGCCAAATTTGGGCTAACGTCAGCGTCGTTTGTAACTGACGGCCACACCAAACGCAGGCCCTCATGGCCGTCCACCCTGGCGTCTGCCCTGGAGATTGAGGTGCGCAATCATTCCCCGCGCCAGCCGCACCCGTTTGGTATGGCTGTGACAGTAACAGGTGACCTGCCCGCTAGGAAAGTCTGCGCTTCGACCAACCCGTCCGGCAATCTGGACTAGGACGGCCGTCGAAAAGACCGGATCATCCCCACCCAAAATCACCACGGCAATATTGGGAAAGGTGACCCCGCGTTCCAAGATAGTGGTCGTAATCAGAAACGGAATCGTCTCGTCACGCATCGCCTGGACCTTGGCCGGCCGGTCCGGGTCCGCCGCATGCACGGTCACCCCGCCCTGAATACCCGCCAGTTGTAGGGCCTGACCGATTACCGGCAGGTCCACCACGTGCGGCACAAATAACAGGAACCGCTGGTGCTTGGCCAAATACCCCCGCAGCTGGTGAATCAGCGCGCTCGGCAGGCGATTGCGTAAAAGTCCTTCTCGCCACCGCCACGCCAAACGCAGATCAATCTGTGGTAACAAATGGCCGTGATAGCGGAGCGGCACGTAGGTCACCGCTAACTGTCGCCGACGAACTTGTTGCTGCAGGTCGTTGCCAGGCGTCGCGGTCAATAATAGATGACAGCCCTGGGGCTTCTGAGCGTTAGTGATGGCCCGTTGTAGCATCGGACTAGTCGCCAATGGAAAGGCATCCACCTCATCCACGACAATCAGGTCAAAGGCGGCCTTGAACCGTAACAATTGATGCGTGGTACAAATCGTCAACGGACAATAGGCGTACGGGTCAGCCTGACCACCATACAGTAAGGCCTGTGCAACCCCACCAAACGCCTGACGTAACCGGGGGGCAAGTTCCAGACACACGTCCACTCGCGGCGAGGTCCAGGCCACCCGCCAGCCTTGCGCCAACGCCCAAGCCAGCGCCGGATAGACAATTTCCGTCTTCCCCGCCCCGGTGACCGCCCACAGTAAATGGTCCGTTCGCGTTTTCACGTGTCGTAACACGGCCTGTGCCGCCACATTTTGTTGGGCACTCAATTGTCCCGTCCAAGTCAATCCCCCAGATTTGACGCGCACAAACCGGTTGGGTTCCGGAATAGTGTATAATTCATGTTGCGAGGTCAATCGGCCTAGCTGTAGGCACTGGCGACAATACCAGTCGCCGTTGGCCAACCGGTCTGTGACCGCTAACCACTGCCCACAGCGCTGACACTGCCGCCGTTCACCCACAGTTCTTAACGCGTGTTGTCCCACTGCCCCATTCGTGGGCGCGCCTCGCAACGGTAACTGGCGGCCAAAAAAGTCTTCATCATTTTGCACGGCTACTCCTCCTTACGGTGACTCTACTAGTTAACTCCGTAAAAGAAGGCCGATTATTTTTTTGAAAGGTGCTTTTTAAATGGAAACAGATTATTTAACCATCCAAGCGAGCGGCAACCACGAGCTCGAAATTAAAAAATCTCGGTTCATCGCCGATCTCGGCCGGGTCACATCGGAAGAGGACGCCAAGGCCTTTTGGGCGGACGTGACGGCCCGTGAAGCAAAGGCCACCCACCATTGCTGGGCCTACTTGATTGGTGAGCACGACGAAATCCAACGGGAAAGTGATAACGGCGAGCCCTCCGGAACCGCGGGCGTCCCCATTCTGACCGTCCTGCAACGCAACCACCTGCACAACGTGATTGCCGTGGTCACCCGGTACTTCGGCGGCATCAAGTTGGGCGCCGGTGGTTTGATTCGCGCTTACAGTAACGCCACCTCGACCGGCATCGAAGCGGTTGGCGTGGTCAAATTAGTCCGGCAACAGGCACTGACCCTCACCGTCGACTACCCCAACTACGACCGGCTCAACCACTACCTCACCGAAAACGCCATCAGCATCCTGGCCACCAACTATACGGACCAGGTTGCCGTCACGATTGCGGTCGATTTAGCCGCCGTCGCTGACACCCAGGCCGCCATCACTAACCTGCTAAGCGACCGACTGACGGTTACCCTGGGCGACATCGCCTATAACGAAGTCCCGGTGGAAATCAACGCCAGCAGTCATGACAAAACGGATTAATTCTTCTACTAATACATTGGCAAACGAAAAGGTGTGCCGTCAGAAATTTTCTGGCGACACACCTTTTATGGTTAAACTTCAAATTGGTTCCTACTCGTCAGAATTCTTCGACGTGAGTTTCTGAACAACCCGATTGATCCAGTGCAACAAGGGCTGTCGATCCGAACCAACCAGGCCAATGGCCTCCACGAAGAGTTCTAGTCCAATCAGGATGGCCACCGTCAACAGGACGGACCCCCAGATGGTAGACAACGGATAGAGCAAGGAAATAAAGGAAAAGATCAACGCAATGCCGTAGATGACCAGCACCGTTTGCCGGTGGGTTAAGCCCAACTGCATCAAGCGGTGATGCAAATGGTGCTTATCCGCATGCGAGATTGGCTGCCGATTTAAGATCCGGCGAATCATGGCGTACACGGTATCCGTGATGGGCACCCCGAGAATGATCACGGGGATGATCACGGAAATAAACGTGACGTTCTTTAACCCATAGAGGGAGAAACAGGCAATCATGAACCCGATAAACTGGGCCCCGGTATCCCCTAAATAAATCCGGGCTGGGAAAAAGTTATAAGGTAAGAACCCAACCATGGCAGCCACCAACGCGAAAATCATGATGGCCACCCAGGTGTTGGCTACGTTTAAGAAGAACAAGCCGGTAATCCCAGTGGTCGTCAACGCAATGATTGAGACCCCGGTCGCTAGCCCATCCAGCCCATCGATCAGGTTGATGGCATTCACGATGGCCACAATCCACAGCAACGTGATTGGCAGGGCTAACCAGCCAAAGTGCCAGACGCCCACGAAGGGTAACGTCAGGTAACGCATCCGCACGCCGGCCACGAAATAAACTTCCAGGGCCGCCAGCAGTTGTCCTAAAATCTTCTGCTTGGGGGAAAGCTCGAAGACATCATCGATCATGCCCTCAGCAACGATAATACATTCACCACCGAACAACCCCCACAGCTGTTGCGTTGGCATTTGGTCACGTAACAAAAACATGGTTGAAAATGTAAACGCAATGAAGATGGCTAGGCCACCCAGGGTCGGCATGGGAACTTTGTTGACCCGGCGTTGATTCGGTTTATCCACCGCACCAATTTGAAACGCAAAGCGGCGTACAAACGGGGTTAGGACCGCGGAGATAATCATGGTAGCAAATAAGCTAACAATAATCTCAAATTTCATTAAAGTGTCCTCTTTCTTTCATTCAACTCTTTTGCTAATTATACAAATCTATGAAATTAAACACAACCGCCTTTTCGGACTCATCAGAGAAAAATAAGCTTTGTTCAGTCAACTAACACAATTCACAAAGTACCCCGCTCTGGGTTTGTGAATTAAAAATTAATTCATAAAGTTTGTGTAAGCGTTTCCTTTCTATCCAATTGGGCGATTTCGTGCACAAGTGTACAGACAAAAGCCTAAAATTCACAGATTTTTCTTGTGCAAATCAGGCAAAAGCCATATAATGGATTTGTGCCATTGAGAAAGGTTTCACATTTCATTTGTGTCCAAGCTATTTATCCTATTTCCTTGTGAAACCTTTCCAGTCGTCCGTCACTTTGGTTTGTATTTTGAAAGGAGATTTTTCTATTGGCTGCTAATGATAAAGCAACAAAGACAGAAACGGCTAAAGAAGAACAAGCTTCACCCATCTTAATTCAAATGGGGATCTTCGCCGCCATCCTGTTTGTTTCCAGCCTAATTTCCCCACTGTTCCCAGCAACGTTCCCAGTTCCAACGCCTGTTATCGGTTTGGTAATCCTTTACATCTTATTGGCTTCCCACATCGTTAAGTTACGTAACGTTGAAAAATTTGGGGACTTCATGATCAGTTTGATTGCCTTCTTGTTCGTTCCTTCAGGTATCCAATTGGCTGCTAGCCTGGACATCTTAAAGGCTCAAGGGGTTCAACTGGTTGTCGTTATCTTAATTGCAACGATTGTCCTGCTGGTTGTTGTGGCCTACACGACCGCCGGATTCATCTGGCTTCGGAAGAACGTCTTCCATCGTGACGTTAACGTCGAAGAATAAATTCGTCGACTGCTACTACTTTCACTAGAAAAGGATGAAAATTTATGATGACTTTAACTGCAACCGCCCATATGGCAGTTTGGGGCAAATGGCTCGGTGACGCGTTAGGAACTAACGCCGCTGGTGCTTCTGCCGGTAACGCATTATTTGGTATTTTTCTATCATTAGTTGTTTACTTATTCGGTCAATGGTTATTCAAGATCGGTAAAGGTTTCTTCTTATTCCAACCTCTGTTCGTTGGGATGGTCTTAGGGATCTTCATTCTGTTCCTGTTTGCTAAGGCATTCGGAACGGACACGGCTACTTTCTACAAGTCAGCCTACTTACCAGGTGGTAACATTATCTTCTGGTTCTTGAACCCAGCTACTATCGCCTTCGCTATTCCTCTGTACCGTCGGAATGACGTTGTTAAGAAGTTCTGGTTGGAAATCGTGCTTTCCCTGATCGTTGGGTTAGTTATTTCCTTGTTCGTTATCTACTACGTCTCAAAGCTTATCGGTTTGGACAACGTTGGTATTGCTTCAATGATGCCACAAGCTGCCACGACCGCCATCGCGATGCCTATTGCCGGTGCTATCGGTGGTAACACTGCCGTTACTGCCATGGCCTGCATCCTCAACGCCGTTATCATTTACGCCTTGGGTGACTGGCTCGTTAAGTTCTTCCATGTTAACAGCGACCCAATTGGTGCCGGACTTGGTTTAGGTACTGCCGGACACACGGTTGGCTCTGCTAAGGCCTTACAACTTGGTTCTATCCAAGGGTCTATGGCATCCATCGCCGTTGTTGTTATCTCTATCGTTGTTGATATCGTTGTTCCACCATTTGCTTCTATGATGGGCTTAATCTAAGCTAACTTAAACTAGCTTGCTAAACACCGAATCCATTTGGGTTCGGTGTTTTTTTGCGCTCTTGAGTCTCCGGTCTTAGGTTTGAGTCAAGAGCTTTAAGTCAAACCCGTCAAGTCACTTGCGATTGGCCGCCTGCGGCTTCCAGGACTACGCCTGCTGTGGGGCCGGTTCCCGCCTGAGAACCGGGCTCCCACCTCAACTTTGCCCCCTGCTAAGTTCGTGCAGGGCTCAAAGTTTGTCCCATTCTGTAAACCGGCCCAAGAACGCCGACTAACAGAATCGACACAGCCGTCTCCGTCCTGGCTTCCTCCGGCTCTCGATTGTGCGTTGATTGATGCATTTGCTTAGCCCGTTTGGCCCAAGACCTTGAAGACCAAGCGCAAAATCAACCGCCACATGGTCTAAATTCAGGTTAAGCAGCAATAGAAAGATCGTTGGTTCCCCAATTATCTACTCTTAATCCCCCTACTCTACTGATTTTTTTGGTGGAAGCAGTTCTACAACACAAGCTACTTCACACAACCCGCAATTTGCCCGTCTAGATATCATTCTCCGTGGCTTTACTAGCGAGTTGGTAAACTTACCCATGAACGGCTAAAGTCCCTGACAGCGCCGAATAGCATTGGAATTCAGCTACCCACTCACCTTATTGATTGACATTCTAGCTTGTCGATCTTTCTACCTTCAAATTGCACTTTCAGTCAGCCTGGCACCATCATGCTTAAAAAAGAACACCTACCAATAACGGCAAGTGCTCTCATTTAACAATATTTCCTTTGCGTCATAATTAATTCTCATCATTCAGATGATTTTTTCCATACATTCTTAGTACAAATGGAACAACTAACCCCGCCCCAATATAAACGAAAACATACACCGCCAAGAATGGCGACGCTATCTTTCCGCTTAAAAGGAAATAGTAAAAGTATTCCAATATCATCAGTCCACCACAAATCAAAATGGGTTTATAGACCGTTTTCTTCAGTGCTGCATAGAAGATATAGGACACGAAAACAATTGGAGGTTAGTCCTAGTAGCCAAAAGCATAGTGCAAGCCACGCACTCCCATTGAACGCCAACAGCACAACGGTAATCGCCATGCCGGCCAGATCATAAAGTGCCAAGGGCACCCCACTCCATGCTAAAGCCCATAATATCACTTTGCGAAACACGGGATCATTTCCATCAAAAAGTCATCACTTTTGCTTATATGGCACAAACAATCTTTAAGAATATTCAAGCTGGTTGACCTGCCTTGCATGTTATCGGTCAAAAACGGTCGAACGATCCGCGATAAATTCTATACTCACACATATGAGTACCTCTAACAGCATGTTACCCGTTTAATCATGTAAATACTACATCGTCTCTCAATTTTGAAGTGAACCTTTAAGAATTTACAGGACTTGAACTTCCAGGTACCACAAAAGGCGCTCCCCCGACAACCGTGTAACCGACTGTTTGAGGAACGCCTTTTCTGGTGAAACTACTCTTTTAAGTGATAGTTATAAGTCGAAACGATGATATTTTCCCGTGAGTTCAGGATTGTCCGTAAGCGTAACGCCGTTTGGTTATGCAGGACATTTTGCCACGGGTGCCGCGGAACGAACTGCGGTACCAGGACCGTGGTCGTAAAGTTCCGTTCAGCTGCCCGCTTGGCAATCACGTCACAGAACCGCAACGTTGGCGTGGCAATGGAGCGGTAAGACGAGTGGATATCCACGAACCGGATGTCTGGGAACTCTTCTTTGAACTCCTGAGCCGTCTTGTGTTCCTTCTCTGGATTTTCATCGAAGGACACGTGCATCGCAATCACGTAGTCCCCAATGGACCGCGCGTAGTTGATGGCACCGGATGTCACCCGGGTGATGTTGCTGACCAGCACGATGACGGTCGCCCCATCATACTCGTGGATGTCAGCCCGTTCCTTTTCAGCGACCCGCAACTGTTTCGCGACGTTATGGTAATGACCATTAATCCGATAAAACAGTAACAGAATCAATGGCATAATGATCAGGTATGGCCAAACATTGCCAAAACGCAGCAACAGCAAGACGGTAACCAATCCCAGTGAAATCAAGGCCCCTAATAAGTTAATCAGCGCCTTACCAATCCACCAGCCCTCGCGTGTTCTGAACCAGTGAATGATCATCCCAGACTGTGACAGGACAAATGGCACGAAAACCCCAATTGCATAGAGGGGAATCAACAGCGTCGTTTGACCATGGAAAATCAGAATCAAGACAATCGCCCCAACGGCTAGCGAGATAATCCCGTTGGAATACCCTAACCGGTCCCCCCGGTCAAGGTACGCGTGTGGCAGGAATTTATCCTTGGCTAAGTTGTAGGCCAAGATTGGAAAGGCCGAGAACCCAGTGTTCGCAGCCACAGCCAAAATCATGGCCGTTGACAGTTGGAAAATGTAATACAGCACACCATGGCCAAAGACCGCCGTCCCAATTTGTGACAGCACGGTCTGGCTACTCTGTGGCCGAATGCCCATGTAGTAACTCAGGAACGTAATCCCAGCGAAGAAGATGGCCAGGATACCCGCCATAATGGCCAGCGTTGCCGCCGCATTATGCCGTTTCGGCTCCTTGAAGTTTGGTACCGCGTTACTAATGGCTTCGACCCCAGTCAATGAAGATGACCCAGACGAGAACGCCCGCAGGAACAGCAACAACGTCATGCCCTTTACGGGATCGCCCAATGGGGTTGCCGCAGCGTGATACGTGATATTTCCACTCATGATGTTGTAGAAACCAACACCAATCATCACGATGATCATGCCAATGAACAAGTAGACAGGAATCGTCAGAAAGGCCGCCGACTCCTTCATTCCCCGCAAGTTCAAAAGCATAATCCCAATAACGATTAAGACTGATACCAATACGGAATACGGATACAGCGCTGGAATCGCCGAGGTAATCGCCTCGGTCCCAGAAGTCGTTGAAACCGCCACGGTCAGCATATAATCAACCAGCAAGGAACCCCCAGCGACTAACCCAGCCGATTGGCCCCAGTTAGTGCTAGCAACCACGTACGCGCCACCCCCGGAAGGATATGCGTGAATGATCTGCTGGTAAGAAAGCGTGATCGCAAATAACAGAACTAAGACCAGTGCAGCAACCCACAATTGATACATCAAAGCGGCTGCTGATAAGGTAATCAGAACTGTCGTAATTTGCTCAGTACCATAAGCCACGGAAGATAACGCATCAGACGAGAGTAAGGCTAACGCTTTAAACTTGGTTAACGCCTGACCGCCTTCGTCCATGGTCTTGAGGGGTTTACCAATTAAAACCCGCTTTAAATAACGCCACATGACTATTTACTCCTTATCTCCATAAATAATGAAAACGGGTCTATGCCCGTTAATAAGTGCTTTTCAGATTGAATCCGAATGTGTGGTAAGTCTACTACAACTAGCTCCACATTACCACAATTCTAGCAGTTAGCAACACCAGAATTTCTCAACGAACTTATCCATTATCCGGCAAAGGCTAAGAGAAATAAAGACTTTCTTTTTACTTTGTTTTGTTGCTACCCCCTAATCCCTGATATACCGACCCTTTACCCGCTGAAATTTGGTTAAATTTCCCCTTAAAAGCCCTAATTTAGACGCAAAAAACGAGAAGATCGCAATCTTCTCGTTTTTGATAATCATTTTAATGAAGCAGTCGCTTACATCATGCCGCCCATTCCTGGGTTAGCAGCTGGTGCAGCTGGTGCTGGATTGTCTTCTGGCTTTTCAGCAACAACGGCTTCAGTCGTCAACAACAGAGCTGAGACAGAGGCAGCGTTTTGCAGAGCAGAACGGGTAACCTTGGTAGGGTCAGTGATACCGGCCTTAACCATGTCTTCGTACGTGTTGTCAGCAGCGTTGTAACCAATACCAGGCTTTTCACTCTTCAAATGTTCAACAACAACAGAGCCTTCGACCCCGGCGTTTTGAGCGATTTGACGAACGGGTTCTTCCAAGGCACGCAGCACGATGTTTACACCGGTCTGTTCGTCGCCTTCGGCTTCAACCTTGGCAACGTCCTTGATGACGTTGATCAAAGCAGTCCCACCACCAGCAACGAAGCCTTCTTCAACGGCCGCACGGGTAGCGTTCAAGGCATCTTCAATCCGGTACTTACGTTCCTTCAATTCAGTTTCCGTAGCGGCACCGACACGAACGACGGCAACCCCACCGGATAACTTAGCCAAACGTTCCTTCAGCTTGTCGCGATCAAAGTCAGAAGTCGTATCGTCAATCTGACCCTTGATTTCAGCAACCCGAGCAGCGATTTGGTCCTTAGCACCAGCACCTTCAACGATGGTGGTGTCATCCTTCGTCACGTTAACCTTTTGGGCTTGACCTAATTGATCGATGGTCGTGTCCTTCAAGTTCAGACCTAAGTCATCGGTAATCACAGTCCCACCAGTTAAGGTCGCGATATCAGCCAATTGGGCCTTACGACGGTCACCAAAACCAGGTGCCTTAACAGCAACCACGTTGAAGGTCCCACGCATCTTGTTCAATACCAAGGTTGGTAAAGCTTCACCGGTGATGTCATCAGCGATAATCAAGAGTGAACGGCTTTGTTCAACGACGGATTGTAACAATGGCAAGATGTCTTGAATGTTGGCAATCTTCTTGTCGGTGATCAAGATGTAAGGGTTGTCGAGGTTTGCTTCCATCTTATCGTTGTCGGTAACCATGTATTGTGACATGTACCCACGATCGAATTGCATCCCTTCAACAACGTCCAAGCTGGTATCAACCCCACGAGATTCTTCAATAGTGATGACCCCGTCATTACCAACCTTTTCCATGGCGTCAGCAATCAAATTACCCGTTTCCTTGCTGGCAGATGAAATAGAAGCGATTTGGGCGATATCGTCCTTGGTCTTCACGTCGATAGACATCTTGTGTAAAGCGTCCACAGCGGCGTCAGTGGCCTTTTCGATCCCGCGACGGATACCAACAGGGTTGGCACCGGCAGTGACGTTCTTCATCCCTTCGTTAACGATGGCTTGCGTTAAGACAGTGGCCGTCGTGGTCCCATCACCAGCGATATCGTTGGTCTTGGAAGCAACTTCGGAAACTAACTTCGCACCCATGTTTTCAAAGTGATCGTCTAATTCAATTGCCTTAGCAATCGTAACACCATCATTCGTGATGGTTGGGTTGCCGTAGCTTTGTTCCAAAACCACGTTACGACCCTTAGGCCCTAAGGTGGTCTTGACCGTATCAGCTAACTTATCAACACCAGCAAGCATCTTGCTGCGTGCATCTTCAGAGAACTTTAATTCTTTAGCCATTTTTTACATTCACCTCATACTAAATTTTTTAAATAGTTGCACGTATTAGTGGGAAAGCAATTAGTCAACGACAGCGACTAAATCCTTTTCGTGTAAAACAAGGTAAGTCTTGTCTTCGTACTTAACTTCCGTACCGGCATACTTATCAAACAATACCTTGTCGCCAACCTTAACAGCTGGGGCTACCTTATCGCCATTGTCTAACACACGGCCATCGCTGACAGCAACGACATTGGCCGTTGAAGGCTTTTCCTGAGCATTACTTGCTAAAACAATGCCACCAACCGTAGTTTCTTCTTCTTGTGGTTGATCCAAAATGACGCGGTCTCCTAATGGTTTTAACACTTGAATCCCTCCAATAAACTTACTTTTTAGCACTGTTAGCACTTGACTAACATAAGTGCTAATCACAATATCTAATATATGGTTTTTCCTCGTAAAAATCAAGGAATTTGGCAAACAAATTCTCGAGTGCTAATTGGTCAGTCCACTGATGCCTTGTGGGCCTAGGGATGACCGCACATTGTATGAATTTATTCATAGACGAAGACCGGCAACATCTCGTTGGCAGCGCCTCCAGTCAGACGGAAATCCACCAGTGTGCGGCAGGTCTCAACTGGCACCACCGGCCGGCAGTTAGGCCAACTTGGCGCCACTAGCACGGCCACTTTCAAGTCCCCATCAGCTGGACTGACCATCCTCGTTGTTCCCTATCATACCGACCTCCTGACAAATTGCCATTAATTTGATAGGCTCCCCTGCTGCCGCTGCTCGGTAAACCAATCAGTTGGGCATCGGGCCAAGATAGCTGTCACTTCCAGCACTAACATGCGGGTATGGCCCAGTTGCCACCCTGAGTGACTAGGCCCCCAATCTGATGACCATCGACACAGTTAACGTGGTTGTTTTTAAGTACACAATCACAAAGTCGTCAAAGTGAAGGCTTTTTTCACCAATTTCGGCAAATTTGACCGCAGACTTTCACAAATGGCAACAAAAAAGCCGCAACCTACGAATAGATTACGACTCCCTGATTATTCTTTGTTGTAGTGTTCCAAGAAGTAGATCAGCGTTTGCAATTCGTTGGTCAAATCAACGTTTTGCACGCGGACATCCTTAGGCACCGTGACCCGCAGTGGTGTGAAGTTCAAAATTCCCTTCACCCCGCCGGCAACAGCGTCATCCGTGACGGATTGGGCCACGTCGGCTGGGACCGTTAAGATGGCCACTTGAATCTGTTGTTCTTCCAGCTGTGTCCGCAGCTCTGACATGGGGTAGATTGGCACGCCGCTTTGAATCGTGTTGGCAATATCTGCGTTCACGTCAAAGGCCGCACTGATCCGCACGTTTCCGTCTTGATGGAAGTTGAAGTTCAAGAGCGCATGGCCCAAGTTCCCGACCCCAATCAAGGCAACGTTCGTCAGCCGATCTTGGTTCAAAATTTTCTTAAAGAACTTAATTAAGCTCTCAACATCGTAACCGTATCCCCGTTTACCGAGGGCACCGAAGTACGAGAAATCACGACGAATGGTGGCAGAGTCAACCTTAACGGCTTCTGACAATTCCGTCGAAGAAACACGCGTCTTGTCTGCATCCAACAAAATGTTTAAGTAACGATAGTAAATGGGTAACCGCTTTGCTGTAGCGCGGGGAATCTTTTGTTCAGTCAAAAAACGAGACCTCCTAATCAATATTACGAGTTACCACCAGTCGGCGATAACACTTTCTCTAAATGACATCCTGATTGTGAAATTGACTTTCTTACAAATTATAGCATAACCACCGGCCTTGTGAAAGAATTTGCAAATATTTTTCACAATTCTTTACTAATTTCGGTCTAATCCCAGAATATGCTAAAATAGACGTATCTGCGTTGGTCAGGTCAGCCCCTCAATTTGAGTGGCAAAAATAACCGGGAGCCATCGCGACACTGGCTTTTTCGTGGCTTTCGCTTCAGCTGACCAACGAATAACTAATTAACCATCAACATGAATTAAACTAAAAAATATAAGGAGGTCGGTTCACCGTGATACTTTTACAAGTGCAACAGGTTACCCGCCGATTCGGCGCCACCGTCCTGTTTGAAAATGTCAGTCTGGATGTCCCTGAACACGGTCGCGTCGCCCTAGTCGGCCGCAACGGTGCTGGAAAATCCACCCTGCTCAAAATGATTGCCGGCGAAACCACCCCGGATGTCGGTCAGATTACCACTAAACGGGGACTTACCCTGGGCTACCAAGCGCAAAACGCCGGCTTAGCCTCATCTAAAACGGTTTGGAACGAAATGCTGGAGGTCTTCGCTGAGGTCCGGGCGACGGAGAAACGGATTCACGAACTTGAAACGCAAATGAGTGACCCCGCCATCATTGCCGACGAGGAACAATTTGCCCAAATCAGTGCAACCTACGATCAGCTTCAACAAGATTTTAGTGACCACAATGGCTACGGCTACCAGGCCGAGATTCGCGGTGTGCTTCACGGGTTTGAATTTGGCGAAGAATACTATGATAAACCCATCAATGAACTCTCGGGTGGGCAGCGGACCCAATTGGCCTTGGCCAAACTGCTGTTGGAACGGCCCGACTTACTCATTTTGGACGAACCCACCAACCATTTGGACGTTGAAACGTTGACCTGGCTCGAAGGCTACCTCCAAGGTTACTCTGGTGCTATTCTCGTCGTTTCCCATGACCGGTACTTCCTGGATCACGTGGTCAACGACGTCTACGACATGGCGCACGGCGGACTGGTCCACTATCCCGGCAACTATTCCCACTACATTTCCGCTAAGGCCGAACGGCTACGGCGCGAATGGAAGGAATATGACAAGCAGCAATCTGAAATCGGTAAGCTCGAGGACTTTGTGAACAAGAACATCGTCCGGGCCTCGACGACGAAACGGGCCCAGGCTCGCCGGAAGCAGCTGGACAAGATGGACCGCATGGAGAAACCCGAGGGCGATGAAAAGGTCGCCCGCTTCACCTTTACGCCGCACCGCCAAAGCGGGAACGTCGTGTTGGACGTGGTCAACGGTGCCGTCGGGTACGACCAACAGATTCTCTGCGCCCCAGTCACCCTCGACATCAAGAAACACCAAGCCGTCGCCATCGTCGGCCCCAATGGTATCGGGAAATCCACCTTGCTGAAAACGATTCTGGGTCGCATCCCCGCCATTCAGGGTCAAATCATCTTTGGCACCGGCGTGGATACCGGGTACTACGACCAAGACCAAGCCACGCTGCACGAGAAGAAGACCGTCTTGCATGAGCTGTGGGACGACCATCCCACGACCCCCGAAGGCGATATTCGCTCTATCTTAGGCAGTTTTCTATTCACCGGAAGCGATGTCGACAAGAGCGTCCACAGTCTTAGTGGGGGCGAACGGGCCCGGCTCCTGCTGACCAAGCTGGCACTGCGGCACGATAACTTTCTGATGCTGGACGAACCGACGAACCATTTGGACATCGACAGCCGCGAGGTCTTGGAAAATGCCCTGAATGAATTCGACGGGACCATCCTCTTCGTTTCCCATGACCGGTACTTCATCAACCAGGTCGCCACACAGGTCGTTGAATTGGCCCCAACCGGCACGACACGTTACCTGGGTAACTATGATTACTACATGGAGAAAAAGGCGGAACAGGATGCCTATGCCGCCAAGGAAGCTGCCGAAGCGGAGGAGGCCCACCCAACCGTGGTTGCCCCGAAGCAAACGCAGGTCGACTACCAGCAACAAAAGGAGCAGCAAAAGGCCAAGCGGAAATTAAGCCGCCAGGTCGAGGCGCTGGAAACCAAGCTCGGTGACCTCGAACAACAGAAAACGGTCATCGAAACGGACATGAGTTCACCAGACAACTTCAACGATGCCGAGAAGCTAGCTGACCTGCAGGCACAATTGACTGCGGTCACCACGGACCTCGACGCCACCGAAGAAGAATGGACGGAAAAGAGTTTAGCTTTAGAAGATTTTAACGATTAATTAAAAAGCCGTTTCACCCGTTATCCCCTAAGGGACGCGAGTGAAACGGTTTTAATTTACCCTTTTATAAAGCGGTGTATCCGCCATCGACGTTAATCGTGGCGCCGGTCACAAATGACGCCTCATCGCTAGCAATGAAGGCAATGACGTTGGCGATTTCCGCCGGTTCGGCTAGCCGGCCGATTGGCATCTTACCCACCATCGGTCCGGTCACTTCTGGCGGCAATGTCTTCAGGAGCGGTGTCGCCACGTAGCCCGGTGCCACCGAGTTGAACCGGATGCCCTGTTGCGCATAGGTGACGGCTTGGGATTTGGTATAGTTGGCCACACCAGCCTTGGCTGCGGAATAGGCCTGGGATTTGGCGGCGCCCACGACCCCGAGAATCGAGCTCATGTTGACGACGCTCCCACTCCCCTGCTTCACCATCTGGGCGACGGCGACCTTGTTGGTCAAGACGACACCGGTCAAATCAATCGCGATCACCTTGTTCCAGTTGGCCATGTCAATATCGGCCACGCCAGCCTTCTGCTCGGCAACCCCGGCATTGGCCACCAAAATATCCAGGTGCCCGTACTGACTGACCACCTGGTCGACCATCGCTTGCAGGGACTGCTCGTCCGTGACGTCCGTCTCGATAAACGCAATCCCAGCGTCGGCAGGCGCCGTCACGTCAGCGGACACCGCCGTTGCGCCCTCAGCCGTAAACTTTTGAATGGTCGCCAGTCCGATTCCGGACGAGCCACCCGTGACAACGGCTACCTTGTTCTCTAGCTTACCCATGACACATCACTCCTTTGCGTCCAGTATACTGCAACTTATCGTTTAAATGTAAGCGCTTTATTTGTGCCTCCGGGTGGGGGAAAATAAGACCGGTCCCAGCCGTTCCCGCCGTCAGGCTCAAGGTCCCCTGCTGTGGGGCCCGGCTCCAGCCTGAGAACCGGTCTTCCGCCTCGCCTTGAAACCTCGCTAAGAACCGCGAGTTTTCAAGGTCGTCCCGTGCTCTAAGCTGAGAAAAATCACTCAGCTAAGACCACCGACACAGCTGGGAACCTTGGCCTGCCTCTGGTCACTCACGGCGGCACCCATTTTCCCTACCAGTTAATTAGTTACTATTCATTGGCGATAGCGGCTATTTTGATGGGGTTACCAAAAAAGCCGTTCCCACTTGAAATGGCAACGACTTAGTTATTTCATTTAATTTAAGTGCGTACAACATCGTGATTCCCAAAAGGTGATTACACCTTCAAAACGATTTTACGTAAACGACATGCCATCATACGTTAACTGGCAAAACTCAGCGATACGCTGGAAGAATCTCTCCACAACTGGCTGATCAAACTCACCCCAACGAGTTACCGTAAACCGCATCCGCTTCCCCGAAATCTGATAATTCCAGTGACCGACCAACTGGCCGTTGGCAATAATTGGGGCCATCAGGATGCCGTTCACAGTCCACATTTTCGACTGCAGAGCAGGGTCGACTAACCAGCCCTTTTGCTGATAACCGGTCATCAGCGAGCTGAACCGCGGCGCTATCAGCGTGCGGTCGGCCACCTCTGCCGCTATTTCCCGTAGCTGTTGGACCGACACCACCTGCGTTAACCACAGTGTCTCGCCTGCAACCGTCACGGGCGTCAACTCAGGTTCGACCACGCGCCAGGCTGGCCGGGCCTTGCCAATCTTAACGCCCGACCATTTGACAAAGTCCGTCAACGTCGCGGGACCGAATCCCGTGAGGTAGCGGCGAATCAGGTCTTGGGTCGCTAGTTGCTGGTCCGTCCGGGTAAAGTCCGGTCGAAACAGGTGAAACTGACTCTGCCCCGGCTGCCCCTGCATCACGGCTCGCCCTTGTGCCTCCAACACCTGGAGCACCGCGTAGTCAAAGTTTCGTGAACGTTTCAGGCCGGGGACCAACTCGGCCACACAGGCTAAGTAATCCGCCTTGGATAGCTCCTGGTGCTGCAGGACCGCCGCAATCTCATCGGCTACGGCACGGACCTGCTCGGACTGCCCTTCAAAATAAGCTTTCGGGAGCCGCTCCGTTTGCCGGGCGTTGATCATCAACTGCCAGTCCGCCGTGGTATAGAGGTGCAGCGTCCACCGTTGCCCCCAGGAGCGAACCAGTTGCCGCGTTTGATACAACGCCGTCAACTCGGCCATACTAGCCCGCGTTTGGAGCGCGACAGTCAGTTCGGCGACTCGCTGATTCTGGGCCTGAATCCCAATCACTTGGGTAAACGGCTGTAAAATTGGCGCGTCAGTCGTCAAGAGGCCCTGCTGAAATAACCGATAAGCCAAAAGCTCTGCTGGCGTCATGCGCATGCTCCCTTCGCGTATCCCCTACTTGGCTGAGTCGGCGGCCCAATCGAATTCCAAACTTGGGTCAGCGTTCAACGTCGCGTCAGCGAAGACGCCGTGACGGTAGGCCACGTTAGCAAAGGCACCAATCATGGCCGCATTGTCCCCACACAATTTCAGAGGGGCTTTGACCAAGTGCGTCGTTGGGTTGCTGGCTAAGTCACTGGCTAAACGGTCCCGCAGGCCATGATTAGCCGCCACCCCACCGGCCAAAATCAGCTGGTGAACGGGGTAATCGGCTAGGGCACGCTGCGTCTTTTCAGCCAAGACGTCGACAACGGCCTGTTGGAAACTAGCCGCTAAGTCTTGCTTGCTAAGCGTTTCGCCAATCTGGTCGGCGTGGTGGGTCGTGTTGATGAAGGCACTCTTCAACCCGCTAAAGCTAAAGTCAAAGTTGTCGTCCTTCTCCATGGCGCGGGGAAAGTTAAACGTGTCGTGGCCTTGGTGCGCCCATTCGTCCACAGTCTTCCCGGCAGGATAGTTGACGCCCATTACCCGGCCGACCTTATCGTAAGCTTCACCAGCGGCGTCGTCACGCGTTTCACCGATGATTTCAAATTCATTTTCAGCTGGCATGTAGACCAGTTCCGTGTGACCACCGGAAACCAGTAAGGCCATCGCGGGGAACTCGATTGGTTCCACGTAACGGGCCGCATAGATGTGACCGGCCATGTGGTTGACGGGAATCAGCGGTAAGTTGTGGGCAAAGGCCACCGTCTTGGCCGCCGTGACCCCAATCAACAGGGCACCGACCAAGCCGGGACCGTACGTGACCGCCACGGCATCCAGGTCGTCATACCCGACCTCAGCCTCAGTCAGCGCATCCTTGATGCACAGCGTGACCTCTTCAATATGGTGCCGGCTCGCAACCTCGGGCACCACGCCACCAAAGCGTTGGTGACTCTTGATCTGCGTTGCCACAATGTTTGACAGAATCTTGTGGCCATCTTCAATGACCGCCACACTCGTTTCGTCACAACTTGATTCGAACGCCAAAATTAAATTTCGCTTATCCGTTGGACCCACTCCCTTTTCTGTTATCAATCTGATTTATCGTGATCTTATTTACTACGCCAATTAAAAAGACGAGTGGCCAAACGCCTACTCGTCTGCGTCTGCAACGGTGTCATCGTTTAAATACAATTTCATATCCGCTGCGTCTTCGTGGTCGCCTAAATAGTAGCCCCGCTTAATGCCGGTCTGTTCAAAGTCCAAGTCCCGGTAGAGCCGTTGGGCATTGGTGTTAGAGACGCGGACCTCTAAGCTGACAGACTTGTAATTCAACTTGCGCGCCTTTTTGATCATGATGGCCAATAAAAACCGCCCGAGTCCCCGGTTCTGGTACGCCGGTAGGACAGCAATATTGGTAATATGGGCGTCCCGAGTCCGTTCGTCAAAGGTACAGCCGATGAAGGCCAACAGCTTATCTTCCTTACGAATAACCAGGTAGAGCCGATCCTTTTCGCGGCGCAGCTCGTTGGCAAAGGCCGTGGAATCCCATGGTGCCTTGCCAGCATAGACAGCCCTTTCAATTTCAATCATTTCAGGAATGTCCGTGAAGAGGGCTTTGGCCACAAAATACGTGACCTCCCGGATGTCTACCCGGTGGTTCTTAACGTCCATGGCCTCCTCACGCACCTGTTCGCGCCGGCTGCCAAATACATTTTTATACCAGACTTTAAATTTTTTCAACATATGAGTCGTTATCCTTTTTATTATTCGGGTTCTTCGCTTGCCATTCCGCTTCTGCTTGTGTCAAACGTAAATAGTTCGGCACAAACCGGTCGACATCCGTGACGGGCGTCATCTCTTGACCCAGTAAACCAATGGTGGCAACTTGGGGCAGGTTCAGCCAAGGACTGATCTTTGGCGTCGCCGCTGACACGGTCGTGTTAATTAGGTCAGCAAAGTGACTGGCATCTCCCAGGAACCAAACGGGTTCAGCGTACTCCGTCACAGCCTCTAAGAAGTGCGTGATGTTTGTGTGGGCATCCGCAATGACGGCCGTTGGCACGCCATCTTTGATCCGGTACAACCCCGCAAAGACGTTTTGATTCCGGGCGTCAAACAAAGGCGCCACCAGAGCACCTTCCACTGGCACGTTAGCTGCGAGCGTTGCCAGACTGGAAACGGCCACCAGCTCAATGTCTAGCGTCGAGGCGAGTGTCTTGGCAGTCGTCACGGCAATCCGGATGCCCGTGTAGGAACCGGGTCCTGCGGCAACGACGACCCGGTCAAGGTCCGTCGGCTTGAGATCCGCCATCTCCAGAAGTCGTTCAATTTCTGGTAAAAGGTACTCCGCGTGTTTTTGATGAACGGTGACCGTGATGGCAGCTAACACCATGCTGTCATCTAACACGGCGACGCTCAAAGGTCGATTCGATGTATCAATTGCTAAAATCTTCATAATTACTTGCGTTCCCCTTTACTGGACTTCACCAAGCCGGTGAGTTGCCGGGAAGTGAAAAGCGGTGGCCGAACTCGCCCACCGCTAACCATCTGTCTCGGTTGTTGCGCCCGTTTACTGTCTTTATCAGTTTATTATACTACCACAAACGGACGGACGCGACACCTTCTCTGCTTGAATTTTCTTAAAAAAGACTACCGTGCTTGCCACTGAATCGTTGCCTTGGCAGCTAACACGTCGCCGCTGTAGATGGCATGTTGACTAACCAACGCGTCATCCGGCTGTACGTAATCGCTGGTGACTTGCCGGCCGTACGTGACTTCGTTTTCATAACGAATTCGAATATCCGTGGGCTGATGCTGGCGTAAAAAGTCTGCCGGCAGCGCGTCCAGCATCCACTCAAAGTAGTGGGCGTTGTTGACGTGGCCGTTCTCATCAATATCAAAGTAACGGACCGTGTAGGGCTTATCCGCCAACGTGGTTTCCGCAGGTAAGCGGTCTGGCCGGGGTAACCGCGGCAAGCGCACGCTCGGTTCACTCTCGTAAGGCGTCATGACCTCGGCAGGAATCGCCGCAATTTTGCGGGTCGCGTAACTCATGGTCACCCAGATGCCCTCGGCATAGGCCAACTGATTTCCTTCGGCGTCGAGTAGCCAGTATTCACGGTAGGCAAAGTACTTGTTAAACGACGTTGCTCGAGTCTTCAGCGTGACTTGATCGCCAATCGCTGGCAACTGGGTCACTTGGATGTGATACTGGGTCACGACCCAGCCAACGCCGTGGGACTGCACAAATTCCGTGGTCAATCCTAAAGCGGCGTTCTGATTTTCAGAGACCAGCACGAAGAGGTCGATCAGCATGGCCAGGGTTAAATGGCCGGTATCGTCTGCTTCATAGTAAACGACACGATGGGGTTCGGTAAATTCATTTGCGGCCACCTAGGTCACTCCTTGTCTAAATGATGATAGGTATTATAGATTGCTTGTTTCTTCACGCCACGCAGGTTGGCGACCTCTTTGATTGCAGCGTTGGGCTTTTCCCCCGCTGCAATCAACCGGTCGACCTGGACTTCAACGGGTTCACTCAAATCGACCGCCGTCGTTGCCGTCGTGGTGGGTGCGGGGTTGCCGCCAACCAACACCACGAATTCTCCTCGGACCGTGTCCGTAGCGGCCCATTCAGCCAATTCGGCTAAGGACCCGCGGAGAAATTCTTCGTAACGCTTGGTGAGTTCCCGACAAAGCACGGCGGGCCGGTCATCCCCAAAACCCGTTGCCAGATTCTGCAGGGTCTTTTTCAACCGGTGCGGCGCTTCATAGAAAATCAAGGTTTCTGGGCGTTGCGCCAAGCCCTCGATTTCAGACCGTTGATCCTTAGGCTTGCGGTCCAAGAAGCCGTAGAAATAAAACGGCTGGGGCAGTAAACCAGAGGCAATCAACGCGGTTAACCCAGCATTGGCCCCAGGTAACGGGACCACGGGAATTTGCGCCGCGATGCAGGCATTGACCAGCTCATGGCCGGGATCCGAAATGGATGGCATCCCCGCGTCACTGACCTGGGCAATGTCTTGTCCCTGCTGGAGTTTGGCGACCAACTGGGGAATCCGTTCCTGCGTGTTGTGTTCGTGAAAACTGATTTGTTTCGTGGTAATTTCAAAATGATTTAATAATTTCTGGGTGTTACGGGTATCCTCGGCGGCAATTAAATCGGCGGCCTTCAGGGTCTTAACCGCCCGAAGGGTCATGTCGTCCAGGTTCCCAATGGGCGTTGGCACCAGGTATAAATGTCCCTGGGCATCGTCCTTAAAACTCCGTGTTCGTTCCATCATGTGGCCTCCTACTGATCGCGGTAAATAACTTCCAGGCAAAAGGCACATTCCTCATCCTGCTTGCGCCGGGTTCCGTAGAATTCCCGGCAAACGTGAAAGCCTTCCTCGTAAAGTTTCTCCAGAATCTGTCGCGACTTGGAGAGCCCTTGGGGTGTTTCAGGATCCTCGGGCAATGTCTTCTGTAGCTCCCGCACCAAGTCCCGCAAGTGCTGATTCTCAATTTCCAATTCGGCATTTTGCTCAAACACCTGCGTCATCTGCGTTTGTAAGTCAGAGAATTGGGCGAGCATCTGCTGCAACTGACCCTCAAGACTCTTGAATTGATCATAAACTTCTTCTTTATCCAAAGCTGCCACCCCTCCAATGCTGACTAGTCTTAGCGCATTTGCGCCAGAATCTGTAACGTTAAGGCTTCTAAGATTGCTTGAAAATTCATGTTCCCGGCCAACTGTCCGCGCGTGGCGAGCGTCAGCGTCATGATGGCCACCAGCTGGTCGATGGATAGGCGTTGACCCACCTCACGACTCGCCTGCGCCACCTGCGGATAGGCCAGGTCATCTGGACCGACCGTCCCCGACTGTTGGCGTAAGGCATCGTGCCAGGCCTGCACGACCATGTCTAAAATGATCCCCTGCCGATCGCGGTTACTGCCCAATGGGACCAGGTCCGTTTGCACGCGGACAAAGGCCCGCTCATCATTGGCACAGCAAGCGGCTAACCATTGGCCCACCGCCGCTTGGGCATCCTTTAACCAGTCATCCGCCGTCAATTCCAAAGCGGCACTGACGCTTTCAGTTAAGGTGGTCAATAAGTAGCGTTGACTCGGAACGACGCCGGCCGTGGCTAGAGCATCCGTCAAGGCTCGTGGCGATACCCGGAGAAAATCAACGACCTGGGTCCGCGACAAAATCGTGGGTAAAATCAGGTTTTTATTGGCCGTCAACAATAACGCCACCGTGTTGCCCACGGGTTCCTCAATAAACTTTAACAGGCTATTGGCGGCCCCAGTCGTCATCCGGTCGACCTGGTCGACGATGAAGATCTTTTGATTGCCCTCCACCGCGCTCTTGGTGAACTCCGCCTTTAAGTAACGGACTTGGTCGACCTTGATACGCTGGCCGTCCGGAACCACGCTGACTACATCAGGATGGTCCCCCGCCATGATGCGCCGGCACTCGGCACACGTCCCACAGGGCATGCCCTCAGCCGTGACGTTTTGGCAAAATAACCGCATGGCCACGGTCCGCGCAACCTCTTGTCGGCCGGTCCCGTCCGCACCATTAAAGAGGTAGGCGTGCGCCAGATGATTGGTTTGAATCAGTTGCATAAAGTGGGTCACGAGTTGCGGCTGAAGCCGTTGGGCCGTGGCGACCACGGATTCTTCGGTCATATTTTCCTCCTAAAAACGGTGGAACTGCTCAACGGGCATCACGAATACCGTGGCCCCGCCGACTTGCACTTCGACCGGGTAGGCGGAAGTACTGTCGAGTTGGGCATCCAGGTTAACGGGTGGCGTCATGAACTGTTGACGCGTGTGACTGGCCTCTTTGATCATATCCAGCACCTCATCGACGCGCTCGTCTTCCAACCCAATCATAAACGTCGTGTTCCCAGACTTTAAGAAACCACCGGTCGTGGATAACCGGGTCGCGCGAATATCGTGATCGATAAATTCATTACTGAGACGGTTTGCATCCTTATCTTGGACAATGGCGATTAATAATTTCATAACTGGTTTCCTCCCTCAATGCCGGTGCTAAAAGTAAGCTTGGGCCGTGTGCTTGATGAGTGCCAACGCCTGTTCCACCACAACTTCAGGGGCCTGCGTGGCATCGATCAGTTTGATTCGTTCCGGGTGCGCAGCTTGTAAGCGCAAATAAGCAGCCCGGACCCGGTCGTGAAAGGCCGCCTGCTCAACGTCTAGCCGGTCGACCTTCTTGGGGTCCCGGTGCGCTTGAATTCGGTGTAACCCCACTTCAGCCGGGACATCGAAATACACGGTCAATTCGGGCAACAGCCCGTCCGTGGCAAATTCATTCATTTGGGCAACGGCGGCTTCCCCGATTTCACGGCCAGCGCCTTGATAGGCAACGGAGCTGTCCACGTAACGGTCACACAGCACCAATTTATCATCGGCTAGCGCGGGTAAAATGGTCTCCGCTAAGTGTTGCCGCCGAGCCGCTGCGTACAATAAGGCTTCCGTGCGGTAATCCATCGCCGTGTTGGCGCGGTCTAAAATGATGGCCCGAATACTTTCAGAAATCGGGTTGCCCCCGGGTTCTCGCGTAATCGTGAGTCGGTCACCCAACACAGGCGCAATTTGTGCGGTAATGGCCTGCAGCGCGCTAGTCTTCCCGGCGCCGTCGGGTCCTTCAAAACTAATAAACGTTCCTGACAACATACTCGACCCCATTTTTGTTTGATAGTTATATTGTACTTGAATTCAGAATTGATGTCTATTTGCATCGCTAGCTTTCGCCTGTTTCTTACCAAAAGTTCACGACTTGGCGTTGGTGAAAATGGTTTCTCGCTGGTCGTTCCCGCCGGCGGGCTCAAACCGCCCTGCTGTGGGGAACGGCTCCAGCCTGAGAAGCGGTCTTCCGCCTCGCCTTGAAACCTCGCTGCGAGTCGCGAGTTTCCAAGGTCGTCCCGTGCTCTAGACTGAGAAGTTCACTCAGCCAAGACCACCGACACAGCTGGTCAGTTTGGCCCGCCTCTGGTCACTGACATTGCGTGGACCTTTTCACCAACTCCGTCATTCGTGTTCACGCACTATGCTTGTCTGACTGACATAATAATTTTTCTATACTATAGGCACCGTAACTAGCGAACGCAAAACCAATTCAACCAACTATCCTAACGTTACTTAAATTTTTTCAACTTCACTCCCTTCAATTCTACACGCTCCGTCAACACGAGCGCGTAAAAAAAGACGAAAGCCACAACGCCTTCGTCTTCTCCTCACTACTTATTAAACTAATCGCGGAACACTGCGGCAGAGATATGCTTTCCTCTGACGTGGCGGCGACGGGCTTCGCGGTACAAGAAGAGGTACGTCTGCCGGGCCAGTGCGGTGTTGGCCGTCATTTGATTGTCGGCGTCCGCAATGGCCTCTTCCGTTTGCTTGGCGTGGTCCCAGCGGTCCTTGGCGTCGTCGATGCTCAACAGGAGTTGTTCATCGTACGCGGCCTTTAACCGTGGGAGTTGCCGTTTCTTTCGTCCAAACATGTGGCAACCCTCCTCTACATTTCCGTTCGGCCTTCAACCGCCTTGAACAGCGTCATTTCATCCGCGTATTCGATATCACTCCCGACGGACAGGCCGTGGGCTAACCGCGTCACCTTGATGCCCGCTGGCTTGATCAAGCGAGACAGGTACATGGCCGTGGCTTCACCCTCTGGCGTGGCGTTGGTCGCGATGATAACTTCTTTAATGGATGGATTCTGCTGCAACCGATTGATGAGGCTGGCAATGTTCAGGTCTTCCGGCCCCTTGCCTTCGATTGGCGACATGACCCCTTGCAAAACGTGATACAGGCCATGATATTCCTTCATCTTTTCCATCACCATGATGTCCTTGGCCTGTTCAACCACTAAGACGTGCGATTGATCCCGCGTCTTGTCGGTACAGATGACACACGGATCACTCTCGGTAATGTTCCCACAGATGGAACAGAAGTGCAGGTTTTTTTTGGCTGAAATTAACGCCTTGGAAAACGCCGTGACGTCATCTTCTTGCATATCAATCGTGAAGAAGGCCAGCCGCGTCGCTGACTTTTGCCCAATACCGGGCAGCTTCATGTAGCTGTCGATCAGTTGGGCAATCGGTTCTGGATACTGCATGGTCACAACGTCCTTTCTAAATTACATCCCGGGAATGTTCATGCCTTGCGTGTATTTACCCAGAGATTGTTTCGTTGCTGCATCAACTTGGCCCAGGGCGTCGTTAACGGCGGCCAGGACTAAGTCGGCCAACATATCAGGGTCATCGGGATCGATGGCTTCTGGCTTGATGGTCAGGTCGGTCATCTTCCGTTCACCGGTAAAGGTGGCTTGAACCATGCTATCTGGTGAAACGCCGGTAAAGCTTTGGGCGTTCAAGTTGTTTTGGTCCTCTTCCATCTTCTTTTGCATTTGGCGCATTTGTTTCATCATGTTCCCCATATTTCCCATGTTCCGCATCATTAATCATCCTTTCAAGATTTTAATCATTTTTAACATCAACAACATCTTTACCAAACAGCTCTTCCGCCTTGGTGACAACGGGATTAGGTGCTGGCTTAGTTGGTTCCGGTGACTCAGCGTTATTCTGCAACTCCTCACGATGGTCTGTCAAATAATTCTTTCGAATCGTTGGCCACTCATCCTTCGGCACGAAGACAACCGGCAAGGCCGTCCCAATCATGCGATCCAACCCATTTTCTAGGGCGTCGGTCAACTCGTGATCGGTCGTCGCCCGCTGGTACAGAAAGGAATAATCAAAGGCCACAATGACCCCGGAATCCGCTGCCGCTACCGGTTGAGACACCTTCATCACGGCTCGTTGGGTAATGGATAACGTATCCAGCAGGTCGGGCCAAACTTCTTGAAGTTGGTTCAACTTCTCCCGCGTGGCCGACCCCAGAACGGGATAGATCTTCGCGAGGTTGACCTCTTTAACCGGGGCCGCCTTCGTCGTTCGTGGCTTGGCCGCTGCGGGTTTTGCCGCAACCGGAGCTTGTTCCAACTGCTTGACCGTGTTACGTAGCTGGTCGACCTCGTGTTGCAGGGATGTCAGCTCAGTTGAACTAGCGGCTGCCTGTGGCGCAGCGGATGCTGCCGCTGTGGGTGCTGCCGGTTGGGCCGCCCCCACCTGCCGGCCGATTTCGGCCAGTTTGATGGTCAAAATTTCTAGGTAAACGTCGGGATGGGTCGTAAACCGCATCTGTTGTTGAATGGCGTTTAACTCGTTGATCATGGCGTACATGGTCTGCGCCGGCGTTTGCTTGGCTAAGGCTTGGAAATCGTCGCTCACGCTGCCCATCTCGGCCTCTTCAACTAGCTGAGGTGCTTGTTGATAGAGCAACAGGTCGCGGGCATAGCTGATGACGTCCTCGGTGAACCGCTCGGCATCCTTGCCCGCTTCCAAAACGGATTGGAGCGTAGCTAAGGCCGCCTTGGTATCGCCGGCTAGGACCTGTTGCACGTAGGTCGCTAACAGTTCGTGGGTCACACTCCCCGTCACCAACAGCGCGTTATCCAGGGTGATTTCATTATCCCCAAAGGACAGCGCCTGGTCGAGAATGCTCAGGGCATCCCGCATACCACCTTCGGCCGCCTTGGCAATCACCTTAACGGCTTGTTCATCGTAAGTGACACCCTTTTGGTCCAAGATATAAGTCATGCGCGCATAACTATCATTGGCCGCAATTCGTTTGAAATCAAATCGTTGGGTCCGCGAAATAATCGTGGCCGGAATTTTGTGGGGTTCCGTGGTGGCTAAAATGAAAATCACGTTAGCCGGTGGCTCTTCCAAGGTCTTTAACAGTGCGTTGAACGCCCCCGTCGATAACATATGAACTTCATCAATAATGTAGACTTTGTAATCAGCTACGGTCGGCGCGTACTTCACCTTATCCCGGATATCCCGAATTTCTTCGACCCCGTTGTTTGAAGCCGCATCGATTTCAATCACATCGTTGAGCGTCCCCTCAGTGATGGCCTTGCAGGTCTCACATTCATTGCAGGGTTCGCCGTCCGTTTGATGGTGACAGTTGATGGCCTTCGCAAAGATTTTAGCCGCCGAGGTCTTCCCGGTTCCCCGCGGACCAGCAAAGAGGTACGCGTGACTGATTTGGTTGGTCGTAATGGCGTTTTTCAAGGTGCGGGTAATGACTTCTTGCCCAATCATATCCTCGAATCGCTGGGGCCGCCAGACCCGGTAAAGTGCTTGATAAGCCATGCAATCTGTTCCTTTCTTGAAAATAGTTATCTGGTTAAATGGTCGTTGGTTTTGCCTCTGGGCCGGTGAAAATGGGCCGTGACGCTGTCAGTACCGTTCCCGGCGGCAGATTCAAGGTGCCCTGCTGTGGGGAACGCTTCCAGCCTGAGGGGCGGTCTTCCAGCTCGGCTTGAAACCTCGCTGAGAATCGCGAGTTTCCAAGGCCGTCCCGTGCTCTAGGCCGGGATAAAACTCCGGCCAAGACCACCGACACAGCTGGTCTCCTTGATCTGCCTCTGGTCACTCACACTGACCTAGTCAGCTCATTTTCACCAGCCCTACGGCGACCGCTGACTTACCCCGCCAATTATTTTTCGGCGGTATTTTCGTCAACTTTAAAACTATATTAAGACTCATCGACCTACTTATTTCACCAATGGTCGGCCGAAACATTTCTTACACTTGTAACGCAAACGTTCTTTTAATTTTACGCATTTTGCTTAAATTCACTGATTAACATTATAGCCTTTTTGACCGGGTCCTGTCACGACTCAAGTCGGAGATTTACCGGAACTTAATTGGGAACTTAATTAGCTAAATTTGGACACGAAAAAACTCCCAGTCCACGGACTAGGAGTTGGAATTATCACATAAACTTGAAGCACAAAGCGAAACGAACTTAGTGCTGCTTCCTTCCGGACCTGACACGATTCGTAAGCCCACCCTTGCTCCAAGGCCTTTACGGCAAATACTAGTGTATCATGATTTATTCTTGCTGTCTAGCGTCTTGTTAGCTTCTGCGCGTTTGGCCGCTTGTCGCGCCTTCTTCGCCGCCTTCTGCCGCTTGCGCGCCGCCTGGAAAAAACTGACCATTCGCTCACCAGCATCCTTGGCCAGTAAGCCTTCATGGACCTTCACGGTGTGATTCAACCGCGTGTCCGTCAGCGTTTCGTAAAGACTATCGACCGCGCCCGCCTTCGGATCACGCGCACCATAAAAGACTTCGGGAATCCGTGAGTTAATAATCGCGCCGCTACACATCAGGCACGGTTCAATCGTCACGTACAGCTGGCACTCCTCTAGCCGCCAACTCTTTAAGGTCCCACAAGCCTCTTCGATGGCCCGCACCTCAGCGTGCATCGTAGCATCGTTGCCGTGCTCGCGGAGGTTGTGCCCCCGCCCCACGATGTGATCATCATGCACAATGACGGCCCCAATGGGCACCTCACCAATGATGGCGGCCTGATCCGCTTCAAAGAGGGCCTCTTCCATATAGTGACGTTGTAATCCGGTATAACTCTGGTCGCGCACGGGGACCCCTCCTTTCAGCTAATCGGCTGTCAGTGTGCTCTCTAAAATATAGTAGCCTTTATCCTTCTTAATGTTTGTACAGTTGCCAAACGTTTCTTTCATGGTCTTCTCGGCCGACGGTGCACCCTGCTTCTTTTGTAAGACCACGGTCAACGTCCCGCCTAGGAGCAAATGATCCTTAGCCCCCGTCAACATGGCCGTGACCACCTGCTTACCGGCACGAACGGGCGGATTCGTAATGATAGCCGCGTAACGCTCCGTGACGTGGGTATACACGTCTGAGGTCTTGATCTCTACGTTTTCAATTTGATTGGCGACGGCATTTTGCCGGGCCAAATCCAAAGCCAATTCATTCACATCGACCATGGTGACCTGGCGATCAGGCCACTTCTTCGCCAGTGCCAGGCCGATTGGGCCGTAACCCGTGCCAAGATCCAACCAAGGACCAGCCGGTGTCTTATCGGCGTTAAACGCATTCAGCAACGCCCGTGAGCCGTAGTCCACCCGGTTTTTAGAAAAAACACCGTTGTCGGTGGTAAACAACAATTCGTTGCCTAAGAGGGTAAACGGCCAATGATGTTCCTCGTGTAAAACGTCTGGATTTTGTGTATAATAGTGATTAGTCAATTTCTCCGCCACCTTTACTGACTATTTTACCGTAGTTAGTCGTTGGTGGCTAATAAAAAAAGTTTATCAGTTCAGATACTATATTTGGTAGTTATTGTATGTTTCAACTACCAAATATAGTGTCTTTTTTGATTGTAATTTTCTATATCTGGTGTACACTGAACACATTGATAATGAATTTTACGAGGAAGTGTCGACCATGAAAGTAACAGTCTATTCAAAGAACAATTGTATGCAGTGCAAGATGACAAAGCGTTTTCTGAGCGAACATAACGTGGATTTTGAAGAACGGAATATTAACCAAAACCCCGAATATGTGACGTACCTCAAGGAGAAGGGTTTCCAAGCCGTTCCCGTTGTTGAAGCACCGGGCATGCCAGCCTTCTATGGCTTCCGTCCAGACCAATTAACGCAAATCGCGGGCTAAGCCTTTTTTAGTTCGGCACAAACCCGTCTTGGCGACGTCGTGTTTGTTCACGGTGCCGCCATTTTTGTTTGAATTTTACGCAAATTAAGAGAAGGAAGAGTTGATCAGTATGCCTTTAAAAGACTTAACCGACGTGACGTATTACGACTTAAATAACGAAATCAACATCCCCGTCGACGGTCAGATTCCGTTGAACAAGGATCAAGAGGCCCTCCAAGCCTTTCTGAAAGAAAACGTGATTCCCAATACCAAGAAATTTGCTTCCTTACAGGAACGTTTTGATTTTCTAATTGCCAACAATTACGTTGAAAAAACCGTCATCGCCGCCTATCCCATGAGCTTTATTGAAGACCTGTACGCCTACCTGCGCGCGCAGAATTTCCATTTCAAATCTTTCATGGCCGCTTATAAGTTCTACGCCCAATACGCCTTGAAGACCGATGACAACGACTACTACTTAGAAAACTTTATCGACCGGGTCGCCATGAACGCTTTGGACTTCGCCGATGGGGACCAACAACTGGCACACGATTTAGCGGATGAAATTATTCACCAACGCTACCAACCGGCCACGCCTAGCTTCTTAAACGCCGGTCGTTCTCGCCGGGGCGAACTGGTCTCCTGCTTCCTGATCCAGTCGACCGATGACATGAATACGATTGGCCGGACCATCAACTCGGCCTTACAACTGTCCCGTATCGGTGGTGGGGTCGGCATTAGCCTCTCCAACCTGCGGGGTGCCGGTGATCCCATCAAGCACATCGAGGGCGCTGCATCCGGCGTCGTGCCCGTCATGAAATTACTCGAAGACAGTTTCTCCTACTCCAATCAACTAGGCCAACGTCAAGGCGCCGGGGTCGTTTACCTGAGCGTCTTCCATCCAGATATCGTGGCCTTCTTGAGTGCGAAGAAGGAAAACGCCGACGAAAAGATTCGTTTGAAGACGTTGTCCTTAGGCATCACCGTGCCCGATAAATTCTACGAGCTCTGTGCGGCTGACGATGACATGTACCTGTTCAGTCCCTACGACGTTGAACGCATCTACGGCAAGCCTTTCTCCTACGTGGATATCACCCAGGAATACGACAACATGGTCGCCAACCCTGACATTCATAAGAAGAAACTGAAGGCGCGGGACCTGGAAACCGATATTGGCAAGCTCCAACAGGAATCCGGTTACCCCTACATCGTGAACATCGACACGGCTAACCGCGAGAACCCGATTGACGGTCGCATCGTGATGAGTAATTTATGTTCAGAAATCATGCAAGTCCAAACACCTTCCACCGTCAACAATCGCCAAGAATACAGCCAGTTGGGCACCGATATTTCCTGCAACCTGGGCTCAACGAACATCGTCAACCTCATGGCCGCTCCTGACTTTGGCCATTCCGTCGAGACCATGGTGCGGGCCCTGACCTTTGTCACCGACCACTCCGACATCGACGTGGTGCCTTCTATTCAAAAGGGTAATCAATTGGCCCACACGATTGGTTTGGGCGCCATGGGCTTACACAGCTACTTTGCCAAGAACCACATGATGTACGGTTCCAAGGACAGCATCGCCTTTACCAGCGTTTACTTCATGCTGCTGAACTATTGGACGTTGAAGGCTTCCAACCAAATCGCTAAGGAACGCCACGAAACGTTCCACAACTTTGACAAGAGTGCCTACGCCGATGGCAGTTACTTTGACCGCTACACCACGACCGACTGGCGGCCAGCCAACACGAAGGTTCAGGAACTTTTCGCCGACGTGTGGCTCCCCTCGCCCGAAGATTGGGCAGCCTTGAAGACCGCGGTCATGCAGGATGGCCTGTACCATCAAAACCGGATGGCCGTTGCGCCTAACGGGTCCATTTCCTATATCAATGACACGACTGCGAGCCTGCACCCCATCATCAACCGGATCGAAGAACGCCAGGAAAAGACGATTGGGAAGATCTACTACCCAGCGCCTTACCTCAGCAACGACACCATGCCCTATTACAAGTCCGCCTACGACACCGACATGCGCCGGGTCATTGACGTTTACGCGGCTGCCCAGAAGCACGTGGATCAAGGGATGAGCTTGACGCTATTCATGCGTTCCACGATGCCGACTGGTCTGTACGAATGGAAGAATGGCCGAACCGATAAGATGACCACGCGGGATCTGAGTATTCTGCGGAACTACGCCTATCACAAGGGCATCAAGTCCCTCTACTACGTTCGGACCTTCACCGACGACAACAACGAAGTCGGCGCCAACCAGTGTGAAAGCTGTGTCATTTAGACCGGTCCACCGACTTGTTTTGGGAACAAACAGACGCACACTAAAAGGAGTGCCCGCACATGGCAAGAACTGAAAATTACAACGCAATCAACTGGAACCAGGTCTCCGATGAGATTGACAAGGCCACCTGGGAAAAATTAACGGAACAATTCTGGTTAGACACCCGGATCCCCGTTTCCAATGACTTGGACGACTGGCGGACGTTGGATACCGACCACAAATGGGTCGTGGGCCACGTCTTCGGGGGCTTGACCCTCTTAGACACGCTGCAGTCCCAAGACGGGATGGCGGCCCTCCGCCGCGATGTCCGGACGCCCCACGAAACGGCGGTCCTGAATAACATTCAATTCATGGAATCCGTTCACGCTAAGAGTTACTCGACGATTTTTTCCACGCTGAACACGCCGGACGAAATTGATGAAATTTTCCAATGGAGTGATTCGGAAGAATTTTTACAAAACAAAACGAAGCGCATCTATGACCTGTACCACGACGATGAGCATCCCCTGAAGAAAAAGATCTCCAGTGTCTTTCTGGAAACCTTCCTGTTCTACTCTGGCTTCTTCACCCCACTCTACTACCTGGGGCACAACAAGCTGAACAACGTCGCCGAAATCATCAAATTGATTCTGCGGGACGAATCGGTTCACGGTACCTACATTGGCTACAAGTTCCAATTAGGCATGAAAGAGCTGACCGACAATGAGCAGCAACAAATGAAGGACTGGATGTACGACTTCTTGTACAAGCTGTACGCCAACGAAGAACAATACACCCACACGTTATACGACCAAATCGGCTGGTCCGACAAGGTCTTGACCTTCATCCGCTACAACGCCAACAAGGCGCTGATGAACCTTGGTCAAGATTCCCTCTTCCCTGATACGGCCGAAGATGTCGACCCCGTGGTCATGAACGGAATTTCCACGTCGACCGCCAACCATGACTTCTTCTCCCAAGTCGGTAACGGCTATCTCCTGGGAAATGTTGAAGCCATGAGCAACGACGACTACAACATTGGCGAACCCGCCGACCCAGACGATTCCCAACATTAAATTAAGCAGAAGCCGGCAACGCGCAGCCCTCAGGGGTTGGCGTTGCCGGCTTTTTTACGCTTAAATTCCAAGTAAATCATGACGATTTGACGACTTGGAAATAAATATTTCAATCGCGTAAATAACGTTTTTTATGCAAATTCACATCGGTCGCTTATGGTACACCCCCAGTTAATTTTATACCCTTATTTGGGTTGTAATCTCGGCAGATTGGCGTAAGATTCAACCTAACCCGAAAAAGAGTGCGTCAAAAAAGTCTGGCAAGCTCTCACCAGACTCCGACTCTCTACAATTAATCTTTGCCGTCATCCTTCAAAAATTTCGCCGACGCAAAGGCCGGTGCCGGATAACTGTAAAAGCCCTGATTACTTTCTTGACCCAATTTATTTTGATCAATCATCTCTGACTTGATTTTGTGGGCAACGTCGACTAACGTGCCCTTTCCCGGCGCTGTGCTGGCCGCTAACATGATGTTGTAGGCCGTCCGTAACCCAATCTCATCGAGGATACCAAAGGGGCCCATGGGCGCACCCGTGGCCACCATCCAGGCCCGGTCAATCGTCTGCGGATCAGCGACACCATGGACCCACAAGACCAGGGCCGCATCCACGAAGGGAATCAAAATCGTATTGAGAATGTAGGCGGGTTGCTCCTTGTGTAGCTGGATGACGACCATCCCAATCTGCCGGGCAAACGCCACGACCTGCTGGTACACCTCAGGCGACGTGCCCTGGTGGCCCATGGCCTCCGCCATGTTGTTTTCCCACACGTGGTTAGCAAAGTGCAGCGCCATGAACTGGGCTGGCCGCCCGGTAATGGCCGCGAATTGACTGGGCACCATGGTTGAGGAGTTCGTCGCGAAGATGGTACGGGCCGGCGCGACCTTGGCCAGTGCCGCGTAAAAGTCATTCTTAATGGCCACGACTTCGGGCACCGCCTCAATCACCAGGTCCGCGTCCTCCACCGCCGTCTCCAGGTCGGTCGCAAAGGCTAACCGGTCATTCGTGTCATGAATTACGGCTGGCGTGGCATTCATTTCCTGGGCGTAGGCCTGGTCCCAGGTAGCAATCCGCCGCTTGGCCGCCGCGATGGCCGCTGCGTTAATATCATAGATAGTCACCTGAAACCCACTATAGGCGGTTTGGTAGGCAATCTGACTGCCCAGGGTCCCACCACCAGCGACGACAATTCTTTTAAATGCCATGTTGTTCATCCTCCTTAACACCGACTCATTTTGATTACCCCTAGCTTACTCAGCAAGCCAGCCGGCGGCAATCAAAACTACAATGTTAAGGTCGAACATTAACTAAGTGACTTTATTCACCAGGATAGAACCATTTTGCGGTATAATTATTTAGACTAAAAACTTTGGGGGTAATCCTATGCCAACTGTTAAAAATGTTTGTGTCTTCTGTGGTTCCAACCACGGCTACAATCCGAATTTTCTAAAAGAAACGAATGCCCTAGGCCAATACCTGGCCGACAATCACCATCCACTGGTTTACGGTGGTGGTAAGGAAGGCCTCATGGGCGCCATTGCCACCGCAACCATGGAGGCTGGCGGTGAGGTCATCGGGATCATCCCAACCTTCCTGAGCGAGATGGGGCTGGCCAAAACGGACATCACCACGTTGCTTGAAACCAGCACCATGGACGAACGTAAGGATGAGATGATGCGTCAATCCGATGCCTTTATCGTGCTCCCCGGCGGCTTCGGGACCTTTGAAGAATTCACGACCATGCTCTCGTGGAGTCAGATCAACGTTCACCAGAAGCCCATCGCCCTCTTCAACATCGATCACTACTACGATCAACTGGTGGCCATGATGCAGAAGAGCTGTGACGAAGGCTTTGCCCCACAAGAAAACATGAACCTCTTCATCGATGCCGCCACGATTGACGACATGTTTACCGGCTTTGCCAATTTCAAACACCAATTACCATTCAAATACACGAACTAGACGAAAGACGCCACGACCCGCAAGAAACTGCCAGCCGTGGCGCCTTTTTTAATTGTGATTTTGCCAGTGGACCTCATCCGTGACCCAGCCGCTCAACCAGCGCGGCGCCAGTCGGGGCAGCGGTGTCGTCGGTTGATTGATGACTAGAACCAGTTGGAGCATGGTAAAGATCAACGATTGCCGACGACGGTAAGCCAAGTATTTCGGCTGCCAGTCCGTCACGTATTTTTCCTTATACGCCCGCAGGCCCTGGAAACTGTAGAAGTTCGAGCCGTACTCGTAGATCAGATGTGCCGCCCGTTCCTCAATGAAACTAAATTCCGAGACCCCCACGTTTGCCAGGGGCGCCATGCCCAAATTAAAGCTGGCGTAGCCCTGGTCACGACAGGTCTCAAACAGGTAGACGAAGAGGCCGTCCATAATCCCCGAGGGGGCATCTCGCCGGGCACGCATCAGGTCGATCGACGTCATCTGATGATCGCCGGTCGGCATCAGATTGGCAAAGGCCACCAAGGTGCCTTCGGCGTCAACGACCACCGCGACCGGCGCTTCATTCAGGTATTCTCGGTCAAAATAGCCCATCGAGAAGCCCTTTTCCGTTTCGTCACCCAACCAGGAATCGGAAATGGTTTTCAACGATTGATACTGGTCCTCACTCAGTGGCGGTTGCAGGAGGTCAAAGCGATACCCCTCCCGCTTAAACTTGTTGATCAATGCGCGTTCACCACGGTGGGCCTTCCCCGCCAAGGTAAAGTCCTGTAGGTGAACATGGCCCTCTTCACCCACCTTGATGAAGTCAAACCCCATTTCATGCAGGCGCAGCGTCAGCGTTTCACTAATTTCATAGAAGACCGGCCGTAAGCCCGCTTGATTGGCATCGTGCATAAAGGCTTGCAGGGCCGGCGCCAATTTATCTTGATTTCCAATGGGTTCGCCCATCACCAGCAACTTATCCGCCTTCTGCCGGTAAAGTAGGAAGAGTTGATCGACGCCCGCCTCCTGATAGAAGTACGCGCGTTTGTCCCGCAGAAAGGCCAGATGACTGACCTCGTTGCCACCAAACTGGCGAATCACCGCCCGCATTCTCGGGGCATCGTAAGGCGCCTGAAGCCACTCGGGCTTGCCGGCCGCTAGGTACCGAAAGATGCCCAATAAAATCAGTAGCGCCACCAACAGGCTCCCCAACCCGGTCAACCAGACCTGCGTAGATGGTAATAGCCACGATTCTGGCAAGAATGGCCGATGGTGATGACTCGGGAAGCTGGAGATGCCAATGATCGTGTACACCACGAAGGTGCCCACGTAGATGAGCCCATCAACCAGGAGTCCACCCCAGGAGTAGTGGAAACTCGTCCGGTACAGCTCTGGTCGTGCAAAGAGCAGGCAGGCTAAGACCAGTCCTAGCAGAATCGCTAAGCCAACCGGGAAGTTCTCCCGCCACAGCGTGTTGCCAATCGCCACGACCAACACCACGAGTGTTGGCCAGTAGGCCCGTTTGACCCGGGAGCCCACGCCGCGCGCCAGACCAATCAGTAGAAAGGCCATGACAATGTTGGTAATCTGACTCAGGAAATAAAACATGTAGGGCACTAATCGCAGGTAAAAATGATTGGCCAAAACCACGTCGGGAATGGTCGCAAATAAGAGCATCATGACCCCGGAAAAATACATAAAGGTCGTCACAAATAAGTGCGCGGCTCGCCGGAACGTGGCCACCGGTAGACCATTTAAGAATTGATTCAGTCGGTGCCCAACGTCGTGGATGAAGAAGCCCACGCCGACGCCAAACGGTAAGAGGTAATAAAAGAGCCGGTAGAGCAGCAACCACCCCGTGGCGTCTGCCCGACTGACGCCCAGAAAGCCCAGACCAATAATCATGAAGACATCAAAGGAGCCCAGTCCCCCGGGAATCATGGAAACGACCCCGGCAACCGAAGCCACCACAAACATCGGAAAGACCGCGGCCAACGGAATGGGTAACCGCAAGGCCCAACCGATCAACAGGAAGAAGAGCGCGCAGCTCCCCCACTCCAGACTGGACCCTAAGATCAGTTTGAATTCACGACGCCACGTGAGGTCCTTAAAGAACTCGCCGTCGCTGACGCGGGTGAAGATAAAAATCCCCGGGAAATAGAGCCCCCCGCCTAGTAACCAGAACCAGTATCCCCGGAATGGTTGACCCACATCAAAGCCGAACAACAAGATCAACGCGACCCAACAGGACAGCGACAGCCCCGCCAATAGGAACAAAGCAATCTTGGAGATGGCGTACACCACCTGCTTTTTCGTCGCTGATTTGGCATAAAAGTTGGCGCGGAGACTGGCCCCCAGCAAGCCCCCCATACCAGCTAAATTTGTAAACGTATTGGTGGTCCACCCGCTGCGAATCACATACCCCCGCGAAAACTTCCCCGGGAGAAATTCCACAATCGTAAAATCGTAGACCAGCATTGGTAAGACGGCTACAAAGCCCCCGACCAGTAACAGGAGAAAGGTCCCCGTATCTAGTGTCGCCAGCTCCGCGCGCAGTTGTTCCCCATTAACTTCGTGTGCCACCCGGCCGACCATTTGAATCACAAAAATCAAAATTGAAAATATAAAGAGCCCCTTGATCAGGGTCAAATGTTTCTGAATTCGCCCCCACAATCGTTTCCCCATAGTCGCTTACCTCCCCGTAGTTCTTCATTATCGCAACCAATTCGATGAAGAACAATTGTTAACCTGTACAAAGCGCTGGTTAATTTAACAACCTAACAGCTTCTCACTAATACCCAGCATAGCAAAAAAGAGCAAGCCCCGACCAGTGTTTGACCCGGGCTTACTCTAAATTTAAGTCTTTGCGGAATATTTAAGCAAACCAACTATTTCTCGCGACGACTCTGAAGCGTCATGCGTACCCAGCCAATCAGTGCCGGCAACAGGGAAATCACAATGATGCCGAGCACGACCGCTGAGAAATTGGCCTTGACCACGGGAATATTGCCGAAGAAATACCCGCCGCCACAACAAATAGCCACCCAGGCAATCGCCGCGCTCACGTTATATTTGAGGAAGCGTGAATAAGCCACCTGCGATCCGGCCGCCACAAACGGCACGAACGTCCGAATAATTGGGAGAAAGCGCCCCAGAAAAATGGCAATCGGTCCGTGGCGTTGGAAAAACTTTTCCGATTGCGCCAATCGTTCCCGATTAAGTAACCGGTCAAACCAGGAGTGCCCGCTCAGCGCCATCCCCGTTCGCCGACCCAGATAGAAGTTCAACGAATCCCCGGCAATCGCCGCCACTAAGAACAGCGGCACGAAAAGCCAAATGTGGAGTTGATACACCGGGTTAGCAGCCAAAGCGGCCGCCGCAAATAAGAGGGAATCTCCCGGTAAAAACGGCAAGATCACCGCCCCCGTCTCGATGAAGATAATCGCAAACAAGATGAGGTAGGTCGTGCCACCAAACGTACTGACGAGATTAACAAGGTGACTGTCAATGTGTAACACAAAATCGACGAGGTATCCCATGATTGTGCTCCTTTACTTTTATTTGGCATGTTTAGCCGCTGGTTGACGCCGTTTGCGCCAATACCAGCTGAGGCCAGCGAATCCCAACAGCGACGCGAGGCTGATACCCAGCCCTAAACGGCCGCCTGGCACGTGATAGGTCAACTGAATCCGGTTTTTTCCCGGTTGAATTGGCAGGCCCATTAAGCCATTAACCAGCCGCTGAGCGGTCACCCGTTTGCCATTGACCCGTGCTTGCCAGCCAGTATCATAGGGGATGCTCAGGAATAGTTCAGACTTTTGCGCGGATCCCTGAACGTGCCCCGTAAGCTTGGTCTGGAACCGACTCTCTTGGGTTCGCAGCGTTAACTTTTGTTGGCGCACGTCCTGAACCAATTTGGTAAAGTCGCTCTGCCGAAGACTCATGATCTGAGTCTTGTAGAGGGCAACGGCATAGGTGGCTGCAAAGCGACAGGTCAGCAATTGGCCCCGCTTGAAGTCCCCTAGCTTGAGTAAGACGGCCTGGCCATTACTATTCGTCGCCGGCTTAATTGACCGGCCGTTGACCTGCATCGTTGCATACTTGGTGCCACCGTTCACGGCCCAAAAGTAGACGGGGCCGGTCGCCGTGGCTCGCATGGTCAACACGTGATGTTCCGGATAAGTCGTTTTCACCCCATGGATGACCCCAACATGTTTGACATGATCACTGACGAGTTTAGCTTGCGCCAGGTACGCCTGTTTTTGCGGTCGAAGTGCCTGCATCAAGGCTTCCTGATTCCGTAACGCGTCACTACTCAGTTGCACGGCCGCCAACGCTGGTGAGACGGCAAAGCCCATCCCACTGTAACTGGCCGATGGCGTGGTCACGGACTGGCTCCCCGTCAGATGGACGGAATCCTTGACCCCGAGCAACAGTTCGCTCAGTGGGGTCAACCCCGTCGCGCCGATGCGCCGCACGTTATCACTGAAGAGGCCCAGCTTTTGCAGCGTCTGGCGCGTTTGTTCGTTTAAGGTCGAACTGTACGCCGCCACGCCATGGAAATTAAACAACAGACTATCATTGTAGTTGTTGTAATGACCCGTGTAAGCCCGGTTAATTAACGTATTGTCATTTTGAACCCGGTAGAGTTGCCCGTCCGGATCATTGACCTGTCCCATTTGTCGGTTCTCGGCCTGATAAGCCACGGCATAAGCCTGCGCATGGCCAAAGGCACTACCGCGCATGGCCAGCATAAAGTTTCCCCCGACCTCGGTGATGACCAGCAAACTAATGAGTCCTTTACGCCAAATTTTCTGCGTGGCAAAGATGACCACAGCCGCTAAGCCAATAGACAATACCGACAAGCCAACGCTCGTCCAGTGAATCGTCTGAATGTGCCGATAGTAGGTCGCCAATCTCGCAGAGTAGCCCTGCACGAGTTTCAGCATCCCTTTGATAAATAACGCGCCCACGACCACACTCAGAGCCTGTATCGCCGGCAGCCCCCACTGCCAGTACCGCTTGATTTGTCGCGGCTCCGCTTGCCAGGCAGCAAAGGCCAATTCAACCATGATAAAGCTGAGGAAGAAGACATTGCGGAACGGAAACCCAGCCGGCGCCTGCATCATGTGCCAAATTGTATTAAACGTCCGCACCCACATAGCCAGGAACAGGGCTAGCAAAAGACCCGCTGCCGACCATTTACGTTGCTTCGTGATGCGGGGATGAACAAAGTACGTGAGCACTAACACAACCACGACACTCGACACAAATACGGTTGGTGCGTGCCACAGACGCTGAGAATAGGTCGTGGCCCCCACCCCAAACTGGGAGAAGATTTCCAGGCCGAACTCTGGGACCGGTCGCCAATTGATGGCACTGGTCGCGGACTTGGCCGTCTGGAGCATCCCAATCCCGGTGGGAATCAAGATCACCGCGGCACTAAGCCCACTGAACATCGCTGTCAGGACAAATTGACTCAACCGTCCATACCAGTCGGCCGGACGGGTGATCACATCGCGTATCGCCGACCAGTTAACTAGCACGTAAACAAAGTAGAGCGCCGCAAACAAGCACGTCATGTACCCCAAGTAATAGTTGGTCACGATACTGGCCAATAGCCAGCCGAAAAACATCCCCGGCCGCTGCTCCCGTACCAAGCGGTCAATACCGCCTGCCACCAATGGCAAAATGATTAAGGAGTCCAACCACATGAAGTCAAAGTAATTCACCGCGACAAACCCACAAAAGCTGAACGCCAGCGCAAAAGTCACGGTCAGGCGTTGGGGCGTCCGGAAATGGTGCTGCAAATACCAGGTCATGGTTGCCGCGATGGTGGCAATCTTGGTCATGACAATCAGGCTAGCCGCTACCGGGACCTGTGCTGCACTGAAAAAGACCACAATCAGGTTAAACGGACTCAATAGATAATAGGCCACCGTGGGAACCACCACGCTCCCTAATGATTGCGAGAACGAATATAAATGAAAGACCTGATACTTTAAGGCGTGTTGCATGGCGGTTAATAACGGAATGTATTGGGTCCCCATATCGCTCATCAACAGACTATGCGGTCCAAATGGCACCACGCCTGCGTGCAGGAAGACCCCCGCAACGATTGCCAGTGCCAGTAGCCACGCAATCCCGGTATTTTGCCAAACTTTTTTTGCCGATAATGCTGCCATGTTGCCACCTCATCCTTACTCTTTAACCAAATTTTTTTGCCGCTTGTGGACGACCCATTCTCGTAGACTGATCATTTCTAACCACCAGCCATTAGCTAAGAGGACGCTCCCCAGAACGTCGCTCGGATAGTGTGCCCGCAGGCCCAATCGCGCCAACAATACCCCGATGACGCCGAGAATAATCAAGGCCGTCACCCACCAGAAAACAGCGTTGCCCTTTAGAAACCGGTGCAATAGCGTAATCAGCATTGCGGCCAGTAACACCGTGCCAAAGACGTGCCCACTAGGAAAGCTAAAACCGGTATCCGCGACGACCTGATGCAGCGGCCGTAGCCGACCAACCAGCTGTTTGACCACCAGTAACAGGCCATCCCCACCGATAACGCCCAACAGGGTGACCCCTGCCCAGCTGTGCTGCCGAATGCGCCAGAGGAAGAGCGCCAAGACTACCGCCAGGCCACTCATGACCAGTGGGCTCCCGAATAGCGTCAACCATTCCCAGACCCGAACGTGCTGGCCCAGTGCACTGGCACTAAAACTAGTCGACCAGCGTTGATCTAAGCGCATCAACGGCGCAAATTGTGTTTTGACTAAAATGGCCAAAATCAGAAATAGTCCCAAGCAACCGAACGCGGCCTGCTGATTCTTTTGTCTAATCATGTTCTCCTCCTACCGTTTATCCTTGATCAAGTATTGGGGCCGGTGCTTCGTTTCCAAATAGATTCGCCCAATATACTTGCCTAGAATCCCCAAGCACAGAAGCTGGAGACCGCCTAACATTAAAATAATGGCGACCAGTGAGGGCCACCCTGCCGTTGGATTACCAAACAATAACGCCCGTCCCACAATCCAAATCATCGCCAGGATGGCGCCGATAAAGGACAGGCCGCCCAGCCAAGACGCGATGGCCAGTGGCACTTCTGAATAGTCCATGATGCCTTCTAAGGAATAATCCAATAATTGCCGCATGGACCAATGCGTTTTCCCAGCAACCCGGTCCTGATGCCGAAAGCTCAGGTATTTCGTCTTGAAACCGACCCAGCTGAAGATGCCCTTAGAAAACCGGTTGACCTCTGGCATCTCGATAATGGCTTGCACCACGGAACGGCGCATCAACCGGTAATCGCGGGTCCCAGGGACGATTTTCACCTGGGAGATGCCATTGATCACATGGTAGAAGGCCGATGATAGTTTCGACCGCAACCAGGGTTCGCCTTGCCGATTGGCGCGCTTCGTGGCAACCACGTCGACGTCCGTTTCCACTAACATCTGAATCATCGTCGGCAACAGCTCCGGTGGGTCCTGCAAATCCGCGTCCATCACTGCGACGTAATCCCCTTGCGCAGCCTTTAACCCCGCCAATAAAGCGGCTTCCTTGCCAAAGTTCCGGGAAAAATTCACGTAATGCACGGCCTCTGGATTTGTTGCGTGGAGATATTGAATTTGTTGTAACGTCTCATCACTTGACCCATCATTCACGAACCAATACTCCCATTGAAATTGATCCCGGTGACGATTAAAATCGGTCATAATTTGTTCCACACGTTTATAAAATAATGGCAAACTCTCTTGTTCGTTATAACTAGGCACAACAATTGAAATGAGCTGCATACGACACCCTCCTTTGCACAAAAAAGCACTTAACTCTCATGGCAGTTGATAAGTCCATGATAGTTAAGTGCCGCAAAATCTAATATAGGTCGCAAAAGAGATTAATCTGAGAGTTTATCAGAATTGGGTTGGCTCAGCGGAAACGCCACGATAAACTGGCTCCCCTGTGGGTGGTTATCCTGGACCGTAATGGTCGCCCGATTCAAAGCCACCAGCTGGGCCACAATCGCTAACCCCAGCCCGGTCCCGCCAATCTGCCGGGTACGCGCAGAATCTACGCGATAAAACCGTTCGAAGATGTGGGACTTGTCTACATCCGCAATCCCCGGTCCGTGATCAACCACCTGCAATTGAACCGCCGTAGCCGTCTTGACCAAGCGCACCGTAATCGGCTGGTCCACCGGCGAGTACTTACCGGCGTTATCTAGCAACGCCGCCACAATCTGTTGCACGCTTTCAGCGTTGCCATAGATGACGGTCGACACGACGCCAGCCACCTCTAACGGCTGCTTCAGCACCGTGCGTTCTTCCTCGACCGTCTCATTTAACGCCTCAGCCAAATCAAAATAATCTAGTTGCAGCGTTCCCCGGTCTGCCCGCGACAGTGTCAGCAAGCTGTTCACCAATTTTTGCATGCGCTGCGATTCGTCATCAATAAACTTGACGGACCGGGGGATGATCTCTGGATGCTCGGCCCCACGCCGTTCAATCAGGCGCACGTGCCCGCGAATCGCCGCAATTGGCGTCCGTAACTCATGGGCCGCATTGGAAATGAATTCCCGTTCCTGACTGGCGTGGTCGTTAATCGTGGTCAATAAGGTATTGAAGCTGTGGGCCAGTTCGGTCACTTCACTAGGCTGGGTCGGCACCGGCAAAATGGCCTTGGTCGTCCGCACCTGAGACTGTTCCTGTGCGGCCACATTCAGACTCGCTAACGGCTTCGTAATTTTTCTGGCCGTCAACCGGATGTACAGCCAGCCAATCATCACCGTCAGGATCATAATAATCACGACGACCAGAATGACTGATAACAAGACGTTCGTAATCGGCCGTAGGCTCAGCCAAATTTCCGACCGAATACCTAACCGGGTGCCCGACCGGTAATAGGTAAAGCCATAACCCGGCGTATACGCCACCGCAGAAAAGATGGGCATTTGATAGTGTCTAGCGCGTATAAATTTTTGCGTGTTGGGGGAATAGAAGGTCGCGGGGGCCTCCCCAATCTTGCTATTATAGACCCGAACCATCGTGTTTTTCGTGTTGATTGAACTGTTCTTCCGCCAGTGATCCCAGTCCGGTTTGTCATCGATGATCGATCGTTTGAGACTCGCCATCAGTTCGACGGAGGACTGTTCACTCTGCTTGACCAGCTGGTAACCGACCGTGGTCACAATCGTCCCCCCCATGAGAATGATCACCAGCACCAACATCCAGATAAACCGGTGCTGAATCTCTTGAGCCGTCGATACGCGACGCTTTTTTCTTGCCATCGCCATCACCCACGGTAGTCAGCTGACAACACATAGCCCAAGCCACGGACCGTGTGAATCAGGGGCTGACTTTCTTCTTCGTTCAGTTTATGCCGCAAATACCGGACGTACACGTCCACCACGTTGGGTTGTCCTTCGAAATCAACACCCCAAACGGCATCTAACAACTCATCCCGGGTCATGGTTTGCCCGGCATTTTTCATCAAGCAGAGCAATAATTCATACTCTCGTTGGGTCAATTGGACCCGTCGGCCATTACGTTGAACCTGCCGCGCCCGCATATCTAGCGTGACATCCGCCACATGTAGCTGACTGTCCGTGGTCGTCTGGTGCTGCTGATGTCGTAAAATAACCCGGATACGGGCCAACAATTCCTCAATTTCAAAGGGCTTCGTGATGTAATCATCCGCCCCCGTATCCAGCCCAGCAACCTTATCCCCCACATAATCACGGGCCGTCATCATGATGACCGGTAAGCTGTCATGCCGACGAATCCGGCGCAAGACGCCAAGACCATCCAATTCCGGCAACATCCAATCCAGCAAAATCAAATCCAACTGACCCCGATTAGATTCATAAATCTCTAAGGCCCGTTTGCCGTCCATCGCATTTAACACCGTATAATCCTCGAATTGTAATTCAGTGGTCAGCGACGCCAACAACGCTTCGTCATCTTCCACAATTAAAATAGTCCCAGCCATCTACTCACTCCGTTCAAGTTAACTTCTTCCTTAGCTTAAACATTTTGCCCGTAAAAAGCTATTGGGGCGTCTCAATCATAAGAAGAAATTAACCGACCGGTGAGCACGGTGATCTAGCCGGTCCCCAAAAATTTGGACACAAAAAAACCGTCACCCGAGGGCAACGGTTTTTCATTTCGTAAGTGAAGATGATTACTTAAGAGTAACCACACCACCAACGGCTTCAAGCTTTTCCTTGATGTCGTTAGCTTCGTCTTCAGTAGCGCCTTCCTTGATGACAGATGGTACGTTGTCAACGAGGCCCTTAGCGTCCTTCAAACCTAAACCAGTGATTTCACGGACAGCCTTGATGGCCTTAACCTTGGCGTCACCAGATTCAGTTAATTCAACGTCGAATGAATCCTTGGCAGCAGCGTCGCCACCAGCAGCACCGGCTGCAGCAACTGGGGCAGCAGCAGAAACGCCGAATTCGTCTTCGATACCCTTAACTAAGTCGTTAAGGTCAGTAATGGATGCTTCTTTAAGAGAAGCGATGATAGCATCTTTATCAAAAGCCATGTTATTTTCCTCCAATAATTGGGTTTTATTTTTTATGGTTCAAATTGAATCAGGAACTTAGGCTGCGTCGCCTTCGTCACCCTTTTCAGCAATAGCCTTAACAGCGTAAGCCACGTTCCGTACTGGTGCTTGTAAGACATTAGCCAGCATAGAGAGCAGGTCTTCACGACTAGGCAAGCTTGCGTAAGTGTTGATTTCGTCAACGGAGACAATCTTGTCTTCGATGAAACCACCCTTGATTTCAAGGTCGTCAACGCTGTCAGCAAACTTCTTCAAAACCTTAGCTGGGGCAATTGCATCATCGTTAGAGAATGCAACGGCAGTAGGACCAGCGAAAAGATCATTCAGATCTTCGTAACCAGCCTTTTCAGCAGCCCGAACCAAAATTTTGTTCTTGATAACGTTCATTTGAACGCCGGCGTCACGCAATTGCTTCCGTAAGTCAGTTGCTTCTTCAACAGTTAAACCACGGTAGTCAACGACGATAGCACTGGTGGCGTTGTTGAATTTTTCAACAACCTCATCAACCTTTTTAGCTTTAATTGCAATAGCTTGTTCACTCAAATTAATTCACCTCCCGGAGTAGTTTGGTGGGATAAAAAAATCCCCATGTCACCAAGACATAAGGAGTCAAAAGTTTAAGTAAACTTCTTCCTCGGCAGGAAATTAAGACCATTAGGCCACCTGAGTCTTAGGTAGATCTATTAAATACAACTTCAATAGCATACAATACTTCAGCATCACTGTCAACGTATTGCAGGGGATTTTTTTAATTTAAAATTTAACTTAGGCTAATAAAGAAGCCAAGTCAACGTCGACACTAGGGCCGAACGTTGAAGCGATTGAAACGTGTTGAACGTAAGTCCCACGCACAGCGGCTGGGCGGATACGAACAATCGTTTCGGCAATGGTCTTCAAGTTGCCGGCAAGCTTGTCAGCATCAAAGGAAACCTTACCAAATGGAACAGCAACGTTACCGTCCCGGTCAGTCCGGTAAGTAACTTGCCCGTTCTTAGCATCGGAAACAGCCTTTTCGACGTTCATCGTAACAGTCCCCGTCTTAGGGTTAGGCATTAAGCCCTTAGGTCCTAAGACCCGACCTAAACGACCAACTTGGGCCATCATGTCTGGCGTTGCAATCGCAACGTCAAAGTCCAACCAGCCGTCTTGGATGCGTTCTACTAAGTCTTGTTCACCAACAACGTCAGCACCGGCAGCTTCTGCAGCCTTAGCTTGGTCACCCTTAGCGAATACGATTACCGTGGTTTCCTTACCGGTACCATTTGGTAATACTAATGCGCCACGGAGTTGTTGGTCCGCTTGCTTTGTATCAACGTTAAGCTTGAAGGCAACTTCAACAGTTGCATCGAACTTAGCGAAATCCATCTTCTTAACTAAATCAATCGCGTCGCCCATGCCGTAGACCTTGTCAGCCTCGACCATTTTAGCAGCGTCTTGATAATTCTTACCTCGTTTGTGAGCCATTTTTGTGTATTCCTCCTTGCAAATGTGGTTGTAACGGATAAACCTCCCACTTGACACATTTCATTTTCGTGAAGTGTCCGACTATCCGAAAACTGAGCTTAACCTTCGACCGTGAAGCCCATGCTCCGGGCAGTACCTTCAATCATGCGCATAGCTGCTTCAACATCAGCTGCGTTTAGATCTTGCATTTTAGTTTCAGCGATTTGCTTAACTTGATCCTTGGTTACCGTAGCAACCTTTTTCGTGTTAGGTTCGCCAGAACCGCTTTCAACACCAGCGGCCTTCTTCAACAGCGTTGCTGCTGGAGGAGTCTTAGTGATGAAATCAAAGGAACGATCTTCATAGACACTGATCACAACAGGAATGATCATACCAGCTTGGTCAGCGGTACGAGCGTTGAATTCCTTAGTGAAGCCCATGATGTTGATACCTGCTTGACCTAAAGCTGGTCCAACTGGGGGAGCTGGGGTTGCTTTACCCGCAGGAATTTGTAATTTAACGACATTAGCTACTTTTTTAGCCACGAGACAATACCTCCTTGAGTCCGTGTGTGGTAAGTGGGGCTGTTAGTTTGCCCCTCCCACTTTGTACATATGCGTCACGCATACCTGAGAATCATACCACACTTTACTAATCACAACAAGTTCTTTTTGAATTAGCCTAAGATTGGGTCGACTTGGTCAAAGTTCAGTTCAGTACTGGTTTCCCGGCCGAACATGTCGATGTTAACCTTCAACTTCATCTTTTCGTCATCGACTTCGGTAATCTTACCGACTAAGCCACTGAAGGCACCGTCGACGATGGTTACGGAATCGCCAGGCGCAACGTCCAGGTCGGCGTGACGGGCAGAAATCCCGACACGACGTAAAATCCGTTCCACTTCATCAGGTAACAGTGGCGTGGGCTTACTACCTTGCCCATGGGAACCCAAGAACCCGGTAACCCCAGGCGTGTTCCGGACGATGTACCAAGCTTGGTCACTCATGACCATTTCAACTAAGACGTAGCCAGGGAAAGTCTTTTCCATTGAGACCTTGTCCTTACCATTCTTAACTTCGTGTTCCTCTTCTTCGGGAACGACAACGCGGAAAATGTTGTCTTGCATCCCCATTGATTCGGACCGTGATTCCAAGTTCGCCATAACTTTGTTCTCGTAACCTGCGTAGGTATGCAGAACGTACCATTGCTTTTCAGCTGACTCAACCATGTTTGGTGCACTCCTTTAATTTTCATTGACTTTTCGGGCAAAATAAAAAAACTCCGCATACACGAAGTTCCCTGTTACCAACTAATATAGCATATTTTAAGTGATTTGACCACCGACAATTCCGATTAGGAAAGGAACTTTAAGCCGTATTGCACGACCCAGTCGACGACCGCAAAGAAGATTGCGAACAGGACAGAAATGCCGACCACAGTGCCCGTGTCGTGACGAGTCTGCTTAACGCCGGGCCAAGAAACTTGTTTCATTTCGGCACCGACCGATTTGAAGAAACGGAATAAACGCATGGTGTTGCCTCCCTAAAATTAATGTTTGTCGTGATTATCAGTCAAATTAACGGGTTTCCCGGTGTAACGTGTGCTTGCCACAGTACTTACAATACTTCATAACCTCAAGTCGTTGTGTCCGTGTTGCACTCGCAGTGATGGTGTAATTCCGCGACCCGCAAACTGAACAGGCCAGGGCAATTTTCCGTTGAGCCATCTTTCCACCACCTTTATTTTTATCCAATCCAACTCATACTGTAGTAGCTTACCATCCTTTGCCCCTGCCGTCAATCATTCGGCGAGGACTTGTCGCAGCTTCGACTGTCCCCGGTGGCAAGCGCCCCGCACCTGCTGATCACTCAGTTGGTGCCGCTGACTAATACTCGCTAGCGTCTGTCCCAGCAGTAGCCCGGTAAACACCGTGTGCTCAATCCCCGAAAGCCTGGGCAACACCTGGTAAATGGCCTCCTTAGTCTCCAGCTGCTCCCGCAATAACCAGTGGTGGTCCGGCACCGTGTCCGCAATGTACTCGGCCTCCGTCTCAATCGACATGGCGTTGCGGGTCATTTGTCGTTTGAGCGCCTGGGCTTGGCGAATCAAATCAAAGATTCGGTGGGCCAGGCGCAGTCGGTAGTAAGCGCCAAAGCTGCGCAGCCGTTGAGTCTCAAACCGGCGAACCGTTTCACACATCACTAGCAGGGCCTCCTGCTCCCAGTCGCCCTGTTCAAACTCCGGGATAAAATACTGGTTCTGCAGTCGCTGCAAGACGGGTCGGTAGCGCTCAAACAAAATGGGTAACGCGGGTGAATCCAGGCTCTGATGCAGCAATTCAATTAACGCATGATCGGATAAGTCAGACACGGGTAACGCCTCCCCTTAAGTAGTAACTTAAGTCTAAAGGAGCCTGTCCGCACCCCATAGCGAACGAACGTTTTCCGCGCAATTTATTTTGTTATGCAATCGATTTTTCCACCAAATAAAAATGGTGTGAGCCCATCAAGCACCCACACCATCCCCCACGAAAGGGGCTTACGGTTTCTTTTTTCGTTTTGGCTTGGCCATCATCTGGTCGCGGAGCTTTTCCAACTTGTACAGCTGTTGGTCATTCCACGGCGACTTGCGCACGATACCCTTGTCCGCAAACTCACGGGCGGTCTGTTTCACTTCGTTTTGCGCTCGCTCGATGTCCGTCAGCAGTTCCCTGGCTGGAATCCGCAGAGCCCCCTCCGAAAAGATGGTCCACTGCTCCGCCTGGTCACTGGTGGCGACGGTCACCTGCGTGAACCGCGTCTGCCGCTCCTTCGCTAATTTTTCAATATAGCTGTCGGCGGTCTCATCACGGTTCGTCCAGACGACCTCCAAGTCAAACTGCTTATAGCTCTTGGAAATACCGGGCACGTACATGGCATCAAACACCACCGTGATCTTGGCATCCCGCAACTTTTTATAGTTGGCCAGCATGTTCAACAGCTCGTCCCGCGCTTCTGGTAACCGGTCCGTTAACTTCAGCCGGTTGAGTTTGGGCCAGTTGCCGATCATGTTGTAGGCATCGACAATTAAAATGTCTTCTTTCATTACAACTTACCCCTCGCTCGTCACCGTTCCTTAGTGTTGAACCGGGTGCCGGGAACTGAAGCCTTGATACATCAACAGTCCCGCAGCGACACTCGCGTTCAAGCTCTGCACTTCACCGACCATGGGGATCGTTAACATCTGGTCAACGGTTTCCTTTAAGAGGCGAGAAATACCCTTGCCTTCGTTCCCAATGATCAGGGCACTGGCGCCCTTAGCGTTCCAGTCCCGGTAGTCGGTCCCGGCCATGTCGGTCCCAAAGACCCAGACGCCGCGGTCCTTCAGATCATGTACGGTGTTGACCAGGTTGGTCACCCGGGCAACGGGCACGCGTTCGATGGCCCCGGTCGAGGTCTTGGCCACGACTGATGTCAACCCCACGGCCCGGCGCTTAGGGATAATCACCCCGTGCACGCCACTGGCATCGGCCGTCCGTAAGATAGACCCCAGGTTATGGGGATCTTCAACGCCGTCTAGGATCAAGAAGAAGGGTTCTTCGCCGGCCTTTTTGGCGTTGGCGAAGAGGTCATCGACCGTGGCGTATTCAAACGCGGCCACACCCAGCGCGACCCCTTGGTGATTTTGGTGGTCGGTTAAGAGGTCCAACTTTTGCTTAGGCACTTCGGAAATCACTAAGTGCCGCTTCTTGGCCAATTGCCGAATTTCGTCAATAGCCTCAGCCTTTAAGCCACTTTGGAGAAAGACCTTGTTAACCGTTTGTTGACTCCGTAATGCGGCGACGGCTGGGTGCCGGCCAATCACGAAATCATTACTGGTTTCGGTATTTGCTTGTTCTGTCATTATTCAGTCCGCCCCGCTTCTACTTGTTCAATGCACCATTGGCCGAGTTCATCCACGCGGTCCTGCCGTCCACTCAAGGCCAGGTAGCCCATTAAGGCTTCAAACCCGGTTGAAATGCGGTAGGTCACAACGTCCGTGTTCTTGGCGTGGGTGTAGCTCTTGGCGTTCCGCCCGCGTTTGAACATGGTCCACTCGTCCTCGCTTAAAATGCTGTCTTGTTCCATCAGGCTGATCAAGGCTGCTTGGGCCTTGGCCGACACGTAATGGGTGGCTTTCTTTTGTAAATGATTGGGCTTGGCTAAGCCTTCCGCAATCAGGTGCCGCCGTATGATGACCTCATAGGAAGCATCGCCCATGTAGGCCAGTGCCACCCCATTCAGTTGTTGATAATCTACTGTCGCTGTCATTAATTTTCCTTTCGCCAACGCGTCCCTTGGGGCGTGTCTTCCAAAATAATCCCTTGGTTCTTCAATTGTTCTCTGATTTCATCGCTACGTTCAAAGTTCCGGGCCTTCCGGGCAGCCAGGCGCTCGTCGATCAAGGCTTGAATCCCGTCGTCGCCCAGACTCGTGGCCTCGGCCAACTTCACGCCAAAGACGCTGAGTAGGTCAGCTAACGTCTTGCGCATGAATTCTAGCGTCCCGGCAAAAACTACGGGCCGTTCCGCGTAAACGTTGCCCAAACGGGATAGCTCAAAGACTTCTGCCACCCCATTTTGCACGTTAAAATCATCATCCATGGCATCAATGTAGTCGGCAACAATTTGCCGGGTTTCCTGTTCAACCTTAGGATCATTGCCGTCTTCGGCATCCTTCAGTCGGTAACCCATGTTGTTGTACGCCGTCTGGAGCCGTTCCAGGTTGCGTTCCGCCGTATCCAGGTTCTGTTGCGTGTACTGGATAGGCCGACGATACTGGGTCGTTGCCATGAAGAAGCGCAACGTCTGGGGATCCACGGTCTTCAAAATATCATGGACCGTGACGAAATTACCGAGCGACTTGCTCATCTTTTCGTCATCATCGCCCACCGTGACGAAACCGTTGTGCATCCAGTAATGAACAAAGGTTTTGCCAGTCTTGGCTTCACTCTGCGCAATTTCGTTTTGATGATGGGGGAAGATCAGGTCTTCGCCACCACCATGAATGTCAAAGGTATCGCCCAGGTAGTGTGTCGACATGACCGAGCACTCAATGTGCCAGCCCGGCCGACCGGCTCCCCAAGGAGATGGCCAGGAGATTTCGCCCGGCTTAGCGCCCTTCCACAGGGCAAAGTCGACGGGATCTTCTTTGCGGGCGGTCTCCTCATCATTGGTATGCTGAGAAGCCCCCTCTTCCAGGTCATCCAGGTTCAAATGGGCCAATTCGCCGTAATGGGCAAACTTATGTGCCCGATAATAGACGTCCCCATCAACCGGATAGGCGTAGCCCTTATCGATCAAGTCCTGAACAAAGGCCACAATCTCAGTGATGTGGTCGGTTGCCCGAGGATTGACCGTGGCGGGTTCCACGTTCAAAGCTGCCGTGTCTTCCTTAAAGGCCGCAATAAACTTGTCCCCCAATTCAGGCACGGTGATACCTTCCTTGTGGGCTTCATTGATCATTTTATCATCGACGTCCGTGAAGTTAGACACGTAGGTCACTTGATAGCCCCGATACTCAAAGTACCGTCGAATCGTATCAAAGGCAATGGCACTCCGCGCATTCCCAATATGAATGTAATTGTAAACGGTTGGGCCACACACGTACATGTTGACCACTCCCGGGGTAATCGGTTCGAATGTTTCTTTCTGGCGAGTCATGGTATTAAAAACTTTGAGCATGCCGAAGCTCCTTTCACGTCATTAGTTGAATTATAGGTTAAATTAATCCTGCTGGCGGCTAGTTACGCGTGCCCCCGATCAGGCTGACACCGACGCGACGAATTGACACGCCGACGAGACCCTTTAAATCAGGCAAACCAGTCAAGACCAAATGAGTTAGCTCCATTGTAGCATATTCACCCGATAACAAAGAAGCCGAATGAGCGCCAATTGGCCCTCATCCGGCTTCTTTACCAAATCATTAGCCTTCTAATTGTGCTAAAGTCTGGTGAATGTGTTCTAAGGCGGTTTCCCGTCCAACTAATTCGATGGATTCTGGTAATTCTGGTCCGTGCATTTCGTGGGTCACGGCAATTCGGATTGGCATCCAAAGTTGACGACCCTTAATGCCGGTCTTGGCTTGAACGGCCTTGATCACGTGGAAAATTTCTACGGAATCAAAGAGGTCGAGCTTTTCAATTTGGGCAGCGAATTCCTTCAAAACGACGGGTGCCGTTTCGTTGTTGATTTCGTCAAAGGCTTCACCACTGACTTGTTCGGGTTCTTCAAAGAAGACCGAAGCCATGTCATTGATTTGGGCCATGTAACTCATTTGCCGCTTGTACAAATTGATTAATTGACGCGCCCATTCCAACTTCATGTTGTCTGGGTTAGCAGGAATGTTGCCGGCCTTGATCAATTGCTTCAAGGCCAAGTCCATGATGGTACTGTCGTCAGCATCCTTCACGTAACGGTTGTTCAACCATTCCAGCTTGTCGCTATCAAAGGTGGCTGGTGAAGAACTCAAACGCGTTTCATCATACATCTTGATAAATTGCTTCCGGTTAAAGATTTCATCTTCACCGACTGGGGACCAGCCCAACAACAGAATGAAGTTGAACATGGCTTCTGGTAAGTAACCCAGGTCGCGGTATTGTTCGATGAATTGTAAGACGGATTCGTCACGCTTGGACAGCTTCTTACCAGTGTCCTTGCTGATAATCAGACTCATGTGGCCAAACTTTGGGGCTTCCCAGCCGAATGCTTGGTAGATCATCAATTGTTTTGGCGTGTTGGCAACGTGGTCATCGCCCCGGAAGACGTGGCTGATGGCCATCTTGTGGTCGTCAACGACAACGGCAAAGTTGTAGGTTGGCATCCCATCGCGCTTGGCGATAACAAAGTCCCCACCAATGGTGTCAGAGTTAAAGGCCACGTGACCCTTAACCATGTCGTCCCATTCAAAGACTTCATCCTTGGGTACGCGGAAACGAATAACAGGCTTCAAGCCCTTAGCCTTAGCGGCGTCAATGGCAGCTTGCTTTTCTTCTTCGTTCATCCCAGCATATTCGTATTCGTAATGTGGCATTTCCTTACGTGCCTTTTGGGCTTCACGGTCGGCAGTTAATTCATCTTCCGTCCGGTATGATTCGTAAGCTTTGCCTTCATCCAACAATTGTTGGATGAGTGGCGTGTAAATGTCACGGCGTTCAGACTGACGGTAAGGACCGTAGTCGCCACCGACGTCAGGACCTTCGTCCCAATCCAAACCGAGCCACTTCAAGTTTTCTAATTGGCTCCGTTCACCGTCAGCGATGTTCCGTTTCGTATCCGTATCCTCGATCCGAATGATGAACTTACCCTTGTTGTGACGGGCAAATAAATAGTTGAAAATGGCCGTCCGGGCATTACCAATATGCAAATGACCGGTTGGGCTCGGAGCGTACCGAACCCGAATTGAATTTTTCGCCAAAACGTTTGCGCCTCTTTCTAAATTTTATTACGTTAATTTGGTGAAACCTCGTCATAATTTTATGACGCAATGCTTTAATTCTACAATGCCGTCGCGGAAAAATAAAGGCGTGAGCCTCAATCCTTTCCAGAAATGTGAAATTGTCTAGTCCATTATCGTGAACGTTTCACGTTTTTGGACTCGTTAGACCCCTTCTTACCGGCATCGGCTTGTTCTTCAATGTTCTTGCTGGAATGCAGTGGCTTGGCAAAAATCATCCGCCCAGCATCCGTTTGAATGGCACTGGTGACCACAACATCCAGTTGTTTGTTGATAAAGTACCGCCCGTCTTCGACCACGACCATGGTGCCGTCATCGAGGTAAGCGACCCCTTGTTGGCGTTCCGTCCCGTTCTTCACGACCATCACGTGGAGGTTTTCTCCAGGAATGACGCGTGGCTTCAGGGCGTTAGCTAAGGAGTTAATGTTCAGCACCTGAACATTTTGGAACTGGATGACCTTGTTCAAGTTGTAATCATTGGTGACGATGACCCCGCCGTTTTGCTTGGCCAACGCAATCAACTTGCTATCTACCTCAGGAATGTCTTCGAAGTCGCCTTCGTACATTTCAATTGGCATGATATGTTCATTTTGCAACTTGTTCAGAATATCTAGTCCCCGGCGACCACGAACCCGTTTGATAGAATCGCTAGAATCCGCGATGTACTGGAGTTCGTAGAGTACGAAGTTGGGCACCAGTAGCGTGCCTTCCAGGAAGCCCGTCTTGGCTAAATCATAGATCCGCCCATCGATTAAGATGTTGGTATCCAAGATTTTGTAGTGATGGAAATTAGGTTCCGTTTCCTTGTCCAAGACCTTCTTGTCGGCCTCTTCCTCAGCCTTTTTCCCGCGGGATTGGAACAGCTTACGCCACTCCTCCAGCCGAATCTTGCTGAGCCGAGCCCCGATACGGAATCCAAAGTAACCGAACAACAACATCAGAATCCACGGAATCACCGTACCAATGAAGAATGACGGCACGTGGAATAAAAATTGCGAAATCAGCAGCGCCAAAGCCAGACCGACAATCGTCAGCAGGCTACCAAAGATAATGGTCATCGGATTTTGCTTGTTCAGGTACGTTTCAATCCGGTTGATCAGTCGGAGAATCACGCCCGCGAAGAGGACTCCAAGAATAAGGAAAATAATGGCACCAAGCAAAATATCCACGATAACGTTGTTCAGTAACCGACTGGTCACCCCCATCAGTAGCCAGAGTCGGGAGAAGTAAGCCGCTCCCATGACCCCACCTAAGATGGCGAAAATAATTAACACAACCGTTTTTTTACGCATATTTGTTCACCTCCCTTCAAAGGTCCCTGTGGCTTACACACCAAGGGCTAATTTTAACGCTTGCCGCAAGGTGGAGACCCCAACCACATCGATGCCCTTGGGCGCCGTCCAACCTTGGAGGTTATTCTTAGGAACAAAAATCCGTTTAAAACCGAGCTTCTTGGCTTCGGCCACCCGGGATTCAATCCGGTTGACCCGGCGAATCTCACCGGTCAAACCGACTTCACCCACGAAGCAATCCGTTGGTGCCGTGGCGGTGTCCCGATAGCTGGAGGCAATGGACAAGGCAATCGCCAAATCAATCGCCGGTTCATCCAGCTTAACCCCACCAGCCGCCTTCAAGAAGGCATCCTGGTTCTGAATCATCAGGTTGGCCCGTTTTTCCAGAACTGCCATCAGCAACGCCACCCGGTTACGATCCAACCCGCTAGAGGTCCGCTGGGCATTCCCGAAGACGGACGGTGAAATCAAGGCCTGGACTTCGACCAGAATTGGCCGCGTCCCTTCCATTGACACCACGATAGCGGAACCCGTCGCGTCCTTCAGCCGTTCCTCCAGGAAGATTTCCGATGGGTTGGCAACCTCATATAGGCCGCCCTCGCGCATTTCAAAAATCCCTAGTTCGTTGGTTGAGCCGAAACGGTTCTTGACCGCCCGCAGAATCCGGTAGGTGTGGTGCAGGTCCCCTTCAAAGTAGAGCACGGTATCCACCATGTGCTCCAAAATCTTAGGACCGGCAATCGCGCCACCCTTGGTCACATGCCCCACCACAAAAATCGTAATGTTATTGGTCTTGGCAATCTGCATCAGTTCGCCAGTGACGGCCCGAATCTGTGAAACGGACCCAATGGCGGACTCAATGCCCGGCGCCTGCATGGTTTGGACGGAGTCAATCACCACATAATCCGGCTGCATCTGCTCGATGTTGGCCCGGATGCTGGCCATGTCCGTCTCTGGATAAAGGTAGAGGTTATCGCTGTTGACAACTAACCGGTCAGCCCGCATCTTGATCTGTGAGGCACTTTCTTCACCAGAAACGTACAGCACCTTGCCACCGGTCTCACTCAGTTGACCAGAGACCTGCAGGAGCAGCGTGGATTTTCCGATGCCGGGGTCCCCACCAATTAAGATGAGAGAACCGGCCACGATACCGCCCCCCAAGACTCGGTTGAGTTCTTCCATCTTGGTCTTGGTTCGCGCTTCTGAGGAATGCTTGATGTCCTTCATTAATTGGGGATGGGATTGTTCGCTACCTACCGCAGTCCGCGTTGACTGAGGCTTAGCCTTTGCGGCCGTAGGTGTGACAACTTCTTCCACCATGGTATTCCACTCACCACAGTTCGGGCAACGCCCGAGATAACGCGGTGAACTATAATCACAATTTTGACATACGTAAGTCGTTCTTGGTTTAGCCACGGAGATCCCCCTTTTTCTTAGTCTGAATACCTATATTTTAGCATATCTAGCGGGTAATCCCCCACTAGTCTATCAGCGTCAATTGTAAAGTTTTAGTTACGGTCAGACGACCCAAATCCACCAGTCCGCTGTTGTTGTGGCGCCTGCTCATCATCAGCCAACAAATACGGCATGAACAGGCCTTGTGCAATCCGTTGGCCCTTCTTGATGACTTGGTCCTTTAACCCAACATTGATTAACTGGACGAAGATTTCGCCCTCGTTCTTTTCATTATTGTAGTAATCCGCGTCGATCACCCCGATACCATTTGGCAAAATCAGGTTGTGTTTCAACGGACTGCTGGACCGGTTGGCCAGGATCAAGACCTCACCCGGTTGCATGTAGGCCTTAACGCCCGTTGGTACCAGCCAGGGCTTCAGGTCACTTTGACCGGCCAGTAATTCCTCAGTCGTCAGCTCAGACTGGTGCCGGAGTCGCTTGAAGGCGTGGAGCAGGTCGTGCCGCCAAATGGATGGCAGGGTAAAGTCCGCCGCACACTCAAAATCGTAGCCGGCCGCCTGTTGGGTGGTTCGGTACGGCAGCTTTAGTCCTTGGTTGGCGTACTTGCTGACAATTTCAAATCCTCGTTGCATGTCAAAACACTCCCTTGATAGTCTTTTTATCTTTGTTTTTATACGAGCTTAGATTGATGTCGGCATCGCCTCCGGGCTGGTGAAAATGGACCGTGGCGCTGTGGGCGCACGTCTGGAGCCAAAGGACGGTCTCCAGACTTACTTTGAGCCGAAAACCACGTCTCAAAGATAGCAGTTACCTAAGCGGGAGACCCGCTAAGGTAACTCCCACGGCTGAGTCCATTTTCACCAGCCCTGCGGCTTACATTGGCTTAGACCGTAATCAACTAGTCCGTCCTTGTCTCTCACTTATATTAGTCCAGCCAATCAATGTGATAACAGGCCAGGTCAACAGATAACTTACATAGTGGATAAGCAGTTAACACCTGATTGGCCTAGTTACCGTGAGCTATTAATTTTACCATTTACACCAGCATTCGCAACGATTATATCCGAACTAGCTGGTTGAATTGGTCGAGCTTCTTTTGTCGCTATTGGTTTAAACACTGCGAGCATGCCAATTCGACCATCCCTGCAATGCCTACTTTAGTGTAAGCAACCTCCCCCGTGATTACCAGCAAAAGTCTGGCCGGCGCCAAACTTTTTTGCCGGGGAAAAGGAGTTGACATTGACCGGCCGATAGACCAAAATTAGAGGCGAGACTGGTCATGAAAGGAGTTTACCCATGACGATTACGGAACAACCCGGGCAATTGCAGATTACCCAAGACGAGCAGCTGCTGGCAAGCCTACACTACCTGTGTTTGAGCGACACCAGCTGGGTGCTTGAACAAATCTTTGTCCGCCCATCACAGTCCGCCACGACGCTAGCTGACCAGCTGATAAATCGTTTTACCCAACTGGCAACGACCGCGAACGTGACGGTTAAACTGCTTGATCCGTACGCCAAACGGTACTTCAGCCAGCACCCCGAGGAACAGGCCATTTTGGCAGCTAATCAGCTACCCGTGACCGGTGACGCGGCGGTCAAGCCAGTTGCTTTACATCTAGAACACACAGAAGAGGAGTAGTTAAGATGGATCAAAACGCATTAAAAGCCCTTGTTGGCCAAGAAGCCGTTAAGTACGTTAAGGACGGCATGATTTTAGGTATCGGGACCGGTTCAACCGTCCGTTACATGATCGACGCCCTCGGCGAACGAGTTAAGAACGAAGGCCTCAGCATCATTGGTGTGGCCACGTCCGACCGTTCCGCCAAGCAAGCCGAATCCCTCGGCATCACCATCAAGCAATTAGATGAAGTCGACCACCTCGACCTGACCATCGATGGTGCCGACGAAATTGACGACAACTTCCAAGGTATCAAGGGTGGCGGTGCCGCTCACCTTTGGGAAAAGATCGTTGCCATCAACTCCACCAAGAACATGTGGATCGTGGATGAAAGCAAAATGGTTCACCACTTGGGCAAGTTCCCCTTGCCACTGGAAGTCATTCCCTTTGGTTCCAGCCACGTCCTGGAAAAATTAGACAAGATGGGCTTCAACCCTAGTTTCCGGATGCAAGAAGACGGCAGCCACGTCTTAACCGACTCCAAGAACTACATCATTGACCTGCACCTGGGCCGCATCGACCACCCCCACGAATTAGCCAACACGTTAAATGGCATCGTGGGTATCGTTGAACACGGTTTGTTCCTGGACACGGTCAACACGGTTATCGTTGGTCGCCAAGACGGACCAGAAGTCTTGACCGCTCGCGACTAATTTTGCAAGAGTGGGCCAAAGAGCGGTTAGCTGACGAGCATTAAGGCTGATAACCGAATAATCCTGGTTTTGGCTTGTTTGGTTATCAGGTTTAAGCGGAGTCAGCTGCCCTTTGGCGCACGTTTCCGCTATATATGATTATCAATAGCAAACGCGTCTGAGAGAAATCCCAGACGCGTTTTTTCGTACACCCACCAATTATATTCCCCCCGGTAAGACCCCACCCCTGAAACTAATGGCTCGGTAGTGTATCATTAACGTATGCGTTAAATATTTGTAGAGCGAGGTAATGACATGGAAACGACACAGTTAAGCAACGGCGTGACCATCCCGATGTTAGGATTCGGGACTTATTTAATCGATAGTAAGGACGTCCCCGCATCAATCAAGACAGCTTTAGACGCTGGCTACCGGCACCTCGATTGCGCCCACATTTACGGCAACGAACCAGCCGTTGGTGCGGCGATCAAGGCTTCCGGCGTTGACCGGTCTGACCTATTTATTACATCTAAGGTTTGGAACGCCGATCAAGGCTACGACAAGACCCTGGCCGCTTTTGACAAGACGTTAGCCGACTTACAGCTGGACTACCTGGATCTCTACCTGATCCACTGGCCTAACGAAGAAAACTTCGACCTGACCTTGGATACTTGGCGTGCCTTAGAAACCCTGTACCAACAAAAGAAGGTTCGGGCCATTGGCGTGTCTAACTTCTCCAAGGACCAACTCGAACAGGTCTTTGCCATGGCCAAGGTTAAGCCAATGGTCAACCAAATCGAACGCCACCCTTACAAGGTACAGGCCGACTTAGGCAAGTTTGATACGGACAATGACATCGTCAACGAAGGCTACTCCCCAATCGGTCACGGCCACTTGATTCTCGAAGACCCCGTCATTTCGAAATTGGCTGACAAATACGGCAAGTCCCCTGCACAAATCGTTTTGCGGTGGCAAATCGACACGGGCTTCGTGGTCTTTCCGAAGTCTTCCAAGCCAGCCCGGGTTCGCGAAAACTTTGAAATTTCCGGCTTTCACTTAACGGACGCAGAAATTGCCGAAATTAATGGGTTAGATCAAGATAAGCATTTGAATTACGACTAAACTGAATACCGTTTTAGGAAGAGCTTGTAATCTGGCTGAATGGCTGGGTCACAAGCTTTTTCTTTGGCAATTTATTTGCAAATTTATTTCGTTCTTTCGGAATTAATTAATGAACTACGCATTGCACTATTCCGCATAGTTAATCATGATAAAAATTAACTAATGACTTATACAATCATTAATCCTATAATAGTCACTGTTAAATTCAATTTTAGGAGATAATATTTTGAAACTACATAAGTTATTTGCCGTTACACTGGCAGCTGTCAGCTTGTTTGGCGGTACGTTAGCAACTTCTACACCTGCAATGGCTAAGACCAAGAAGTTTATTTACTATAACGCAGATGACCCCGTCCATAAGCAATATCAGAGTATGAATAAGTATACCTTGAACAAAACTTTTGGCGTTAAATATTCAAGTAAAATTCGTTTAAAGCATCTATACGTATTTCATGTATCACCAATTCATAGCCGCTATCAAAGCTGGGTTAAGCTAACAGGAACCATGTACGACAATGGAACTAGTGACCTTGCACTTGGTCTCCTTGATCATGAGGGGATTTACTGGCAAGTTGATAATTCGGCCGCATCCTTGGTGTCAGCAACAGGCGCAAAATTTACGTACCGTGATTCAGTTTCCCTTGATGCCAATGTCTCGACTAATTCACACTCCCATCAAAATTTTGTGTTACTCTTCCACTCAAAAGACAAAACCGGAAAATTGGGGGAAACACAATTGAAAATCAATACTAACTACGACTTCTTCGCAGATACTCCCGCTCAAACTACCAAAACTTTGAATTTAAATCTTAAGTAATTCAAAAGGGATACCTTCTTCAAATCCATGAAGAAGGTATCCCTTTTACTTATTTTCACTTTCGCTGCTTCAGCAACAACCACACCAACCCAATAACCGTCGCCCCAACAGCCCCCAAAACCACAATGTAAAAAATACTATCCGCAATAGCCAAGTCGCCACTCCCCTTTTCACTTCGTTTAGTCCTAGTATCCACAAACCAGCCCCGCCTGTCACCACATTTTTCACCAACTTGCCCAATTCTATACAAAAAATGAGAAGATTGGAGTACAATGAGAGAATAAGATAGGAGAGTGACGTCATTGAGTAAAGAAATCACGGCGGATCAAACCGCCCGTTATCAACAAGCTTTAGCTACTGACCCAACCGCGAAGGTCTTAGAACGCGCCGTCAGTCATCAAGGTATCTTAGCAACGTCTGCCGATTATGCTTCCGAAACCGACATGACTCCCGTGTTCTCCATTGACTTGGACACCGGGAAAGTTGCCAACCAAAAGCAAAGTGGCCGTTGCTGGATGTTTGCCGCATTGAACACCATGCGCCATCATTTAGCCGACCTGTTTAACTTAAGTGACTTTGAATTATCCCAAAACTACACCAACTTCTGGGACAAATTTGAAAAAGCAAACTACTTCTACGAAAACGTCTTGGCCACCGCTGACCAACCAACGTCTAGCCGAAAGGTTGCCTTCTTAATGGCAACCCCTCAACAAGACGGTGGGCAATGGGACATGCTGTGTGCCATCATTCAAAAATACGGGATCGTGCCAAAGTCTGTTATGCCTGAAACTTACAACAGTTCCAAGTCTAACGAACTCAACAGCACGTTGAACCTGAAGCTACGTAAGGATGCCGTTATCTTACGTCAACTGGTCGCTGACAAGGCTAGCGCCGACGATATCGCCGCTGCCAAAGACAAGATGCTCGGCGAAGTTTACCGCTTACTGAGCTTCTCCCTCGGCGAACCCGTCAGCAAGTTTGACTTTGAATACCGTGACGATGACAAGCAATACCACATCGACAAGGACTTAACGCCAAAGTCATTCTTCGACAAGTACATCAACTGGGACTTGACCGATTACGTCTCCATCATCAACGCCCCAACCGCTGACAAGCCATACAACCACACCTACACCGTTGAAATGCTGGGTAACGTGGTCAGCGGCCGTCAAGTGAAGCATCTGAACGTTACGATGAAGGACTTCAAACAATTAGCCATCAAGCAATTGCAGGCTGGCCAATCCGTTTGGTTCGGTTGTGATGTTGGTCAATCTTCCGAACGTCAAAAGGGGATCATGGACACCAAGTACTACGACAAGGATGCCCTCTTCAACATCGACTTCTCCACGACCAAGGCAGAACGCCTGGACTACGGGGAAAGCATGATGACCCACGCTATGGTCTTGACTGGTGTCGATTTAGTCGACGGCCAACCAACCAAGTGGAAGGTTGAAAACTCCTGGGGTGAAAAGGTCGGCACGAAGGGTTACTTCGTGATGAGCGACGCCTGGATGGACGAATACTGCTACCAAGTTGTTGTCAACAAGCAATTCTTGCCTGACGACTTGAAGCAAATCCAAGAAACTGAAGAACCAACTGTTTTGGCCCCTTGGGATCCAATGGGTGCCTTAGCCTAAGTTGTGGGTTACTAGAAAACGCCTGAGATGAAAGTCTCAGACGTTTTTTTGATGCTGTTTACCTTCCTGTTGGTCATGCTGCTCCCTAGCGACCTGCCGTTGATACCCATCCAAAATGAGCATCAGATCAATTAATAAAAACAGGCCACCCAACACAAGATTAAACTTTACATAAGCCATTTGGACCGCTGAAAATGCCAGGATGGGCGCCAACTGCCACCACATGCTGTTGAGCACCGGATAACGCCGGTGCCAACGTTTCTGCACCAGCGGCACCACGATGACCGCCAACAAAACCATGACGGTTAGCGACACGCCGTACACCCCGGACAACTGGTGATTGAACCCAACTTCGAGCATGGTTCCGCCCCCTTTTACCTTAGTGTACCGCAACGACGCAATGATATGCTGACTAATCATTCCCACTGACGCATTTGTTCGTCGGTGACGCGACCTGCCGACCGACAAATTTCCCGCTAAAAAACTGCCTAATCATCTCCCCCAAATGGACAGACGACTAGGCAGCCGTTGCTTACTTTAATTTTTTCGCTGCATTAATCTGTTGGAACGTTTGTAGGGCCAGGTCTTCCGTTGACCAGTCTGGATACATCGTTTTCTTCTCGAAGTTGTTCGACAGGAAGACGACGCCATTCTTACCGTTCTTACTGATGGCAAAGGTGCTCTCGTAGTAATCGCCCATGCCGTGCCCGTAATACCCATTGCCCTGGTCGAGGTGGTAGACCCCACCGGCGTAATGAATCGTGGCGTCTGCCTCATGCAGCACCTGCGCGCCCGCTGGCGTGTTTAGCAGGCTGCCCTGGACAATTGCCCGTTCCGCTCTGAACACGTCACCCGTGCTCATCGTGGCGTTCCCCGTGGCCACCTGGACAGCCATGCTAGCTGCCGATGGCTTGTGTGGATCACTGTAATCTTGCGGTGTGGCGCCGGCATAGCCCGTCGTCATCCCCTTGGTCTTGGACCGCAACTGGGCAAAGCCAGTATGGTTCAGGTTCAGTGGCGTGACCATTTGCTGATAAAATAAATCGTAATAAGAATCATGCGTCACCTGATGCAAAATACCCGCCAGCAACGTGAAACAGATCTGCTGGTAGTCGAATTGGCCAATCTTACTAGGATTAATCCGGACGTTTTGACTGACGTACTGGTAAACCTCATTTTCCGTCAGCGTCCGGCCCGGTTTGAGCTCACCGGTAATCCCGGCCTCCATGTTGAGCATCTGGCGAATCGTCACGCGGTTACTGCCCTTGATGCCCGGATAATACTGATTCAACCGGTCCGTCAGTTGCAGTTGACCGGCCTGAGCCGCCTTAATGACCAAGAATCCGGTCATGGATTTCTGCACGGAATTGATCAGATACTGTGACGTGACCTTGTTCTTCTTGTGCTTGGCCGCGTTGGCAAACCCGAAGGCCCGCTGATAAACGACCCGGTCATTCTTCACGACCAGCGCCGTTCCCACGAACTTCTTGTTCTTCAGTTCCTGGGTCAGGTGGGCGCTAAATTTTGGCTGCGCCTGCCCCTTATTTGTGCGGTCAAAGGCCGTCTTGCTTAAATCCCGGTGACGCTTACTGGCCGCAGCATCCGCCGCCAGCGTTGCTTTGGTCTGCTGGGCGTGCTGACGATTACTCGTGGCCACTTCCCGCTTATCCTGCTGGTCAATAGCGTGCATGCCAAAAATCACGCCGCCAATCCCCAAGATGACGACGAACAATACCGCCCAATGGCGTAAGTTTCGTTTATTCAATTTTCTCTCCCCCAATTAGATTCCCCTACTGCCTTTTTACCGCCTAAACGGTCGGACCTAACTGTCTTACCTTGATTATACGAAAAAGTCGGCTAAAGACAATGAATGTCTTCGCCGACAGTGGGAACTTATTATTTACTTTAAAAACTTACAGGGTTTGCTTGGCTAATACGTTCAGCCGGTCATCAAAGTCGTAACGAATGGGTTCACCGTTCGCAACTTCAACCTTGCTAATATCCGCATCGGCCACGTGATCCAAGTACTTAATCAATGCGCGTAACGTACTGCCATGGGCCACGACCAACTGATTGTGCCCATCCAATAACCGTGGGGCAATCTGGTCCGTCCAGTAAGGTAACAGCCGATGATAAGCCATCTCTAGGCTCTCCCCACGGGGCTCCACGTGCGGTCCAAATTGGTCGTAACGCCGGTCCTGACTCACGTGATCCAGCAAGGGCGGCACCGTTTCAAAGCTTCGCCGCCAAATCTTGATCTGGGCCTCGCCAACTTGGGCCTTGACCGCGGCCTTGTTCTTCCCCCGTAATGCGCCGTAATGGCGTTCGTTCAGCCGCCACGACTTGTATTCGGGGATATACAGTTGGTCGATGGCTTCCAGCACGATGTTCGAGGTCACAATGGCGCGCTGCAGCATGGAGGTGTGTAACGCCCCAAACTGTAAGCCCGTGGCCGCCACCAATTTGCCAGCCGCAGCCGCCTGTTCACGGCCCTTAGCCGTCAGCGGCACGTCACTCCACCCCGTGAAAATGTTGTCTCGGTTCGCGACACTTTCCCCGTGCCGTAAAATGACCAGCGTTGCCATTGATCATGCTCCCTTTCTCTCTTTGCAATTCTCACTGATAATCATAACATAGGTTTGCCGTGGCTTCGCGCAATTTGTGCCTATTTTCACGTATTTTTCTCCTGCCCCTAATCTTTTGGAAACACCGATGCCAGCCACAAAAAAAGGCGTTCCCCAGAAGTTCTGAGAAACGCCTCATAGCAATTTTAAAGGTTAACCACTTAGTCAGCTGAGGATTCAGAGTGCGCTGCTAATTTCGCAGCCACTGGGTCGTCGGCTTCCTGGAAGTCGCTGGCGTCTTCTTCTGCCAAAGCAGATTCGCACGCCTTGACCCGGTTCCCCATGAAGGTAATGACTGACCCAATCAGGATAATGACAATTCCGACAATCGTGTTGGTCAAAATCTTTTCGTGAATCAGGATTGCGGCCATGATGGGTGCCAACCCTGGCTTGATGAAGAAGACCAGAGATGCCGTGGAAACGTCGGACCGTTCCATGGCTAAGAAGTAAAAGGCAAACCCACCACCGGTAACGCAGACCCCGATGAAGAATAAGATCCAGAAGTATTGTAAGCTAATATTTTGCAAGATGGGCATCGCCGCAAATTGACGAGACCAGCTTGCTTGCCGTAAGCCACTCGCAACGGCGGGGATGTGGGTGATCATCATGATCACGAACAATTCCAATGACCCGGCCAAGAACGTGAAGCAGGTCATGACAATCCCGTTGAAGTGGTGCCGCACGGAACCCCACCGGGACACGATACTGTACAACCCAAAGGTCAAGGCGGAGGCAATGGCCAGCGTCAAACCGACGGGGTTGGTCAAATGGGCGGGGTTCACAATGACGACCAATCCAATGATTGACACGATCACGGCAATCAAGTTCGCTCGGCCTAACCGTTCGTGCAAGATCAGATAAGAGAAGATCAAGGCGAAGACGGGGTTACAGCTGAACAGAACGGCCACAGTTGAAGCCTCGTCCACGCTAATGGCCAATTGGTACAGCGTCATACTGATGATGACACAGACCAGCCCGGTCAAGAAGAACAGGGCCCAGTCACTGCGGTTTAACCGGTGACTTTGTTTATGTAAGGCTCGTAAAGCAATCGGTAATAGGATCAAGCCCCCGATGAAAAAACGAATCAGGTTCAGCTGAATCGGATTGAACGCATTTCCAGCAGACTTCAGGGCAATTTCCATGGAACTAAACATTAACGTTGAAAACGCGATATACAATAGTGTTTTTCTCAAAACGAAAAAATGTTCCTCCTTATTAAGTCAAACGGCATCAATCAGGCAACGTGTTGCACGATGACCATCAGAATCGGAATGACCACTAAACTTAGGAGGGTAGTTTCGGTTACCATGATGGCCGCGTAATCAGCGTCGGCGCGGTAGAGTTTGGCCACCACCGGCGCATTCGTCATTACGGGCATCGCTGCTTGTAAAATAAAGACTTGTTTCATTAGAATTGGCATACTAGTCGGTAAGACGAGCAAGCCCATCAAGACCGGGGCGACGATGAAGCGTCCCAGGAGAATTCCCAGGCTGTCGCGGTCGACGTGGACATTTTGTAAGCCCGCCCCCGCAATTGCTGTGCCGATAAAAATCATCGACAACGGAATCGTTAGGCCACCAATATATTGGAAGTCTTGCATGATCCAGCCCGGCAATTGAATGTCGAGTAGCACCAGGAGAACCCCCAGAATGAATCCCAGTAACGGCGGTGAGAAAATCTTCTGCAGCGTTTGTTTGAGATCAAACTTGGCCGCCCCCTGCCCGTCGCGTTGAATCAGGTAGACCCCCAACGTCCAGAAAAATGTCGTGTTGGCCATGTAGTAGACCAGCACAAACGGCAGACTCTTGGGGCCGAACAACGCTTCGTTGACTGGCAACCCCACGAACACGGTGTTGGAATTCAAAAACATGGATTCAAACAGGCCGCGGTGCTTGGGATTAATGCGAAACGCATGGAAGGCAATGATGGAGAGGCCGAACATGATCAGCATTGAGACGATTGGAAATCGCAAATCCGGCAGCGTCTTCTTCAGCGTTTCCGCCGAGAACTTTGCCGTGATCGTACTAATCATGTAGGCGGGCAACGCAATCTGCGTGACCAACCGGGCAATCAACTTAGGCGCTTGATCATCAAACCAGCCACGCCGGGAAAGCACGTAGCCCAGGCCAATCATGACCAGGATGATCAAAACACCCGAAACGCTTCGAATAAAGACGGCCATCGGCGTCCCTCCCCAGGTAAACATTACCAAAAATTAGAGTTTCTTAAGCAACGCTTCTTATTATAGCACGTCCCCACCGTCGGCTCCCTTCGCAACCGTTTACAAATAGCGCTATAATACACTTTAGGTCAACTTGACAACTTGGTAAATCTGGCTTTAGCTGGTCTAGACGGCTCCCAAAACTAGCCGATTTAACCGGAAGAAACATTTACGAATGACGATTTTTATGGTCTAATGAATTAATTGAGTCTACAGATGGGATTCCAGGGGAATTAACAAATCTGTATCACTGGTGCCGCCACGTTACTTGTGCGCCTGGCCCGGTGCGTCAGCCAAAGCTTTTGATGAGGATGAGGAAATAATTATGCCAAACGATAATACACCTAAACGGCAGCACAAGCCTGAGGATTTCGAGCAGGTCTACGACAGCCGTGCCGACCGTAACTCACATTTTAAAACACCTAAGGTTCACCCACACCGCCCCATCATGTGGACGATTGTCTTGTTCGTCTTGCTCATGCTGGGAGGCGGCCTTGCGTATGGCTACCAAGCCTGGATGTCCGCGAAGAAGACGTTTAGCCAGACCTACGAGGCCTCGAACGCCGCCAAGAGCCGGAACGTTTCCGCCGTGTTGAAGTCCAACAAACCCTTCTCGATTCTCCTGATGGGAACCGATACCGGGGCGCTGGGCCGTTCAGACGTCGGCCGGACCGACACCATGATGGTCGCCACCATCAACCCGACCAAGGAAACCGCCTACCTGACGAGTATTCCGCGGGATACGCGGGTCACGGTCGGTTCCGGGGCCAACGCGTCGATTCAAAAGATCAACGCCGCCTACACGATTGGCGGACCAAAGACGGCCGTGAAGACCGTGGAAGACCTGCTGGACATTCCGATTGACTTCTACGCCATCGTCAACATGGGTGGCCTTGAAAAGATGGTCAACGCTGTGGGTGGGGTCGATGTGAAGCCACCGTTGACCTTCCAGTACGGTGCTGCCAACGTGGTCAAGGGTAAGAAGACCCATTTGAATGGGAAACAGGCGCTGGACTACTCGCGGATGCGGCATGATGATCCGTTGGGTGACTACGGTCGGCAAAAGCGACAACGTGAGGTCTTACAGAAACTGGTCGTGAAGGCGGCCGGCCTGTCCTCCATTACCCGTTACCAAACCATTTTGAAATCATTGAATGGGAACCTGAAGACTGACCTGACCTTTGATGACCTGATGCAGATTCGGGCCAAGTACGGGAATGCTTCCCACCACATCAAGTCCGAAACCTTACAGGGACAAGACGCAATGATTGATGGGCTCTCCTATCAAGTGCCAACCACGACCGAGCTGAAACGCGTCTCGAACCACATTCGCAAGACGCTGGGCCTGGCCAACACCAAGAAATTTACAACTGACGCTGATACCAGCACGACCGGTTACTCTTCCTATGACAATAGCGGGACGAACGGCGGCGGATACGGCTACTAATTTAAAACTGCTTCACGTGGCGTCCGGGAAAGTTCCGGGCGCCTTTTTTGTTAGCAACAGTCGGCTAATTCTTAAGATTACGGTCCCCGGTATTTTCTTCTTGCAATTTTTTGAAACACCCGGTAAAATTGGCAAATCGCTTGCCCATGAATTTTGATAAAACTGATCAATTTTAGGCTATCCCTAAAAAATTTGACCATTTGTCAACGCAAATTTTACCCCATTTTTACTTAAAATCAGTTGGACTGGGTTATCATTCGCTAATTAATACACACATCCCCTATTCCGGCTAAAATCACGCACTTGGCTACTCTCAGTAAGGAAACCAGCCGAACTAGCTTTGGCGGCAGTCGCCTTAATCACGAACCCGTCCGTTAGTGTGACTGACCAACGATTTGCGTCTCAAGCAAATCATAGCCTCCCGCAGTTACCACACTGAAAGATATATGTCGTTGTGCTTTTTCAAGATTGCGGTAGAATAGACTTAAAGTCATGAGTAGGAAGATTCTAAAGGAGTGGATCGGTTATGTATCGTTTCTTTGTACAACCACAGATCAATCAAGATGACCACCGAGTCTTCGGCTATGAAGTCTTGTTACGTAAGCAGGAAGAGGACGCTTGGGTCTTGCCGCATCATTTTACGGACATCTCTGTTGCCGATCAGGCTAAGCTCCTTGAGGACACGGCTTCTTCGTTACACACAGCCGTTAACAATCAGGTACTCGCTTTTAACCTCAATAATCAACAGCTTCGCAATCCCCTCACGTTGGGGACGGTGATTGCTTTAAAGAAACGCATTGCCCCAGCCGCATTGACCATTGAGTTAACCGAAGCCCCGACCCTCGAGGAAATGAAGCAGTTCAGTTTGGCTGTTCATCAATATGGTATTGGTTTGGTCTTAGATGATGTGGGCACGGGGTCCAACACGTACCAAAATATTCGCGACCTGTTGCCTTACGTGGACGAAATCAAGTTTGCCATGCAAAACCTGCGGATGAGCGGGGAAGCCGACTTGATTCCCGCCAGCCTCGCCTTCTGGGCCCAAATTTCTCGGGAATACCGGTTACGGTTGATCCTTGAAGGGGTCGAAGATGCGGACGACCAAGCGTTGGCCAAGCAATTCGGTATCACCCTGCACCAGGGTTACTTGTACGGTAAACCTAGCTTAGTTTAAATTTAACGGGAGTCTCGGAACCGGTTTCGGTGCTGAGGCTCCCTCTTTTTGCCCAAAATGGGTGAACTGCATGTGTCACTTTTAAGTTTGGTGAGTTAACATGTATGGTAGGTACAAATAAATGCTGAATATAGATTGGATGGTGTTCCTTAATGACTTGGTCTCACTGGTTTGTGACCCCGGCAATTACGAGTCTGTTCTTCCTGCTGGGCGTGTTGACGCTATACTGGTACCTCACCAACCGGATTATTCGGTGGTTTAAAACCCGTGGCAAACACCCCAATGAGGACAAGGTCCGCACCGACGTCGGTCTCGTCTATATGGTCGTGCTCAACGTTGGCGTGCAACTCGCCGTCAACCACACCCCCTATAGCTGGGCCTTCACCAATTTTCAAATCTTCGCGATTGTCTTTGTCAGTTACTTTCTGATGTTGGAAATTAAGTTCTGGCAGTTGGCTCTCGCTATCCTGCTGTTCATGGTCGTCAACCAAACGCTGGGACTGGGACTCGCCTGGGTCTTCGCGGTGGTCTTCATCGCCTACTTCTACGTGATGAAGTTCGTTCGCAGTCGACGGCACCACATGTGGCTCGACTACATTGAATACACTGTCGCCTCGTTGCTCCTCTCCGCAATCCTCTGGGGCGTGGTCGGCCAACGCTTTGGCCTCTCCTCTTCCATCATGATGTGGGAGCTCATTTTCAGTTTCTTCCTGCTCACCATCATGTACATTTACGTGGATTCGTTGATGAGCGGCGCGGCCACCCTGGCACAGCTGACCTATACCACGAACTACGATGACCTCACCCACGTAAAGAACTACTTTGCCTTTAAAAATGACTTCAGCGCGGCCTTCGACAACAGTAAGGTCACCCACAAGCCGCTGACACTGATGCTGTTCGATATCGACCACTTCAAGCACGTCAACGACACCTATGGCCATTTGGCGGGTGACTACGTGTTGGGACACACGGCCACCCTGATTAGTGATCAGCTCCGGCGCGTCGACCCCAACCTCGTCCTCTACCGAACCGGTGGCGAGGAATTCACGATTCTCTTTAAAAATTACACAACGGATCAGGCCCGGGAACACGTCGACGATATTGCCGAGAGTGTCCGGTCGGCTATCTTCTCGCACGGCGGCCAGCAAATAAGCGTCAGCATTTCCGTTGGCCTGACCCAGCTTCAAACGGCCGACGAGGAACAGTTGGACGTTTACCGACGAGCGGATCAGAGCTTGTACTACTCTAAACGCAACGGTCGTGATCAAGTGACCGTGGGATAACTATATAAAATTGGAACACAAAACGCGTCTGGAATTTTCTCCCAGACGCGTTTTTGAATACAAATTAACCGTTATTTTTTATCGAAAAGGTTATAAGGTAAATGGCGTGAACCATCGTCTTGGTCATGCTATAGTAAGGCTACCAAATCAGAAGATAGGCGGTGTTTCGATGTTCCCTGTGCTTACGCTTCGTTGTCTGCCATTACCACGCTTGTTGGCTCAGTCACGGCTTCTCAACGTCTCACCACAGCAGTTGCGCATCCCACCCAAACACCCGCCGCGATTACCGGAAGATGCCCAACCAGTAACCACCTAGGCCGATGACGAAGACGCCGACTAACAGCCACAACGGCTTGACGTGCCGGCGCAATAGCCAGACACAGCCCAGCGTCAACAGCAGGGGCACCAGTCCCGGCAGTAGCCGGTCCAGCATCCCCTGTAAGGACAAGCTCCCGTGAGCGCTCGTCGCGATGATGGGGGCCAGCTTGACCCGCGTCCACCGCGGCACGATAGCCCCCATAACAAACATCCCCACAATGGAGGCTCCCAGAGTTAGTTTCTGCAGCATACCGCTGCTCAGGGCCGTCACGACCTTGAGTCCCTGGCGATAGCCCCACCGTTGTGCGCCCCAGCGAAAGGCCAACCGCACCACGTTCCAACCGATGAAGAAGACTAAGGGACCGACGATGCCAAACCCACTCAGCGCTAAGCTGGCGGCAAAGGCACTCAGAATCGGCCGCCAGGTTCCCCACCAAACGGGATCGGCCACCCCGGCCAAGGACCCCATCATGCCAACCTTGACGGCACTGATGTCCTCAGCCGAGACCGGTTTGCCATTCGCATGGTCCTCCTCGAGGGATAACGTCACCCCAGTAATCAATGACTGCATGTAGGGCATGGTATTAAATAACGCCAAATGCCGTTCCGCTGCGGCGCCTGCATCCGCTTTATCCGGATAGAGCCGCCGAATCGCTGGAATCATTAAATAACAAAAGCCTAAATTTTGTAACCGCGGATAATTCCACGCTGCTTGTTCCCAACCGGATCGCCCGAAAATCAGGAATTGATCCCCCAGCGTGAGTTGGCGCGGTTTTGTTTGTTCAGTTGCCATTCGTCACGCCTCCTTAAAGATCATCCAGTTCGCGGTCCAATTCGTCTTCTTCAGTCTGATTATTGCCGCCACCATTATCGTGGTGACCACCATCCTGCAAGCGCAGGTAAAGAATCGCCAGTCCGACGCCAATTAAGCCTAGGGCGACCAAACTCAAATGGCCGTCCGTTGCGAGTGCAAAACCAATAAAGAAGAACGGCCAGAGCTGCCGGGTCGCCATCATGTTGATGACAATGGCAAAACTGACAACGACTAGCAAGCCCGCGGATACCCGCAACCCGCCCTGAATAACTTGCGGTAGCAGGTGGTAACTCGCATGGACCCAAGCACTCGGAATCCACATCAAAAACGCCGTCGGAATCAAAACGCGTAGGCCCTGTAAGACCACGCTGAGGCGCAAAATCCAGTCGATGCGGTGGAGATTGCCACTGGCAGCGGCCACATCGGCCTGTTGCACCAACGGAATAATCAGTTTGCGCAGGCCCTGCGTCAACCCCTGCCCGATCAAGGCTAAGGGAATGGCTAAAATGACCCCTGCCGCCACGGGCAAGTGCGCGGGGCCACTGACCCACCATGCGGCCACAACGGCGGCTAACGCCGGATCAGGGGCAACAGCGGCCCCTATGTTCATCCACCCCAACGTCACTAACTGCAGTGAAGCCCCGAGAGCAATCCCACTCACGAGATTCCCGGTTGCTAGGCCGACCAGCGTACAGGCAACGATGGGTTGATGAAATTCCCATTCATCAATCACACCTTCGATCCCCGCTAAGAAGGCAATAATCAAAACTCCCCAAATGCTCATGACCCGTTGACTCCCTTCTACTTTCTAATATGTACCGCAAAAACACCCCGCTCAGGTGGGGTGACCACCGAGTGAGGTGTTACGACAAACCCTTTTTAGCTGCTAACTTTAAGAAATCCTGTTTCCGATCCGTCGGAACCGTCTGCGCATAGACGTCGACACCAGCTGCGACCAACTTCTTGGCAGCCGCAACATCTGCTTCATCGGCGGACAGACTAGCCGTCAACAGGGTCTTCCCCGCCGTATAAGCTAGGTTACCCACGTTCACACCGGTCGCGGTCAAGTCGACACCTTGGTCCACCAAACTGGCCATTTCCGGCAGTGTTTCCATTAAGATAATCGGCTGAAAGCCATCAAAACGGGCATCCTGATAGATCTGCGCCATTTTCGCTAACGTAATGACGTTGGCCTTGGCTTCAGCTGGCGCCGCTTGGACGATCAACGTCTTGCGCAGTTGATCCTGGGCCACGTCATCGGAGACGACCAAAATCCGGTTAGGCCGTACCGTCTTGGTCCACACCGTCGCAACTTGACCGTGCAGTAAGCGGTTATCGACCCGCGCTAATTTAATTGTCATCGTCATAGTAACTCGTCATCTCCCGTGTTCGCTTGTAAATCTAAATGGCGAATGCCCCCTTGAGCTGCGCGCTCTAAGTGGGGAATCACCTCAGCCAAAGTCTGGTTCTGAATCGACAGTGCCTCAATCAGCATTGGCAGATTCAAGCCAGCCACGAGACCATATCGGTCCGGATGCTGGGCAACGACCCGACTAGCCGCGTTAAAGGGCGAGCCACCCCATAGATCGACCAAAAATAACAATTCGTCTACCGGGGCCATTTCTTGAATCGCCGCCTGGTAGTGATTGGCCAAGTCCTCGACACTTTCGTCGGCCGCCAGTGTAACGGCAATAATTTTTTGCGCTTTACCAAAGATCATTTCAGCACTTTGTAAAATTCCACGGGCAAATTCACCGTGGCTTGTGACGATTATGGCGAGCATCCTGCCACCCCTTCATCAATTCCGCTATTCAGCGGTTTTCCGTAAATTGCGTCTGAATTAAATATAGCATAAAAAAGCGGTTCCAGCTACTCCCTCAGCTAAATTTACAGGTGGTCCAGCATAGCCGCTGGCGTGATAAAACTAACGTCCGGCGTAAAATCAGTTGGCGTTCGGCCATTCCACGCTGCGAAACCAAAGGTCACGTGGGCCGCTGCCGAAGCCTCGGCGTCATACACCGTGTCCCCCACGTAAACGGTCTCCGCTGGCTCTGCCCCCAGCCGGTCCATGGCCAATAAGATACCATCCGGTTCCGGCTTGCCGTGGGCAATATCTTCGGCGACAATGGCCTGGCTAAAGTAGCTATCCAGCCCCATGCTGACCACATCCCGGTCATATTCAAACCGTTGCTTGGAGGTCATGATGGCGAGCCCCGCGCCGGCTGCCTTCAACTGGGCCAGTGCCGATTTAACTCCCGCATAAATGGCCACCGTATCCCGGTAATCCTGCGTCCGGGGGCCCCACTCGGCCAAGATGTCATCTACATCCGGCAACTGCAAGCGAATCAGTGCGTCCCGGCTGGGAATGCCAAACGTCTTTGCCAGCGTCGCATATTCCCGTTCAATCCCCCGGTCATGAAGAACGGCCTGGAGCGACTTCATATACATAGCCTCGGTGTCCAGTAAAGTCCCGTCAATATCAAAAATAAAATTTTTCATTTCGCAAGGTCTCCTTGTGCGTTTTTTACATTTTTAGGTAAAGAAAAATGGTGCGGCCATCACTGACCACACCATAGTTTATCACGCTTTACGGTAAGACTCTAATTCAGGTGCTGATGAAATTGTTTCACCCACAGGTTCGGCGTGCGCAACTGATGCAGTCAACGCTTCGACCTCTGGGTTCTTCCCAGCAGCGATATCTTCTGAACGTTGTAAGTTCCGCAATTGCTTCACGGCTCGAATCCAAGAGGGTACCAGGATGGCACAAGAACCCAACCAAGCCAATGGTTCCGCGGAAACGGCTCCGGCATAACCCAACGTGCCCACCAGGAACACCGCGGCAAAGACCCGCATGGTCAGTTCCCCGACACCCGCTAAGGTTGGCAAGACTCGCCGACCCAGGCCTTGGAGTGTGTTCCGGATGATAAAGAGGACACTTAACAAAAGGTACGTGCTCCCAATAATATTGAAGTAGGTTTGTGACAATTGAATGACGTGTTCGTCGGCCGTTCCAATGATCAACGTCACAATTGGCTTACCGAAGAAGATAACCAGACTCCCCGCCAAAACGGCGAAGGTCCCGGATAACCAGAGGGTCTTCTTGACCCCTTCCATGATACGACCGTACTTGCCGGCCCCAAAGTTCTGAGCGGCAAAGGTTGCCATGGTGACTCCGAAAGAAGACATGGGCAGTGAACACAGTTGGTCAACCTTGGACGCTGCGGTTGAAGCCGCAACGGAGTCGGTCCCCAGAGAGTTCAAGGCTGCCTGCATCACCATCGTGCCAATTGCAATGATGGACAGTTGAAAGCCCATGGGCATCCCCGTGGAAAAATGTTGCCAGAGTTCATCGAACCCGAATTTAAAATCTTCCTTAGTGATGTGTAGGAGTGGAATGGACCGGATGATGTAACCCACACAGAGGAGTGAGGCGACCACCTGAGAGATGACGGTTGCCCAACCGGCACCAGCGACGCCCATGTGGAAGACCAGGATGAAGAGTAATTCTAAAAGCACGTTAACCACGGTCCCGATGACCAGGAAAATCAGTGGCGTCCGGGAATCCCCGAGCGCACGAATAATGTTAGAGAGTAAGTTGAACGCCATCGACGCAAAGATTCCGGCAAAGATCGTGCTGATGAAGATCCGCGCATTGTCGAAGATGGACGCTGGGGTTTGCATTAATTTCAAGATAGGATCAACGAAAGTTAACGACAGAACCGTCAACACGATTGTCATTAAGATTGAAATGATAATGCTCGCGGCAAAGGACCGCCGCACACCCTTGTAATCGCGGGCCCCGAACCGGGTGGCCGTAATAATGGCCAAGCCAGCGGTCAGGCCTTGCGCGAATCCAATAATTAAGAAGTTGATTGAACCAGTCGCACCAACGGCGGCCAGCGCCTTCACACCAAGGGTTTGCCCCACAACTACAGTATCAGAGACGTTATATAATTGCTGAAATAAATTACCAATCAACAATGGAATCGTGAAAAAGAAAATAAGTTTGAGGGAATTGCCCTTGGTTAAGTCGCTCATACGCCGACCTCCTTCTAAAATTATGGTCAATTAAATTGACACAAGAGAACTACTATAACGCGTTCACCACCACTTGTCAGTACATTTGCCTGAAAAGATGAAAAGTGGTTGATTTAATTTTCAATCTTACGCTCTTCTTAAGGATTTTTGAAGGTCTATTTTCATGAAAACGATTGCTTGGTGAAAATGTTATCTGTTTGTCATTTTTCGGGGGTAATTTAATTGTTTCGGGGCTTCATCGTTAAATCAAAACCGTGCTGGCCAAGATTATTGGCTAACACGGTTTTTAGTACACACTAATCATCACATGTCATTAGTTTGTTTTGTGCGCCCGCTCGACTTTTCCTGCAACATGCCTAATTCCTTAGCCCGCGCAATGGTCTTCTTTTTCTCTTCATCAGAAAGACCTACCATGCGATAACGCAGAAGATCCTCTTTAGTTGCGTGCGCTATATCAAGCGGCGGAAAGTTCTGGCCCAGTTTTTCAAGTAAATTAAACAACTCGCCACCTTGTAGTCCCTATAGCCACAATTATATGGCTTTTCCTGCATAACCACCCTAACAAAACAAAAAAGCACCAACCCAATAGGTCGGTACTTTCTGTAAACCTCTGATGCGGCCAAGAAGATTCGAACTTCCACCCGGATTACCCGGACAAGATCCTTAATCTTGCGCGTCTGCCAATTCCGCCATGGCCGCATTTCAACGACTTCAAGCATAACAAAGTTGGCACTATTTAACAAGCCAATTCCCTAAGTGGTTAGAAAAATGGTTAGAAAATAAATCCGTGCGAGGAATACATATAAGATAGAAGAAACAATATTCAAAATATACTGAATATTATACAAAAAGGGTGTCCCACGCTTTTACGCGTGAGACACCCCTAAACTTACTTCACAAAACTATTATTTAACTTATTGCCGCTAATGAACATCCCGTTCGCTAGCTTAATTCGCGTTGCATTACCATCTTTAACAATCTTATCGACTGCAAAGATTGTTCCAGCGGGCCACCAATCAACTACATGGTGTAGCGACTTGTCTTTATAACGATGAGTCCCCCGAACTGATTTAACCTGCTTGGTCTTACCCCCTGCCACGTAGTATAGCCGGTTTACGTAGGCTTGATTAGCCGTGATAAATAACCCATTGGCTAACTTAAAGCGTGTCACTTTGCCATATTTAACCAGTGAGGCTACCTCAAAGCCCGTGTGAGTCGGCCAGGAGTCCACTGGATGCTTGAACTCTTTATCCTTGTATCGTTTAATTTCTGTTCGCGCGTAAACAACTTTAGGATTGTAGTCATAGTAAACGGCCTTCTTAGGCTTAGCGACCTTGGCAGCCGAACCGTAGTAGTAATCCGAATACATTTGGCTTACGTCAAGTCCACCATAAACCCCGGGAAATTTATGTGTCGATGACCATTGCCATCCATTGTAAGACTTGTACAGGTTCATACCACTGGGATTACTAGGATAGGAGGCAATCCAGCCCCCACGTCCAGAGTTATTTAATGGCAATGAATTAGTCCAACTTCCCATCGTATACACATCGGTTTTCGGATAACCCATGCGCTTAACCTCTTTGACCCATGCTCGAATTGTGGCAGAGTTTATGGACCAGCCTTTGTTGTTAGATTCAAAGTCCAAAACGATTACGCTGTCCTTACCGAGTCCCGCTGACAACGCGCATCGCGCCGCCATTTGTGCCTCAGCTTTGGCACCAGCCACTGTGGTAAACCGAGCAAAGTGGTAGCCATTAACGTGCATCCCAGCTTTAATCGCGTTGGTGATATTAACTTTTCGGGTGCCATCTGTAAAGTAAGTCCCCTCTGAGAGCTTTTGAACAATCGCCTTCACACCATATTTAGCCATGGATTTGTAGTTGGATACGGTCATATAGCCATTGTTATTTGAGATATCAACCATGTCTAAACGTGGCATTATTGATTGCCTCCCTCCGTTGGTTGTGCAGTAGCTGGAACTTTCAATGGATTAACTTCATCCTTAACTGCAGAACTGTTTACAGATAGTTGTTCCTGCTTCTTAGCGAACGCGGCTTCTGTGGACGCGAGAGCGGCGTCATACTTAGCTTGCTTAACTTGTGCTGCTGTGTTTTTAGTACTCAGCAATTGATAAGCCTTCTCAATGCCAGCCGATACTACCTTAGGATCGATTTCATGCCCAAAACCTTGTAGCTGTTCGGTTACCTGAGCAATCGCCTTTTCACGTTTTTCATCATTTGGAAGTTCGTACTTTGTTGACAGCTCTAATACTACGTTCGTAGCTAACTGGTCCAGTAGTAATAGTGCCTCACGTTGCCGAGAAGTCTTTTGCAATTCAACTTTATGTTTCAATGCTGGGTTAATTCGTGTAAACCATCCAACAAATGCCACCACGATGACACCCAAGATTCCTGTGTCATTTAACACTTTAAAAACATTCAATAGGTTATCCATAATGTCCTCCATCATAATTGGCCGTACCGATTCCGGTATGCTTCGTTTTCTGCCTCTAAGGCAGCGTTTCGCTGCTTTAGTTGCTCGTTCTCACGGACTTTAAGTGCGATTTGCTGATTAAGTTCTTGCTCCATTGCATCTTTCTTAGCTCGCAAGGCCTCTAAATCAGTAGAAAATTGCTTTCGGTCCGACTCACGATCACTTCGAAGTTGCTGATTATCTTGTTTAATTTGGTTCATAATCCATGATTCCAACTCTTGCCGGTCATTGTTCGACTGACGTTTATCCGTGTTAGCCCCATGAATGACTCCCCAAATTGTCACTGCTAATGCACCAATAGCCCCCAACAGTGTTGACCAGTCACTAATCCTCATGCCGATGGTCACCTCGCATTGCAGTGCCAATCAGCAACGCTACAGCGAGACCAATAAACACCCATGTCAAATTAAACCTAAAATCAAGTAATCCTCGGACACCAAATGCAACCATCATTGCACCATACAACGGTGCAATTGCAACAAGGCCCCAATCTCTAAGCTTCCTAGACTCACCAAGGACGCCAACAAGTAGGACAGTTCCGAAGACAATTAATAGTGCCGCGAACCACCAATCATCAGCAAATTGAAATGTAATTTTCTCAAAGTGTGATGGTGGCGGTGGCGGCGTAACTCGAGGATCATCAAGATAACCTTGATGAAGTAGGATATAAACTCCACATAATACTGAAAAAATTCCAAAGAAGAAATGGTTCCAATGACTATACATTCTCGCTAGCAAGCCATTACGTGAATCATGCTTCAGCAAGTGCTCACCCCTTCCCGATAAAAAATCCCATCAAAAAAGCACCAGCTACTAAAACTATGCTTGTGAAGTATCGGTGCTCACGGAGTTTTTTGCAGAACCTAAAATATTTTTGACATCTTCTTGCAGGTAGGTCGGAACTTCATCAATAGTTCTGCCCCCGTCCAAGACGTTAGCGGCGTAGATTGCTGAAAGTGCTGAGAATTTGAAATTTAACATAGTTGGTTATCTCCTTATTTGTTTGACTGTAGCTGGTCTAATGCGGTTTGAGTATCGCCGCGGAAAGGTGCGGGGACTTCTTCAATTGTCCAGGTACCTTCCACAATCGCTTGCGCATAAATTTGTGCCAATGCCGAAAATGCCATTACTTCGCCTCCCCGGTTGAAGAATCAGTTGTTGTGGTGCTCGTCTGTACTAGTTGTGCTGACAAGTAGTCAACAGCTTCCATCAGGCCCTGCTGAGTAAGTTCGTTGGCTGCCTTTAGACTAGCAATCTCTTTGGCCTTTTCTGCATTATCTTGAAGTAGCTGCGTTGTTCCATCGTATACAGCAGGTGTGGTCTCGTCGTCAACGCTCCGATGCTGCTCTTTCCCGTCATCATCCGTATAGGATTCGGACTTTTGCTTCACCATTTTCCACCCAAAGAACGTGTGATCACCAAGCTGTACGCCTGGCATCTGATACACCGCAAATCCATCAGGAATGGGTCCGGTCAGTGTAGCGTACTCGTCGTTTGCTGCCATTAGACATTACCTCCTTTGCCCGCTTAATGGTACAAGCAGGCTTCATATACTTCATGTAAAATCCATAGCTATCTGAGTGCTTAAGCCAGCCCCAGTAAGCGATGACACTTGCCGCATCGAATCGATTTAGTCCAGGTTTTTTGGAAATCTTTGCCATCCGGCGTTTAATTTTTAAAGCGTTTCGGCGACGCAAAGTCGTGTGGCCCCGGTACAGGCGCATTCCTAAAAAGTCGATAGGCCGTGAGTTGACCTTGAAGACTTGCCAGTTGGGCTTAACCTCCAGAAATTCATCAGCCAGGTAGCTGGAAATAGCTTGCTCTGCCTTGTGTAGCTTCTTTTTGTTCGGCCCCAGTAGCACTAGATCATCGATATTCCGTACAAGGTACGGAATTTGCAAATCATCCTTGATGTAATGGTCTAAGTCTTGCAAGAAAAAGTTGGCAAACCACTGGGAAGAGTAAAAACCGATTGGCAGCCCCTGTTCAAACTGGTCCACCAAAGTATCAAGTAGCCAGAGGGTATCCCGGTCCTTAATTTTTCGTCGGAACTTGGACTTGAGAATTGCCGTGTTGATGGATGGGTAAAATTTATGCACATCCATCTTTAGACAATACTTAGTGTTCTTGGGGTCATTTTGCAGCCACTTTTTAACTGCCTTTTGTCCCATTGAAGTACCGCGATGTGGGATTGACCCCACACTGTACTCATACATGCCTTTCAAGAAGATTGGCTGCAGTACTAGCATGGCGGCCCACTGAATAACTTGGTCCGGGTAGAACTGCGGCTTAGCAATTGTTCGTGTTTTAATCTTATCCCGAATCACACGACGAACCACATGGTTAGGCACGTACTCATGGTCTACTAGCATGTCATGCAACTGCATGACGTAGAAATCTTTGTTATCCAGAACACGGGAAACACCCTTACGGGTGCGTTTTCCCTTAGAGGCCTCTTCAATTGCAAGCCCCAGATTGTCTGAACTCACAATTTTATCGAACAAGTTTCCATATCGCTTCATTAGGCTCCTCCTTTCTTTTCAAAATGTGCATTTATGCAATTTGTTTTCCTTATTAGCTTCAAGAACTTTCGAGATATCCTACTAGCTCCTGCTTTGAGCAGCCTAATTTTTGCCAAGTGGCAGGGAAGATGCAGTGCAATTTCATTCATCAAATAAGGAGACGCGACCCGATGTCAGAATTCAAGTTCGAAGACGACTCGTTCAGATGCCAGTAGAAAACGCCATCGTTGCCGGAATTGTTCCAGTTGCCGCGCACCACAAATCCCCAAAAGTTCCCGGGGGAGAACTCCCCCGGTCCTCCTTAAGCCAAAGCCTTTTTAACGAGACGCGACCCGATGCCAGAATTCAAGTACGAAGACGACTCGTACAGATGCCAGCAGAAAACGCCATCGTAGCCGGAACCGTTCCAGTTGCCGCCGTAAAGAGCTACACAGTTACCACTTGGGGTATAGTTGTAATCTGAGTAATAGGTGGACTCACTGTCCCCTGTTTTCGTCGCAAACTGGGCAAAAGGATGATTGGTGTCTAATCCCATTCGTTCAGAGTACCCTGATTCTGCTACCGAATAGTTCAAACTAGTATAAGGGGCGGCAAATAGATCTGATTGATACTTAGACGAATCATCACATACCCATGGCTTTTTTGAGGCCATATTAACGCCATCGGCAAACTGAAAAATGTTTCCATACAGGTTCTCAATCCCACGATAATCCATTGCACCCGTTGGAGACAGGAATCCAGAAGAACCAGCATGATTGGTTCCAGAGCCGTTTTTCACTTGTGACCCACTAGAAATTCCGTTCATGATACTCTGAGAATTAATAGTTGCAAACTCAATGACAAATAGCACTTGCCAAACATCAATCACATGAACATCTAGCAACTGATACCCAGTCCCGTTGGCTTTAGCATCCGTTCTGAACGTTCCAATCGGTTGAGAAACCGTTGCCATTACTCCACTATTAGATTTTAGCTTGCCGCTACTGATTGTTCCTTCATAACGACCCACGTCCACGTAATCCAACTCTTTTTGATTAGTGAAGTCCCAGAAACACTTTGGCAGGTACCAAGTATCGTCAATTTTGCTCAGAGAAACTTGCCAGGTGGCCAGTTTGTCAGTCTGAGTCTTCTTAATGTACAGCTTGGGAATCCGGACAAAGGAGTTGCCCTTATCGTCTGTAATGGTCTTGTCCATCTTAGCCCAAGGACCCACAGTGTCAAAATCGTTTTGAGAACCGTTAATGCCCGCCACCAAGCCGACCGCGGCATCTGTACGAGTTAGCTTAGGGTCACTACTCATGTCCCAAGATACACCGAAAATTCGGTCGTCCATCGTCTTCACGGTTTCTGTGTTTGAGTACGGGCTATCACCGGCATAGTTAGATACGAAGGCTCGGAATTCATACTCTGAGTTGCCCGTGAGTCCAGTCACATGGCCCGACAGCACGGATACTGCTGACTGAATGCTGGTCCAATCGGTGTCACCACTCTTACGGTACTGAACGGTGGACGACACGATTGAGGCCCCACCATCAATTTTGGGAAGCGTGACCGTCCACTCCGGCTGGCCGACTGAGAAGTCCATTGCTGCAGTGAACCCTGGTGCCTGTGGCTTGTTCGCCATTAAAACCAGATCATCGCCATACTTGAGCTTACCGGCGTCATCTACTTCAAGCTCCACGCCAGAAATTGTCACACCACCTGACTTACTTGCCTGTGCAAAATGTCCTTCGGCTGCCGCAACCGCCCCGGACCCCGTCACATAAGCATTACCATCAGCATCCACTGGATCTGCTTTGAAAACATTACTGCCAGTCATGACGTTGTTTCCACCCTCAGTAACAATTCCTTCAGGTAGTTTTTTCGACAATTCCGATGTTAGTACATAGTCTTTGAGAATTCCTTCAAGCTCCTCATTAGACACGGACCCATCCGGCGAAATAACGATATTTACATTGGCAGCTGACCCTACATGGACCTTCAGTTTAAAGTTAGTGCCAACAACCGTAGAACCATTCTGAGCCACCATCAAATCTGGACTAACAGCGGTAGCAATCCCATAAAGGATTTCATCCCCATCTACAGGCTTGGCAAAAATTGCCAGACCACATAGTAAGTAATCAGCTGTGACATCTTGATTGCTTACCTTAACAGGGATATTAACAGTATGGTCATCTTGGACCGTGATAATACCAACCGACAGGTCTTGAACGACACTGTCTAGCTTTGTAACTGACTTCAGTTCATCGGAAGTTAGGTCCGACATATCCTTATCCGTTGTCTGAGCATGCGTGTACTGAATCTTTGTACCAGCTAGTGTTTTTGCCGACAGCTGATACCCCGCATCCGTGATAACCAGTTGATTCCATTTAGCCATGGTCTACCTCCCCACTCTCAATTTCATACTTCGTTGTAACCTGCTGAAACGAACGCATGTAGTTTGTATTCGTAATCGTATGCTCCATAGTTTCAGTATCCACATCACTAGGCAACTCAACCTCGTTCATCGTAGTTAGCGCCGTGCCCACATATACGTTTGCACTAGGACTAGTTACAAAGGACACACTAGACAACGTCACTCCAAGCACCAGAGCCTGCTGCAGCTCAGTAATAAAAGACTGGATAATTTCCGGGTGTTCAATTTCATCCAGCGGCAAATTATATACTGATACGTGAAATGGCTTCCCAATCGTCGAACCATCCGGTTGAATAACGTAATCGTTCTTCACTTGGAAATCGTGTTCATCAATACTAAAGGTCGCCGAAATGATTCGGATTAACTCGTTGAAGGTTCCTTGCGAAGTCCGTGTGATTGTCCGCAATTTCAGCAAGAAACGATAGATATCATCAGGCTCACCAAGTCGCAACAGACCCCAGTCATCCCCATAGTCATCCAGCTGACCACCAACCATGTTATCCAGGGCAATGGCCTTCTTCATATTCTCAGTATCCTGGATATCATCATATAAGAACTTATCAAATACCCGCATCATTCGTTCGGTTGGGCTCCCCGGTGCTGTATTAATGCGATTAGTCGGAACTGCCAAGACCTCATCTTCGTGATAGCTTTCAAACTCATTCTTGACCATTGATTGTCACCCCGATTGCATCGTCTGTGGTCTCAGCCACGGCAAAGTTATCCAACTGGATATCTGCCCGTTTCAAATCATCTTCCGCTATCCCCCAGGTCAAGTCCGTCACGTTGCTAACTGATTCAACATCATAGATAACGCCGAACAACTGGGTATACTTCAGCTTGTCTCCCATGCTGAAGTCATCCATCCAGGCCTGGATGCTATCCCGAATATCCTGAATAACATCATCGCTAGTCAACTCACCGATATCACCTAAGTCAACGCTAATGCTCATGTAAATTGTCTGCGTCGATCCAATAGAAAAAGCGACGTGATGAACGTCGCCATTATCCAGTGGAATATCAAATTTTTGTGAGCCTGTCAGCACGATTCCAGCTGCTACATTGTCCGAAATAACCTGTGCCACGTCCTGCTGAACGCCACCCAGAACAAAGATGTGAGTCGTGTACGGCGGGTCGCCCACCAGCTTAGGAACGTCCTCATTAACAACATAACGATAGCTTTTCACATCTGGCAGCTGGAACAGCGCTGTAGAAATACCGTTAGGTGTCGGCGATACCGTTGCCTTTTGTGCCATTTGAACCCGCCGGCGTAAATCATAGTCCAATTCCATATCTGCCCCACCAGAGGCTGGTTCGGGGTTCGTCACATCAGTAATTTCTTCAACGTACATGACCTGATCAGTAATTGTGTTGGCGTCACAGTTGTACTCTTCACCAACCTCTTCGGCCCAGACTCGAACAGTTGCTGTGCCACTCGTTCCAATCGTAACCTCTTCCTCAGTTAAATAGTTTCGGTCCTGATTATTGCTAAACATGGTCTCTTCATCAACTACATAGCCTGGTGTCCCCGTAATTGTTAGCTCAGTCTGTGCATAGGCCGCTACGTTGCGTGAGACTCCAAAATTACTAGCCAAGCGGTCTAAATCCACACCCTCAGCTAGCCAAATTGAGATAGCATCATGCAAATCCTCTTTGGTCAAATCCGACGCTTCTAGTTGCCGGGCTAGTGATTCCGCAAACGTCTCCACGTACGACCCTGTGGATAGATCCACATCCGGTCCTAGGTTTTCATTCTTCTGCAGCTCCGTTTGAATGGCTAAAAGCCAATCATCATAGTCCTTAGGTACGAATCCTGTAATTGTTAGTGGCATTCATTCACCTCCTTAAATACTAATGGATGCGTCAAAGTCTAAGTTAGGGTCGCCATTGTCAGCAATCAGATTATCATCCGCCAGCTGAAGAACCGTCTGAATGGTGGCAATCCGTTTATCATAGTTTGGCGTAACGGTAATACTAATGACTGCTTGGATGCGGTCGTCCTGTTCCAGCGCCTCAGAAATTTTGTCTTCAGCCAGATCGGCGTTATTGCCATCACTAAAAAAGTCTAGCCATTCAACGCCAAAGTCAATGTCATTGACCGCCCAGCCTACCGAAGATAGCAGTCTCATCTCCAACGATTGCTTCAGCTCATCGACGCCATTCACAATGTCCCGTCCATTAGAAAAATCAGGGTCTCCATTTTCATCCATCTTAACGTCTATGCTCACTTGATCACCCCAATAACAATGCTTGAATCAATACTGTAACGGCGATTCTCATCGGCGATATAAGTCTTCCCTTTTTTATCATTAGCATCGCTGTCAGCAAGAACACCAACCAGGACTTCATCCCCAACCGCCAGCTCTCGCGTGCCACCCCAGTCCAATCGTTTAACTCCTCGCACTGGCGTATGCTTTTTACCACCCGTGGTCATTACTTTAGGCTGTACCGTTAGCGGCGAAGTATCTGTGACAAAGGCCCGGTATAGAGCGTCTCTGTCAGCCAATGCTAAGCTGACTCTTAGGTCAATCAACTCATTAAGCTTACTTGCCCCCGTTTTCAATCAATCGCCTCATTTCTTATTTCCTTTTTGCCGCGCCTTTCGCCGAGACTTGATGATTTTCTTCTTTTTATCATCCTTGGCCTTTTCATTTTTTGCTTTCAGCTTAGCCTTAGCCTGATCCTTTTCAGTAGCGGCCTTAGCCTTCTTCAACCGTACCGCGTTGGCAGTCTTGTAGGCACTATAGGGCACAAATTGGAAAGTCACCGTACTTGATGACGACGTATACTCCCGCTGCCCACTGAGCACCACACACTTACCATAATTTTTTAAACCGTCATCAATGTATACTAGGGCACCAACGTGGATTTCCTGGCGCATGAGGCATTGCACTTCATACTTCTGTCCGTTGTACGTACCGTCATCTGTCGGCGTTGGGTGGCTTGTTAAGCCTGTTTGCGGTGTTAGATGTAACTTAGCTTTTTGACCAGTCGTAATTTCACGAATATATAACTTGCCATTTTCAATGTAAGTCGTGGTACTAGCACTGTCTGCCAACTTTTTGAGCGCGTTAAGCGGCTTACCACTGACCGTATATCCATTTGGAAACTTCCTGTCGTAAGTTAGTTTAAGCGCGCCCAATGGCACCTTGGCACGTTTGGCAATAGTCCGCGCAATTGTTGAAGCTTTGGTCCCCGCCTTGAATGACAGATTCTCATACTTGATTTGTTTGGCATACTTGGCCTTTGACTTCTTAGTCTTGGCCGTCTGTGTATACTTTTTACGTGTTCTGGCAGCATAAGTTCTCCGCTGGGCGGCAATTTGATTACGTTTAACTCCCCGTTCATGTGCTTTAGCATTAGGATTATTCCGCAGCCAGGCGTTCAGCTCATTGGTTTTCTTTTTGTTGTACTGCCGGATTAAGTCAGTGGCGCTACTCTCGCTGGCCTTCTTACGCGTATTTTTAACAGTCACCTTAACTTTGGTGACCTTTTTAACCTTCAGTGGATTCTCGCTAATGTCCGGGAAGTGATTGAAATTAACCTGGGCCGTCTTATCCACACTGTCTTGCGCGATGGGTGTGGAAGACTTGATGGTTCCTTTAGCAATCATGCCACCATTCTTAGCTGTGGCATCAGCATTATAAAAACCAGCGGTCACAGTTACCGTTCTGCCTTCTAGAAAATACGCATACTGATCACTGGTTAAGTTATACATGGTGAGCTGATTCATATCTGGATTGATACCAGTGGTAAACGGCGAAGTCAACTCGAACGTTCCGTTATAGGGGGACTTATCCCAACTAAGAAATTCCTTCTTATTCTTCTTCCATGTGACGTAAATCCGCATGTAACGGTGTACAAATTGCACTAGCTATCACCACCTGTCCAAGTCATCCAAGCCATCATCGTCATCATCAGAGTTAGCTTCATCATTCGAGTCGTCATCATCGAATCCCATATTGGCATCATCCCCGTCTGGATTAAAAATTCCATCATCCGTGTTGCCTGGGTCAAGCTCTCCGGTAAACGTATCATCAACGCTGATAAAAATATCCTGATTAATGCTGGAAAAATTGACGATGGTTGTCTTACCTGTTTCATCGATTAAAACTAAATCGTCTTTAGGTAAGTTGGCATCCGACACCCCCGCAAAAAGCCGTTCCTTAGCCACCAGCTTTTCGTTCGTGACAATATCGACACCATTTTCGTCAGCAATTGTTAGGTAGATTCTGTCGTTAACATAGTTATATCGAATTGTGAATTTGTAGTTAACCCCACTGAGCGTCATGCTAAATGTCTCTGGTAGCTGATATTTATTAAACTGAATCGTATTACGATACAAGTGCCGTCACCTACTTCACTCTGACCTTTTTACCGATTGGCAATTTTCTGTCCGGATACCCATTCCAGCTCCGCAGCTTAGCAATCGACGTTCCAAAACTAACGTGATATCCCCAGTAGGTATCGCCTTTTTTAATTGTGGTAAATTTTCCGGCCTTAGGCTTGGCCTTTTTCCGTGTTCCTTGCGTTACCGATTTGGGACCACTACCAGCCTCTTGCTTACCAGTCGTTTTCTTCTTTGAACTCTTTTTAATTTCACTGGTGGCCCACTTAACGTCTTCCAATGAAACAGATACCGGTAAAGCATTATCTCTTGGCGCGTCAAAAGTCAGGCCAGTAGACGTTAAAACGGCACTATTACTGCTTCGTTGCCCATGGTGCAACTCAACTTCTGTTCCATTCTTGCCCCAGCGTTTCAGCATGTCATACTGCTTCTTAAGACCAGGCACTTTCGAAGTAGATGATCCACCCAGCTTCCCGTCAATCTGCCGTTGTGTTGGCTGGTTCTGCACAAAGTGATTAATGTATTGTCCTGGCGCAATCGAGTTCGTGGTCATGTCGCTAGTGGACGTCTCACTCTCAGTCGTATTATCGATGAAAACGTAGCTATGCATAGTTCCGGGATACTTAGGAATGACAAATGGCCGCTTAGCCTTCCAGTAGCCCGGCTTGTCCTTTTGCATTTGCGTAATCATTTTCTTCTTTAGTTTCACTGTCGCCTTGCGCTTTTCGGCAGCTTGACTCTTCTTAAATGATGCCAGGTTACTCTTGGCCTTTGTATACGCTGTCTTAGCCTTCGTGACTTTTTTCTTGGATTTTTTCACGGACTTGTTGGCGCTAGTTATCTTTGACTTTATGGTCGACTTCTCACTAGCCGTCTTAGCCTTAGATAGCTTAGTCTTCAGCGTGGATACGGCTTTCTCGTTCTTAGTATATGTGGACTTAGCCTTGTTATAGGCAGTCTTAGCCGTTGTCATCTTTTGCGTATATGTTTTAAGTGTCTTCTTAGTCGCCAAAGATATTCCTCCTCTCAAAAACGCTATATGTAAAAAGGCCTCCCACAATAGGAGACCCTTCCTTCTATTCAACTGACATTAACCGGTCACACAAATCATTCATCATCGATTCAAACTGACGACGATCCTTAGCCGCCTGTTTGGCAACAAGCTTCTGAGCTTCTTTAGGATCCGTTGAACCATTAATAACAAATTTAGGACTGTACGTAATCTGTGGTCGTACGACTAATCCATTTGACTTAGTCGGTGTAGCCGCCTTAGCAGTTTTAGCAAATTTCGCCTGTGAGTCCTTCATCTTGGCAAATTCATGCTGCATCTTAGCAAAGGACCTGAACTGGCCAAAAACACTGTTAGGTGCTTTAATTGCTCGGTCACTCATAGCTTCTAGTAACAGCGGGTCTGCACTCGGCCGCTTAGTGTTGACAGCAACTTCATTCTCGCCCTTAGCTTCACCAAAGATATTAAGCTTTCCGTTCTTAGCCCAGCCACCGTTAGCATGTAATGCAGCTTGTACCTGGCGTGCTCCAGCAACGTGTTCTGAGGTATAGCCGCCTCGCTCCCAGCCATTAGAAAAACGGGCTGCCAGCGATGCGACTGAACCTTTACCACGAATAACACTCTTCAGCAAAGAACTATCGGAGCCATCCCCTTTTAGGGCAAACTCTAGTTGTAGGCCTGCATTTTTCCAGCTCTTACCCTTACGACGAGCAAAGTTCATCAGTGCTGTCTTACGAACGCCAAGCCATTGCCCTAATCCAGAAGCGCCACCGCTGCTATTAACTGCCCCAGGATTCAATCCACCTGATTCAAAATTCCAGTTGCCCAAAACGGCAGCAATCCCAGAATTAGTGGCGGCTGGATAGAGCTTCTTAAAGGCAGCAGCTAGAGTGCGGGCACGTGAGGCTAAGCCACCACTCAAGCCAAGACTACCAATACTGCCTATCGAGTCTTCTCCAAGCTTATTTGATACCCATTTCAATCGCTTACCAAGTTCCGATTTAACCAGCTTAGTAAGGGCCGGATTCTTAGATTTTTTTTGAGTCGCCGGATTGCCAAAACTACCATGCAACTTCGTGACATCGAGCCACCCCTTAGTCGAAGAACCACCATGGTCCCATAGCCCTTTGGTAGTTGCACCAATATGGACGTGAGTACCACTCGGCCCTAGCTTAGCAATAGCCTGGCCTTGCTTAACGTGATCACCAGCATGAACAAGTAAAGTTGCACCACTAGGGTATTTGCCATTCAGTTCCTGGTAAATTAATCTTAGACGGCCCCCTTTAGTTCCAATAACCTCACCAACGCCGTCACTTCCAAGCCATCGTCCTGGGCCTGCTTCGGTGACAGTAGCATCTTCCAAGGCATGGACTACTTTTGCTTGAGAGAAGTCGGTACCATCATGATTCGACATTCCTCCAGAAGTCTTCCCTCGATATCCAAAACCAGAGCTGATTCTCCAGCCAGGACCTGGTGAATGAAGAACAGAACCGCCACCACTATCAGATGACATGGCTGACTTTAATTGTGACCATACTTCAGCATTCCAAGGAACACCAACGTGTGTGGCAGCACGTTTACCAGTGCCAAACAGGCCATTACCGAGCGCCGTGTCTAGTCCACCTTTGACGTTGGAACTAAAATCACGGTTCCATGCCATTTTAGGATGCTTGTCACTACTCTTGATCAGGCGTTTAAGCGCACCAGTCCCTTTAGCAAAGTGTGGTAGGGCTCCGACGTCTTGTAGTTGCGCCGTTTCTGACCCGTTCAGTACTTCATCCCCAGGACCCAATGGTAAGACAACATCATTTCCCTTAGGCAAGTATGCATGACCATTACTCTTGAGGATAGCCTCCTGACGTGGCCCGACTTTAGCGTCGTTGACCACAGCCATTGTGTGCTTACTAATAGGTCCTTGGCTACCTTGTGCGTAATGAATCATTGGCAACACGCTACCACCGCCACCAAACTTATTCAAAACGGTGTTGATACCTTTCACACCACCATTAAGCTGTTTGATAGCAGCAGCCATTTCCTTGTGTGCATAAGTGGATAACTTGCTAAAAATGTCGTCAAAGTCATTTACCATGGCCTTAGCGACGGCATTCATCCCCTTGTGTAACTGATTCATCTGGGCCATGGAGCCTTTTTGCATTGTGTCAAAGTCGGCAACCGTGTTCTTACGGAGTGAATCAGTAGTCTTGCCCGTATCCTTTTGAATCGACGTAAAATCCTTCGACGTCTTCTTAGAAATACGGCCAGTACTTTGACTGGTGTTCCGCTGGATAGTCGACCATTGCCGCTTAGAACCTTTCTGAAGCTTGCTCAGTGATTTAGTCGACTTCTTAGTTGAAGCACCGTACGCGTCAAAATTGAGGCTCGCTGACCCCAACCTATTCTTACCTTGGACCAGTTTAGCCGTTCCACTTGCATAGCCGGGAAGCATCATCCCGCGGCCAAGACCACCTTTAGCAACACTAGCAGAATCGCGAGCATTAAGGATACGTTCGCCTGAGCGTACCTTAGTTAATGTGGGACCATTCATCCCCAGCCAACGCATGTAACCCTTGCCAGCGTGATAAGCCATTTCGGGCCCACCTTCACCAACAAGAGCTAAGTGATTGCTTCTCATAAAGCCACCAGCAGCATGAGCCAATCCAGTTTGAATATTGATTTTAGGCTTTGACGACTTCTTTGCTGACTTGCCACTGCTCAAAGCACCAAGTTGCTTATTACTACTTTGGGCACTCTTGGCTACGTCTGGCGCCTTGACTGACGGTGTGGCACTACTACCACCGCCACCAACCCAGCTTTCAATCGTCTTGACTGGATGGGCTAGGAACTTGCCAATGTTTTTGCCTAGGTCTACGATGCCATCCCAAACAGTTTTTAAAATGTCTCCCAGGACATTGCCAATCGTACCGAAAATTCCGGTAAAGATTTGAACGGCGTCCTTCCAGATATTCTTCCAACGCCCATGGATTAGATCGCTGATCAATGCAAAGACACCAGATACTGTCTTGATAAAGCCTTCAATAATGTGTCCAGCCACTTTAATTGCTGTCTTTACCGCAGCTCCAAACACTTTAAAGGCTACACCCGCGATTTTCATCGTAGGTACCAGTACAGATTTGAATATCTTCAGAGTTCCTTTGATTGCTGCGCTACCATTCTTACCTGAAAGTGGTTTAATAACATATTGTGACCAGGCCTTAGAGATTCCCTTCGTCGCACTACCCCAAACTTTTGAAATAGACTTGACGGTTGCCTTGAAAGGCTTAGCTAAGCTGCTAAAAGTCTTCTTAACATCCTTCACAGCAGAACCGATGGATTTCTTCATTTTCTTAGGCAAGCTCTTTTGAATGGTAGAACCAATCTCAGTTCCCATTGTCTGACCAATAGCCGCACCAGCCACCCCACCGATAGGACCAAACATAGAACCAATAGCTCCACCAGCTAACATACCGCCAGCCGAACCAACCTTTTTACCAGCATTTTTCTGGTTCATGCCAATCAGATTAGTCCCAGCCATAGCAACATCCAGAACAGGAACGCGAGAGGAAAGCTTGCCACCAATCTTGGCTACAGTTCCAATCTTGCTGTTCTTTAAGAAATTAAGTCCGCCTTTGGCCTTTCCTAAGACATTTGAAGTTCCGCTCTTGGTTTCATTCCATAACCACGACCTACCAGATTTGAGTGTATCCATTCCAGATAGCAAAGCTCGACCCGGCTTTACTTTGGAAACAACATTGCGGGTAAGTGTGTTAGCTGATTTACGCCGCTTATTTAATCCGTTCCAGTCAACGCCATTAGCAATTAGACTTCCTGGTACTCGAGATTGACTACTAAAATGTGTTGCTCCAGACCGTTGTGAAAACTTTCTAGGATTATTCTTACCGATTCCTAAAAAACCAGTCATCTGACCAATAATTCCAGTCTTGCCACCAGAACTCTTGCCACCCAACTTAATGATGGCAGACAATGCACCGTGCATCTTGAGCAATGATCCTGCCAATAACGCAACTGGACCAACAAGTGCCGTAAGACCAACACCTAAGCCAATAAATTTCTTAGTTGGTGCTGGTAGCTTTTGGAACCCTTCAAGAAGATCAGCAACTTGCTTAGCAAGCTTAGTTAATGTTGGCATCCAAGCATTAAAAACATCTATACTATCGTTTAATAGTCCGCTTTTTATACGGTTCCATTGGCTTTTTAACGTATCCAAATTTTTCTCAGAAAGTTGGGAAACGTAGCCCTTGCCACCATACATATTCTGAGACTTCTGAACTTTCTTATCCAATGCATCGACTTGCTTATAGCTGTTCCCAAGAGCTTGAGCCGCACTAGAAGCATTCACCCCAAAAAGAGCAGCATAAATAGCCCCTTTGTCGGTTTGGCTCTTCTTCATCTTATTCATTCTAGTAGCAAGCTTTTCAAAGATATCTTGAATAGGGAGAAGTTCATTTTTACTGTCGCGAAAATCACTATACTTCAGGCCTAAGTCCTTCATAGCATTGGGCGCTTTACCTTTAGATGGTGGACTCGTCAGTCGCTGATAAATCTGCCGCATTGAGGTACCAGCCTGACTGCCATCAATACCAAAGTTAGAGATATCACCAATTGCTGCCACAGTCGTATGAAGCGATTGATGAGCAGCATGCGCATCAGGACCTGAGAACTTAAGTGCTTCACCCAAGTTACCAAAACTTGTTGCAGTCAAATCGGCTGAATATGCCATCTGGTTGATTGCGGTCTTACTAGCTGAAGCCATCCCCTTAACAGAATTGACTTTCATGCCAAATTGCTCAATAGCTGAAGCTGCGTTACTTACCACATCAGAATAAGCATCACCAGAGGCAATTGCGCCTTGAAGATAAGACTTCTGAGATCCTAGAGCTTGGTTAGTTGTATAGCCACGACGATTAAGAGTTTCATATCCTTCAGCAATCTTCTTCTGGGAAACGCCGTACGTATCTGAATACTTGGTAGCATCCCGCTGCATCTTAGCAACGTTCTTAGTTGCCTCGGACTGCTTTTCACCACCAGTTTCAGCCAAGTTAGTGATTGTTTTATATCGATTCTGAAGGTCTGTTGCCGTCTTTAAGGCAAATCCAGCCCCTGCAGCAATAGCAGCCGTGGCAACAGTAGCTTTACGACCAAATGACTGCATCTTGTTACCTAAAGCGTCCAAATCACGTGACTGTTTCTTGAAGTAAGAAGTCCCACCGGCCTTTTTCATGGATCGCGTGAGATTGGTCGTCTTCATGTTTGCCCAATCAATCTTACTACCGGTTCTACCAACAGAACTCGTTAGTCCATCAAAGCCACGTTTCTCTTGATTCAAGCTATCTGTGACGCGACTGTGTGAAGCTTCGTCATTCATTTTCTTAATGGATTGTTGCGTATTTTTGACAGATTTATTTAATCCAGGAACGAGCTTTTCCATCTGTTCAATCGTTCGCTTCATCCCATCAAGTTGGGAGAGGCCATTGATATCAATTCTGTATGATATCCGGTCACCAGCAATATCTGGCAATTAAGACCCCTCCTTCCCTCCAAATGCGAGGGCAATGGCAGCAGCTTGGTTGTAGCGGTTCGCCTTGGTACGTTGCTCGGTCGCGTATTGCAAGATACTCAGCTCATTACCTGACATCCCCCGAATTTCCTCACGGGTGACGTTGACCGTTCCTTGAATATAGGCCGACCATTCCATTGCCAATCCGGGATTCTTAGAGAAAATCTTTTCGATCTGACGCTTGTTGAAAAAAATATTACTCTGAGAGATAAAACGTGACGATGATGCTCATCAAGTCATCCAGCTCACTCTTAGTCATGCCAATCTTAGACAGACTATCAAATGTCACCGTATGCAGAGGAGCACCATCCACCAAAATAACTCGGATGAAGTCGGTCATAAGCTTTTGATAAACGCCAGCATTGTTAACCATTAGGTAACGGTCACCAGTAGACGTTTCTTCAATTCGAACTTGCATGTCAGAAAGTTGCGTGCTGACACCCAGGTCTGGCTTGATCACTGACAGCTTGAGAGACTTCCCATTCTTCAATACGTAAACCAGATTAAAATTACTATCTACGGCAACTTTATCCGATTCATCGCGCATAACCGTTGGCGCCGCAGTCAATACTTGTGGCTTGTCCTGAGTTGGTTGGGGCGTCTGAGCTACTGGCTCACTAACCGTGGGGGCATCCCCCACATTACTAGGAGCACTAGTTGGTGCTCCAGTTGAAGCGGCTGAATCATCTTCCGTTAAAATATCGTTCAATTCTTCTGACATTAATTAATCCTCCTATGCCTAAGCGGCTTTGTTGCCTTCCAAAGTGATTTTGTTGCATGAGAATGCAGTATCAACAGTTTGTGCGGTACCACCAATGTTGATATCAGGGTTCTTAGTCAACAGCGCCTTACCAGCGTAAACGTGTTCGTATGGTGTCACGATGTTAATCTTGTGATACCCCGTTGAAGCACCAAAGCCCATGATGTCTTGCCAAGTGTCGGATGCACGGTTCAAGTGAAGCGTGATTGTCCCACGGCCATCATGATTCTTAACGGCGGTCCCGGCACCTTGCGCATCAATTTCCAATGTCACGTTATCAGTCGTCCACGAAACGGAAGCCATATCGTTGCCGTTGAAGTACTTGACTAACTTGTCGTCCAAGTAAATGGCAACATCCCCGGCATCAAACAACGGTTCGTCATCTTCCAATGAAGCCGCTAAATTTTCTCCAGCCATTTATTTCCCTCCTCTACATTACGATTGTGTTTTCGATGTAGACGTCTTCGACCATTCCCATTGGGTGATACTTGGTCTTAACGCCACGCATCTCGCGTTTAGTTTCATAACTCTTAGGCAATTCGCCAGGCTTTGCGTAGTCTACGGAATAGTCTGGTTTCCCGGTTTCAGAACCAGTTGCGTCAACCTCTGGCGCAATAATGTCCAAATCGCCGGCGTCAATAAAGGCACCCCGAATAACGGTTGCGATTGAGTCGAACCCAACCTCGTTATAAGGAATGCCTTGTTTAGCGTTTTGCACAAACAGGTTTGTAACTCGAGAACTGATCTGATTCTGAATCCAGTCCCAACCAAGAATCGTGTCAATATGAACATCATCAGCGGACATACGTGAACTAGTAATCTGCGGATTGACCAGCACATAGGCGTACGTCACGATGTTGTACTTATCAAGCTCCGCCTGGTCATCAGGCGTGAAGTTGTACTGATCTTGTGGTTGCGTATATGGCAAGCCACCCAATGCATACTTCACAGCCGAGTGAGGATTGCGCCCATACTCAACACCAGCAAATGCTGCGTCCAGGACATTATTATAGGTGTCTTGCATTTCTGCAGTGGAATCATCAACTGCTGGTAAGGTAAGCTTCATTGTACGTTTGTTATCGGTATACCCCTGCAACTTCGTAGCATCGTTGGCGTACAGCAAGAAAATACCTGTGTTTTGCAGTTCGACAAAGTTAGAAATCGCTTGTGCGACGTCCTCGTCGAACTCTGTCAGAAACCAGAACTGCGGTCCTGCATAGTAGTACTTCTTCAGAGCTGTAACGGCCCCAATGGCGTCTGCTGAAAGGGTGCTAGTCGTGCCAGCCACATCAGCGGTGACTTTTGCGCCATCACCAGTCGGCGTTGCTTGGACATTAGTTGGATCACTCGCTGCTACATCCCCAGGAACAAACGTCAGAGCCAGTAAACTAGCAGCTTCGCTATTCCCTGCGAAGTATGCCCGCGCCTTCTTCCAGAATGGTGTGTACATATCAAAATCTTCGGCAACGGCATCTAGGTCGTCATAAACCTTGATACCTTGCTTGTCTCCCTTAACCAAGCCACCAGCAAAAACGTTCTTTGCCGCGGTGGTGTACTGGTTAGAGATGTGAGCCGGGCTAATCCGGTTCAATGTGCTAAAAAGCGTAGTAGCCATTATTCATCCTCCTTATTTGAAATCGAAATATCCGAGACACCTGAGATGGTGTCAATCGGACTTGTGTACTGTCTGTGGTACTGGATGGTAAGGTCGAATCCGTGATGGTGGACAGCTTTAAACGGTAAATCGGTCACCGATCGTGATTGCGGCGTGGTAGCTGAACGTACCGTGATTCGTGCATCGCGTCGCAACAGCTGACGCGTATATAGATCCAACAGATACGTGCGAAGGTCCCCACATTTCTGCATCCCCACTGATAACGTGTCAGCAAACACGTCTAGCGAAATGACAGCCTCAAATAGCCCATCGTTTGCTGTGGCGTCACTGAATACTGGGTCATCAAAGGTCAGCGGATAGTAGGTCACGAATGGTAGCTTGCTAATCTGTGCAACCTGTTCATTAGGAACAACCTTGCAATCCGTGATTTGTGAAACTACCTTTAGCAAAGGACCCACTGTTTCCTCGAAACTCACTGTTTTCTTATCAAATGGACTCAAGCGCGTCATCCCCTTTAAGGTAGTACACAAAAATACCGGCTACATTGTCATAGTCGGCTAGCTGGTCAATTTGAAAAACATGGTCCAGGCACTCCACCAAGGTTCCTACACGATACTTATTCTCTGAGTACCAAGCGTATCGGCGTGGTACGGTATTCCCACCGCCAGATAACGACTCAGACAAGTTAGCAGTAATGTTAGATGACTGTGGCACTACTGGATCCACCAGTGATTCAGCATCGACATCCCCGTCCAAATCAGCCTTAGTGAATGGAACTACCTCATTCATAGCGTTGATTCTCCCGCCATCCATAACATTTAACATAGGGTGAACGCGAATTGGGACGCCAAATATACTCAAAGCTTCATATAGGTCACTAATCACACTCACCGTGGCCGTACCTCCTTATCAATCGAACGATACAAGCCACCAGTGTCGACCAGTGGTTGGTCTCGTCCTTTTTTCTTGATAGTGCTAGGTGCGTTATGTGGACTGACAATATCAATTTGATGGCGAACGTCTTCAACCATACGTTCGCCAATCAGCTTGTAGGCCTTTCCACTGGTCAGCTGACCAGAAAGCACGCCCTTCACCGCTTCACGACTAACGTAGCGCCAACCATATTTGCTGTTTCGGTAGACAGAACCACGCAAAAAAGAACGCGCTGGGATTTTGTTGGTCCCAAACTCGTTATACCGAACAATCTTTTGTAGTTCCTCCGGCGTGTGCTCTGGGACACTTTTAATAGCCCCGACGCTAACCTCAGACTGATTCAGCTGTTTAAGTCGTCGCTTCTGCAAGGCTAGACGCTTAAGAACTTCTTCTGCTCCAGAACTCATAGTACTAAGGGAATCTTAATTTGTTTACCAGCAGACAACACATTGGTTTCAAATCCATTAGCAGCTTTAATAGCACCAACAGTCGTCTTGTCCCGAAACTTTAACCACAAGCTGTATACGGTATCACCCTTGGCTACACGATAAATAGCAAATGGAACTGAGCGTCCATTAACCACTGTAGTTCCTACTAACTTTAGTGCTTCATTGTTAGCCATAGTATCCCTCCTTAGTAAAAGTGTACTGTCTTTTGACCATACTTCTGTTCTTTGAGTAATCTCTGAAACTCATCCCAAGCATCATCCCCGTTGGCATCATCGAACTTGGTATATTCACCATTTTCAGCTTTTACCACCTTGAACCGTTCTCTGTGCTTCAACACCCGAATAAACAGTAAATGTCGCGCGTAAAGGTAAGTAGCATACTCTACAATATCTTTATTCAAGCGATAGGTTTTAACCGCCTCAGTAGCATCAGACACAGCATAGTTGATGACCGCTTCATCAATACCCTTACTCGTAGGATCAGTCTTAACTCTATCTAAAATATTCGTACTAGATAACAACTACATCACATCCTAACCAGCAGTGACATTAGCCCCATCATCCGTTGCCGTGGCCTCTACGTTAGATGGCGCTGCGGCTTGTGCTTGTTTTACCGTAAATCCATCAACATCTACCTTATCTGATTCAGTCAATTTACCGGTTGGGTCTGTGTGACTCGCTTGATAGTCGCCCTTTGCAACAACGGTCCCCGCTGCCAATCCAGTAATTTGAACACCATTAGTATCATCACCAGTAAAGGCAGGCGTTTCCTCGCCTTTCTTATAAACATTTAAAGTTAATTCAGCCATTTATTGTTCCCCTTTCTACTTACCAGTTACCTGAGCGCCATCAGCCGTTGGTGTCACATTTAAATCAACAGGATCCGGAGCCGCTACAGCAGCAGTATCCAGAATGTAAATCCCATCAATCATCTCAAACGTTGGCATAAACTGTTGAGAAACGTTGGTCTTCTTATTCACAGGGTCTGCCGTCATCATTGTACTGATGGCCACACCGTTATCTACAATTGAGACATCGGCAGCCTGGCTACCCAGTAAATCAGCTTCTTCTGGCGTGGTTGACATAATGGTATTGCCAAGGTTACCTTCGGGCAGGAAGATTACCCGGCCGTCGGGAATCCAGTATTTCTTGGTCCCATCGATATCGTTGTACTGCTTGTCATAGACCTGGATAGTCAGCCCATAGTTAAGTGACAAGAAACTAAACAGCTCAGATTGTGGGATTGTAACATTAGCTAATTTGCCACTATCATACAGCATGGTCGACTTAACATTGGTATCCCGAAGCATACTTTGCAACGTGTTGTCATTCATAACCACACGAGTGATAGTCTGATCTGAATCATCCCCAACAACGTTCTTCGCGGCTCGAATATCATCGAATGGTGTCGATTCTGTAGACCCCCACGCATTCTTAACAACGACTTTGTGAGTTTCTTTCATCCCATAATCAGCTTGAATGTGTTGCCCATTACCAAAGATGTTAACTTTACCCGTTTGCATCAATTGGTTACGGACAATTTCACGTGTCAATTCAGCCCCAGTAAGTAATCGTTGTTGATCGTCAAAAATCTTGTTGATAATCAGGTCCTTTTGGGAGCTATTACCATTTTGTTGAAGATTAAGAAGCTGCTGACGTAAGTCTTCATCAATCTGCAAGCCTTCTTTAAAGTAACGCGTCTTATCGCTGATTTTTTCAAATCCTTGACGTTCACGCATAATCGCTTGTGCCCCAAATGCAGATGGTACCAATGGTTTAGGCGCATTGGATTGTCCACGATAAAATTCGAAATTTGAACCTACTTGCTTCTTTGCTGGGAACAGCGTGTCCCAAATGTAAGGTGGTCGGTCCTTAGATTTCTCTGTCCAGAACGCACCTAAATCGGTTGCTGTAATATCATCAAAAATGCTACTCATACGTTTTTCCCTCCCCTACTTATTCCGCTTAAAGAACGTAACTTTGCCGTTCAATGCACTCTTGACTTCGTCTGTAATCTTGACGCTGTCAGGCAAACGATTCTCATTCACGTATCCATTAATAATTAGCGTGCCATCAGATGGACCACCGGTGACGTCGACGGGAAACTCTAAAATTCCTTGCGCCGTTGCATCACTAACAACACTCAGAACGGCTTGTTCATTTTCCAACGTTGAATCGTCCCCACCTACAGGGGAGCCGGCTGGAATAATCTTCTTACCGTTACTATCTGCAGTAACTCCTGTATCACTAACAATGGCGCCTAAAGCCACCTTATTAGCAATAAAACCTAGGACCTGCTTGGGGCCCAGATATGTTTTATGTTCAGTCATTATTTAACCTCCTATTAACTCTTAAAATACGGATTTTTACGGGTGATAGTCTGTTGGGCTAAATTGGCACCATAACTGCCACTCTTCTTTTCTAGCTTATTGCCGCCAGCTTTGGGAGGATTACCTTTAAGGTATTCCGACTTAACATCCTTTGCAATTCGGTCTTTAAGACCAGCCAACCAATCCATGTTTGTCTTGGTGGTATCAGCATCTTCCGTAACTAAATGATTTAGATCCTCGTCCGTCAAATTAATATCTGCATCTGCGGCCATTTTACGAGCTGTATCAGTCATTTCGTATCGTGCTACCTGTGCCTTTGCTGTGGCAGCTGCCTCATTTGCCTTCTTGATTTCGTAGTCCTTTTTCTGATTGGCATTCATTTCAGCCAGTTTCTTAGCCTCTTTATCCTTTTCGGCTTGTTCAGACTTCCATCTGGCCAGTTTTTTAGCAACGATCTCATTGACATCCTTGTCGTTATACTTCTTGCCATCAGATGCCTCACCGGCTTGGTTGTCTGAATCATCGTTGGTCCCATCGCTACCTTCATTGTCAGCAGGTGGCGTCAGCTTCCCATCATCGCCATCCGGATTGGAAAAATACTGTAACTTCATAGACATTAAATTCAAGTATTTCATGGTAAATCCTCCATCCATAGCTTTTAGAGTGATTCAATGCTTGCACGTCCGTAGCTTTTATTGACATCCACGCCTGGTCGAAAGTACACAAAAACAGGGGTTATTATTCGGATATATCGAATAAAAGCTCCTGTTATTTAGCATATCTTATTTTGTTATTGTTAAATAAGCATTCTATAGGGGCTATTAGTAATAAATAGCCCCTATTTACCCTTTTGGCTCTCAAGGAACTTTTTAACCAGTTCCTGATGCCTCTTGACCTTTTGCGAATCCATTTTACTCCCAGGTTTTACGTTAGGATGTGGCGACATCGGTGGTAATCCACCATATTCCGTCATTCCATCGTGACTATAAGCTTCACCGGCGAGCATCTTTTTAATGTTCTCAGATTCATTCTCAGTCATTAGTGATCCTCCAGTTCAATAATAAATCTGTTGGCATCATCCATATAAGTGTCCGCAACTTTAAAGTTACTGCCTCGCTCATATAATACTTCACCTTCAGATAGATTAAAAGCACCTAAATTACGACCACTAGTTGCGTGCTTAATGACAATTTGCACCTTTGCGTTGCCATTATAAAGACTCGATGCCTTTGTAAAAGCCAGATACTCTGACGGAACATAATTGGATCCCGGTTCAAATTTCCATAAATAATTTGAAAGCTCCTTGCCGCTTAGTTCTACTGAACGCCACAATTCACCCTCAAACTTTGGCAATTTCGCTAGACCTGTATCTAATTCATCCATCGTCGTCTTCAACAATCCTGTTGGCTTCTGACTGCTGTACAGAGCCGAATTCAATTTATACGAGTCACCGCTCACCCAACGCAATAATCCGGCCTGTTCTTCAGCTGTTAAGCCTAGGGTTTTGGCTGCTAGTTGTCGTTTATCCATAACGGAAAGATGCGGCATTTTTATACATCGGCAATTAGGATGCGTGTCTCTAGGAATTAATGGTGCCTCATCAAGACTATATGGACTATCACCGGCAATTGCTTGGCACTTAATACATGCTCCAGGTTCCGTAATCCAATCAACCTCTTTAACGCCATTCATCTGATACGTAGTCATGTTCACTTCATCGATTAGCCGCGCCGATTCTGTCCGAACAATTCTACGTGTATTAAATTCCATTTGCTTGATTCGATCTGCTACCGATTGACTAGGCTTGAATTGGCTCATATTTGCGTGTTCATCAAGGATACTCGTCAAATCATTAAGCGACATTCCGTGTTTAAGGTGTCGATTGACTAAAAACTGTACATCCCCAGCAAGCTTATCGCTGTCCACCCATAGATTTCGGCTCCAAATCTTTCGAGTCTCTGGCTGGGTAATGATACTTGTCACACGTTTCTTTTGTTTACTGGTAAGCTTGAACGCCTGAAGCATTCTCTTAACCTCATACTTGCCATCAGTATTTACCCTACTTGCGATATGCCGTTGTTGCCTAACTGTTAGGGCAATTATACCTAAAATTAAAATAGCTCCTAATAAGTGGCCTTTATCGATTCCTGCAGCGTAGGTCTGTTCCTTAACTCGGTTAACAGCTTCCTGAGGCCAACTGCTAATATCTCCTAATCCGCTGAGTGCTTGCTTCCACTCGGCCAAATCCCACTTAGATATTCGAGTAGCCGCTTGGCTCAGAGTTAATCCATTTTCGTCAGCATATTTTTGGTAAAAGGCTGTTAAATGTTCTCTAACGTAGGCCAAATATTCGCTATAATACGCGCTACCGTCCTGATCACTTTGATTATCAAGCTCAATTAGTTGCTGAATTCTTTGCCGTTCCTGCTGAATTGTCAGTGGCATCCCCTACACCGCCCTTCTTCTGCTGGTCGGTTAGGTATTGTTGTGTGAGTTGAGCAACCTGTTGTTGCCCTTCGGCAGCTTCCTTCTTAATTTGTTCTTGTTCCTTGTCGGGATCATCGATGAATGGCATCTGCTTAAATAGCGTATTGTTGCTAAGCTTGCCATAAAAGTTATCGAACGCTTGCGATAACTCCAGCAAATTTTGTGGCACTGACTGAGTGAACCTAAACTGCAGGTCTTGCCAAGCAGCATCATCAATTCCCTGCACAACAGAGAAAACACATTTAAAGACGTCTCGCAGCGAACGCTTAAACTTGATTGCTTTAACATCAGCCATATCCTTCATTGGTTGATACTTCAGCTTGAGCGTAACGCCCGATGGATTGCCCGAGAAAGCCTCATCGTTCATGTTAGTAACGTTGGCAATCTGGTAAATGTAATCAACCAACCGATTTACTAAGTTCTCTTGAGTAGTGTCAGCGTTAGGCTTTTGCATAAACTCAACTTGGGTTTCACCTTCATCCGATTTTCCACCATTAACAACTATCGAACGCTCATCTCGTAGATGCTGCTGAAATTTTTCAACCTCGTCATCATCAAAGTACGCATTAATTATTTTTAAGTAGGCATCAGCGAAGTAGTCCACATCATTGGCCTTTTCACTCATCGCCTTATCTAGCGCATCAATCAATGAAACAATGTCATGGCAAAGCGAAAGCCTTTCTTCATTCTCTACGGCCTCAATAATTGGAACAATTGGGTATGGCAAAGCATATATAGCAACCTGGTCCATGTAGCTTCCTGACAACCCATTTACGATAAATTCACGCTGTCGGCCAACGCTCAGCAACGAAACAACTAATTGTCCCTGCGTATTATAGCGGTAGTGAACGCCATATTTGACCTTTCTAGCCAGCGTGTCATCATAGACAATGAACGTATCAATTGGACTTGCAGGAACTACACATGGAACACCTGACTCGTCTTGGTAGACGTAGTAATAGGAGCGTCCATACATAGACGTCTCTTTGGCAACTTCTGCATTAACGTCCTCAAAACTATTCGCATTGGACCACTTTGTAATAAATTCATCAGCATCTTTGTCCTTGCTGTCAATCTTAACTGGTGTCCCAATAAAGAAACCGTTAAATGATGTAATAGCTTTTCGTGGAAAATTAATGACCAGCCGATTGTCAGGCTTGTAGTTTGGCTTAGGATAGCGGTAATTGATATCATGATCACCCTCGTAGTACTTACGGTCTCTTAGATAATTAGGCCGAATGTGCAGACGATGGTAATCAACTAGTGCAAGTAGGTCTCCCATGCTAATCTCTTCATCCGCCGGGAAAAGGAACATGTTATTGTGCGTAATCTGGACATGATCTAAAATCTTATTCTCCAAATCGGGTGCTTCAACTTCTAATGGCAATCTATCACCTCCTACAAACGAAAAGTTTGAATTCTTGGTCGTTCACCAAAGGTATCCATTACGAAATACCGCATAGCATCTAACGCGTGGTCATGCTGCTTAACTACCTTGTCTTCGCCGTGTTCTGCGGCCTTATCATCCCAAACATAACTGGAGAACTCTTTAAACAAGTTATCCAATCCTGGTGCAAATTTAATTTCCCCTGTATTCATAACAGTCTGTGTTAGCCTGATGCCATCAAGAACATCGTTATTGGCCTTAATCACTCGACGTCCTTGTTGACGCCGTTCAGTAATAAATGAAGCAGCAGACGGATCAACAATTTCAGCTGGTCGAATACTTCCCTCAAAAGCATCAAGGTCATTCGAATACTCTTTATCAGTCTTCTGACGGCTATGGTGACGACCATCATAGTAATACTCTTTCATCGCGTACCACGTTCCATTAAAAAGGCCCCACAGCAAGAATGCCGTAGGGTTCTTAGTCCCGTAATCACACGATACCTTATACTTTGACGCAACTGTGCTCGGTGGCTCCTCAACCATCTGACTCTTACTAAAATTGTCATACACGATACCATCGCTAAGAACCCACAGTCCTAAGATGTAGCGCTCATAGAAAACTCCGGAGTACATCCGTTCATAACGGTCTATCGTCTCTACAGACAAAGAAGGATTATCATTCATCGTAAAGTGAATGTGAATCGCTTTGTGCTTATCAAGCTGATCCAGCCACTCTAACTTAAACCAGTGATACGGCCCGCTGGGATTACAATTGAACCAAAATTTCGCACCGTCAACTGAACCCCGAGCCGTAGCCTGATTCACAAAAGATTGCGGCATCAACGCAACTTCATCAAAAAAGAAGCCGGCAACCGTAATCCCTTGGACTAGGTCTTGGCTCCCTTCATCCTTTCCACCAAACAGAAAGAAATAATTAGTATTGCTCCCATAAGTGATGGTTAGCAAATTTTCTGAACGTGAATCCTTAACGCGATATTGTCGTGCCTCTAGCATCCGTTTAAGCGGTCGCACAACGTTTCTCCGAAGGGAACCTATAGTTTTACCTGCAATGCCAAACTGTTGTCCCTGGTAGTTAGTCATGGCCCACAGGACATACGACATCGACATGATCATCGTCTTACCAGCACGAACGGACCCATCGCAGATAATTGCTTCCTTGTCACGACGGTTTAGCCACTCAGGATGCTCATCCATTGTTTCCTGCGGATTATCAGCGTCCTTTATATGAGGGTCAATCCACCAGTCCAGCACATCTAGCTGCTTGTCTGAAAACGGTGCGTATTCAACTTGAGTTGTCTGCATTAGTAGTCACCACACTTTAGGGGTTATTTCTAGGTAATAGACCCTTTAAAACGTTGAAATATCAGCATCGGTGTTTTATAATCGTTATATAAGGGGTATTAAGTTAGAAATATATATAAATAGCCCCTAAAAAGAGGCGTAACCATGGAAAATAATGTATTGCCAATCAAAGATACCAACGTACTAAAAAACGTCCAAGATACCCTACTCAACAATTTTAAGGTTGGCCGCCGCAATTACACCATCTTCCAAGTCGGGAAAGCAACGCTATTAAGAATCAGCGATGTTATGCGGCTGAAGTATGATGATGTGTTTGACGATAGCGGCAACGTTAAGGCAAATGCCTTCATTCACGATAAAAAGACCGGCAAGCCGAACACATTGTACTTGCGGCCAGTGTCTAAAGACTTGGTAACTTACCGTGAATGGTTTGAGAACAAAGGTTACCCTAAGCAATGGCTCTTCCCGTCGGATAGAAATCCAAACCGACACATCACCGAAAAACAGTTTTATAAAGTGATGGCCAAGGCTGGCGACCTTCTGGGAATTGGTTATCTTGGTACACACACCATGCGTAAGACCGGCGCCTACCGCGTCTACGTTCAGAGTAACTACAATATCGGGTTGGTCATGAAACTGTTAAACCATTCGACAGAGGCTATGACGCTTGAATATCTTGGATTAGAACAAGCGAGCCGCGAAAACATTCTAGATACAATTGACTTTGGGTAGCTACGGCTACTCTTTTTTCTTGCCGTCAGCCTCATCACTTTTTTTCGAACGGTTAACAATTGCTCCTAAGAATCCATCACGAACACCGTCACCATGTTTAGCTTCAGGCAGCCGATCAATTAATTCACGCATGGCCTTCTGCTTATCGTAAAGCTTAACAACGAGTCCCTCACGTCCGCGATGAATCTCCTGAACTAGTGACCAGTCAATCTCTTCACTTGGCTTCAAGTAAATGTCTGCAATATGACGGCTAATCGGATTGTCATCTGTATCAAGCTCAACGTTACCCTCGTTGTCGGTAACGAGCTCTTTCTGAACGTTATAATCCAGTACGTCTCCCATGCTGGAGAACGCCTGCTTGGCATAACCGGCAAGAATATCATCGGCCGTTAAATACAGGTCAACCTGTTGTCGCTTCTTCAGTTCCGCCAAAACTTTTTTAACGTTAGTGTTAGTGAGTAAGCGACTTCCGTTAGTGCGCGCCGTATCATAGTCACAACCATAAACTTTCTGATATGCCCAACTAGCGTTGTATCTCTGCAGATAGTAAAGACAAAATAGCTTTTGTCTATCATTCAAGTCACTAGACTCAACCATATCAGCAGCTGCAACGGCATTGCGTTGCAGTGCAACACTTTCGTTGCGAGTTGCAACGTTGCGCTTCTTTTTCGCTGCGGGAGGTGAATCCCCTGAACGCTGCCAATGTTCGCGACTCTTACGGCTACGTAAGGTAGTTACCTTAACGCCATACTTTTCGGCAAGCTCCTTCGGCGTTGCAACGGACGTCTCGAAGTCCTCTCTGATTTTATCCCATAACTCCATTACATATCACGCACCAAACTAGTCTTGAGCGTAGGGGGCTTCAATCTCGATTCCCGCCATCTTGCAAGCCATGAAGAACGATTGATTATCATTGAATCCTGCCTTTAAGCTTTGATCAAGCGTATATCTCATAACCGTAACTGCGTTGTTCACCGTCGCATCCATGGTTCCATCCTTGATTTCCTGCTCAAGCGTTGCGGCCCGAACAGAATCCTGATTAGCTACTTCTTTAATCTTGTCGTCAAACAAGGCTAAAAATTTCTCTTTATCCATATTGGCATCTCCTTCTTAAAAACAAGTTCTCCTTCACATCACCATAAAAACAATGTCACCATACTGCGTGTTTTTACTGATATACACAGTTGGAGCATTCTTTTGAAAAACGCCATGTTCCCTTGCATAGGCATTACACTCATCACGCAGGTTAAGATAGTCCATTGATGCCTTAACAAAAATGCTATACCACTGATTATCTGAAGAAACCGTAAGCTTAGTCGGTGTTCCATCCTGACATTGACAACAAATATCACTAATCGCTTCTCTGTACTGCTCTCGGAATTCGTCCTTCATTTCTTTCGTGCTTGGGTACCACATCATGACCACCAGACCTCCCCTCACGCTTTACCTCACTCAACCAATGTTCTAGGTCTCTAAAACACTTATCCTCAGCTGGGCTTACATAGCCATACTCTGTGTGCTTCATGGTAATAGCCCAATTAGAACAACTGTCAGGACCATCAAAAACAATAGCGCACAATTGCCATATTCATACTTCTTCATTGCAATCATTCCATTTCTGACTGCTTAACGTGTTCCTTTGGTACTTTGTTCATTGCATAATAATCGATAACGTATCGTCCAAAGTAAGCCGCCTGTTTTTAGCTCCGACTTGGACCAACACTTAATTCTTAAATGTATTTTACCGGTCGATAAGCTCAAGTGTATGTTTCCCCAGCTTCCACCATAAATGACACCGTCCACAACAGTTGGATAAATCATATGATGCATGTCCATCCCTCCTGTGCCCGCTTAATTCTCATAAACACCTCTGAGCGCCTTAGTTATACAAAAATAGACCCGGAATCATCCGAGCCTAGAATCAGCGTTAAGCAATAGTATTTTATTTTTCCTGATTCTACATGACTGGAAGGACTCGAACCTTCAACATACTGACTACTCTTTTAAGTAGCTAGTTGCCCTACCAATTGGACTGCAGTCACACTAACAATCTAAGCCTTAATTCTCGTCGTCACGGTATTTCTGGTTCATAGGGCGTCCCCAGACCTTCTCAACTTGAATTGCTAATACCGCCTATGGGAATCGAACCCACAACCAAGCACCAGCGACGGTAGCCAGAAAGGAAGAATACAGATCAGAATCAAGTTTGCTGACTACAGCAACATTACGGGTAAGGATTTGCACCTTACATACTCTATCCGAAGAAAAGTTACATGGTGACTCAGGTGAGTCAATAGAGCAACTCCGCCATAGTCTGCTTTACTTCAGTACGTCTACCTATTCCGCCACCGTAATATAGATAATAACCTATGACTGTTTTAACAATTCCATTCGCAATGCTAGTGAGTATACATAGATTAGCATCGCAGTACGTTGGAGCTTCATCGCTTCAAGCTGTGGCTTTTTAATCTCATCACCATGCTTGTCGATAAATTCATCTAATCGGTTGTACTTATCATTCACGTTTTTCTTCTCAGACTCCAACTCACTAATCAAAACACTTTCGTCTCGCATTGTAGCCTCCCATAACGCAAATTAATGGATTCTGCTGGAATTGAACCAGCGACTCCCTGATTAAAAGTCAGGTGCTCTACCCTACTGAGCTAAGAATCCAACATAAACATTCCGCATTGGTTTGCGTAGATCACTTTAGTTTCAGACATTTTGTGCAACCGAACGAGCGTTAACGCCTACGTGTAGGAGCGACCCACACGCTGTCAACGCTTTTAATGGTCCGAGCCGGAATGATACCGGCAACTTTCAGGGAATATAGGCATTTTCAAATAGTCTGCATATTTTGTAACGTAGATTACCCCTACTTGTACTTGACTGAATTCTTATACCCGGTGTTGCCAGTTCAACTACCAATGCTCTTATTAGTTCTTCTCCGTGGTTCCAATAGTTACTACACTATCGTTGACTGAAGATGAGGTATTGTGAGCACGAATCCGTCAATGCATTTGTCTTCCAACTTGTTACCTACGTGACATGCGAAGCCCTTTCTTTCAGGCCAGCCACTGGGGCTTAACAATCCACCAGGTATCCCTAGCAGACGGCTTATCGTCCATCTTACAGCCACGCAACTGGGCGGGAGTATCAGTCCCTTATACACCAGCTTAAATGTTTAATTGCGGAGAGTGGAATTGAACCACTACTATCTAGGATATGACCCTAGCAAGCGACCACCGCTTTGCCCCGCCATAAAACGCACACCGCTAGAGCATGCGCAATTGAAAGGAGACACTTATGGAAATGCAAGAATTATCCTCTTGACCACACTACTAGAATACACCGTTTTGACTGTAAAAAAGTACGGTAAAAGTATGGTCATTCATACCGTTTACAAATAACTGCTAAATTTCAAATCATGAATCGTAATTCCACGACTACTCAACTGACCAACAAACGCATAGTAAAATTCCTCTAGTGCTGCGTTCTTTCGTTCGATGTATCTTGCATGCTGGTAATGGATTTGTCTCCGTACCTGACCTTCCAACTCATGCTGGACCAGTGAATGCCAAATAATATAACAGCTAACACCAGTGATCATTCGAAGGGCCTTCAAGGTGCAATCAAAGATAACCTGCTGATCAGCTTGTTCAGATATATCATCGTCAAAATTCTTCGTAACTCCTGGTGCCTTAGGCATGCCGTCATACTGCGGTGATTGTAAGGCTGAAATCTGTGTTCCCGATAGAAGGGCTAATCGCTCAAAGTCCTGACTAAAGTACCGCTTGACTGACTTTCTGATTTCCTTTCGATGAATCTTCTCACTGACTGACAATTGTTCCTCCACGAATTCATCCCCTCCTATCACAATATCACTACTTATCTGTGAAACTACTAATCAAAGTTACGATTGGGTTTAGTGCTGAGTACAAGCTGTCTCCTGCCGCTGCCATAGCCAACACCGTAGCTGCAGTAACCAGTCCTCCGGCAAAAGCAAACCCTGGCATATCCCAAATGCTTGGCTTGCCGAAATTATCATAGCCTCGGTGCTGCCATTTCACAACATTTTCAGTATAAGTGACAAATCCTTTTTTAATCACAGCAAATGCAACCATCGCTAATCCAACACCAACCAATAGCCAAATTGCAGCCAATACATAATGACTCACAATCCATTGATGCAAAACTTCCTTCGCCAGCCGTGGCAAGGTGCTAACTTGACCATTCAACGTGTCAATTAATTGTGAAATTGCTTTATCCATTCGATCACCTTCCCTTTTTATTTTTTACTAGGAGCCCCAACAGCCGTAATAAAGCAGCATTCAATCCATCATCCCTCAATACGTCGTACTGCCTGAATAATGGTTCATCGCGGTAAGTGGTGACCCGGAAGCCAAGCCCCTGATATCCAAATTTCAGCAAATTCAACATTGTCTTTTGGCTGTTTAGTCCCATTGGGAGCCCTAAATACTCATGACTAACCGTAAGCCATTCCTTCTCGTAACTGAACTCAGTCACCGATACCATCCACGCTCTAATTGGTGGATGGTCAAGCGACCTTGTGAATACCCCAACTGGGACCTCTTGCAATCCAATATCAAGCATGTTTATGCCCCCAGGGTAACAATTCTCTGACGCGTTTCGCCCAACGCCGAATCTTCCCCATTGCCGGATGTTCTTCAAATTCATAACACTCCTTATTGACTTCATCTTGTCTCGCTAGTGCCTCGCCTAGCTTAACCATATTTGCTGAAATACTTTGATTCTTATTCGCTGCTTCTGGCAACTGATCAATTAGCACCTGTGTCCGTTTACTGAGATTCCCAGCGTACTCTTGACGCCGCTTACTATGCTCGTGATACTGTTGTTGCGTTTTCAAACGCGCCACCCGTCGCCATCGATTATTCATTTCTGCCCCTCCTTCACTTCGCCAATCATCCAAGTAACCGTAACTTCAACATGGCTATGTGGATACTTAATATTGTCGTTTGAGGGAAAAACATCACTTTCTGTATAACTGATTTTAATCTTACGTTTGATTAACTCAGGAAATTCCACTAGCATTTGTCTGACTATAAGACCTGCCACTTGTGCAACACTATCAACAAAGAGATACAAGGATCCATCATAATCAAAACCTTTGCTTAATCCTATTTCAGAGCCTTCCTGAATAGCATCAAGAATCCGTTCATGTTGTCCCATTATTTACCTTCCTCAACTTGATATCCGTCTAGCCACGCACGAGCAAATATCTCAGAATGAAATTCAATCCATTCACCACACCACTTACTACAATCAGCATAAGGTGAAAAAACAAAGGTTGACCGCAAGTCATGTGGATTATTATGCTTTCGCTTCTCAATCCAATCAGCGACTGACTTAGGAATCGTTGGCAGTTCGGCATATGTCTTTTTGAAAATATCATCAGCAATGGGCCAGTGCTCACCATCAACGCCAGTGGCAATCCAATCACCATAATGGGCAACCACTGTTCCCTCCAGTGTGTCAATCATGCCCGATTCAGTGGCCCGCGGCATCATCCGAATACCATACTTCTTTGCAAGCTCTCGGCTACCGTCTAACTGCTCAGCTTGAATGGTCGCCGTCTTGTGATACATCTTAATCACTTGGCCTCGCCTCCTGCCAAGATATTGCCAAACTTGTCAAAATCGATTTTTACCAACAATTTTTCTCCATTTATGGAAACCATTGACCATCCGGGATTATTCTCGGATACGTAATCAATCATCTTGAGGTTTATCCAAACGTGATTACCGTTACTATCGTCTACCATGACCCAACTGGGCTCACTGCTGTAGCTGTACATTACCTTTTGCCCCTTTCGTTCGTTCCACTATCTGATCATTTACTTACTGATTAGGAGTCATCGAGCTGATTCCACTGAGTCTCTCGTATTTCGTTGTACTGTTCAATATGGTCACTAATCCAACGACTAGCCTCAGACTTGCTAAGATGCATTGGCTCGTAAACTCTGAGTTCCAGCGCAATCGTACGAATAAACGACTCTTGTTCCTCCGTTGCCGATGCCAACTCGGTTCATCTCCAATCCATGTGTGCATCCAGCTCCGCATCCGATATCAGCGGCCTAATTGGCTTAGTTTCGTCAATAATCACTAATGCATAGGGCATTTCCACCCTAGGATGAAGCCTAATCCAGCGTGCGTTCTGTAATCGCCAGCGACGATAATGCTGAAGTCGCCAACGATTACACTCCGCTCGGTTTTTGCCTTTGAAGACCACAGCACCAGTCTTCTCATTGAGTAACAGCATCCAACCCTCTCCTCTATTCTTCTGTCGAAATAATTTCTTCGCCACGTTCCGAACGCCAATTGCCTAGTCGTAACATCTCGGCAATCTCTTGCGTTACCCGGACACCTTTCAACTGATTCTGTTGCATAAACGTTGCAATACCGATGCGGTGTTGTTCCTGATGGTGTTCTCTACACAACGCCATAACGTTGTTGCCGACATGACTAATCTTGTTACGGTTACGGCCGATGCCCACCGCGTGAACGTGGGCAATGTCTGCATGCCGGCCACAAATCATGCAACGGTGATACTTGAGGCATTGCAGGTCCCAGCCGTATTGCTCCCGAATAACATCAACCGTCTTACTAGCAAACGGCACATCGTTAGCAAAGCAAAAGGCCAATAAGTACTCAATGAAACGACTAGCCATTGTAATGCTGCAATCACTAAGAGAGAAATCTTCGTACAGACCCTTGTCAACGGCATACATTCGCTTCATCTGCGACTTTGTTAGGTCTGGGATATAGTTACCACACCAGCTGTCAATCTCCCCCAGCATCGCGTAGATCTTACGACGTTGGTCCCTTGTGATATGCCGACCATCATCAAAGCGGACTTCTACCAATTGGTTGGCGTTTTCCTCAATTAACCGCCGATCTGGCGGATCGACGTCATTTAAATCAATAATCAGGTAGTGATTAAACAGCTTACGAATATTTCCAAAGATTTGCATTAGCCCAATACCACGAAGATATCGTCTTCAATATCCAGATTCTCAACAAAATAATCCTTGATGTTGGAGATTGCTTTATTCTTCCAAGCACCGCCATCAGCTTCAAACAAGGCGCTAGTCATATGGTCCCTCATCCGGAAAATGAATTGGCTTTCTGGTTGCTCAACTTCAGCAAATGTCCGATATGGTGCCAGCAGCACGGGGTTAGGAACCTTGACGTTGCCAACACTAGCTGCACCAGTACGAACCGAAGCAACTTGGGTAACACCATCATCAGTTGCAACTTGCTCAGTCGACTCCTTGTAGTTCCCAATAAACTTCAGTAGCGTAGCCTGGTCAGCATTAGAAACGAACTGCGATTGCAGAGCAATATTCATTTGTTCCCGGTCAGTCCAACGTCCAAATTCAAACGGATCGTTTGAAACCCGAGCTACCATTAATTGCTTTCGACGACCATATTTATCGAGTGCTGACTCTAATACAACCCGACTAGGACTAACGACTTCCACTAACAGTTGCGTGTTCTTGCCTACTGCTGCATCGGCCGCTTCCGTCATGAAATCAACGACACTGCTTAAAGTGCTGACCTTTAACGTTTCTGGTTGGTCATCAGGGATAAATTCACGAACCTCTCCACCGATTGTAAATGTGTGTCCTTCTTTATCAGTTGCCACGCTCTTCCCTGCTGCAACGGTTGCTTGATTTGCTAGAAATTCAAATGCATCTTTTTCCATGATTAGTTAGCCTCTTTCTGTTGTTTTTGTAAGTCGATAATCTTTGAAGACGTCTTAGCCTCAACCTTGTCAATCTCTTGGCCTTTGTCGTCCTTAAGCTTGGCATCATCAGGATCAAAGTAGGTTTGCCCTTTGGCGCCGCTCTTAAGTTCATTAGCCTCAACAGCACCATCACCATTCACTCCAACCAACAGAGTAGCTGTAGCTGAGTTCTCTGGTGTCAGTGTTGCCTTAACTTGGGCGTCCACTGTGACGGTATCCCGATTCTCACTCGGCGTCATCGTCAAGTTGATGGTCACCTTACGTTTCTTCTTTGCCTCGGTGTTGGGATTCATCACGTTTTCTAGAACCTCTTCCATGACATGATCAAGCTTTTCTTGAACTGCCCCTTCAGCCAGTTCTTTCAAATCGACATTGATTAACTTTTTAGACATGGTCTTATCTCCCTTTATCTTATTTTGATGTGAGCATCAACTTTGACTTCATCGTCGTGCCCCCATTCGTATAACTCAGCTAGTGTGTCTCTCCTAACCTCTACTTCACTGGTCTGAATGTTTAATAACGCATACTTGTTGAAAATCTTTATCACCAGATACCATTCGGGATAGTTGCTCGGGTATAGCAGCACATCCCCAAGTTGATACTTATCGGGTCCCTGAATTTCCAATGGTTTGGCCCCCATTCAGTAGGAGCTGCTTAAACTCTTCATGCCGCTTCTCCTTCAAAGCTTCATTGCAGTTAGGGCAGGGTTCCGCCACAACAACCCCTGGCATTACGGCCGTATGAATAATGTGAGTTCCATGACATAAATTACACATTTACGAATCCCCCTTGATGACTAATTCTGCATAAACAGCGACTTCATTCTTGTGATCCGTGGCGTCAAAAAGTTCTTCTAGAGAGCTATACAAATCTGTCTCTGCCAATCCAGTTGACAAATCAATCAGTGCATATTTGTCATCAATTCTACTGCCCATCACCATGTAGTAAGTCCCACATTCATCTATCACGTCACCAATCTCATAGATGTGAGCCTTCTTTTTGTTTATGATTTTCATTTGTCATTAGTCTCCCTTACTAGAACTCGATTCCACGCCGATCAGGGGTCTTATCAGTAAACTTGATGATATGGTCCTTGATTCCTTTGTAGATTCGAGAAATAAGTTTCGGATTGTAGATAGCTGACAACTCAACGCTATTGAGGTTTGTTGTGACGATAGTTCGGTTACGGTGATTCAAAATACCGAACAGAACGTTCTGAACGAACTCGCTGGCCTCGCGATTTTCTCGCTTAAACGAGGACTCTGAGCCTAGGTCATCCAGCACTAGCAAATCCACATTACCAAGCAAATCAATCATATTTTTCTCGCTATATCGACTGTCACCGCTGTAATTGAAGCTGTCTTTAATCAGTCTCATCAGCTCATTGACACTAACGAACAGACATGACATCGGTTGCTTGGCATTTTCATTAACAGCCTTCAGCATCGACAAAGCTAGGTGTGACTTGCCACGGCCCGGAAGCCCCGTGAACAGTGTGTTAAAATGAGTATCAGCTTCCAAATATTGGTAAGCTATTTCGCGTGCTGCATTCCAGTTATCTTTGGCCTCCTGCCCGGGTGCCTCAAAGTTCTGGAATGTAGCTTTTTTCAAATCAGAATCATCAAAGATTGAATCCCGGTTTAAAACATCAGTAGTCTTTCGCTTCTGCCAATACAATTCCGCATCTAGAACGGTCTTTTTCTCCCGCTCAGCAATTTTCTGCTTCTGGCACTCAGTACAGAAAGCCGGTTGACCAGGCATTCTGATTTTAGGAATCCCATGGATGGGACAGATATCTGTCGTCTTCTGGACTCGCTTTAGAAGTTCAAACTTATCGTTAGAAGTCAATGCCTCCATATGACACACCTCCTTGAACTGAGTCAGCTGGAATCGAGTAATCATCTTCGAAACGTCCATTGAACCAGGTGGACCCGTTCATTGGATGCTTCCAGGAATTAGCCGCTAAGTCCGCCTTGTACAGACGTAGACGCTCTAGCAAATACCCATTGATATGCTTGACGCTCTTCTTACGCCAAGCTTTGTAATGATTGAACGCCTGTTTTTTCCCTTGCTTATTGGGGTACTCTTTCCAGACCACATCAAACTCATCTTCGAATGACACGGACGGTTCGGCGACAGCCGGACTATGTTCTGTACCTTCAGTACTTAGTTCAGGTAAGTCCTTAGTACCGTTAGTACTTAGTAGTGTCGGATTTGCCGGCGCCGGGTTTTCCGTAGCCGGTTTTCCCGGCGCCGGATAATCCGTTCCTGGTGAAAACGTTGGTGTATCAACAAGTAGCAGGTCTTGCGAGTCAAATTGGCCAGATTCACTACGTTTTTTTTGCCGTTTAAGATAGCCGCAATCTTCGAGCTCTTTCAGACCAACTCGAACTGAGTCGCGTCCATCCTTATCACTATGCTTAACCAATTCTCTGGTATAGAACTTCCAGTCATCAGGCATTGACAGCATGTAAGCCATCAATCCTCGTGCCTTAAAAGATAGCCGCTGATCACGCAGCCCATCGTTCAAGAGGACTGTGTAATTCTTTTCTCGTCGGCTTCTGATAATTGCCATCTAGCTCACCTCCTAAAAAGGTAAATCCTTATCAGAAATTTGAATGCCACCGGTTCCGTTATCAGTGTTGCTGTATCCCTGATTTTGTTGGCCGTATTGTCCTTGCTGTGGTGGTTGAGGTTGCTGATAATTTTGCGGACGGCCTTGCTGTCCCTGAGTCCGTGGCTGGTATCCGTTCTGTTGCTGATTGTTACGGTTCATTGGTTCCAAGAACGAGAAATCCTCAACGACTACTTCAGTGACGTAGACACGTTGGCCCTGCTGATTTTCGTAGTTCCGTGTCTGGATACGCCCTTCGATTCCAACTAGGGAACCCTTGTGGAAATAGTTTGCAAAGGTTTCCGCTGACTTACGCCAGATTACACAGCTAACGAAGTCTGCTTCACGCTCGCCGGTTTGCCCCTTATAACGTCGGTCTACAGCTAGGTTAAAGGTAGCCGCTGCCACCCCACTTTGCGTATACCGTAAGTCTGGGTCCTTAGTGAGTCGGCCCGTTAGTACCACTCGATTGATCATTCGTATTTCCTCCCATGTTTGTCAGCTTCCCAATTACCCGCTCAGTCAATTGACTAGCTTCGGTATGATTAAGCTGTTTTAGATTGTTGATTTGCAATTGATTAAAGTAGCCATTCTGAACTGTTGGAAGGTCCTTGCCGCTAACTTTTGCGATTGCTTGAAACAATGAAACTAATGTTGCAATTTGCTTGTCTGTAATTGCTTCATTTCCCTGTTGACTCTGGTTACTGCCATATTGATTTGGCCGGCCTTGTCGCGGGTCACCTTGCTGTTGCTGTCCTCTATTCTGCTGGTTACCTTGATATTGGTTGTTCTGGCCATTTTGCGGTTGCGGTTGAACGCCGTCATCATCGTTATCGCTAACAATCCCAAAGATAGCCGATAACTGATATCGTTTAGCATAGGTGATGGTGGAACCACCCTCCTGCGCTGCAGACATCCGCTTATTTTTGTCTACGTTGATCATGTAAGGCCCATAGTCAATGAACTCACCACTGATGTGCATGAGCAGCGTGCCACAACCAATTTGTCCACCACTCGACACCGGGTACTGTGTTACTGCAATCCCGTTCTTACTGGTCACCGGAAGTAACGCCTTGTTGATAGAATCAAGGTTTGCATACTTGCTATGAGTAATCGGATTGGTAATATCTTTTGGTACAGCTGGTAGCTCTTTCTGAACTTGAGCAATGGCCGCCGCAATTTCCTTAATGGATTCGCTCATGTTCATAGCAGGCTCTCCTTTGTTGACTTGATTGTTAGTGACTCTGTCGCTTCCTTAGGCGACGCGCCAAGCAATACTTGACCATCATCGTTGACATACCGGTTACCGACAAAGTGGAACTGCTTGGTAATTTCTTTTTTCTCCGGTTCCTTCTTAACCCGAATCAAATCAGTAAGTCCTTGGTCTTCGAGGCTTTTGACAACCGCCTCATCCGACCAAATGACCCCGGATTGGCTCTTTCTAGTGGATACTGTCCCATACGGCGTCTTGATGCGGGCCTTAGGATCATCAACTCGCAGCTTAGCGAGATAATCAGCCAGCTTTTCTTCGAAGAAGGCCTTGCTATCTGCATTAGCCTGTAGCTGATCATCAAGCCATTTTTGAATGGCATCGATTTGTTCTTTGGCAACTTGTTTCAGTTCGCCATCATTAGCTTCGAGCGCCCGATACTTACGCATTACCCAGGTTGCTGAACTTAAGTCGTTAACCTCAAACTTTGGTTTCTCAACCTCACTGCTATTTTCTAAATCGAACTTTTCCAGTGCGTCCATTACAGTTCCCCCAATTCTTTTAGTTTTGCCTTAGTTCTAAGCAACTGTAGGTAATCACGTTCTAGTTGCTTAGGACTAGCCTGTGGGGCTTGCATTCGGTGGCGTAAGTGAACAGCCATTGTCTTGTAGGCCGCTACCAGTGCACTATGCTTAACTGAATCTAGATACGCGTCCCCAAAAGGATCCTTAATGTTTGCAGTCTGTTGCCGACCGAACAGCCGGTCATACTCTGCTGATGTTCCACCTAGACTCATTGCAACCACCACCGTTTCGGGGTAGAATTAGTGTCAACGATATGCATAAGGAAGTTAAGTCTTCCACCCTTCAGCTCCGGCGGCCAGGCCAGAGCTGTTTTTTTATGCCAGAATTTCAATGTAACCATCCTTTCTATTCAAACCATTCATCAGGATTATCCTTGATGGTCTTAGCCAACCAGCCAATTCCAAATCCAATTAGCCAAAAGAGAATCCAACCAACGACGTTCCAAAACTCAAGCCAATTCATATGCATTTTCCTTTCATTCAACCTTCAACTACTACATCGCCCTCGCACGGGATTTAGATTTCACTGTCTAAGTAGTAGTCGTCAATTGCTTTCTTAGAAATACGTTCAATTCCACCTTTGATGGATACTCGTAATCCATCTTTGATGAACTTCTTCAGGGTGTTGGGAGACACATTGGCATATTCTGCCGCCTCGCTCTTTTTCATCCAGAAGGGTAACGCTTCTCTCTTGGATGCAAGCTCATACGCTTGTGTAGCACTCTGCAGCATTTTCTTGTATACCTGATTCATCACTTCCTCTGGGAGCTCAAACTGAATCATTTTGATTTCCCTCCTTTTACGGGATTACGGTATAATTTAAGTAATCCAACTAATCGAGGTGAATTATTATGAACATGGCCCAAATGGAAGCTTTTCAATGGATTTTAAACGATATTAAGGCCACAACTGAGTTCGAACCCATTGAAACCCTTGATTACCAATTAGTATTTTCCTACCAGAAAAAGTTACTTGTCGGTAATTTCTATAAGCTCCTACCTAACTCGCCCATGGTTTCATTTTTAAAGGAAACCATTAATGATCAAGGTTTTCATTCATTCAAGGAAACTCCTGTTCGTGAAAAACATCTTCTTTATAAATTTGAAAATGAAGAAGAACTGTCTGACTTTCACAACAAGTTTCTGGGTGTTGCCAATATGCAACGACCGGAATTAATATTTCAATTAATTAGCGGCTTTGTTTCGGATCTGAACACGGGTATTGCTACGTCACCCTTTATTTACGATGTAAGGAACCTAGATAGTGGAACTACACTACCATTCATCGAGACTTCAGCTGATGAACCAATCACACCGGTGTCACTGATAACTAGATCTTCAAAAAGTTAGACTCAAACTTTAGAAGGTTATAAGCATATTGAAGACTTGCGTACGCCTCATCGTATGACAAGTCTTCTTTTTTCATGATGTTGACCAAATTCTCTCCAACTTTCTTCGATAATTGTGGGAATCCCATTCTCTCAGGGTTATTCTCACGCCTGAAATTATTTAGATACATTTGTTTATCCGTATCCTCATGACTGATATTGCCACTCATATTGCCACTTCCTTATCACTATTTTTGTTAGAACACAGCTTGCTATTTTCTGATTCTCCCGAAGTTAAGCTCTGGTACAATTGGGTAGAAAGGAGGGAGATATATGCTTCCTGAAACCACTCGCAGTGAGCGTAAAGAATTAAGAAGTTTAATGCACCTCTGCCAACATGATCCCAATAATCAATTAAAGATTAAAAATTCATCTGATATGGAAAACAACTATTATTGGAAAAAGTTGTACTCTGATGGGTTGATTACAGCTTACGCATACGCCAACGAATACGATGGTATGGGTGAACCAGTTGCATACGGTATTGCAATAACCGATGAAGGCCATCACTTTTTTGAGGAATATCATGAGCAACAAATACACTGGCTGTTCAAAAGTGCTTTAATTCCTCTCATAGTTTCGATATTAGCCAACACACCAAATTGGTGGCCAATGATACTAAGACTACTAAGAATATTGAAATAGTCTTTTCGTGGTGTCGACAAAACATTTCAATCCTATCTGATTTGCTCGGACCACTATTTTTACTGTGATTTTTTTGAATTCCTTTTATAATCATCACCCTCTTTCTTCTGAACACTTAAGGTATAATTAGGTAATTCAACTAATCGAGGTGATACACGATGACCGGGAAGAATCAATGGGTGACGCCACACGATGACAAGTGGGCCGTTAAAGGCGCTGGCAATTCGAAAGCAACTAAGCTTTTTAGCAAAAAGTCGGAAGCTATGGACTTTGGTAAACAAATTGCTAAAAACCAACATTCTGAATTAATTGGCCAAGATAAGCATGGACGAATTAATTTGAAGAACAGCTACGGTAATGATCCGTTCCCTCCAAAGGACAAGGATTAATCATCGTATTTAGGTGTCAATCTCACCCGAAAGCCCTTAGCAACATCGAAATTATTTGCAGTAATTTCGGCAACTACTTTCGGGTGTTTTTCTGTAGTTTCAACAACTACTTTCGTCCATTCCCGCATATCTAGTGGGTGTCCATTTTTATCACTTGCCATTCCCAATCCCCCTTAACTCAATTTTTAAAAACTCAACTGTTCAACCATTGGAAGAATGTCATGCTGCTTTAAGAAATCGTACAAGAACTTGACCCCACGTTGAGTCCACTTCATGACATTTCTAATCTGCTTCCGCGAGCTTCCATACTGGTAGCCATAAACTTCAATATGCGTATATCCTTTATTTTGATACTGGGAATATAACAACCAGGTTTGGCCTTGCTTATACTGGATACCAAGTTCATGTAGCAATCGATTAAAGCTGACAGCTGAGTACCCATAATTTTTAGCAATCATGGATGTCGTTTCCAATCCTGGATTGGCGAGCATTGTATCTGTGTAGTCTGCTTTAGGCTTCATCTTCTGATTCAAGTCATGTAGTCGCTGATTTTCTTTGATCTCTCGTTTGTAACGTTGAAGAACGTCAATCATTACATCCGGATTATTAAGCCAATCACTAGCTGTCTGTGCGGTTAAATATGCGCCGTCTTTACGAATCGATGGCAGAACTTCATGAGTTACCCAGCGATTAAATCGTTTAGCCTCTGGCTTACGGCTTGCACCAATGAGCTTGTAAAGCCCGGGCTCACTGATAAAATTAGTATTTCCTGATAAGCCCCCTAAGTTAAACTTAGTCACCTCATCATCATCCAATGCTCTAACTGAAACAGTTGAATTAGAGAGGTTCAGTGATTTGGATACGTCCGGCATTGCGAACCAGATGTCTCCCTCGTTATTAATCGTTCGTACCGCATTCCCATCAAAATTAAATGGCGTAATCGTGTTCATCGGTTAGTCCTCCTATTCCACACCTACATAGCTAAGAATCTTTTTAAGATGTTCTCGCCCACTGGGTCCCAATTTGTTTCCTCGTAGTAAATCCCCAATATATGTCGGTGACTTTTCCATATATTGGGCAAGATCTCGCTGACTTGCAGGTTTAATACCAGCACGCCGGTTACGGCCCAATTGAATCGTTACACGTTCCAGTGTTGTTAAAGTGTCTGACATAACTATTCTCCTTTCCAATAATTATGGCTAATTTCATTGACACTAAATAGTTTTTAGACTATTATAAAGGCATAGTTTAAAGCCTACACGTAAACCCCTATCCCCTCGCAAAGGATATATTAAAGGCCTTTATTCTAGGCTTGTATAAACAAGTTGCTGATAACCTTGTGTTTATGAATTAGCTTACAAGAACACTATAATAGCCATTTGGCTATTTGTCAATAGTCTTTAGACTATTCTTTCTTGTTAATGCTGGAAAGAGGACAACATGAATCTTTATACTCAAATAAAACAACTCGCTGATGAGAACCACATCACTATTGCCGAGCTGGAAAGAGCTACGGGTATATCAAATGGGCAAATCAGAAAATGGAATTCTCGTTCGCCTAAAGTTGAAAACCTACAAAAAATTGCCGACTACTTTAATGTTTCGGTAGACTTTTTACTGGGACGTACTAAAACTAGATCCTTTACAGCAGCTGACGAACTAGACATTCAGGCTACTGTGAAGAACATGATTGCTGGATTATCAAATAAGGGTGCACTGGCATTTATGAAAAACGGTGGTGAAGAAATGGATGAAACTGAAGCCGAACTACTTAGGTCCTCACTCGAAGTTGTTGCCAGAGAATCTCTGATTCTATCTAGACAACGTGCTGAAAAAAATAACGAGTGAGCCGGTGACCTTTTGAAAAGAGAATTAATTAGAAAAACAGCATGGTCGCTAGTTAAAAAATTCAATACTAACGATCCGATAAAACTATGTAAATACCTTGATATTCCCGTTTACTATCACGAACTGGGTGACAATATTTTAGGTTTTAGGACAAACCTTTATGGTGTCTCATCTATTGTTCTAAACTCTGCAAGCGATAGTCAAACTCAGCGCATTACTTGTGGTCATGAACTTGGTCACGACCGCTGTAACCACGATGACAACACTGATTTTCTTCAGCGATCATCCCTATATACTCGTGTTTATGGTACGGAATATGAGGCAAACTGCTTTATGGTTGAGTTAATGCTCGCCAGAAATGACATCGATGAATCCGTAGATACTCAAGAAGGCATCCTGCGCTCTGTATCAATTCCCACTTGGGCTGCCAACTATGTAGATTGGCCCTATGTAAAAAAGCTGCTAGTCAATCAGACCAGCAGCAATATTTAGGCATGAAAAAGAACATACATTCTGTTGAAAGGACGCAATTACTATGTTTGACCAAATTGGGAAGGATTCCGACTTCATGACCTACCAAGAATTCATTGAACGTTTACGCGTAGACTTAAATGATCCTGATATGACCATTTACGATGGCGCAGCCCCACAGAACGAAGATGAGTATCAGGTCATGCTTGGACTGTTAGGAGGAACTCTAAAGTGAAAGACTCACGCGACAGCGACTACATGACTTTTTATGAATACTTGAACCGATTGCGCAAGGATTTGAACGCCCCTGATTTTTCAGCTATGGAGGGAAAGGCTCCTGATTCTGAAGAGGAATATCTGAATAACTTAAAAATTCTTAAACAGATATTTAAGGAAAACGAATAGTTGCCTCCGGTTGGACATATACTTTTAGCCACTATTAGCAGTATTCTATTATTGGATGAATTATTTATCAAATAGAAGAATACATACTGGAGGAACTTCAAATGTCTACTTTCTTTATCATTATTTTTGAAATATTGGTCAGATTATTAATATTAGCTCTATGCCTTGTAGGAGCCTACTATCTCTTTAGAGGTATGAAAAGCTCCCATCCAATTCTTGGAACGTTAATTGGTATCTTGGCAATTGCTGTGACTGTTAATATATTTATTCCTTCCAGTTATACGCCGGCCAGCCGATTAACCTTCAAGCATCATTTAACTGCCGACCAAAAAGCTGCAGCACACAGCCATAGCACAGAAAAGGCAAAAGAAGCTGAAACGAAATCTCTTGAAGAAGCCCGTGAGTCATCACGTCAAGCACATCAGCGAAAACAAGAACTAAAGAAACAAAAGACCGGCCTATACGGTTTGAAGTACCAGGTCAACAAGGCCATGAAGGGTAATGCCATCTTGACGTACAAAGTAAAAGTTATGGGTGTCGATTCCAGTAAGCCTTACACAGCAAATATCTTTCTGCAGGATAAAGATGCCGCTGGTTTTAAGTATGGCTACGCAAAGTCAGATGCTGTGACCATTATGAAGGGTATTAAAAAAGCTAACTATCAGGATTTCTCTAAAATTGGAATAATCTTCACTGGAGATACTGTTGATAAAACGGGGAACAAAAATTCGAATACGCCACTCGTAAAGTATCGTTTTACAAGTAAACGCATCAGCGAAATCAATCCTGATAATATGCAGAGCTTAACTTCAGTTGCAAATTACTACTGGAAAAGCGATATTTCAGAATAGAATTAATGCAAGAAAATATTGAACAATAGCAAATGGCGTTGTAACCAATTAAGCTTTCAAGCGTTAAATATTTCAAAATGAGGCGAGAATATGAGCGATAACGATTCCATTCAAATAACTGATATCAATGACATTATTACGGCACTGCCAAACGTAGACGAAAATGCCACCTTTTGGATGATTAGAACAAACCAAGGAGATTATTACACAGATTTCATCACCGGACAATACGTTGGTATTGGTTATGATGAAATTTCACTGAAAGAAACTCAAGAGAAAACAAATGACCAACTTTCAGCCTTGTTTCATGATAGTAAACCAGAAGACAAGGACCATCGTAAAATTCCCGATGCAACCTACACAACATGGGTTGGACAACTAAAACGATTTGGAAACGAAATCAAAGCTGGCGATTATGTCTTAATACCAGGAACCTCTTCAAACCGCTTTTCCTTAGGTGTTGTTTTGGGACTTCCATATGAACTATCAGCCAAAGAACTCGAAGAAATAAATTCGGAAAAGATTGAAGGCCGAACCAGATCTCCGTACAAGAAGCGCCTTAAGGTACAGTTTTTAAAGAGCTTTAATCGTTCTGAAGCAGACCCTGCGCTATACAAAATGATTTATACGCAAACGACAGTTAGTAAGATAGATAAGTATGCTCCCTACATTCTGCGGGCTGTGTTTGACGCCTATATCTCTGGAAACAAGATGTACTTGACTTTCCCTGTAACAGAAAAAAAGGATATTAAGGCGTTACCATACACCTCTTTCACGTATCACCTTGCGGAATCATATGCTGCAATCGATGAAAATTCGGAAGCAATCATCAAGAGTAACGTACAGTCGGCAGGAATAGTACAGTTAATATTAACCGTATCAGTTGCTGCAGGAATGTTTGGATTGGCCTGGGTATTGTTTAAGTCCAAGACAGGATTTCAAATTGATGTTAATCTTCTAAAGGGTAAATTCAAATTAAAGAAAGAGGACGAACGAATCGTAGTTCAAAGGATCAAGGATGCTCAGAGTGCTCGAGACCTTAAAGAGCAATCTGCACAATTAGACATGGATATAAAGAAACAAGAGGCTAATGATGCTCATCTTAAAAGGATGGCAAAGATGGCTGAAATCATAAGTGACTCTGGAGATTCCATGGAAAAAATTAAGGCAGAGGTTCCTTCAGAACTAAGAGAGGCCATAAAAAAAGCTACTCTTCCCACTGATCATGATGACCAGGAAGAGTAACTCTACTCATAATGTATTTTGAATGTTTTACGAACCAATAAAATGTCAAGTATTGTGGAAAGTACCAACAGCTCAATTGAACCTGGGTGTAACTGGACAAAGGCACTAAATCCTGCTAACAGATAGTAAAGCGGAGCAAGTAGCAAAAGCGTAATACTAATATACGCCACTACAACATCTATCCTCTTACGCATGTACACCACCCCTTCCTATTCATCTGTTAGTCTAACACAACTTGCGAATAAACTTCATGAGAAAAGCGTATCCCCTCACCGACCAAAGTAAAGTGGGATACGCTAACCGCTCAAAGGGATAACTCTACCCCTTTTTACATAGACCATTATAAATGAAAGGTGGTGGTGCCACAACCTCTAACAAAAATCGTCCTCGCACGGGTTGAATTTGTTAGGAGGAATTATCAATGAAGATTACATCTAGAAAAACTAAAGGAAAGACTGTTTTTGACCTGGTCGGTTACCTTGGAACCTATACCGATGTTTACGGTCAAGAACAAAGTAAGACATTTCACCGTCGTGGCTTCGAGAGTCGTAAGGAGGCCTTACTCGCCTTCTCCCATGCCCAATCCGCGTTCGATAGAGACAAGAAGAAGGGCATTCAGGTTAAGGAACGGCCTAAGTTTACCGACGTCTACACTATGTGGTTCGAAACGTACCGCTTAGGCGTCAAGGAGAGTACTTTGAATCGAGTCGAAGGTATCTTTAAGCACCATATCCTACCATCGCTCGGGAACAAGTATATGGACGAAATCACGTGGCAAATGTGCCAGAAGGCAGTACTTGATTGGCGAAACGTCGTTAAACAGTTCAATAAGCTAGCCCAGTACGCTGCTCTCGTTTTTCGAACAGCCCAAAAGATGGGCGTCATTGTGTCTAATCCAATGAAACTGGTCGATGTTCCTGAACCAGTTAATTCTCTTGCCAATGACGATGAACCTCTTAATTATTGGAGTTCAAGTGAGCTAGCCACTTTTCTACGCAAAGTGGACCGTAACGATCAGAAAGAAGCTCGTTTTGATAGAGGTGCGCTCTTCTACCTTATCGCCACTACTGGTATGCGTAAGGGTGAGGCTCTGGCCCTTACATGGGGTGATTTGAATCTAAGAGAAGGCTTCGTAACTATCGATAAGACGACCACTCGAACTGAACATGGTACTCAAACCATTGGCACGCCTAAGACACGCAATGCCTACAGAACTCTTGCTCTCGACCCGGTTACTATCAATCACCTCAAGAAGTACCGTAGCAGCTTAGCAGTCATTCCCTTAGCCAGTCACCGAATTTTTCTGAGCAGCCGCACTGGAAAAGCTATGTCGCTAATGACACCCAATCACTGGATGGACCGAATCATCGAACAAATCAACAGTGAACGGTCTAAGACGCATGAGACGCCACTAAGACGAATCACTGTCCATGGTCTCCGCCATACTTTCGCATCCATTCAGGTTCAGCATCAAATCAATGTCAAAGCACTCCAGCTGCAGCTCGGTCATAGCGACATTAAGATCACCCTCAACATTTACGCTCACATGTCAGCGCATAAAATTGCAGAAAATGTATACCGGATTTCCGATATCATTTAGTAAGTGGTTAGAAAGTGGTTAGAAATATATGACGTTCTATGACACTCAATGACAATTAGGAAAAACAAAAAGGCCGTCATATCAAGGCTTTTGCCCATCAATGACGACCGATGATAACTCAATATGCGGCCAAGAAGATTCGAACTTCCACCCGGATTACCCGGACAAGATCCTTAATCTTGCGCGTCTGCCAATTCCGCCATGGCCGCATTAACTCACAAGAAATAGTATAACAAATGATTCCGCACCTGACAATATTTTTTGCAAGTTAATTCAAAAAAAATTTATTTATGCATCGGTTAAGACGGTCGCACCGTCCTGATCAAGGTCGATAATCCGCAAGCTACCGGCCATATCGAGCTTTGCCAGCTTCGCCCGCAAAATTGTTAATTGTGGTGAAGTTCCGAAGGTCACAACGGTTGGACCGGCCCCACTGAGGTAGGTCCCGGTAATATTTAACTCATGAGCGGCTTCCCGAATCTGATTAAGCTCCGGCACCAGTTGGGAACGTGCTTGTTCGTGGAACTCATCACGTTCAATCATGGTTGAGGCCAGGTTCCAGTCGCCCTTGAGTAAGGCGGCAACCAACACATTGGCCACACTGCTGGCATGAACCGCCGTCTGCAGGGGCAACTTTTCCGGTAAGACCGCGCGACTCTTGCGGGCCAACAGCTTTTGTCCTGGAATGAAGACCAGCACCTGCAAGTCAGGCAATGGCAGCTTAATGGCGTGGGCCTCATCGCCCTCCGCCGTGGCAACCGTGGCTTGGCCCATCAAAGCGGGTGCCACGTTATCCAGTGTCCCACCTAATTTGACGGCCCAGTTCAACTGTTGGGGAATCGTCAATTTCATATCGCCCAATTCATTGGCAATCTTAATCCCGGCGATAATGGCACTGGTCGAGCTCCCCAACCCCCGTGAGACGGGAATATCGGACATCACCGTTAACTGGTGCGCTGGCAAATCCGGGTTGACCTTCAAGGCCGTTTCCACCATCAGGTTGTGCTCATCACGGGGAATCTCGGTGCCCAACGCATGGTTGACCCGCCAAGCTTCCGTTTTTTCTTCAATGATAACCGTTAAATATAAATGTAATGCCGCCCCAATCGAATCGATTCCGGGGCCCAGGTTAGCCGCCGTAGCGGGAACCCGAATAATGGTTTTACCCATCAGTGATGACCTCCTTACGTTATTGTGGTCGCTCCTCGGCAATCACGGTCTTTTGCCAACGCAAATGCCCATGACACCGTCCGCAAACCATCTTGGAAACATCAATACGTCGTGCCCGGTAATACCGCTGGTGACACTGAACACATTCATACAGCATCCAGCGGCGCATCCGGGGTTGGCGGTGTAGCGGTGCCGGCGCGAACCGGAGACCACCCACCTGTTGTAATAATTTTTTAAATGCCACGGTCCGGTGCTGCCCGGATTGGCCCGCCAAGTGCAAGTGATAGTGACACAACTCATGCTTGATCACGCCAATCAGAACGGCCTCGCCGTGTTCCGTCAACATTTTGGGGTTGATTTCAATATCATGATCCGTCAGTCGGTAGCGCCCCCCTGTCGTCCGTAGCCGCGCGTTAAACGTGGCGTGGTGCCGAAAGGGTTTGCCGAAACTGGCCAGCGAAATCTGTTCAACCAACCGTTGCAAGTCGTCATTAGTCATGATTGTCAGCTCGCATCGTCAGTTGAATCCGTTGCCGGTTCTCATCGACGCTCAGCACCCAGACCGTGACCACATCCCCAATCGTCACGACCGTGCTGGGATCACTCACGTAATGGTCGGCCAACTGGGAAATGTGGACCAACCCATCCTGCTTGACCCCAATATCTACGAACGCCCCGAAGTCGACCACGTTGCGGACGGTGCCTTGCAGCTCCATCCCCGGTTTCAAATCTGCCATGGTCAACACATCTTGGCGTAGCAGTGGCGCTGGCATACTATCCCGCAGGTCCCGACCAGGTTTCCGTAGGCTGGCAACGATGTCACTCAGGGTTGCCGCGCCAACGTCTAACTTGTCTGCCCACTGGGTTTGATTGAGTTGGGCCAACTGTTGTTGCAACTTCGGCTGACCAATGGCTTGGTCCGTGCCCATTTCCTGTAACAATTGTCGGGCCACTGGATAACTTTCCGGGTGAATATCCGTGTTGTCCAGTGGTTCGCGACCATCAATGATTCGCAGGAAGCCAACCGCCTGTTGGTAGGCTTTCGGCCCTAGCCGTGGGACCTTCTTCAACTCTTGTCGGGCCGCAAAGCTCCCGTTGTCATTGCGATAGGTCACAATGTTTTGCGCGGTGGTCGCCGTCAGCCCAGAAATATGGGTCAACAACTCCGGACTCGCCGTATTCACGTTGACCCCGACCTGGTTGACCGCCGTTTCGACGACCCGGTCCAGTTGTTCATCCAAGGACTTCTCGGGCACATCGTGTTGGTACTGGCCAACCCCGACTGCCTTGGGGTCAATTTTGATCAATTCGGCCAGAGGGTCCTGCAGGCGCCGGCCAATGCTGACGGCCGACCGTTCCTCGACGTGAAAGTCCGCAAACTCTGCGCGGGCATTGGCACTGGCCGAGTAGACCGATGCACCGGCCTCGTTGACCAGCACATAGTAGACCGGATGATCCAGCGTCTTTAAGATGCCACTCACAAACTCTTCGGATTCCCGGCTGGCAGTCCCATTCCCGATGGCAATCATTTCAACGTGATAGTCCTCGAGCAATTTCTTAAACGCGGGACCCGCGGCTGCCCGGTCCTTGGCCTTCGCTGGCTTGTGCGGATAAATCACTTGCTTGGCGAGAAAACGCCCGTTGGGATCCATGATGGCCAGCTTGCAGCCCGTCCGGTACGCGGGATCAAAGCCCATGACGACCTTCCCCTTCAGTGGGGCCTGCATCAACAAGTGATACAGGTTATTGCCAAAGACCTGAATGGCATGTTCATCCGCCTTGTCCGTCAATTGCCGGCGGAGTTCCCGCTCAATGGCCGGACCCAAGAATCGCTTGTAGGCGTCCGCAAAGGCGTCCTTAACCTTGGCCACGGCTGGACCCTGGTGCTGGCCAACCAGGCGAAAATGCCCGTACTGCAAGATGGACGCTGGGTCGATTGAGATGCCAACGGACAAGATTTTCTCCCGTTCGCCCCGGTTGATGGCCAAAACCCGGTATGGTGGCAATTGCTTCAAGCTCTGACTGAAGTCATAGTAGGTGGCGTAAACCTGCTGTTCATCGTCGTCAGCCGCGCCCCGCTTGAGCTTGCTGGTCAATTCACCATGTTGCCAAGTATACTTGCGAATCCATTCCCGAAACGCCGCCTGCTCACTAAACGTTTCGGCCAATATTTCGTGAACCCCGGCCCAAACGGCTGCGACATCCGGCAATTCCTTGGTGGGCGCCACAAACTGTTGGGCCTTAGCGGTTAAGCCAGACGCCGGAAAGGTCAATAGCCATTGTGCTAACGGCGCCAACCCGGCCTCCCGGGCAACCGTGGCCTTGGTCCGACGCTTCTGCTTGTAAGGCAGGTAAAGATCCTCAACCTGTTGCAGAACCGTGGCGTGGGCCAGATTTTGTTTCAGTGCAGGCGTCAATTTTCCTTGCTCAGCAATAATCTTTAAAACTTCTTGCCGCCGCTGATTCAACTTCAGCAGGCGGTGTGCTTCGTCTTCAATGTCGCGAATGGCCACTTCATCCAGTGAGCCCGTCCGTTCCTTCCGATACCGCGCAATGAAGGGCACCGTATTGCCCTCGTCTAACAGTGTCAACACGGCTTGAATCTGTTGGACCCGGTACTGGCTCAGTTGTTGCTGAACCGGCTTAGCCAGGTCGCTTAACACTGTTTCGTGGGTAGTTGCCATGCAACCCCTCCGTTCTAATTTTTTGTACGTGTCTCTAAGTTATTTTGTATTCAGTTTTGTAAGTTCCTAGAAAAGTGGTGTTTCCAGATAAAACAGCTAATACCAAACCATAGGAATCCGACGATGCCGCGGCTAAACCAGCGTTAGCCACAGGGATGGTGAAAATGAGCTCAGCCGTGGGAATGACCTTAGTGGTGAAACCACTAAGGTCATTGCTATCTTTGAGATGCGTTTCTCAGCGGCTCAAAGTAAGCCTGGAGACCGCCCTTTGGCTCCAGGCGGGCGCCCACAGCGAACCGGTCTCATTTTCACCATCCCGGAGGCACTGTCAACGATGGCTTAACCCGGCTGGAGCCGTTCCCCACAGCGGGACACCTTGAATCCGCCGTCGGGAACGACATTGTCTTGCACCATTATACCATGCTAGCCAGCGGCCACGATGAATTACCGCAAGCAAAAAGGTCACCCCACAAGCTGTGAAGCGACCCTTTCATTTAATGCCATTACATGGGACTCGTCATGATCCGTTGTGTTGCGGCCGTGACTTTTTCCATGGCATTTTCTTGCGTGGACTCTGCCGCGTTGAAGGCGTCAGCATTGACTGCTTGGTGTTCCACGTCAATGCTGTCCGTCATGGATTGGCAAGCGTCCGTGTAGGTCCGGTAAGCGGCCACCAAGGACTTGTGCTTGCCCAAAACGCGAACGGGCACACTGGCCTGTTCAAGCTTGTTCAAGTTGTCTTCGTAGGCGTCGGTTCCCCGTTGGAAATTATCGGCAACCTTTTGCAGGTCGACTTGGCTTAACTCACCGACCGTGTCGTTGTCGATGGCGTTGCGCATTTTTTCAAAATCATCATTCATGGTGCCAGCACCCTCTTCGGTCGTTTGTAACACGCCCGAGAGAATCTTGATGTAGCCGTTCATATTATTTTTTTGCATAGTCTTGGTGCCTCCAAATTAGTCTTGCCAGAATGTATCGTAAACGTTGACCGGTAAGTGGCGCTTGTGCGCGGTCTTCCGGTACCAGTTCTCGATGCGTTCTGCCGCAGTGTCACTGACGGTCCGGCCTTCCAGGTAGTCGTCAATGTCTTCGTAACGCACGCCCAGCGCTGCCTCATCGGGCAAGGCTGGCCGGTCTTCTTCCAAATCAGCCGTTGGAATCTTCTTGTACAGGTGTTCCGGCGCACCAAGGTAGGTCAACATGGCCGCCCCCTGACGCTTATCCAGCCGCCAAATTGGGCAAATATCCGTGGCGCCATCCCCATATTTGGTGTAGAACCCTGTCACGGCTTCCGCGGCGTGATCCGTCCCGACAACAGCACCGGAGCGGACCCCGGCAATCGCGTACTGGGCAATCATCCGTTGCCGCGCCTTGATGTTGCCTTTGTTAAAGTCACTCACGTTTTCGTGGTTGGCTGAAACGGCCGCCACCATCGCGTCGGTAGCCGGTTGAATGTTTACCCGTTCCACCTCGTCGGCACCCATGAAGTCGATGGCCATCATGGCATCATCCTCATCGGCCTGTTCGCCGTAAGGCAACCGCACCGCAATGAAGCGGTAGTCGCTGTCGCCGGTCTCTTGGCGTAGCTCCGTGACCGCCTGTTCACACAGGATGCCGGCCAAGGTTGAATCCTGGCCGCCAGAAATCCCTAACACTAAGGTCTTCATAAAATCATAGTGTTGGAGGTAGCTCTTTAAAAAGTCCACGCTCCGCCGAACTTCAGTCGCCGGATCAATGGTGGGCTGTACCTTCAACGCCGCAATAATTTCTTTTTGCATGGCACGCATAACTCTGCCCCCTAATTTATTTGCTCGGGCTTACTCGGGCATGGTTTGAACGTAACTGTGAATGTCTTTGATGATGGCCATCTTGTGGTCCCAGCAATCTTGCGACAGGTCCACGGGATACTTTTGTGGATTCAGGTCCCGCTTGTACTCTGGCCACAGGTTCGCTAAGGCACCACGACACCGGTCCCGCACCGCCGACAAGGTCGGCAACTTGTAAACCAGTTCACCCTGATCAAAGATATCTTGCAAAATGGGTCGCGCATTAAAGTCGTTCACGGTCTTGTTAATGTAGGTAAAGCTGGGATGGAACATGAACAGCGAGTCTTCATTCCGCGGATCTTCGTTGACCAAGGCCACGTAATCCCCTTCGGTCTTGCCATCCGCCTTCTTGGTGATTCGCCAAACCTGCTTCTTGCCCGGCGTCGTAACCTTTTCAGCGTTGTTCGACAGCTTGATGGTTCCCTTCATCTTGCCAGTCTCGTCTTCGATGGCAACCATCTTGTAAACGGCACCCAGAGCGGGTTGGTCAAAGGCCGTGATCAGCTTGGTCCCAATCCCCCAGACGTCAATCTTGGCGTCCTGCATCTTGAGACTTTGAATCGTCTTTTCATCCAGATCGTTGGATGCGTAAATCTTAGCGTTCGGGAAGCCCGCTTCATCCAGTTTTTGCCGAACCCGTTTGGACAGGTAGGCCATATCCCCGGAATCGATGCGGACCCCTTGGAAATTGATCTGGTCGCCGAGTTCCTTGGCCACCTTAATGGCGTTGGGCACCCCACTGCGTAACGTATCGTAGGTATCGACCAGGAAGACACAGTCGCGGTGGGTCTTGGCGTAGGCCATGAAGGCATCGTAATCGTTGCCGTAGGTCTGGACCAGGGCGTGCGCGTGGGTCCCGCTAATCGGGATACCAAAAATCTTGCCAGCACGGACGTTAGACGTGGCATCGAAACCACCGATAAAGGCCGCCCGGGTACCCCAGATAGCGGCATCAAATTCCTGAGCCCGCCGCGTCCCAAATTCCATCAGGGCGTCATCGCCGGCCACGGAACGAATCCGCGCGGCCTTGGTGGCAATCAGCGTTTGATAATTGATGATGTTCAAAATGGCCGTTTCAACCAATTGGCAATCAGCTAATGGCCCTTCGACCTGTAACAAGGGTTCGTGGGCATAAACCAGTTCCCCTTCAACGGCCGAACGAATCGAGCCACGGAATTTAAAATTGGCGAGATAGTTTAGAAAATCTTCGGAATAATCTTCAGCTTCCCGTAAGTAATCAATATCTGTTTGGGAAAAATGTAGATTTTGGATATAATGAACAATGTGTTCCAAGCCAGCAAATACCGCGTAACCGTTTTTAAACGGCATGTCTCGGAAAAAGACTTCAAAGACGGCGCGCTTGTCAGCGATGCCTTGTTCGTAATAAGTCTGAATCATATTGATCTGATAGGCATCCGTATGCAGAGTCATACTGTCGTCAGGATACAAATTCGTCATAATAGCTACTCCTTAGCTGGTTTTCGAACTGAATTATCACGTTTCATTTTTAATTTCAATACGTTTATTTTAGCATGAAACAAACAGAGCGTCATACTATTTAATATGAGTTAGGCAGAATCCCCTTGCTTTCAAACAAGAGATGAATGCTACTATTCCTTTCGCTGATTAGCAATATAGTTTTCCATGGTCGTCTTGCTCATATCACCCAGGGTACTCATGAAGTAACTAGGTGACCAGAGATGCCCACCCCAGGACTTTTGAGCTTTTAGCTCTGGATGCAATTCAAAGAATAAGCGAGCCGAACCGCCCTTGAAGGCTTTGACAACATTGGTTGGCGCGTACTTGGGCTTAAAGCTTAGTAGTAAGTGGATATAATCAGGCATTACCTCCATCTGCTCAATGGTCACTTCGTTCAGTCGGGCTATCTTCGTTAGAATGTCGGTCATTTCAGCGACCAGCTTAGGTGTTGTAAATGCTTCATGCCGATACTTGGTAACCCAGACCAGGTGAAAATGAAAGTTGTAAACATAGCCTCGTTCGTGGATTTCTCCGCCATTACTTTTACTCATACGTTACCTCCATAAATATTATTATAAGACAACTTACTATGGATACAGTATACTCATATGATATGCTTACTATCAAGCAAAAGGAGGTGGCAGTTTATGACAAAAACGATGGCACAATTACCTTATCATTATGGGGTTAAGGTCCGTGTTTTTCCTTCAACCGAACAGAAGCGTCTGATCAAACGTAACAGCGATGCGAGTCGCTTCATTTATAACGAAATGAACGGGATGAACAACGATTTATTCTGGCTGAAAAAAGTTAAAACGCCAATCACGCTTGTTTTGAAGCGAATTGCTGATTTGACTGAGCGTCTGAAGAAGCCATCAACTGCTATCTCCAATATTCATGGATGGCTCAATCACCCAGACTTTGACAGTTTGATGAAAGCCAACGCTATCAAGAATTACAAAACTGCTTGGAAACTATTCCGCCAGGTTCATCAGGCGGGGACGCCTAAGTTTCATAAGCGTGGTTATACGCAGACTTATCAAACGTCCTGCCTCTATGGGGCCAAGGTATTGGAACCAACTATGAGTAATGGAAGCGTCAGATTAACTGATACCCACCATCTGTGGTTACCCAAGCTGGGACGTCTCCGTTTCAGAGGACTTCCATCGAAGATTTTAAACCGAGCTAATGACATTAGAATCGGGACGACAACGGTTTCAATGGACGCTGTGGGTCATTATTTTGTGTCCATGCAGATTGGCTCGGAACATCCATTTGTTGCTAAGCAGCCTGAGATTGAATCTAAAGTCGGCATTGATTTGAATCTTGATAATTTCCTGACAGATTCCAATGGACAGGTGATTGATAATCCGCGCTATTACCGGATGATTAAAGGAAAGCTGGCTAAAGCTCAGCGGAAACTGTCACGACGGGCCAGACGAGCTAAAAAGAGCCAACGACGGTTATCGGAATCAAAGAATTATCAAAAGCAACGGCTACAAATAGCCAAGCTACAACTTAAAGTTGCCAATCAACGTAAAAACTTTCTACACCACGTCTCTACGACCTTGATCAAAAACCACGATTTAGTCGTAGCTGAAGAACTGCGAAGTAAAAATATGTTGCGGAATCACGCCTTGGCGATGAGTATCTCAGACGTTGGTTGGCGAACTTTACTGAGTATGTTGGCTTATAAAGCTGACTTATATGGCAGAAAATTCTTGACTATCAATCCCCGTAATACGACACAAACTTGTAGCCATTGTGGACATGTCATGGTCGGCAAGAATAAGTTGACGTTAGCTGACCGCGAATGGACGTGTCCTAGTTGTGGGACGTTTCATGTGCGTGACCATAACGCGGCTAAAAATATTCTAGCCAAGGGGTTAGCAACCCTATAAGAAACAAGTCCGTCTGGCAACCTGCGGACCTAAAAGGCTTTGGTAATTAGCGGATAAGTCCTATTCGTAGGCTAGCGCTGTATCTAAGCAAATTGTGGTCGCCATACCATGGGGTGTGGTTCTCACAAGCGTCCGTTTTTAAACGGGCGTGGTTGACTGCGGTAACGGGGGCTTAATTCGCTCTCGTACCAATCTTGAGAGGAGTCCCCCTATGCAAACCACATTTCCCACCGTCACCGTGCTTGACTTACCCTTCGTCAAGACCACTGCGGCGGACTTACTACCCGTCTTACAGCAGCGCATCACCCAGCAGCAAAATACCTTCGTGGTGACCGCCAATCCGGAAATTGCGATGTACGCCCATGAACACGCGGCTTACCGCGACCTGATCTTAGGCGCAGACTTCATCACACCGGACGGGGTCGGCATCCTGGACGGGGCTAAAATTTTAAAGCAGCCCCTTCCCGAACGCATCACTGGGTTCGATACCTTACAGGATCTGCTCACCTGGGGCAGTGACCAGCACCGCTCCGCCTATTTCCTAGGCGCCAAGCCCGAGGTCATCGCCCAGCTCAAACCGATTCTGGCGCGGGACTACCCGGGCTTAGAGGTTGCCGGCATTCACGATGGCTACTTCCAGGACGAAGCCCCCATCGTCGCCGACATCACGGCCAAACAACCGGACATGGTCTTCGCTGCGTTGGGTTTTCCCAAGCAAGAACAGTTCATTCACCAGTACCGGCACACGACCAAGGGCCTCTGGATGGGGGTCGGCGGTAGTTTTGACGTTCTGGCCGGCGCCGTGATTCGGGCACCCAAGTTCTGGCAAGACCACCATTTGGAATGGTTCTACCGGACCCTGAAGGAACCCAAGCGTCTCAAGCGGATCGCGGTCATTCCCCGCTACCTGCACCTCGTGCGGCAGCAGGCCAAACGTACGCTACCTCGCGGATAGGCCCCTGGGTCTTCACGCGGGCCGTGGCCACGAAGCCACAGCGCTGGTAAAACTGACGCGCCGGCTCATTAGTCACCAGCACCCACAGGACGAGGCGGTCAAACGCTTGCGCCTGCAGGGCGGTCATGGCTCGCTGCATCAATTGGCGGCCAAGCCCCTGGTGCTGCACCGTTGGCAACAGATAGATGGAATTGATCTCGCCCCACCCAGCAAACTGGGCATCGCGGGCCGGACCAAAGGCACAGGTCCCCACTAACTGGTGTTGGTCATCAAACGCTAGTAACTGACGACGCCAGTGCCGTTCGGGATGCCAAGTCGCCGGTGTTAGCTCGGCCAAGAATTCTGCCGGCAACAGACCACGATAGGTGTCCTGCCAAACGGTCCAGTAAAGTTGGGCGACCGCCTGAAAATCATCATCGGCTCGGGCCAATCGAATTGTGACCATCACATCACCCCGCTTACAACAAGTGCCTCACAAACGCGTTAGCATTCCAGCTAACCTTTGTGAGGCACTTTTCGCATTCCTAGCTTATTTTTCCAAATAAAATTCAAAGCGTTCGCCGACGTATTGCGTCCGAACATATTCAAACGGTGTGCCATCCTGCAGATAGGTCACCTGACGCAACCGTAAAATAGCGTCGCCCCGCTTGATATTCAGGTATTCCGCAATCCGTTCTGAGGCGGACATGGCCGAGACGGTCTGTTGGGCCTTACCTGGATTCAACTTTTTCTTATCTTCCAAGGCCCGGTACAGTGAGCTCGTGACTTCCTTCTTGTTCAAGCCGTCGACCAATTTTTCTGGTACGGTGGCCACTTCAAAACAAATTGGGACATCGTCGCCGTAGCGAATCCGTTCCATCCGCAGCACCTGATCATCCTCGTTGAGCTTCAGCTTTTCGGCCTCACTCAAGGATGGATTCATCACGTGATACGAAATGGTCTTGCTGGTGGGTTGCTTGCCCTGGGTCAACATTAGATCGGTAAAACTGGTCACCCCGGACATCTTTTCTTGAACCTTTTGATTGGCCACGTAAGTTCCAGAACCCACTTGGCGTTCCAAGATTCCTTCATCCACCAGTGTTTGAATGGCCTGACGGAGCGTCATCCGACTCACATCAAAATCACGAGACAGCTCCCGTTCGGACGGAATTCGATCGCCTACCGCCCATTTTCCGGCTTCAATTGCACGTTTAATGTCATTATGAATTTGAATATAAATCGGTGAACTCACAGCACCCAACGTCCCTTCTCAAAATAACTACATTTTTATTTAACTAATTCCTGCATATTCCGGCCCAAACTGAAGGTCGTGTCCACGTGCAGGTCACGAGTCAACAGGTTTAAGTCGGCATCGCGGCCTACTTCCAGTTTACCCTTCTGTGTCAAGCCGAACTCTTCGGCCTGGTTCACAGCACTCATTTGCACGGCTTCGTTGACGTCACAGCCGGTGAAGGCAATGACGTTGCGGAAGGCTTCATCGTAACGGAGCACGGAGCCAGCCAGGTTACCGCTCTCGAGCCGCGCTTGACGGTCCTTGACGATCACCTTTTGGCCACCCAGTTCACTGACGCCTTCTGGCATACCCTTGGCCCGCATGGAATCGGTCACTAGTTCCAACCGGTGTTGGCCCTTTTGCTCGTAAGCCAACTTGATCATGTCGGGCACGATGTGGAACCCATCACAAATAATTTCACAGAACAGGCTGTCTTCCAGCATGGCGTGACCGGTAACCCCGGGTTCACGGTGCCGCAAGCCCCGTTGTGCGTTGTACAAGTGGGTCACATGGGTGGCCCGGCTTTCCAATAATTGTTCCCGCGTGGCGTTAGAATGCCCCACAGATGGCACGATGCCGTTGGCTAAGCAGTAGGTTTCAAACTTCTTGGCCCCGTCGTCTTCTGGCGCGTAGGTAATCAGTTTGACCCGACCACCGGACAGCTTGTTCCAGCGGTCTAACAGCGCAACGTCGGGATCCTTGATGTACTTTTCTGGCTGAGCTCCTTTGAAAATGGCCGCAATAAATGGCCCTTCCAAATGGACGCCTTGAATCAACGGATTCCGTTCAGCGGCTACCGCAATCCCTTGCATGGCGTGGTCAATGGCTTCGTTAGACTGGGTCATCGTGGTTGGGAAGATGGACGTGATTCCTTCTAAGGACATCAAGTTAACCATCTTATCAATTTGGTCGGGGTCCCCATCCATACTATCATATCCGTAGCCCCCATGGCTATGAACGTCAATAAATCCGGGAACAATCGTCTTGCCAGTCACCACGTGGATTTCATCGGCAGGCAATGGTCGAAAATCAGCCACGGGACCAACCGCTTCAATTTCACGATCAAAACGAATAAACCCGTCTGGAATAACCTCGTCACCGGTGTAAATCTTCGCGTGCTTTAAAACAATACTCATGAGTCTCCTCCTCATCAATTATACCTTCAGTCAACACTGTTATTATAATCGGTATAGACCAAAAAGGCAACTCACCAGACTGCAAAACGCGATATTTATTCTGTTATGGTTTTGGCTGGGGTTCTCCGCCTGCGACCGCCAAAACGTGACCCGCTATGGGGACCGCCTTCGGCCTGAGGAGCGGTCCTACGGCTCGACTTGAAGCCGCAAAAACCAGCGTCTCCAAGCTCGTCCCGTGCTGTAAGGCCGGGAAAAGTCCCCCGGTCTAACACCACTGACACAGCGGGTCCCATTTTGTCTGTCTCCGGCTCCGAACCCCAGCCAAACTAACCGACTAACATCGTGTATTGCCGTCGTCTGGGTCCTTGGTGGCATGCATGATTCTTACCACAAACTAACGGCGCTATCTGATAGTGACTAAGAACACTTGCAGCTAATTCATCTATCAACGTTGTTGATTCACTCAAAACACACCAGCTAATCGGCCACGCACAAAGCACCAAACCCGTCTAAGTGACCAGAGGCGGGCCAAGGTGCCCAGCTGTGTCGATGGTCTTAGCTGAGGTTTCTCACTCAGCTTAGAGCATAGGACGACCTTTGAGACCGCTTCTCAGGCTCAAAGTCGAGGTGGAAGCCCGCCCTTCAGGCTGGAACCGGCCCCACAGCAGGGCGCCTTGAGCCCGCCGCCGGGAACGAACGACCAACACAACACGCAAAGGTGCTTTAAGCTGGACCGCCGGCGTCGCGCTTGATGGTGGCGTCGATTCCCTTGACCACCGCCGTCATCAGCCCAGCCTCTTCCATCGCCAGTAACCCGGCCACCGTACTGCCACCTGGTGAGGCGACTTGGTCGATCAGGGCAAATGGAATTTTGTCGCTTTCCAAAACCATTTTAGCGGAGCCTAAAGTCGCTTGAGCCGCAATCTTTGTGGCCTGGTCCTTGCTTAAGCCATACTTGACTCCGGCGCGGCTCAGGCTGTCGATGAAGAAGTCGATGTAGGCTGGTGAACTCCCGGCCAGCGCGCTGAAGACGCCGAATTGGTCTTCGGCTAACGTCGTCGTGGAGCCAATCGTGTTGAACACGCGTAACGCTGCGGCCAGGTCATCCCCGGTCAAATGCGCGTTGGCGGCCACCGCGGTCATCCCCGCACCCACCTCAACGTTCACATTGGGCAGCGTCCGTAAAATTGGCACGTTCTCGCCCACTACGTTGGCCATATTCGCCAGGGATAGCCCGGCAACGATGGAGATCAACGTCTTTTGGCCGTCAACCAGTTGTGCTTCGATTTCCTGGAGCACGTCGCTGGCCACGTTGGGAGTTACGGCTAAGACGACCAGGTCGCTAGCCGCCGCAACATCCGCGTTGCTGGCCGCTGTTTGGAGGCCGTGGGCTTTTGCATAAGGGCCATAGCTTTCAAGCCGATGACTGTGCACGATGATGTCGCTAGGGGCAAACGTTTTCGCCTTGAGCAGTCCGCCGATAATGGCTTGGGCCATGCCGCCGACGCCGATAAATCCAATTTTCATAACTTAACCTTCCTCCTTAGCTGGTAAGTGGTCTTGGAACCACTGATTGATGCGATTCAACCGTTCGATCCGCAGGTTGGGCAGACCAGAACGGGATAGTTCGTGATTAGATTTCGGGAACAGGACCAATTGTGTTTCCACCCCGGCTTCCTTTAGGCCGACGAAGAACTCCTCACCTTGCGTGGTCGGACAACGCAGGTCTTCCTCGCCGTGGAGCACCAGAATAGGTGTCGTGGCGTCTTGCACGTAGGCCAGTGGCGAGAATTTCCAGAGCACGTCGATGTTGTGCATGTCCTGCTTGAGCTCCCATGGCGTGAAAAAGTAGCCGATATCGCTGGTGCCGTAGAAACTGATCCAATTGGAAATGGAGCGTTGCGTAACGGCCGCGGCGAAGCGGTTGGTGTGGGTCTCAATCCAGTTGGTCATGAAGCCACCGTAAGACCCACCGGTGACGCACAGTTGCTTGGGGTCAATCGTCGGGTCTAATTTCAGCGCCGCGTCGGTCCCCAGCATCAGGTCCTCGAAGTCGCCCTCGCCATAATGGCCGATGACGGCCGTCTCAAAGTCCTGGCCGTAACTGTTGCCACCACGCGGATTGATGGTGATGACGCCATACCCTTGGCCCGCGAGAAATTGTAGCTCATGGTAGAAGCCGTAGCCGAAGTCGACTTGCGGTCCCCCATGAACGTAGAGCACGGCGGGATGTTGGGGCGCTGGCGTAACGGGTGGGAAATACCAGCCCTCGATGTCCCAGTCGGCCGCCCCCTTGAAGGTGAAGCGTTGACCGGCCACCAGAGCGTGTTTGGCCTCGTAGACGGCATTGGGGTTAATCAGCTCCCGTTCCTCGCCTGTGGCGACGTTAAGGGCCTTTAACCGGCTCACACTGGTCATGGTCGACTCGGTGAAGACGATGGTCTGCGGGTCGACCACGCTAAAGTCCGTGATAGCCCGGTCGCCACCCAACAACGTCCGCGGTTGCGCATCGCCGTCAAGGCTTTGACTGACCAGGCTTAACCGCCCGTGTTCATTTTCCAAAGTTAAAAAGGTGTTGTGCGTCAGCCAAGCCACAAACTGGCCGGATTGTCGCTGTTGGCTGTCGATGGCCAGCATGTCACCGACCTCCACGTCGCGCGGTGCAGTCAGGTCGGTCAATTCGCCGGTCGTGAGGTTGCCCAGCCACGCGTGAAATTGCGAGACGTTGGGGATGTGATTGTCCTGGCCCCACATCAACACGTGTTGGCCGTCTTCATCTAGCTGTCCCTGGCCGAAAGACCCCGCGGGCAGCTTTTCATTTAAGAGCCGGTCGGCCGTCCCATCGAAGGGATGCCAGTAAACGCCCTCGCTGAAATCGTGTTCGTCTTCGGGCAGGCGTTCCGTTGAGAATAAGAGGCCCTGGTCGTTGGCTGCGGTCACGGTAAAGGGGTCCGTGCGTTCGAGCACGACGGATTGGTCGCGGCTGGCACACTGGTAGCGAATACATTGATACGTCAGGCCTTGTGGTAAGAGGCCGCGGCCGTTCATTTTGTATTGTAATTTGTCGACGACCTGGACGCTAGGGAGCGCATCCTTTGCCGGTTGCTTGGCGCCGGTCGTCGTTTGAAAGTAGAGCACGTCGGTGTTGGCTTCCCAGGTCAGCTGGCTGATGTCGGCATCCCCGCGCGTGATCTGTTCCGGCGCCCCACCGTTGAGCGGGACCAGGAACAATTGGGCGTGCTCATTGACCACGCCACTGAAGGATAAATAGCGGTGACTCGGACTTAGTGCCAGTTCGTTGACGCTCACATCGGCCGGACTCCACCGCCGGCGATCACTGCCATCCGCCAGTTGGACGGAATAAATGGCGGCTTGACTGGCATTCTTCTGCTGGTCTAGTTGACTCTCCACGTAGTACACCCGCTGCCCATCACTCACTGGTTGAGCCAGCGGACGCAAGGCGAACAGGTCTTCCGGTTTCACGATTGTTGCCATCATAAGACCCCACTTTCTCTATCAAATACACAAATGGTCTGGAGCAATTATTAGTTTGACTTTAGCGAAGTTAGGGGTGAATGTCAATTTTTTCGGGTGATTCCAGAGATATTGCTGGGGTGAACCGTTTGACTGCCAAATGATCGCTCATTCAGGTTGGTTAGCTAAGTAATTACTGGTACACGAAATAGGACTGCAACGAGAATCACAGTCCTATTTGAATTGCGTATTTAGTTATGTCTCCGCCGTAACCCGAACCAGCTGAGACCAGATAAGAGGGCTAGGCCGACCAGTTGCCAGCCGGTAGCGGGTTGTTCCCGAGTTTGCGGCAACGTCGCCGAGGTGGCTCGCGATAGCGTGCCAGCGGACCGCACCCAGATACCTTGAGCTTGGCTGTAGTGCCAGCCGGTTGTGGGGGTCGAAGTCCCGTTTGCACGCGTCGTTGTGAGCTGATGCCAGCTCAGCGATTGTGGCCGCCGAGTGGTTGCGGTTACCTGGTGTCCTTGCGCCTGGGCAGGATACTGCGTGGCTGTTCGCCGCGTTGGCTTCCCTACAGGCTGCTTGGACGTTGTTTTGTTGGACTTGGTCTTTGGGTGCTTCGTCTTTGGCGACTTGGATTTAGACTTCTTGTTCTTGGGCGTCGTGGACGTCGTTGGCGTCGATGTGCCTGGGGTTACCGGAGTTTCAGAATCTGTTGGGGTCGTTGGTGTATCTGGCGTGGTGGTGCTGGTACCAGAGCCGCTGGATTGTGGCGTCCAGGTTAATGTCAGATTCTCCACGCCATAATTTCCAGAATGATCCGTACTAGTTCCTGTTTGCCCAGAAGTAAGGGTCAATTCAATACTTGATTCTGTGTATTTTTGCGGCAATGTTAATGTACTTGATTCTGTGGGCAATGTTAATGTGTCCGTAAGAAAATCATACGTCACTGGTTTATTGTTAAACGTAAAACTCATGAGCTTAAGCAACTTGATATACTGATCAGGATTAGAATTTTCAGAATTCAATTGACTTTCAATAGCTGCTCTGATTCCAATTAACTTGTTACCATTGACTTCAACAGCGATGGGGCCCAGATGTTGTTGCTGCGCAAAAGCATTGTCCCCTAACGATTTTTTAGTCAACTCACCGGCTGTTACGATTGTTTGCAAATCATTCCCAGAGAACGCCCAATCACCAATGCTATTTTCGTCAACACCTTGACCGACCCCTGAGCCTAACTCTAGGTTAGTTAGGTCATTGTCTGCAAAGGCACTTTCACCTATTGTAGTGACACTATCAGGAATTGAAAGCGTATCAGCCAATCCGACACCCTTAAATGCCGAAACTCCAATAGTTTTCACTGACTTGCCTAATTTCACTTTAGGTATTTGTTCCTTAGGATTGTTGTCATTACTACGACTAAATGCATATGCTCCAATGTTAGTTACACTATCGGGGATAATCAAGGCATTCTCATTATCATCCGTTACATTAAATGGATTATCGGCAAATGCATAGTCTCCGATTGAAGTAATCCTACTACCAAATTTCACATCAGTTATTTGGTTTCCTTGGAAAGACGACTCACCAATTGCCTGCAACGAGTCCGGAAGCTCTAACTTATTGCTAATATAATCGTTACTAAAAGCTCTATCACCAATGCTTATAACACCAGTACCTATAGTTAAGTTTGTTAAGGTCGGGTTATCAGCAAAGGCCGACGTTTTAATAGCTAGTCCCTTAGGGTTATCACTGAATAAATTTAAGTTTGTCAATGATTCTTTTGCAAAAGCATTTTCCCCAATAGTCGTAAGCTGGGTATCAAATGAAACGTCAGCTATCTTATTACCAATAAATGCCCCTTGACCAATCGTTGTAATTGACTCAGGTAACTTTATACTCGTTAACCAGTTATCAGCAAAAGCCTCGTCACTAATATCCCAAGCAGTAGTATTTTCCCCAAATGTAATGCTCTTTAACATGTTACGCTCAAATGCTTGTTTTCCTAGCACACCTAATTTGTCAGGCAAAGTAACACTAGTGAGACTGTTGTCTTGAAACGCACCATTACCAATTGAGGTAATATGCGCACCAAAAGTCACACTCGTTAATCCTTTACCGGCAAAAGCATTATCACCAATCGCCGTCACCCATGTCCATCCACTACCAAAAGTATCTGGAATGGTAACCTCTGAACTACTTCCTGTATAACCGATAATAGTATACGAATCACCATTTGCGGCTTTCTGATAAACTAATCCATTATCATCCGTCTCAGTAGTCGGCGTCTCACTCGGTGTATCGACTGTATCAGCCATCAGACTCGCAGCCATAGGTACATTCATGCGTGACAAAAACAACCGCGAACTAAACAATTGGCTGTCAGCCACTACAAACTTCCGCTGGTCAGTCTTCTCATCCGTCGTTTCTACGGGTGGTACCGTCTGCTTTTTATCGTTATCTGCCGTCTTCACCTGGTACGGTTGAGTGGGCTTGACCACCTCAGACTGGTCGGGCTGTTCCGAAATTTTCTCACCACTCCCGGTCGTCTTCTCATCATCGTTTAGTTCAGATGACGATGACCCCTGATTCTGTGGCGCTACAGGTTCAGCCGGCGTCTTTTCTTTCCCATCGGTCTGTGATTCCGTATCCACCTGCACTTTGTCATCAGACTGTTCATCAGTCCCCGTCGACTGGTCCTTTTCGGCGTCTTCATCCCCCACTGACTGCTTCTCGGTGGTCTTGGTGTCGTCCGTTTCTGTTGCTGTAGATTCCTTAGTCTTATCCGCTGTGTCAGCGGTCGTCGGCTCACTAGAGGTAACCGCGGTCACCGAACTGCTGCTGGCGGCCGTTGTCGGTTGGTCTGCCGCCTGTGCCTTGAGGATGTTGGCATTCAACGCCAACCCTGCACTTAAACTGATCACCGTTAGACCGGTTGACAACCATTTCTTCTGTCCAGCCGTCAACGGCCGGTTTTCCGTCATTAATTTTGTCGTTGGAACCCCATCCTCTCCTGAAAAAAATGGGTCAAATTCGTTGGAATCTGTCCCATTTCAGCGTTGCTATTAATCATCTTGTTTTTTCTTCGTGAATCCCAGCCAGCTGGCAGCCAGCAATCCAATGGCCCCTAGCCAGTGCCACTGACTGGTTTGCTCGTTCGTTTGAGGCAGTGATGTTGCCGTCATGACCATCTTAGCTTGCCCCATGTGTTGGGTCGATGCCGGTTCAGTCATTGAGCCGTTGCCAACAACTGAGTCAGCCGGTACCCCTGCCTGGCGACTTGTCCAATCTGGGTGTTGTATCTTCGGTTGAACAGAAATATAAGCGGCATGTGTCCGCTTGCCCGGTTGTCCCACCGGTGCGTTTGCTAACCGATATTGAACTTGCACCCACGCTTTTTGTGCCTGTACTTGTTTTTCCTGCTCCTGGTTAATTTGATAATTGGCTGATTCACCTAACGTGTTAGTTGTTCCATCAGTCACTGTTTTGTCGGATAACTTATCTGGCGTATTGCCAGTTGTATTCGACGTTGTCGTTTCAGCCTCGCCCCCCGGGTGCGGCGTTACAGTCTCGCCCGTTTCAGGGTCAACCGGTTCCGTTTCCTTTGTGGATGTCGTCTCCCCTGAATTGTTGTCATCAGGTGCAACTTGCAAATACTCGATTGTATCTCGCGTCGTTACCTTGTCGGGACCAAAGATGGCGGTAAAAGTGGTTATGTCCTGCTGCGTATCCGGATTAAGAATCCGATAGCCAGCCATCACTGGCGCATCAACCAATTGCGTTGAGCCTACCTGACCGCTAATCACAGCAGACCAAATACTCTTAAAGATGTACTTGCTATTAATATTTTTGATAGCAACTGGTATGTCAACCTGGCCCGAAAAAGTCCATACCCGTAGATCCAGCGTCAGGGCCTGAAAGCCCAGCTGACCAGTAAATGCCGCGTTCGTTGTGAGCGTAACCGTCAAATTACCATCATGACTGGTGTCAAACCCTTGGGGCAGCAACAAACTATCAGTCGTTTCATCATATTTCAAACTAGTTCCGTCACTCAGGGTAAACGTTAACTCCCCAATATCACTAGGCTTCATGTTAAGTTGTTTAACTAAAAGTGCCTTAACATTGTGGGCTGACGTTGTTGACATTGGCACATTTGCTAGTGTTAATGCTTTCTGATTACTGAAGGCATTAACTGCGTTTGACCAGGTCATGTCCGCTGAATTAATTTTTTCCAACGCATTTTGGGCAAAGGCATTCGCACCGATAGAGGCCTCTTTATTGACTACCTGTAGTCCCGTCAATAAATTGTTTTCGAAAGCTGATTCGCCCACTAGACTAACCTTTTCAGGCAAGATAAGCGTACCACCCAACTGATTATTCGCAAAGGCAAAATCACCAATCGAGGTAATCTGACTACCTAACTTCAGCCCGGTCAACTGATTACCAATGAAAGCACGATTGCCAATTTTCTCAACCGCATCAGGAACACTAAGCGTCCCCGTTAACTGATTGTCCGCAAACGCAGAATTTCCAATTGTGCTGACATTTTTCCCCAGCTTGAGCGTCTGTAGCTGATTACCGCTGAACGCCTCATCCCCAACACTAACTTTATCTGTCGTATCAGGAATTTCTAAGTTTGTCAGTGCATTATCAGTGAACGCCCGATTCCCAATGTACTGGACGCCGGTTCCCAAATGGAGCGCGGTCAAGCCAGCCCCCTGCTTTTTGTCGTTGCTAAAAGCACTATCCCCAATCCGAACAATATTGTCTGGAATGGTTAATAGTCCGGTTAACTGATTATTGGCAAAAGTTCCCGTGTTCAAATCAGTTAACACCTGATTAAGGGTCACTGACGTTAAGCGATTATCCGCAAATGCATACTCGCCTAACGTCGTTAATTTTGCTGGTAAAATCAGCGCCCCAGCAATTTTGTTATTGGCAAAGGCTGAAGTCCCAATACTTTCCAGTGCTGCACTCAACGTCAATTCAGTCAGCTGGTTATTTTCAAATGCTGATGCGCCGATAGCGTTCACCGTATCTGGCAAGACTAACGTCGTCAACTGGTTTCCCTTAAACGCGTCCTGTTCAATTTGAACGGCACCGTTCAATTCAACGTTAGTCAATTCATTATTTTTAAAGGCACCTGCCTTGATGTTGATCCAGGTGGCTCCCTGCAACGTCAAAGATGTTAACGCATTGTTGGCAAAGGCATTCTGACCAATGTAATTTAAGTTCTTCCCCAGGGTCACCTTGGTCAATGCAGGAACAATCGTTAGGTGATCATTAGCCGAGCCATCATTGTTAAACGCATTATCTGCAATACCAGAAACATACTTACCCTCATACATATCTGGAATCGTAATCTCGGTACTATAACCTGAAACTGGTGCTGATCCATCAGCCTGTTGCTGTGCCGCACCCGTATACCCGGTCACTTCAACTGTGTTCTCACTAGTTTGGTGAAAGGTAAAATCAGATTTTTCGGTTTGCTCATTCGTTGGAGCGGGTGTCACCGTTTCATCAGGCGTATCTGCTGGACTGACAGGTTCTGCAGTCTCATCTTCGGTCTCATCCTCAGACTTTTCTTCATCCTCATCAATCGTGTCTTCACCGTTACTTTCTTCATTGTCTAACTGGTTGGAACTAGTCTCATCTTTTTCAACATCTAACTGATTATCCGAACCAGCGTCAGAACTTTCACCTTTCGCTGTATCGGCAACTTCTACTTTTGGTGTCTTCACAGCTGAATCAACATCATTCTGAGCCGATTCCTCACTAATTTGGGAAGTCGCGGGTTCTGTATCAGCGTTAGCCGTCTCACTGCCAATTGCGATTCCTGTACTTAGTGCCGCAATCGTCAGACTAACGAACAGCCACTTACTGTGTGTAGGAGTAAGTTGTTCTCCCCTATCCTTATTGTTCCGCATACTATCTTCCCTTCGCTGGTGTCCTTGAGTGATTAGTTTATAGACCGTTCCGTTTCGCATTAGTTGCTTATGCAAAATATTCTATGATATTCATACTATCACGACTTAACCAAAACACCAGTGTGACTTAATTGCCAAGGGGGATAACGATTACCGCTATATGCAGATATTTATTATCAAAACAATTTTTCCCCACACCTACCACAATTAGTGACTTTGCTTATTTACTTGAGCACAACCGAATCACTTCAGAGCAATCTCGTGACACAACCAGAGAAGTGTGGTGAAAAAACTTTTTTCTGAAAATTAAAAAAATTCACAAAAAAGTACGGTCAACACACAGAAAGCGTGTCAATCGTACTGGTATAACGTTAAATTTAATTGTGATTTCGCTTGTGAGCTAACCCTAACCAACTCAATCCGACCAGCAACATCGTCCCTAGCCACTGCCAACCGGTTGCGTGTTCATTGGTTTGTGGCAACGCCTGTTGGTTATCAGCTGACGCCGACGTCCGTGCTGGATTTGTGGCTTGCAAGTCAGCTGAAGACTGCTGCTCTGTCCGGGTAACCTGGTCAACCTCAAACTGCGAGTTAACCCGATACCCTGGCGTAGCGACTGTTGTCCGCATGGTGCCCCGTTGCCGGATAGCGGTTGTCGTCAAGCGTTGCGGCACGACGCGTTTCAGTTGCCAGTTTGGCCCGTCAATGGCCAACTTCGGTGAAACGACACCAGTCTGATGTGTGTCCGAACCCTTCTTTGTCTGCGATTTTCCACCGTCAAAGTTATGTGGATAAGGAATGGCCTTATCGCCACCCGTTGTCGGCGTGATAACGGGCGTCGTTGGCGTCACGGCCGAATCACCACCGGGCGTATTTCCCGGGTTAACTGGCGTTACAGGGGTGGTTGGCTTGTCAGTGCCGCCTGGCGTACTTGGCTGATTACCGGTTGTCGGCTCACTATCCTTACCGGATCCGCTTTTCTGGTTGGTATAGATAACGGATTCCAGTGGACTAATTGTCCCATCAACATTAGCAATTGCGCGAATCGTCTGTTTGTCAGCGGTATAATCCGGGATATTAGGCACCTTAACCTGAATCTCCTGTCCACCAATCTCCGCCGTCTGATCAGCCACTTTATCTGCGTGATAGTAGACTACCAGGTCTCTCATGCCTTCATCCTTCAGGTTACTAGGAATGTCGACGGCCGCCGTCACCCACCGGTCCAGGCTCAGCATGAGGTTTTCGACCCCGTAGCTACCAGTATCTACACTCTCAGTGGTCAGACTCAACACAATATTTCCGCTCTGCATCCAGTCTGGTACCTCGCTTGTATCTGCCTTATCTGGAACGATTGGCAGGGTCAGCGTATCTGTCCCTACATCGTACACTAATTTTTGTTGATTATCGGTGAAAATAAACGTGAGCCCCGCGATATCAAGGTTGGCCATCCCCAATTCGTCCCGGATAGCCTTTTTTACGCCAGAAACAACCGTTGTCATCTGACCAGCTTGATTCATAACCGTAGCCTCAGTGACTCCCGCCTTCAACAGTTTCTGACCAGCAAAGGCATAGTCGCCAATCGTCCCAATCTGACGGCTAGCATTGATTTTCTGCAAGCTATTATAAGCAAACGAATAATTTTCCAGACTGTTCATGTCCGACCCCATTTCGAGGTCAGCCAGCTTGTTATAAGCAAACGCATATTTCCCAACATCATGAACGTTATCGCCCAGCGTCAGGGTCCCACTTAGTTGATTATGTTCAAACGCTTCATCATCAACGGTCACCAAGCCGGTTCCAAAGGTCAAACCGGTCAATTGGTTATTCACGAATGCATCAGCTCCGATGTTGGTCAGCGTATCTGGAAAATTCAGAACACCCGTTAAGTTATTATTGGCAAACGCATTGGTTTCAATCGTTGACAACGGGGCCGTCCCCAGCTCAAGGCGCGTCAATTGGTTCCCACCGGCAAAGGCAGACTCGGCAATACTCGTCAGCTCATCCGACAACGTCAGTGTCCCAGTCAATTTATTCCCATAGAAGGCATACTTTTCAATCGTTTTTAGCTTGGTCCCACCGGTCAAACCGGTCAGTTGGTTCCCGCCGGCAAAGGCAGACTCGCCAATACTCGTTAGCTCATCCGATAACGCCAGCGTCCTGGTCAATTTATTCCCATAGAAGGCATACTTTTCAATCGTTTTTAGCTTGGTCCCACCGGTCAAACCGGTCAGTTGGTTCCCGCCGGCAAAGGCAGACTCGCCAATACTCGTTAGCTCATCCGATAACGCCAGCGTCCTGGTCAATTTATTCCCATAGAAGGCATACTTTTCAATCGTTTTTAGCTTGGTCCCACCGGTCAAACCGGTCAGTTGGTTCCCACCGGCAAAGGCAGACTCGGCAATACTCGTTAGCTCATCCGATAACGCCAGCGTCCCGGTCAATTTATTCCCATAAAAAGCATATTTTTCAATCGTGTTTAGCTTGGTCCCACCGGTCAAACCGGTCAGTTGGTTATTGGCAAAGGCCGCCGTCCCCACGTTTAAGATGCTGTCGGGGAGATTCAGGGTACCCGTCAGCTGATTATCGGCAAACGTTTGTGGCCCAATCTCCGTCAATTTGTCATTCAACGTCACGCTACCCAGCTGATTATCCCAGAAGGCTTGGTCCCCCAGGTACGTCAGGCTGGCTGGTAAGTTAAGTGACCCAGCTATTCGATTATGGGCAAACGCGGCCGTCCCAATCGACGTCACGCTGTCATCCAGCTTCAATCCAGTCAGTTGATTCATATCGAAGGCGTCATCCCCAATACTGGTGATGGTCGCGGGAATCGTTAACGTACCGGTCAGTTGGTTATTGGCAAAAACGCCGGTGTTCAATAGGTTCAGACCGGCGTCTAAGGTCAGCCCAGTCAGTTGATTATTGGCAAAGGCTTGAACCCCCAGCGCGGTCAGCGTCTCAGGTAACACCAGGTGTCCCTGAATCTGGTTATTCGCAAATGCCGCCGTCCCAATCGAGACGACCTTTTGACTCAATGTCAAAGACTGAATCGTATTATTTTCAAAGGCATCATCCGCAATACTAGTCACCGAATCGGGAAGAACTAACTGCTGAAGCTGATTACTCTGAAAGGCGCCAGTGTTGATCTGCTGCAGGTTCCCCAGATCAACCGTCACCAAGTCGTTATTGGCAAACGCTCCGGCCCCCACGGACCAGATGCCACTCGTAAATTTAATCGTTTTTAATTGGTTATTCGCAAATGCATGGTCCCAAATGACCTGTAGGTTCTGCCCCAACGTCACATCCGTCAGTCCGGCCCCATTAAAGGCATTCGCAGCAATCTCTGTGACCGGCAAGTTTAAATAGGTATCCGGAATCGTAATCTGCGTGCCGTGCGTCTGATTGGCAAAGCCCGTCACCACATAGCCGTCCTTGCCGTCATTTAACGTGTAGGCCAAGGCAGACTGCGTGTCGGCGTCAGAAGTCGTGGTCACCGCTGCCGTTGTGGCTGGCGCTGTCGGCACATCGCCCGCAGGTGTGCTATTGGGTGTCGTGGTCGCTGAATCTTCAGTCGCCGGCTCGTCTTGCCCCGTTGGTTGCGCCGCGCCTCTCGCTAGTAAATAACGAGCCGCTCGAAACGATGGCTTGATTGCCGTGGTTGTTTTCTCAGTCGAAACTGTTAGCTTGGAGGTCACCGTCGTCCGCGTCGGCGTATCAGTTGTCGCGGGCGTCTCTGGTATCGTCCCAGTCGTTGGTGCCGTTTTCGTTGTCGGTTCAGGACTCGGTGTCACGGGTTTAGCCGGATCTTCCGGTGTCGCCTTCTCGTCTGACGTCCCAGTGCCTTTCTGAGTGGAACCAGTACTAGTACCGGTCTCCAGTTGTCCAGACTGCGACACATCAGCCGGCGTGACCGAACTCGTTGTTTGGGTGGACATCACGTTCTCCGTTTGGGGCGTGCCATCGCCGGTAGCCGTCTCACGAGTATCCGCAAAGACCGGCGTCGTGACAAGCATGACCCCTGCCCCTAGGCTCACTAGGGTGACACCGGCATAGATCCACCGACAACTAGGCCGCTGAACTTGACTACGATGTTGCCATTTTTCCTTAAACATCAACTGCCACCCCTTTCACGAGCACCGACTGCCCCTTTTAAGATTATCCTAACACCCCACGAACTATTTGTCAGCGCTGATAAATTGAAAACTGGGGTAACGATTGTCCCTATAATTTGCTGGTGCCATGTTCTATACCCAGTTGGCGCCGCCAGAACCCGGATTAGTGCACCGGTTTTCTCACGTTTTTGTCTAGCCACTGATTCATTTACAGGACGACCGCCCAAAAATGTCCAATTTTAAAATATTTTCGCGGGATACACAAAAAGGCGCTCGAGAAATTCCTCGGGCGCCCTAATCTAGAATTATAAATGAAGGTATAAAAAAAACAGTCACACACCGTGACTGTTCCTTAGTTGGGCTAGCTGGGTTCGAACCAGCGCATGACAGGATCAAAACCTGTTGCCTTACCACTTGGCTATAGCCCAATAATAAAAATGGTGGGGAGTGGATTCGAACCACCGAACCCGAAGGAGCGGATTTACAGTCCGCCGCGTTTAGCCAGACTTCGCTACCCCACCAAAACGTGAATCGTCGTAACGAATCAACTACACTATCATACAAAAAACTGCATAAATCGTCAAGACTTTTTTGCAGTTTTTTTTATTTTAAATTCAAAATCCTTAATTGACGCTGCCATTCGACAAAAAAATCGGGCTGGGACCACTCGTTGAGTCGCCGATTGTGGTACCCCACCGCTTGATTGTAATACGTGGTGGGCCCAAAGGTTGCGGGGGCGAAGCGGCTGTGGACGTGACCGAATAAAGTATCAGCCACTGAATATTTTTCCAAAACGGCCCCAATCCGCGGACTCCCTAGCATGGCGTTGGCCATGTTCCAGAAACGATTGTCATCCGTATACCGGATATAGTCCTGGCGCGGGACAAAGTGGGTCATAAACAGGACCCGTTTGCCGGCGACCTGTGCCTGTATCAATTGCTCGGTCATCTGTTCCACGACCTGATTCAGCCGTTCCGGGTCACTTTGAGGCTGCACAATGGTACTGTCGATCCAAAAGGCTCGCTTCCAGCTCAAGAAATTCCGTCCGACCAAGTTATTAGCAAATTGATAATCATACCAGCCATTATTGCCGATTACCCGCCAGTTAGTCCCCGGAAGGTCTAAAGACCCACGATGGAAGTAAACGGGCGTCTGCGACGATTCTAAGCCCGCGTACGTGATGTCGTGTAACATGTCATGGTTCCCCGCAATAAATCGCACCTTGGCTGGCGCCAACAACGCCTGTAGCCGGGTGACGAAGGCTAGCGACTGGCTAAAGTAATTGGTCACGTCACCGGCGATTAAATACAGTCCCACGTTCCGTTGGGTCAGGTACGCCGCCTGCTGTTGGGCAACGGCCTCTGCGTCCTGCTGGTTGATGTCTAAATGTAAGTCACTGATCATGGCCACCTTAACCACGTCGTCGCCCCCTTTCAAATATAGCCGCACAAAAAATGCCACTCCATCATAGAGTAGCACTTTTTCGCCAGAAACAAATTATTTAATTCCGGCCATTAAGTTCTTAATTGGTTTAACCAGGGCAAACATAATCAGCCCAGCGACGATGGCCACGATGGCCACGCCCATGAAGTAAGCTGCTTCGTTTTCTGGCGTGTATAACTTAACGATTTGCGCGTTAACGGCTTGTCCAGCAGCATCGGCTAAGAACCACATACTCATCATTTGAGATTGGAACGCCTTTGGTGCTAACTTGGTCGTCACGGACAATCCGATTGGTGAAATCAACAGTTCGGCAATTTCAACAACTGCCCAGCTACCAACTAACCAAAGCGGACTGACCCGGGCGTCCGTCCCGAACATGACAACGGGAATCACCATGATCAGGTAAGAAGCCCCAGCGAACAGCATCCCAGTTGCAAACTTGGCTGGTGAGCTAGGTTGTTTCTTACCCCAACGGTTCCACATTGCAGCGAAGAATGGCGTGTAGATCAAGATGAACAATGGGTTTAACATTTGGTACCAAGATGGCAAAATGTGGATGCCTAAGAAATGGTTGTTCGTCTGGTTGGCAGCGAATAAGGCCAACACAGATGACCCTTGTTCTTCAATTGCCCAGAAGATCATGGCAGCGATGAACAGGCCTAAGTAAGCCCACACGTGCTTCCGTTCAGTGCTGGTAACTTTTTTACTCGTTAAGAAAATAGTGAAGTAAACGACTGGTGCAGCAATCGCGATAACGGATAATAAGAGCACGAAGTTGTTTAAGTTCAGTGAACCTAAGAGGTACATCAAGATGATGACCAATGCGAAAGCAACCAAACCAATGGTCCCACGAACGGTCAGCTTCTTCATGTCACCGGGTTCCAGTGGGTCGGTTGGGTAAAGGCTATCCTTACTCAAGTACTTCTTCCCACCGATCCAGTATTGAACCAGACCCAAGAACATCCCAATAGCGGCCAAGGAGAACCCTAAATGGAAGTTGTATTTCAGGCCTAACCACCCAACTAAGAGCGGTGCGACCAAGGACCCCAGGTTAATCCCGAAGACGAAGATGGTGAACCCAGCATCACGCCGCGTATCGCCCTCATCGTAAAGTCCCCCAACCATTTCGGAAACGTTAGGCTTCAACAGCCCAGTCCCCAAGACAATCAAGAGGATTGAGATGAAGAGCGCCATGGAACCGGCCGGCACAGACAAGGCAATGTGCCCGAACATAATCAGGACACCACCGATGAAGACGGTCTTCCGACTTCCCCAGACACGGTCACTCATGTAGCCCCCAAGAACTGAGGACAAGTAAACCATGGATCCGTAAATAGACATCACGGACGCAGCGGTTGCTTGGCTAAAGCCTAACCCACCCTTAGTCACTGAGTAGTACATGTAGTAGATCAGGATAGCCCGCATACCGTAGTAACTGAACCGTTCCCACATTTCAGTGAAGAACAGCGTTGATAACCCACGCGGTTGACCGAAGAATGTTCGGTCGGTAGTGGTGCTTGGTTCTGGTTTGTTATTCAAAACGATAATACCTCCATTGCATTTCTGAAAATGAATAATTTTATTTTCCGCAATGCACATCGTAAAAACTGATGGCGACGGTGTCTCATAGACCTCTAATAAAACATAGTAGTAATTATACTGCACGAACTCCCGTTACGCAACGGTTTTCCGAATAAAAACGTCTTCATTCCTTTGGCGTCCGACAAAAAACAATGATGAAATTATTAGTCGTCTCATGCAATCTTCTTATTTTTTATTCATTTCCGCCTCATTCAAAATATTAAGAAATTTATGTATAAAATTCGTTTTAATTACCCTCTGTGCCCCTAATAAGGTGTTCAGTCGACATAAAAAAAGACGCCCTGCAGATTCACAAGGCGTCCCACGCGGAATTCTAATTTAGATGGCAGCAGCTGGTACTAAGTTTAATTTGCCACAAGCAAACTTAACCAAGGCCTGACCGTTTAACCAGCCATAGATGTCGTTAGGAATATCAACGGTTGGGACCTGGGTATTCATGGCCGCCGTATCAGCAGCGTTAGCCGTTTGTGGGGCTAACAGGATCAAGTCTTGCTCTGCCAACAGTTCAGGAGTCAAGTCAGCCATCACAGCCGCCTTAAAGCACAACGGTGCTTGCCGAGTTTCTGCAGTTCGTTTGGCTTCACCTAAAAATAAATGACTTGAATTTTCATTTCCGGATAATAATAAGACGTTTTTCATGATGACCTCTCCCTTTTTCGTATCTCTATTCGATAAATATAGGATAGCACTTTCATGAGTAGACCACAATAGGTTTATCAAATAAATCAATATTTAATTTATTATCCTAATCAGCTTCAAACCGGCATTCTTAGTTCTATACCAATTATTTTCAGATGACTATACCAATTGTGTAATACAGGTTAATGACATTTTGGCTTTCAATTGGCTATTCATTTTATGAAAGCACAAAAAAAGCCGCTGGTCTACGACCAACGACTACTTTGATGCCGGCTGAGGAATTCGAATCCCCGACCCTCGGTTTACGATACCGATGCTCTACCAGCTGAGCTAAGCCGGCATATCAACTGGCTAACCAGGTTAACCCGACTCCGGCAGGCGGGCTCGAACCGTCGACAACCTGATTAACAGTCAGGTGCTCTACCAACTGAGCTATGCCGGAATAATCGCGTAGCAACGTCCTATCCTCGCAGGGGGCGATCCCCCAACTACTATCGGCGTGCTGAAGCTTAACTTCCGTGTTCGGCATGGGAACGGGTGTATCCTTCAGGCTATCGCCACTACACTATAAGAGAACTTATTCCCTCAAAACTAGATATCATCAAATTATTTTCTATAGAGAACACCACGTTTTTCAACTTGGTTAAGTCCTCGACCGATTAGTACTGGTCCGCTTCACGTCTCACAACGCTGC
>NZ_BOLN01000003.1 GCF_016861655.1 Levilactobacillus lanxiensis | reverse complement strand
ACGACCTTGATAACTTTCCCATCGGCATCTGTCGTTGTAGTCACAGTACTGTCGTTGGGATCCGCCGTCGTTGTGTCGTGTGCAAACGTTGGTGCTAACCCTGGTTGTGCAGTAACGGTTGTATCAGTTTTACCTTGTTTTACCGTTGTCTGCGTTGCACCTTCGGTGAAGTCCTGCGTGACAGGAACTTCCCCGTCTTTTTCTTCCTTGACCGACTGGTCACCGGTTGAAGGGTCATACGTGTACGTCGTCGTACTATCATCGTTTGGCCACGTCTTAACGACCTTGATAACTTTCCCATCGGCATCTGTCGTTGTAGTCACAGTACTGTCGTTGGGATCCGCCGTCGTTGTGTCGTGTGCAAACGTTGGTGCTAACCCTGGTTGTGCAGTAACGGTTGTATCAGTTTTACCTTGTTTTACCGTTGTCTGCGTTGCACCTTCGGTGAAGTCCTGCGTGACAGGAACTTCCCCGTCTTTTTCTTCCTTGACCGACTGGTCACCGGTTGAAGGGTCATACGTGTACGTCGTCGTACTATCATCATTTGGCCACGTCTTTACGACCTTGATAACTTTCCCATCGGCATCTGTCGTTGTAGTCACAGTGCTGTCGTTGGGATCCGCCGTCGTTGTGTCGTGTGCAAACGTTGGTGCTAACCCTGGTTGTGCAGTAACGGTTGTATCAGTTTTACCTTGTTTTACCGTTGTCTGCGTTGCACCCTTGGTGAAGTCCTGCGTGACAGGAACTTCCCCGTCTTTTTCTTCCTTGACCGACTGGGCACCAGTTGATGGATCATACGTGTACGTCGTCGTACTATTATCGTTTGGCCACGTCTTAACGACTTTAACAACATTCCCATTGGTATCTGTTGTCGTAGTCGTATTGTTGTCGGTAGGCGTCGTCGTATCATGTTCAAACGTCGGCTGATTAGTTTTAGGGTCAAGGGCAACAACAGTACTCGTGTTTTCAGTGTCACCATCAGACAAAGTTACCTTAGCATCACTGGTAAGCGGTTGTGATGTACCAACCTGCACCTTATCTTTTTGTTCACTCACAGATCTATCGCCAGTATCTGGATCATACTTGTAAATTGTTTCGCTGCCATCAGCCCACTGCTTATCAATCCGCACCACGTTACCAGCTGCATCTTTTTCAGTGGTTGTCTTATTACCCTTACCATCATCAGTCTGGCCCAAAATCTTCAATGTCCCATTGTTAACGGTAACGGCATAGTTTGCTGAATCAGACTTTCCAGTAATTGTGTACGTCTTAATTTCAGTCTCAGAGATTGGGTTTAGTGTAACACTGAGCGCATCACTCGTATCGCCATCGACTAACTTATCACCCTTTGCAATGCTAAAGCCATTCGCACCATGTGCCGAGCCATCGTAATCAGTAGTGACATCATTAATGTTCACCGTAATTGGCCGCTTGTTCACGGTCAATGCACCTGTCCCAAAAGTAAGCTTGAAGTTGCCATTGGCTGCGCTCAAAGTATCCTGAGCAGCTTTGGTTAATTGTACTTTGTATCTACCGTTATTGTCAGCTTGTAATTGATTAGGTTGCAATTTATCAGCTGGTAATACTGAATTTGTCATTGTGTCAACAATCTCGAAATTGTCCGCACTAAGTACACTAGTATCTGCCCCATTGACTGAGACTGACAAACTTGGTAATGAATCACCATAAGTCACACTGGTCCCCGTTACAGCCACGTTTCCAGCCGCTGGGTTCACGGTTAACTTAGCCGTTCCAAAATTGCCAAAAGTATAATTCGTATCTTCCTTCAAGGTGTTCTGTGCATCAGTGGTGTATTGAATCGTGTAGTCACCACCAGCTTGTAGCTGATTACTCAAAACAGCCTTTCCAGTAGTATTATCAATAATTTCAAAATCATCCTGAGTAAGTGAATGGTCTGTATTTGCTAAATCCGATCCTAAACTACCCGTGATTGTTGGATCTGCACCGTACACCACACTAGTATCTTGAATCGTTGGTGTTGCATCTGCCGGTGTAATCGTGACTATTCCAGAAACGTAGAGCCCAGCATTTGGGTTATCTGGCGTTAAGCTCTTAATATAGCTCCGCCCTTTTTCCGTTAACTTGAAGTAGTAAGCACCCACGTCTTTTGGCGTAACTGACGTATCTGAATCAAGTGCAGCAACGTAATAAAAGTTATCTGGGTTGGCAAATAATCCCGCCAATTGGTCAGCAGTGACTGTAGCACCAAAACCTGTACCAAAATCAGCTTTAGGATTTTCCAATGTCGTCCCGTAGACCTGAGACCAAGAGCTGAAGGTCACCATGCTAGCTTGGGTTGCGGAGTTAGTCGTCGACATATTATCTACATCGTTTTTAAATTCACTGAGTGACGTATCCATGCCACTGATACCAGCATAACCAGCCTGACTGTCTGTAACAATGGTTTCAGGATCCGTTGAATTCTTTGCATCTTCCAAAGATGCCTTAGCATCCGCATTGGTCTTCGATAGGTTCTCATAGACCGCGTTCACGGAATCCAGTAAACTCTTTGCGGCAGTCTTTTGATCAGCCGTGATGTCGGGTGAAGCCACAAATGTATCGTAGATATCTTGCGCCGCGGCCTTTTCTTTATCGGCAGCGGTTTGATTGTCAGTCGCCTTTTGAATCCAGTAGTCTAGCGTTGATTGGGTTGGAACCAAGATACTCTTGCTATCCTGAGCCGCCGAAGAATCCGTGGAATCTGTCGCAGCAGCATTAGGAACGGTCGACCAAGTGTAGGCTGGCGTGCTACCGTCAGTGATAACTTTACCATCCGACCCGATAGGTTGTTGCGCATTAAGCGCATCCGTGACGGATTGATTCGTCCCTACAGTTACATTGGCCGTAACAACTGGGGTCCCGTCAATCGTTTCACCGGTAGCCGTGTAATAGTGTTCAATTGGGTTAACGTCTCCAGTCGTCGTGGTTCCTTCAGCCACTGTCTTGCTCATATCAATTATTAAGTCATAGTTGACTGGCTGACCGTCTTCAGGTGTAGGAATTGTAACCGTTGCTGGGGTAAATCCTGGGATGTCAACCACAGTACTCTTACCAGCAACCGCATTCACTTCTATAGGGGCAATCCCCTGAATGGCTTTTCCAGTTGCCTTATCGATTGGCGTTATAGTGGCCTTATAGGTCAAACTAACTGGGACTGACATACTTTGAGTCGCATCCCCAGTCACCACGTAACTGTAGTAGGCGCCATCAGAAGCGGTTGAGTCACCACTAATATACTTCGTAGAAGCTTGGCTCCCATCAACAACGTACACGTTATTGTCTGCGTCTGATGGAATTACCGTCACCAAATTAGGATTTATTTTAGGATCTGCCGCGATGGCCCGCTGTGCAGCTGCCTCTGAAGAAAATACTAAAACAGTATCCCCAACGTTAGCAGTCACATGTGCTGGTGTAGCAGTACTAGCCGTTTCCGTTGCTAAAGGCGTAGTCGTTGGTGTGGTAAAACTAACATCGACTTGCGTCGTCTTAGGTGTGTAATCAAACGAATCAATTCTAGCCGCATAATTGTTCGTTTGATACCCAGTAGACGCGGCGATTGAGATTGAATATCCAGAGGTGGTGTCACTGATTGTGCGTGTGAAAACGTATTTATCAGCCAAAGTAACCGTCAATACTTTACTTGCAGCATCATAAGTTATTGCGAACTTATAAAACGGATCATTTGCTCGATTACTCAAATCCATCGTGCTTGCAGCTCTCACGTCAGTATCTGCTTGCAGTAATCCATATTTACTATCCGTCGTCCGCCAGCCAAAGTAATCTGCCGTGCCAGGATCAGCAGCGTCACCATCTTCATCAGCTCCGTTGTGATAATTATCATAAACAAAACCAAAGGCATTATGCAGGTTACCTAGTCCTAGCATTTGACCGGCACCACCCGTGGCCGCGTATGCGGGGTCACCGGGAGCAAAGATAATGCCAATGCCATCTCCTGCATCAGCTCCGGTTTTGTTTCCAATTCCCAAAGCCCCGGTCATTGAAAAGTCATGACTAAAGTCAATATCATGGTCAAAAGAAACATGAGCTACTTGGTGACCAGTCACCTGATCCGATTTGAGATCACCAAATGTGTTATAAACATCGTGAGGATCCGTACTGGTCAATGCAACAGATCCATCATCACCAATTGTAATGTTATGGGTGTTATCTATCTTGCCCTGTCCGCTAGTCTTATCATTGGTATCATTATTCACAAGAGTTCCCACGAAATGATCCTTAATCTGGTCCGCCGTGAGCGAAACTGTGCCATCCGTACCATTAACCTTGCTAACATCAACCTGTTGACCGGGTGTTAATACTGGGTACTGTTGTGCCGCATTATTATCTGGCGTAACGGATGCAGATTCTGCCACTGCTGCTTTAACGGCTGTAGGAGCGTCTTGCGCTGGGACGTCTTGATTTGAGGCACCTTGACCTGAAGCATCTTGCCCTGAGGTGCCTTGGCCTGAAGTATCTTGCCCTGAGGTACTTTGGCCTGAGGTACTTCGGCTTGAAGCATCTTGGCCTGAGGTGCCTTGGCCTGAAGCATCTTGGCCTGAAGTGCCTTGGTCTGAAGCATCCTGTACGGAAGTGGTTCCTAGCTTCGATGAGTCACTTGTTGACCCAGTCTTAAGCGTCGCACTCCCTGTCACCGTTGGCGTTGATACTGAAGACGCATCCACCACTGGAGTATCATCCCCTGTTGCGGCATGGACGTCAACAACGCCCGTGCTTTCTGCGATAGCTAACGCAGAAAAACCAACTAAAAGCGTTCCAAATAAACGGGTCTTGATTTTCCAGCCCGTATGTCCCTTGTATAAAATGAAGTTCTTCTTCGCATTTTGATTTGCTGCTTTTTGTCTCAAGCTTGACCTCTCCTTTTAAATGGTACCGAATACTTATTTATTAAAATAAATCCATCGCCAGAATTCGATTAACAATTCTGATAACCGATCGCCAGGATACTATTGTCAGCGACCAGTTAGTAAAATTGCCTTTCAGTGGTTAACCTACCGATGATTCTCATGATTACTCGTGGTATCCCGCAAAAAATTAGTCGCTTCTTTCGAGAAATTCCTTGGAATTAAAAAAGCACGTTTCTTTTTTGCCCATTTGAAACAGTCTGTTGGAAAACAGCTGATTAGTCATCATTCTGCCAGATTTGTACATAGACTTGGCGGAACTACCTCACAGCTAAATAACAAGCTATAAACATTCTAGCCTGAAACCGTTATTTCAGATAACCTTTTCACGACTATTCCAATTGCAGTATCATTATAAATGTGATGGGGCTAACATTCAAGACGTTTATGTTCCATATTTAGTCACAGTAACAAATGATTCCATGTGTTACCAAATGTGCTATGTAGCGCTGTGCTTTATTCTTTAGCCAGTTGGCTTTTAAATAAATATTTTTATTTTATTAGGAAAATCGCTGAGAATCGCCGGCTTATATTAATTCTCTATATGGTGAACTATTTTCCTCAAAAGTCGCTACCTCAATTTTGTTTAAGGATCACCATCTTCTAGGGACATTTTCCATAAAAAAGCAGGTTGCTCTAATCAACCTGCTGCTATTACCAAATATTCAATTTGACTGGACCGCTTGCACCTCAGGATTACAAAAAGCACGAGACGTGTGCCTTTCAATCGTAAGCACGTCTCGTGTTCTCTTTGACTTCTCTTTAAAATTTACTTGGCCGCATGACCATGCCATTTAGGAAAATGGGTAAAGCTATGCATCTTGGTATACGTTCGATGGCTATTCCAGTCCTTGTCAAAGAATAGATTGCTAACCGTCAACGTCTTATGCGACTTGCTTAGCTTGACCTCAAAATGGTCATAGTCCCCACTTTCAGCCATGGGGCTATGCCTACTGTCGACGTCGCTTAAGCCACCAGCCACCGAAACTGGCAACCAAAACACCCCAACCTAACCAATGAATCGGTGTGAACCGCTCATTCGTAGCGGGCAAGGACAACTGTTGCTTTTCAGGTTTCGTCGCCGTCGCAAACGCACTTCCAGTATGGATTGGCAACGTCGTGGTCGTCTGACCAATCTGACCGTTGCCACTTGCTGTTCCGCTCTCAACTGGTAAGGTTGGTTCGGCTGGCTCACCACCATCTCCTTGGCCACCACCCACCACATTAGGCGCATAAGTATAAGTCACATCCACCGGCTGCTCGCCAAAGATTCCGACAGCATTCGTTGGCCGGCCAACGACATGGTAGTTGGCCAGCGGCAAGGGTTGCGTCTGATAACCACTTCCCACCTGGCCAACAACACGGGTATCGCTGTGAACCGGCATCCCCTCAGCGGTCTGATAATGCACCGCCACGTGACCTTGCTTAATGGCCGGCAAGGTTGGTTTCGGCGCCGGGGTGGGCACCGGTTGTGGATTAGGTGTCGGCGGAGTAACCGGTGGTACGGGGATCAGTTTACGGTAAATATAGGTCACCATGATTGGCTCTTCGCCAAACGTCCCTTGTGTGTTGGCAGGCGTTTCCGTCAGCTCATAACCGGGGATCGTAGCGGCTTCCGTCTGATAAACATCACCGATATCCCCATTCAAAGTTTGACTGGGTGCTAGTTCCTGACCTTGTTCATCCTGATAGTTCGCCGTGACTGGCTCGGCGGCATCGCCGATATCATACCTTTGGACAATCCAAAAAAAGTATCTGTGAAGAGGATCCTTGCCTATCACATACTTCGCAATTAAGAAATAATAATTACCGGTCTGGTCGCCACCCTCGGGAAACTGCGCTTGGTCGATAATATTCGCAAAGTCGAGTCCCCCCTTGCCATCTTCCGTGACCTCACCACCCTGGGTGTACCAAAAAGTAACGCCCTCACCGCCGTGACCCAAGGCACCCCCCTCATAATTGTGGATCAAATACATATCTTCGAGGTGCTGGTCGACGCCCGTGGCTAGTTCGCCAGTTTGTAAATAAATCGGAATGTTCAAGTGAGCCTTACGCGTCCACGAGTTCACCTTGATAGGCTCCGGAAATATGTACTGATACATCTGATTATCACTGACATCGGCCGGAATGTTTTTCAGACTTGAAAAATCTGCAATAAAATTATCATGAAGCCGCAACTCCGTAAGATTGGTTAGCCCCGCCAACGGCGACACATCACTGATTTGGTTATTGCTCAGCCATAACGTTTCTAGGCTAGTCAGATTTTTTAGCGGCGAAACGTTTTTGATATTGCCAAAGTTTTGATAAGACTCATCATCCGTGCCCCCACCACCCATCATTAGGGTTTCCAAATTGGTGGCGTACTCCAGTCCATCAAGCCGGTATTCTTCGCCATCCGGGTTGTAAGTCGACTCGCCACTCTCACCTCCGTAATAACCAATAAATAACGCCTTCAACCGCTTCATATCGTCCTTCGTGATGTCGGCGGTCGACTGCCAAGTCTTGTCATCATCCGGAACAGGAATGAGATGGGTCAATTGATAAAAAATTGCCCGTTGGAGTCGCTTATTCGGCATCCACTGATCAATCGACTCGGTGGCTTGCTTACTGGCCTCGTGTGGTCGGTCAACCCCAACGGTAGCCGGCTTCGGTGTGTCAGGTTTCTTGGGCTTGTCTGCGGTTTCCGTTGTCGTCGTTTCATGAGTGGCCACGGCATTCGACTCAACCGTTGTGGGCTCGGTGACTTCCGTTGTCGGCAGCCTTGATTCACTGCCACTGTCTCCGCTCAGCCTGTCCGACGAAGACGAACTCCCTAAGAGCGCCTCCCCTGAGCGATTTTTCAGGGTCTGTTTGGCTGTCGCGGGGGTCGCCGCTAAGGCCCTCACCGGTGTGATGAGCGGCCCACTAATTTCGGCTAAAATAACTACGGTGACCATCCAGTTTTTAATGTGGTGTGTGGCTTGGTGTCGACTGACTTCTGCTCCCCAATGCATGTCAAAATCCTCCTGAACCTGTGGTAATGGTTACTGACTACCATCTATTACCCCAGAATAATAATGATTACTCATCTGTTGTGAGTTGATTTTAGTATATCGAAATTCATTTGGCTTTTCTATACCCCGTTGATGTTTTATATTGTATCTAATCGGCAATTTGTTTCGATATCAATTGACTGTCGACTATAATCATTCGATGAAGTGTTGCACTTAGTTTGCCAATCCATTCTCTACAATTGGCGGATTTTTGTCTGGGTCTAGCCATCTTTGTTTATTTTCTCCTACACATTTTTTCATCACAAACGTGTGCTTGTCACCCCGCTGCTTTAGCTCTACAATAATGAGTGATTGCCGGTACATAAGCTAGCAACCGAGATACATCGGAGATTATTCAAGTCGTTTTTAGGGGTAATGGGAGGAAAATCATTTATGAAAAAAGTTATGCAAGCGTTAATGGTTTTGGGAGTTGGAGCTGGCGTTTTAGGGGCAGCCAGTGTCACAGCTTCCGCGAACAGTCAGTATTCAGCGGCTCGGTCCAAGTCCGTCCGGTTGGTTTGGCGTAAAAGTATGAAACGTCATGCGCTGATGGCCACGACTGGGGCCCGTTATTCAAAGCACCTGGGGATTCGTTATAGTAATAATGACGTGACCCCCACCGTTATCTGGTATACGGATGCTCACGAAAAACTGTACGAAAAGAATAAGGGTGTTAATGCCATTTACTATCACGTCCAGAGTGGCGACGGAACCCTTCAAGGTTGGATTTGGCGGGGCTATTTGAAAACAGCCACTGCTAAAAAGCCAGCTTCATCTACGGTGACAACGCAGACAAACCCAGCTGATCCAGCAGAAAATTTGCCAATCGCGAATGAAAACACCCTGATTCAAGAAATCTTAAGCTTGTTCCCAGGAACAACGGTCGACCAGAATCTGTCTAACCAAGCAGGTAGCGTTGTTTACACTGACGACGGCGAGGAATCGCCAACGGTGCCAGCCGGTGAAACCTACATTCACTTGAGTAATTCGTCTATGACCATGGATACGCAAAATTATCAAAACCTGTTGACGCAAGCTGGCTATCCGGCCGCCAAACGAGCCCAGTACCGCGGCTGGCACATTGGTGTCCGCGTGCAAACCGAAGATGGTTACGGCGAAGGCGTCAATCAAGGCGATGCGGCTATCTTCTTGGCTCCAGCAAAATAATTCAGTCTTTACGTTGTTTTTGAAATCTCGTTAAATAAATGAACGTCAAATAGGACTAGCCCTCAGCTGTGGGGGTTAGTCCTATTTGGCGTTCTCTGCTATTCAGCTATCCGATTGGCAGTAATCAATCGACAGTTAAACGAATTGATTACCAATTGTATCTGGCGAGGATGGTTATCCATCTGAAAATTAGGCCATTTAATTTTTTATAAGTATCTTTTCAAAATTCCTCTGAAAATCACTTGCACCATGTCTTGTATTCACCTTAAAGCCAAGTTCCTTACAAATCTGCAAATTTTGTCCCGTAGAAATGCATCTGTACCGACTGTCATCATCCTGAAATACAGTATAAACCACCTTGTACATTCCCACCTTTTCTGCAAACTTAATAACTCGTTTCAACAATTGAGAATGAAAGCTTTTAAGCTCCGTTGCCGTCGTATCAATCCGGTTATTAAAGACATCAAAGCCCGTCAACCATAATTCTGGTAGTCCATCAGTGCATATTCTAAAATTACCATCTAAAAACATACGATGATTTTGTGCGTATCTCGTAGTGACGTTCATTGAGTCATTTCGAGAATATACTTGATAATGTAAGGAGATTCCAGCCTCTGCCATCTCTTTACTCAGTATTTCCAGGTTCTTGGGGGTAAACCCTCGTAAATCATCATCAAAGTACGTATCCATATTTTGACTCCACGTAATCAAGGTGTCATGAGGGACGTTCAATAATTCTACCAATCCATGCGAGACCTCTTCGCTCATTTTACAATGACGATGAGCTGCAACCTTATAGACCGTTGCACGAGATAGCCCATATATAACAGCCTGTTTAACAAAATATTTTAGTGGGATATGCTTTTCATCTAAGATCTCTCGTAAGTGATTTGTGATAATTTCATTCTCAATTTTCATACTTATCGCCCTCTTAAAATTACCATATCAGCCTTTACATCTCGTTTCAATACTCTAGTTGTAATCTATAATAAGAGATCATCATGTTATAACCATCCCCATGTAATCAGCGTTCTTAAATCAAGTAAAGGTATATACCAGAAAATCATTTCGGCAGAGTATCCAGCTGACAACTTTATTTAAAGACCCTAATGTTATTCAATGAGCCACTTTTCAATCAGCTTTCATTTGTACTTTAGAACACTCTGGACACAATAAGTAATAAGTAATTATAAAAATCCCCCATAAAACGTCTAACGTAAAAAAACTGTCAGTCTCCCTAATTGGGTCTGACAGCAGTTGATATTTCTCTATTCCATTGCACAGTTCACCGTGATCAATCGGTAATTAATCGAATTAATTACCAACTGAACTCCTCGAGCTGAGTTAGTCACACAGTAGTTCTTGCCTAACTTCTCGACACGGCTAGCGTCATCGTCCAGTACAGCAAACACTAGCGCTTCTACATCAACCGGCGACAGGTCAACTGACAACTTCTTATTCACCCGCTGATACACCAATTCAGTATAACAAACATGCGCCTTGAGTTGCGTCAAGAGCGCCCGATTAGCTAGCGTCCGCGTCCTCCGTCACAAACGTGTGCTTGTCGTCTAACACATACTGACATTCAGCGGCGTTGAGCGTTAGACTTACCCGGAACAGCGTCTTGATTTCCTGTTCATTACTCATGACCACGAAGAATTCACGATCCGTGCCGCTGACGTGTTGGAAAGAATCATACTCTCCCTTAAATCCTTCCTTACGGAACAAACCGATAATCTTCATCATTCCAATCTGGGTTACTTCTTTATCTGCCAAAATTCAATCTCTTTTCTCTATGCTAAATTTTCGGGCAATATTGGCCCACCTAGTGACCGCTAGTGACAATTTTTTCCACGAAAAAGCCGCCCCCCATGTACGAGGCGGCTCCGAGTCAGAAGGGCTACTTGCCCATCTTCGTCTTGCTAGTCATGTTTAACTTGTCATCGAAGTCGTAGACCACTGGTTCACCAGTAGCCATTTCGAAGTCCATGATGTCATCGTCGGAGATTCGTTCTATGTGCTTGCTTAAGACACGTAATGAGTTACCGTGGGCTGCGATGATGACGTTCTTGCCATAAGCAACCTAGGAGCAAGCTGGGCTTCCCAGGCCTCTCTATAATGATAGTAACTAGTATTCACTGGCGATTCTTTTCGTAACATTCTAAGGACATATCAATTGGCTAAAATCTCAACTATTTACTTCAACTACTCTGCTTTAGGTACAAAGTAACTTTTCCAAAATCTTCCCGAGTCCCCATAATAATAAATTGAGCGACTCATTGACACTATTACGTTAATATCCGATAAACACACCTGATACGAATAGAGTCCTAACACTGATATCCAGCAATATAGCCTTTCCTTTTCTGTATATAATTTAGCCTGCATAACACGTGCTTTAGGTGTCATGTCACCTGGAATAGGTGCAAACGGATGGAGCCTCTCCGTTCCTAATCTTTCAAGTAAAGGATTATCGATTGTAATAACTTTTAGTTTAAGTCCTCTCGTTACACTCCTCAGTACATCAATAACCTGTATCATCGCTTTGCTATCCATGCCACATAACAACGCAAATTCAATCGCCATTTTTAGTACTGCTAAAGCTGCAACACTATTATTATACGGTAGTTCGACCTGAAATGTAGGTCTGCAGAGCTTATGCTTAATTACAAAATCCTCATCACGAACATTGGGATATCTTTTTTGAATACTCTTAAAAAAATTTTTTGCGGACTCTTCATCCCTAAACGTTCCATCTATACGGACCCTTTTCCCCTGCTCTTCTTTTTTGACTATTGTATGCCGTAATTTATATGTATTATTTCTTGGATCAAACAAATATTCATTTTGAGTTTCTACATCTTTCACGACTACGTTTTGGGTTTTCTCATGCGTTTTTATACCTGCAAAATTTACAAAGTTTTTTAACTCCTTCACAAAACCACTGTCAATAATATCACCTAGTAGGTTATTACAGCTATCACAAACAATATCAGTGGCTTTCAAACGGTCACCTAATCCATACAAAAACACATGCTCTTCTGTCTTATTATCCTCCGTAATTTCCGCATTGCAAAAGAAACAATGATCCGTCATAACTAAGCCCTCCAAGATTTTTTGTTCAAATTAAGATACCTCGCTACATTATGGCACAAAGGGAACATATGTTCAACTCCTGAACCTACCAAAAAAGTGAGTTGCACAACAACCTTGCTCCTTTCTTCGTCACTGAAAAAATGCCCAATCTGTCACAACATCTGGTCTAAGCAATTACTGCTATTTGCTTTCCACAATAATAGAGGGCAATAACATTAATTTAAACTGGTCCTCGGTCTTAAACCCGCATCAATAATTCGTTTATATACTAATGTGCGGTAATGAATATTTACGTATCGGCTGTAGCCTTTAACTTGCTGGCATGCTAAGTAGTTTCGTAACGTTATTGAATACCCAGTACCGGCTTAATCATATTCTTGATTCGTTTAAAAAAGTGGTAACCTTCTTGAGAATTCACCCGAGGATTACCACTTCTTTAGTTTTTCTATTCAGTTACACGCTTCACCGTAATTAAACGAATTGGCCACCAATTGTAGACGGGCAGGGCTAGTCACGCAGTATCCTTTCCAGACTTCTCGACATTGTAGCGCCATTACCCAATACCGCAATGACCAGCGTCTCTATCTCTGGCTTTTGCTGGATTAATGGTCAGGTTCTTACTCACCCACTGATACACTATCTCGATGTATCACTTAATAGAGGCTAATAGCTCCAAACTAGCTAGCGTCCGCGTCTTCCGTCACAAACGTGTGCTTGTCGTCTAACACATACTGAAATTCAACGGCGTTGAGCATTAGGCTTGCCCGGAACAGCGCCTTGATTCCCTGTTCATTACTCATGACCACGAAGAATTCACGATCCGTGCCACTCACGCGTTGGAACGTTTCGTACTCACCCTTGAATCCTTCTTTTCTAAACAGTGCAATAATCTTCATCATTTCAATTTGTGATACTTCTTTGTCTGCCAAATTCAATCTCTTTTCTCTTTATGAGTTAGTTGCGAATTATCTATACTGATAGCCAGTTTCAGGCCACGAAAAAGCCGCCCCCCATGTGCGAGGCGGCTTCGATTCAGAAGGACTACTTGCCCAACTTCGTCTTGTTAGTCATGTTTAACTTGTCATCAAAGTCGTAGACAACTGGTTCACCAGTAGCCATTTCGAGGTCCATGATGTCATCGTCGGAGATCCGTTCGATGTACTTGCTTAAGGCACGTAATGAGTTACCGTGAGCTGCGATGATGACGTTCTTGCCATCAAGCAACTTAGGAGCCACTTGGTCCTCCCAAAATGGCATTACACGTTCCAGGGTAACCTTCAAGTTTTCACCACCGGGTACGATGTTAGGGTCCAAGTTAGCGTAACGTGGGTCCTTAACAGCTGAGCCTTCAGCGTCTGCATCCAAAAGTGGAGGCAAAACATCGTAAGAACGACGCCAGATGTGGACTTGGTCATCGCCGTACTTTTCAGCGGTTTCCTTCTTGTTCAAGCCTTGCAAAGCACCGTAGTGACGTTCGTTCAAACGCCAAGTCTTGGTTTCTGGAATCCAAAGTTGGTCGGATTCTTCCAAAACGTAGTGTAACGTCTTGATTGCCCGCTTCAGAACTGACGTGTAAGCGTAGTCGAACTTCAAGCCAGATTCCTTGATCTTGTTCCCAGCTGCCTTAGCTTCTTCGACACCCTTTTCGCTTAAATCAACGTCAACCCAACCAGTGAACTTGTTTGCCAAGTTCCATTCACTTTGGCCGTGGCGAATCAATACTAATTTTGCCATCACTTATAACCTCTTTCTGTCGTAGAATACTTTGTCATTTTACACCATCTAGCCGCGAATTTCAGCTAAATTGTGTGGTTCTTTACATGAAACCGTTTTCTTCTGTGAGAACTCTCAGAGCGCCCGCAACCTAACAAAAAGTGGCGCTCACCATTTCGGCTGCGCCACGTTCATTTATTCTTTTTTATCGTTATTCGGGCCGTAATTGCGTCGAATTTCACGTAATTTTTGCACGTCCACGTGGGGTGGCTGATGCAGGCCATGGACCGGCCGGACGCCCAGGATATCCAGGAAGAAGGTAAAGATTGGGACCCCGACAATCAGGCCCCAAACGCCAAACAGTTGCTCACCCGCCAACAACACCACGAAGGTGTAGAAGATGGGGAGTTCCGTTCTGCTCGACATGAATTTCGGATTCAGCACGTAGGCTTCCAGCGCGTGGACCACAACGATCATCACTAGAATGTAGACCACGTAGCGGAACCCGCCGACCGAGTACCCCAGAATTGTCAGTGGCACCACGGACACGATGACCCCGGCCACCGGAATCAGGCTCAGGATGAAAATCATAATCGCCAGCGTTGGCAGCTGTGGCATCCCCATGAACGCCAGCACAATCGTGGTAATCACGGTGTTGCACAGGGCAATGAAGAATTGCGCCTCCAGCACGACCCCAAACGTGTTCACGAACTTGGTTGCGAAGAATTTGATATCCTCAAAGAACCAGCCGTACGTACTGGTCAGGAAGCGTTTGGAAAACTCGCCCATCTGCTTACTTTCAATCGTGAAGAAGAAGCTCAAGATCATTGACATAAACAGCGTGACCCCGAACGAGCCAATCGTGGAAATGTACGTCAGGACCAGCTTAGCGCCATTTTGCAGCTGACTCACAATGTCAGACGTCTTGATGTAGTTCGCCACGTAACTGATGATTTCGTTGCTGTCATTTTTCGGATTCTGATAGAACTTAAACAACTGTTCAATCCCGTGCATCGACGAATTCAAAATCTGTGGTAAATAGGTCGTGACCGCCCAATACAGGCCGCCAATGATGACGACGTAGGTCACCGTGACAATCAACGTTGGCGGTAGTTTGACGACCTTGCGCACCGCCTTGACCAGCTGCAGCACCAAAAACGTGAAAATAAACGTCAGTAGAATCATGTTCATTTCCGCTCTGATCAGCCACAGGACAAAGATAATCAGCGCCAGCACCGTGAATCGCCGGAGCCGGACATTTTCTACGAAGCGTTGCCATACACTCACTTGTGAATCTCCCCCATCCATTCAATAGCTTTATTATACCGTATCTCGCCAAATTCCCTAGCAGTTTACCTGGAAAATGTCGAATTTGGTTTGACCCGTAAACCAAATGGCGAGTCCGTGACGTTCCCGGCGGCGGGTTCAACCTGCCCTGCTGTGGGGCCCGGTTCCAGCCTGAGGAGCGGGCTTCCACCTCGCCTTGAAACCTCGCTAAGAATCGCGAGTTTCCAAGGTCGGCCCATGGCCTAAGCTGAAAAAGCCCCTTCAGCTAATGCCATCGACACAGCTGTTCAGGTTGACCCGCCTCTGGTCACTCAGACTGGCCAACTCGCTTACTGTGCTGGAACCAAGTTCAGCTTCCAGCTAAATCCCAGCCTCAACGTAACTCACTCAGCTACTGCCTCACTAACGTTAACAACCTACCAGCCCCTGAGGAGGGACACTAGTTTATTTTGCCCTTAAAACCAGTCCAAGCCGTGAGGGCGGGGCAAATAGGCTCAGCCGGGGGATTTAACGCTAGTCAGCAGAGCTGACTAGAGTTAAATGGTGACTTTGAGACGCGTTCTTCGGCTCAAAGCAAGTTCCGAGACCGCCTTTTGGCTCGGGACGTCCTGCCCCCAGCGTTCCGGCCTATTTGCCCCGCCCGGTAAGGCGCCACCAACGACTAGTTTCAAGGGCAAAATAAAAACTTCTGTCCGCGATGAACAGAAGCCCTTACGTATGCCGTTTCGTTTTCGTTATGCTTCGACTCCCTCTAAGACTGCCGACCGCTGATTGCTAAAGGTCAGTTGTAAGTCGTCCAAGGCCAGCGCCCGGTGAATGATGGCTGACGCGCCACCCATCAGTGAGGCTTCCTTGGAGTTCTTGGTTAACAGCAAAGGTGCTTTTCTTAAAATTTCTAACTTGCCCACGTAGTCGCGCACCTGATCCATCAGTTCTGGCAACAGCTCCAAAATTGGGGCGTTGACGATGATGGCGTCTGGGGCGAACGTGCTGGACAGGTTGCCCAGGACCTTGCTCAGGTAGTAGGCAAACTCGTCCAAAATGGACAACAGTTCTGGCCGGTGACCCAGGTAGTCCCGCCGAATTCGGTTGACGTCGACCCGGTCAATGTTTTGGTAGGCCATGATCCGTTGCAGCACGTTCCCCTCCGCGACGTAGTGGTTCACCGTTTCCATATTATCTTCTTTATACCGGTCGGCCAATGGACAAGTCCCAATGTTACCGGCCTCGCCGTTGTGCCCCCGATACAGGTGACCTTCCGTAATGATTCCGGCCGAAACTTGATCACGAATCGTAACCGAAATCAGGTTTTGATAAACCCCTTCACCGGAAAAGTCCCGTTCGTAAATCGCGGACTCGTTGGCCAAGTTTTCCAAGACCACCGGCACCTGGAATTTATCGCTAAAGTATTTTGCCAAATCAAAGTTCTTAAAGCCCTTCAGTGAGGCGCCTAAAATCTGATTCTCATAAATCGTGCCATCCAAGCCAAATGCGATACCTAATAACCGGGTCTGGCTTGCCGCCATGATGTTGGCGATGCGTTCGTCGATCATATCTAACACGGACGTCAGATCAACGTCTCTGGTCGACACGCTTTCGTAGTTCTCGGACCGCCCGTCCAATCTGCAAGTGATCATTGAAAAGCGAGAACGTAAAATGTTGATACTGATGACATAACCATACCCCACGTTTAGTAATGCCATAACGGGCTTCCGCCCACCATTCCGGGTGCTTACTCCGTGACCAACCTCACGGATCAACCCTTCATGAAGTAACTGACTATAAATATCCGAGACCGTAACTTTATTCAAACTAAGATTTCGTGATATCTGGCTCCGCGAAATCGGGCCAGCATTCACAATCTGCTGCAAAACCTGTTTCTCATTGGTGGTGCGCATAATGTGTTTGTTGATAATCATAATTTTCTTGATAACGTGCCCCTAAAATAGCTTGTGGCGATTCGGGAATCAAATCAGTTTAGGTTGCCCCATCCCCCAAGATTGGTGCTCACCCGCTATTTGCGGGGGTCGCGTTACCTAACCCCCCTTGTAGATTCTGATTCTAACTATATAGTAAATCCTCCTAACGAATATAGCATGGAAAACGACTCGTGAATTTTTTGGCGGTTTTTCCGGGAATATTCCAAACAAACCGCGTGCCTATTGGGATACAGCTCGTGAAATCACTAAATGTGTTAGTCATTTATCCAATCAGTTGATTAACCGATTTGTTTACTAACCTACCTTACATGTCAAGTTTTGTCCTTCAATCGTTGGAAATGGTAAGGTTTCTTACTTAATCGACTTAACTCTTTTCGCATTAATCCATTCTGGTGGTCGTTGGTTTCTCCGCCTGCGGCCTCTGAGCATTCCGTCTGCTGTGGGGCACGGTTCTGGCTAAACTAGTTGTCAGGCTCGCCTCCGGGGCGGTGAAAATGAGACTGGGACGCGGTGGGCGCCCGTCTGGAGCCAAAGAGCGGTCTCCAGACTTACTTTGAGCCGCAGACCACGTCTCAAAGATAGCAGTTCCCTAAGCGGCCCAACCCGCCACTAAGGGAACTCCCACGGCTAAGCTCATTTTCACCACCCCTCCGGCTGACACTGGTTTAACCCACGACCACCACGTCACAGCCTTTGTTCCTAATCATTACAAATAGCGACACCCATCCACGCATTAAGAATGCAGATTAACAGACAATCCAACACAAAAAAGAACGTCTCGCACCAACAATAGTCGATGCAAAACGTTCTCCACAAGTTAAATTATCCTATTCATTACAAACCATGCAATCCCACCGCCACGAACAGAGCTTGAGGTCGCCACCTTGGTGGTCAAACCCCACTGTCAGCCGTGAGGGCGGCGAAAATAAACTCAGCCGTGGGAATGGTCTTAGTGGCGTATGCGCCGCTTAGACCATTGGTGTCTTTGAGACTCGATTCTCAGAGGCTCAAAGCAAGTCCGGAGACCGCTCTTCGGCTCCGGGCGTCCGCCCCAGCGTTCCGGTTTATTTTCGCCGCCCGGTAAGGCACTGGCAAAGCACAATTTGATTTTCGACCATCAAGACTACTTCAGATACTGTTCCGTGTACTTGGTGAGGGAGATGCCCTTCTTGCTGGCCGTTTGTAAAGCAACCCGGACGTCTTGATCACTCATGGCGTCTGCCTGGCCACCGGCCGCGTTGATGGTCTTGCGGGCACTGGTGATTTGGCCGGCCGTGATGGTCTTGCCGTCCAGTTCCTTTTGCTTTTGCGTGACCGTGTATTCATTGCTACCGGAATAATTGTTGGCCGCTGACTGTTCTGACGACGTCAATGACGCGCTGGAACTGTTGGTGGCACTGGTGTTGCTACTGCTAGACGTCGCTGACGACGAGGAGCTACTACTGCTATCACTCGACGCTGCCGACGTTTGACCGGCATTGTTGGCCTTGCGCAGCGCTAAGGCTTGATCGTACAAGTTCTTGTAGTACTTCTGGCGGAACTTGGCGTTGTTGAAGAGCTCATCCAACGTGGTGTTCGATTGCCCATAGTTCAAAGCCTGGTTCTGGCCCGAAGCCGTCTTCAAAATCTGCTTGAATTGTTTAACGTTAGCTCGAATTCCCTTGACCAATTTGGCCTGGGCGGTTGCCCGCTTGACCAGCACCGTGGATGCGTTAGTCGTGTTCTTGACCTCGGCATAGTGGTCCGCTGCACTAGCAAATTTCAAATCGTCCAGTGCATTTTCCGCTGACACGAAGCGTTGCGTTTGCGTTAAGTAACGTTGGGCTGGCTTATCGTTCAGCCGCCGCTTTAAAGCGTTTTGGAAATAACTTTCCGCTTGCGTGTAATGTTTATCTTGAATGGCACTCCGACCGTTGGCCATTGCCGCTTGGTACTCTTTGGCTGTCGCGTGATGATTGGAATACGCGTACCCGCCAATCAGCAGTGCCACAACGATTGTTGCCACGACCCATACCCATTTTTTCAAATGAAAGACCTCCGCTGGTTAATTGTATCTCCATTATACCATGCAAGCCGAGTCAATTGCTCCTGAATGAATTCAGAGGCTTGTCGCTCACGTGTCTGGTGACACAGTAGTCCAACATGTCCGTTAAGACACTCCTACTCGTAGTGGCAACATCATCGGGTAATTGACGGCTACCCGTTTAACTATCAGGATCTACCCAATAGCTGTTAGTTTTTTGATCTTTGGATGCTTAACACCATTCAGCCAGTCTCGCCCAAGCATCTCAATATTCATGGCTCCTAATCGGTCGTCATTACAACGATACTGACATTGGATACACCAATACTCATGAGTCTCGTGATGCCGGTTAGTCTTCTCAACTAGTCCGCACTTGGGACAGCGTTGTGAAGTGAATGCTGGATTCACTTTTACAACAGTGCTTTGGACTTCTTGGGCCTTATACATTAAGAACGATTCTAGCTGGAAAAAGGACCAAGAACGATGGCTATTACGCAAAGACTTAGGTAAGTCATCAGTATTGAATGTTACGTTGGTTAAGTCTTCCAAAACAAAAAGTGTATGCGAACCATATAGGGCAACGAGTGTCTTGGCTATCCGGTGATTCACATCGGACATCCAGCGGTTCTCTCGTTGCGCTAGTTGTTTCAACTTTTTCTTGGCAGACTTGGTGCCCTTACTTTGCAGTTGTCGCCGAATTTCTAGGAACTTCTTCCGCTTCCGTAAAACTTTCTGGCCGTCAAAGAACAATGTCTTGCCCAAGTGATCATATATTGTTGCCAGAAAGCGTAAACCGCGGTCAATGCCGACAATCTTCGGACAGCCCTGTTTATCAAAGTCATCAACTTCTTTGGTGATACCAATGTGGAGGAACCACTTGCCACGATTGTGGACTAATTTGGCGGTACCGAGTTTCCAGTCTCCGTGAAAATAGTCTTCGAACCCTTTGTCGGTAAAGCACAGCTTCGTCCGCTTACCTAAGGTGGAGATTGAGATTCGGTTCATCTCATCCACAAAGGAATAGTTTCTTTGGCGAACTAAATCTGCCTGTGGTCGGCGAAAATGGATGGGCTTCACCAACCAAGTCAAGTCCCTGGGAACTTGAACCCACTTGTTGTCTTCGCTCTTATAACGGCGAGGATGTTGTTTCATCTGTTCCTGAACAGTTTTGTAACGCGCTGCGACCGTCCGAAAGACAGACTGAATCATTTGACTGTTCAATGGCGATTCTTGTCTGAGAACTTGGTACAGCTGGTGGTTGATTTTTAACCAACTTAATGGAAACTCGTGGTCAAAGATCCATTGACTGACGATATTAGCCAATCGCTGGTACTCTCGGCTCATTGCTAAGAAATCTGCCGACTGTTTACTGTCTGGATAGAGTCGTAATTTAATTGTTCGACCTAGTTTAACCAACGGCTACCTCCCCTGAAGATTGGTCTAAGTATACCATATTTAGCCACCCATAGGGGAACATATGTTTTAGAAAGCGTTAAGTTCTAGCATTCATCCCGCGATTGAAATCGCAGGTTTCCTGCTTAATCTTTAATGAACCCCCCAAATTTTACCGCGGACTAATCGCAAATTAATGTTAACCGCTTTCACCAAGTCTCCCCTTACCCTTTCCCCCCTTAAAGGCGTATAATGACCAAGTGAATTTTATTTTCTTTGTGTCCAAATTCAAACCTAGAAAACCGGAAAGGACCCCTGTCATGCTTGAAAAAACATTTTACAAAACGTTTCTGAGTCACACCTTCAACATCCCCGTTCGCGTTAACTATTGGGACGGGACTTCCGATGTCTATGGGACTGGCACTCCCGACATCACGATCACCTTCCACGAGGCCATTCCGGTCAAGGAAATCTCCCGCAACGCGTCCATCGCGCTGGGGGAAGCCATCATGGACGGCACCATCGAAATCGATGGGAGCATCGAAGACTTACTGACGGCCGCTTACGAAAACGCCGACAGTTTCTTCCACAATAAGAAGTTCATTCATTTCTTACCTAAACAAAAACACACGGAAAAGGAAAGTATCACCGACGTTCAAAACCATTATGATATCGGTAATAATTTCTACAACTTATGGTTGGATGACACCATGACGTATTCCTGTGCCTACTTCAAAACGCCAGAAGATAGCCTATACACGGCGCAAATGAACAAGGTCCACCACATCATCAAGAAGTTGAACCCGCAACCGGGCAAGACGCTCTTGGACATTGGTTGTGGCTGGGGTACCCTGATGTTGACGGCGGCTAAGGACTACGGTCTGCACGTTACCGGGATCACGTTGAGCCAAGAACAATACGACTACGTGAACCAACAAATCAAGGACCAAGGCCTCGAGGACGTCGCCGAAGTTCGTTTGGAAGACTACCGGGAATTGGGCAACGAACAATGGGATTACATCACCTCAGTTGGAATGTTCGAACACGTTGGCCAAGAAAACTTGGGCCAATACTTCGAGTGCGTTCAAAAGTACCTGATGAACGACGGTGTTGCCTTGATTCACGGGATTACCCGTCAACAAGGTGGGGCCAACAATGGGTGGTTGAACAAATGGATCTTCCCAGGTGGCTACGTGCCTGGCTTGATTGAAAACACCACGCACATCATCGAAAGTGGCTTACAAATTGATGACATGGAACCCCTGCGCCGTCACTACCAAAAGACGGTGGAAATTTGGGATGACAACTTCAATGCTCACCGCGATGAAGTTGCCAAGATGTTTGACGAAAACTTCGTGCGCATGTGGGATCTTTACCTGCAGGCTTGCGCGGCTTCCTTCAAGTCTGGTAATATTGACGTGATTCAGTATTTGATTTCGAAGGGCCCTTCTGCCCGGATGCTGCCAATGACGCGGGACTACATGTACGATGAGACCCACGACAAGGTCGCTAACTAATTCAAATGACTCGGGTGACCGCGGATCACTCGACTAAAAAACACCTGCTAACCGGATTGATCACCGGTTGGCGGGTGTTTTTTGCGTTTAGCTGGTTTGTCCCTTCGCCTCCAGGCTGGTGAAAATGGCCTGGAACGCTGGGGCGGACGTCCAGAGCCATAAGGCGGTCTCTGGACTTACTTTGAGCCTCATAAACCGAGTCTCAAAGCTACCAATTTAGTCAGCGGCCAGGTCCGCTGACTAAATTCCCACGGCTTAGGCCATTTTCACCAGCCTTGCGGCTAATACTGGTTGAACCCCCCACACCCGCCCCTTCTCCGTCGTGAACGTGTAACTTTGAAAATATAAGCACCTAGTTTTCATAACCATGTCTGCGAGCTTTGATAACGCATTTTCATCAGGCTTATATGGCTCGTCATGGTTCTCGAAACCATAACTTCACAAAGTTTTTAATATGAATATTGTGAAAACGTCGATTTATGTAATCGTTTCATTTGCCGTTCAATTCCCGTTCATCCGAATTTAAAATTAGTGAAGTGATGGCCCTCAACCGTTGTTTGTGATTTTCAGTTCTCCTTTTTTTGACTTGGTTTTCATGATAAACTCTGGGTACACAATTAAATTGTGCCTACTAAAAGAGTAAGGAGACTTCATATGATTACGGGGATTAAGCAAGCGATGTTACTGACGGCAGCTCTGACGCTTGCCGCCGGCGGGGAAATCAGTTCGCTGGCCGCAACCAAAACCATTGGCAAGCTCACACAGGTGCGGGTGACCAAACACACCGTGGCCGGTAAAACGACCAAGAATGCCAGGGTCCAGCTCTTCGACGCTCGGGGGAAGTCGTTGGCGAGTGGGCGGACCAATCATCTTGGCAAGTTCAAACTCAGCTTGAAGCATCAAAACTTGGGGAAGTTGAAATTCAAGCTAGCGGCCACGAAACCAGGTTACCGGTCACGGACATTTACCAGTCAACAGATCAACAAAGCCATCACGCAGGCGTTAGCTAATCAGGCGGCAACTACGCCGAATAAACCAGCATCAACGAAGCCAGTGAAGCCCGTCGCACCGGCGCGGCCCACCTCACCATCAGCGGGGAACCACCGACCTGGTACCAGCGGTAATTCTGGGGGGAATGCCGCGGATACTGGAGTCAACGTGTCCAAGCTGGTTCTAGCTAAACGTGCGGAAGTGGCCGCGGCTAAGGCGGAATACGTCCGGTTGACACAGAAAATAGCGCCAATAAGACAACGAATTGATGCGTGCAGCACAAACATCCGTAACCAAGTGGCCAATCGTGAGGTCGTTAAAAAGGATTTAGCCGACGCCATCGCCCGGCAAGATACCGCGGCCATTCAATTAGCGAATCAGCGAATTGCCAACATCAATCAGTCCATTTACGCTTCACAGGATGAACGCGCGGATCTGTACAAATATTTGATTCCGTGGGACGATGCTCGGACAAAGCTCAGCAGTCTAATGGACGAGCTGGAATCACTAGATAAGACCTATGTGCCAGAGGAGATTAGGTAAGCAACACACTATTTTGGGGGAAATGAGGACGAAGCACACGGTGGGGGCTGTGTGCTTTTTACTTTGTTCTCCCCTATTAGCTAAAAAAGTGTTGCCCCTCAATTCTTATTAATGATTTTCATCTCTTCTTTTGCCGCATTGAAAAACATGATATAGTGATTTAATCCAGTCAATCGGTTGGAAACTTAGTCTATAGAGGAGATTCAATTTGTTATGGATATTAAAAAAATTATTTTGACTACCGCCCTACTCTCAATCGCCACAGCCGGTGAAACCACTGCATTGGCAGCCAAGCCACAGTCGTCGGTCGCCAAAATCACCCACGTTAAGGTTACGAAGCATAAAGTAACCGGACACACGACTGCCAAGTCTCACGTAGTCTTGTTGAAGTTGAAGAATAACCAGAAGACTTCAGCAACGGCCAACAAACACGGCAATTTCACTCTCAGTGTTAAAAAAGGAAACCTGACTAAGCTCAAATTCAAAATTAAAGTCAGCAAGACTGGATTGAAATCCCGAACCTATACACACAAGGTGAAGAGCACGGCGCAAGTAGCCGCCTTGAGTAGGCCTCACGAATCAACGGAGAGTCCGACCCCTAGTGGTAAACCGACTACTGCCCAACCATCGACACCCAGTAGTACACCATCAGCCCCTAGCAAACCTACTACCTATACCAAGCAGCAAATTGATCAGCAAAGAAAGATATTTGAAGATGCCTTGTTGGCTTATTTACAAATAGGGAACGAAGCTCCACAACTAACAAAAGCACAACAAGAACAAACGGATAAGGTCAACAAGCTATTACAAACACAAATGGATAAACTAAAGGCCCTGTCAAATGCCATGACCGCAACAACTACGGACGCAGATGAAAAGCGCCGTACCATTGCAGAAGCTCGGGCAGAACTAGATGCTGTAAACAAACTATGTGACGAAGCTATAAGTTCTGAAGAATATCAATCAGCAATCCGCAACGAGGCCATTTATCGAAAGAAAACAGAAGCTGCGTATAACCGTGCTGATGCCGAGTCCAACAAACTATCTTTGATGCAGCCCGGGTACTCCTTCGACTTCGGCAATCTATAGCCCTTTCACCATTTGAGATAGCTAGATATTAGGCTGCCCAAGCACACCAATGCGTGTGCTTTTTTACTTTCTCACCCATTAAATGACTCATATCCGTTTAGTATTTTTTACATACCCTTTTATTATTTTTTGACACAACTGTATTTATTGTGAAAACGTGTGGCCCCTGGATTGCCGTCGCTATTGGTGATTTGCACAGCTAATTGTATGAACCTTTTTCATTGATTTTCATCTCTGCTTTTGCCGGGGTGACCCCCATGCTATAGTAGCTTCAACCAGCAGAATAGTTGGCCAACTCAGTTATAAAGGGGATTATATTTAAGATGGATATGAAGAAGATTGTTATGGCTGCCACGTTGCTTTCGATTGTTACCGGGGGAGAAGTTAGCGCCCTAGCTGCCAAGACCCAACACTCTGTCGCTAAGATTACGCACGTTAAGGTCACGAAGCACAAAGTCACGGGCTACACGACCGCCCAGTCCCACGTCAAACTGATGAAGCTGAAGCACGGGGAAAAGGTTTCCGCTACTGCCAACAAGCACGGCAAGTTCACGCTGAAGGTTAAGAGCAATAACCTGACGAAGTTGAAATTTAAGTTGAAGGCTACTAAGACTGGCTTGAAGGCCCGGACTTACACGCATAAGGTTAAGAAGGCTGTGCAGTCGATCGACGATGGCGCTACTACTGAGACGCAGACTGCCCCTGCTGTGGTTAAGCCCGATAGTTCTAGTGCGGATAAGAAGCCTGCATCTACTCATAAGGAAAAGCCTTTAAGTCCTAAAGTAGTTATGCAAGTAATGAGCCTGCAAGATCACTTTAACGGCGTTCTAAAAGAAGCACAACAGAAAGTTACCGATGCAACCAATAAGAAAAGCATTGCTCTAAAAGGTCAACTCGCTGAACTCAATTCACTAAGAATCTCTAGTGAAAAAGTTAAGGCTGATTTGGCAAAAGAACAGGCTAAGCCCATTGGCGTTCAAGAAAAAAATACTGTCACTTCCCTAACTGCCAAAATTAACGAATACAAAGCGCAACTGGGAGATTCAAAATACAAGGACGCTACTAAAGAGTTAGATGCTTTTGATAGCGCCATCCAAGACGCCGTTAGCAACAGGGAAAAAGTTGCTGGTTTACTTAAAAACATCAATGACTTTTTAAACGGTACGACAACTCAACTTCCTGCTCCACTTACCCATAGCTAATATTTTCACTAAAAACGAAGCTACTTGGCTTCGTTTTTTGGTGGCTAAATAATTTGGACCACCAACATTATAATTAGCATTCATTACCAAATAGTATTTAAATCATGACAATAACCTAATAATTGTCTTATCGGCGAAATATCAATTAGCGTTGATTTTATATCACCACAAGCGTATCTCCCCACCACCGCTTACCAATCAACTATTTATTCTTGATTTTCATCTCTTCTTTTGCTGGTCTACATTTCATGATATAGTAATTTCACCAGCACAACAGTTGGTAAAAACAGTTATAAGGGAGATTATATTTGTTATGGATATGAAGAAGATTGTTATGGCCGCTACGTTAGTCTCAATCGTTACTGGTGGAGAAGTTAGTGCGCTAGCCGCTAAGACCCAACAATCCGTTGCTAAGTTTACCCACGTCAAGGTCACGAAACACAAGGTCACTGGTTATACGACAGCAAAATCCCACATCGAACTTCTGAAGCTGAAACACGGAGAAAAAGTTTCGACAACTGCCAACAAGCATGGTAAGTTCACGCTTACGGTTAAGCACAATAATCTCACGAAGTTAAACTTCAAGCTCAAGGCAACGAAAGCGGGATTAAAGGCACGCACTTATACCCACAAGGCAAAATCAATCAACAGTGTGGGATCATCAACGTCAGACTCACATCCAAACAAACCAATAACACCTTCTGAAAGCTCAAACCTACAAGAAAAACCAAACAAGCCTGAGAAACCTGGTACTTCCGGAACGACTAACCCAGGCACTACCAATCCAATCAAACCTGGACAACCTGGTACTCCTGCACCAACTACCCCAGGTGCCACCACTCCGACCGAACCTGGAAAACCTGGTACTCCTGCACCAACTATCCCAGGTAGTACCACTCCGGTCGAACCTGGAAAGCCTGGTACTCCTGCGCCAACTACCCCAGGTATCACCGCTCCGGCCGAACCTGGAAAGCCTGGCAATCCTGCGCCAACTACCCCAGGTGCCACCACTCCGCCCGAACCTGGAAAGCCTGGCAATCCTGCACCAACTACCCCAGGTGCCACCACTCCGCCTGAACCTGGACAACCTGGTACTCCTGCTCCAACCACCCCAGGTGCCACCACTCCGCCTGAACCTGGACAACCTGGCAATCCTGCACCAACTATCCCAGGTGCCACCACTCCGCCTGAACCTGGAAAGCCTGGTACTCCTGCTCCAACTATCCCAGGTGCCACCACTCCGCCCGGACCTGGAAAGCCTGGCACTCCTGCACCAACTACCCCAGGTGCCACCACTCCGCCTGAACCTGGACAACCTGGCAATCCTGCACCAACTATCCCAGGTGCCACCACTCCGCCTGAACCTGGAAAGCCTGGTACTCCTGCTCCAACTATCCCAGGTGCCACCACTCCGCCCGGACCTGGAAAGCCTGGCACTCCTGCACCAACTACCCCAGGTGCCACCACTCCGCCTGAACCTGGACAACCTGGCAATCCTGCACCAACTATCCCAGGTGCCACCACTCCGTCTGAACCTGGACAACCTGGCAATCCTGCACCAACTATCCCAGGTGGCAACACTCCAGCTGAACCTGGACAACCTAACACTGGACAACCAGAACAACCAGGCGCAGGCACTGGCTCTAGCAATGGCAATACCGCTAGCGGCAATAACAAGCCTGAGGAAAGCACTGATTCTAACGACAGTGGCACCGACACCGGCGATAACACTACCTCTAACGGCGATGGCAACGCATCCGCGAATACTGATGGTAAAAATCCAATCAATCCAATCGTTCCTACCCCAACTCCAGCCCAACCGGGTGAATCCAACCCTACTAACCCAGATAAGAATCCTAACCAGTCAGAAACCAAAGACCCAAACGCATAACCTAACGCAATCAAAAAGGCGGAGCCCAACAGCTCCGCCTTTTGCATACAACAAAATCAATTTAATTAACCCAGGTCACGCAATAAACATGCTCAACAGGAACACGGCTATCAAGCCGACGATGACCGAGATGGCCATGGAGCGCGTGCGGTAGGCAATGATAACGACGATGACCGCCGCAATCATTTCGGAAAAATGGTTAAAGATAATTTGGTAACTGGCACTGTCGATGAAGACATCCTTCACGACCAGCGCGGTAAATAATGAAACCGGCACAAACTTCATCCATTCGTTGAACCATTCGGGAATGGCCCGCTTCGTGAACAACATTAAGGGAATGAAGCGCGGCACGAAGGCAACACAAAAGCCGAGAATGATCAACCAAAAGTGTTGCGTACTGTTCCACGTATTAACTGCATTCATATAGCGTCTCCTGTATCCTAATCAGCGTCCGATTCACTCTCCACGGTTGACTTCTTCGACCCCGGACTGCGGAGTTTCCACAGCCAGTGGCTATCTGGCAAGCGTTTGCGCAACGTCGTCTCCAGGAAGAACCCAATCAATGAAGCAATAATCGTCGAAATAACCAGCCCTAACGTACTCTTGGTGAGCATCATGCAGAGCGCTGCCAATACCCCAGAAATCAGGCAAATGACAATCGTCAAACGGTTCTTGATCTGCATCACAATCATGTACAAGAACAACGCCGTTAGCGCAAAGTTCACGACTCCCAGGTCAATCTTCAGCGCACTACCGATCAAACTCCCGATAATGTTGCTGACGGCCCAGAACAGCAAGGAATAGTGCTCCACCATCAAGGCTTCCTTACCCGTCCACTTTTTATCCGTGGCAAATTTTAAGTAGTTTATGGCGTAATTTTCATCGTTTAAAGAAATCGCAAACGCAAATAAAAAGCGATTGGATTGGCCTTTTAAGTAAGGCGATAAACTCGAACTCAGTAATGCATACCGTAATTCCAAAAAGAACAACATCAAAACAATTGAAAGTAGTGGGGAATTAATGGTCAACATCGTGGCAATTAAAAATTGTGCCCCACCAGAAAAGATCAATATCGAAACTAATCCAGTCAGTAAGGTATTGAACCCTGCCGCGTGTAGCAAAATCCCACAAGCCAGCCCAATCGGAATGTAACTCAAATTAAGGGGCATGGCTACCCGCAGTGTCGACCGCCATAAGGGTTCATTGGGGTCCGGCACCTGCTTGGGGTTTGGCCGTCGTTTATTCAAGAATGTTTGCCTCCGTCGAATACTCTGAGATATGAAGCAAGTTAATGGGTTTACATGATAAAACCACACGATGATATTTTAACATGTTTCACGTCATTTTCATATAACAGTTGTGATATTTAGCAAAGGTCAGCCCCGTTACCCCCTCGTTTGATTAAAGGTTTGTGAAAAAATCCAGCGAATTTTCATCGTTTCCTATTCCGTTAAATGCTTGCCGTAGACTTCCAAATCGGCCGTGAAGCCCTGCATGTCAGCAATCGCTGGCAAATGCCCCCAGTGCTCGTAGCCGTGTTTTTCAAATAAATGCCGACTGGCCTGGTTGTGGCCAAAGATCCGCGAAATAATCGTCGTCAGTCCCAGGCGTTTTCCGGCCCTCTCAGCCCATTCTACGGCTTGTCCACCTAAGTGGTGGCCCTGCGCCTCAGACGCCAAATACAGGGCAATTTCGGCCGTTTGCGCGTAGGCTACGCGATCACTATAGGGTTCCAGCCCGACAAAACCGACAACCTGGTCGTTTTCGACGATGACCCACAACGGAAAGTGGTCCGCAGAGAACTCCCGGAACCACGGTTGGCGCTGGGCGACCGTCATCGGCGTCAGGTCGGCGGTACTTCCCTTGGTGGCAATTGCCTGATTATAAATCGCGACCACCCGCGGCTGATCAGCGGTGGTGGCTAACCGAAACGTGACTGACATATCCATCCCTCATTTCTCACTCAATAAAATTGATTATACGCAAAAAGCGCCGCAAAACCAGTGGTTTCACGACGCTTCCATTTTAAATTTTATGAATGTGACTTCGACTCTGGGTCTTCAACGGCCTGGAGTTTTTGATTATCATCCAGTTGTGACTTGCCCATGAGATGCTTCTTCTGCAGCCAAATCATCGTTGGCCAGAGCAGCGCTAAACCAATGATGGTAAAGAGTGCTAAGACCCACAAGGCTTGACCGACCATTCCCGACATCCCCGACGTAATGGCTTCACGGAATCCGAGGATTGAGTAAGTCATTGGCAAGAATGGGTGAACGACGTTGTAGAAGTGGTTGGTGACTTCCATTGGGAACGTCCCACCGGAACCACCAAGTTGGAGCATCAGGAGAACCATGGCGATGAAACGGCCAGGGTTGTCCAGTAACATCGATAGGAACATGACGATAAACATCGACGCTTCCGCGAAGAAGATGGAAATCAGAATCATTTGACCTGGGTGATCAACACTCAAGCCACCTAACATCATCAGGACGGGTTCGATCAGTCCCATGGCGAGCCCTTCGGCGGCACCAATGGAAACCTTACTCAAGTACCAGCCAGTGGCACTCCCACCTTCGCGTGAGACCTTCCGAATTGGGAAGGCAAAGTTGAAGACCAGGGCCCCAACGTAGAGGGCAACGGATAACACGTAAGGTGCTAAGGCGTGACCATAGTTAGGCACGTAGCTGTAGCTTTCGTGCTTCAAATGCGTTGGTGCGGCAAACATGTCGGCCGTCTTGTTGGTCAACGGTTGGGCCTTGAGTTGATCAGCACCACTCTTCAGGGACTTGGCCAGCGTGCCATTCCCCTTCTTGAGCTTGTTGGCACCTTGCATCAGCTTGTTGCTGTTGTCGTCCAATTGTTGTGAACCATCGGCCAGTTGGTTGACCCCACTGGTTAAAGCAGGCACCTTGCTGTTCAAGGTGTTCAAGCCAGAGGTCAGTTGGCCGGCACCGTTGGTCAGTTGGCTAGAAGCACTAGTCAGCTTGTTACCAGCGGCGGTCAGCTTAGGCGTGTTGGCGTTGAGCTTGTTGCCGGCAGCCGTTAACTTGCCCGTGTTGGCGTTCAACTGGTTCACACCAGCAGCGGCCGTCTTCAGCCCACCGTTCAATTGCGTAGCCCCAGCAGCAACCTTCTTAGACCCACTCTTCAGGGCAGGACCGTTCTTAGCTAACTTGGCCGTCCCATTCATGATCTGGGTGACCCCGTCGGTTAAGGTTGGCACTTGACTGTTAAGCGTAGATAACCCATTGTTCAGCGTGGTTGAGCCTGCGAAGGCTTGGTCGACACCGGACGTGTATTGAGGTAATTGGGTACTTAATTGCGTAGCACCCGTACTTAAAGCTGTGGCGCCATCCTTCAAGGCTTTCAATTGTTTCTTATTACCATCGGAGTTTAACGCTGATAGAGCTTGTAAGTCAGCAGATAACTTAGTCATTTGATCTTTAACATCTTGACTCTTCCCAGTCATAAACGCCTTGAGCACAGCAGCTTGATTATCATCCAAGTTTGCAGACTGCATGATATTTAACAGCTCTGCAGCTTTTGCTTGCACATTTTGCAAAGCTTCCTTCGCCGCAGCTTGTGCGTCAGATGCCGTAGTTGCATCCTTAAGTAACGAGGCATTTGCTGTGGCAGCTGAAGCCTGTTTTTCAGCCGTAATGTTGTCGGCATCCTTACTGATGGTTGCTAATTTCCCTTGCAATGCCGTCACTTTATCTTTGATAGTAGAAACAGTAGCATCGTCTTTTGCTGAACTAATTTCCGCAGCTAATGTCTCGGCTTCAGCAGTTGTATCCTGGATGTTCTTCTTAACAGTCTCATTGCCACTCGTTGAACCAGAAGTACCTGTACTTGACCCAGCAACATCGCTCTTAATCTGATTCGTTGCGGCCTGGGCACTAGCTGCTGCTTCTTTAGCCGCAGCTTGGGCTGCCATCAATTGCTGCATAGCTGTATACAATTGGCCCGAGGCAGTCTCCATACTCGTTCCGTCGCTGCCTGAAATTGATGCGGCGTATTGAATATCTTGTAATAGCCCTTGCGCCTGTGTTAAGTCACCAGACATAGCTGCCATGTTTCCCAACTCTGTCTCTAACTGATCGACCCCATTCTTTAAGGTAGTTGCACCAGTAGCCAGGGCCGTAGCGCCATCATTCAATGACTTAGAGTTACCACTCAACGTAGACAGTCCAGAATTCAAGCTCTTACTCCCGTCAGCCAGCTTAGTAACGCCGCTAGCCAGAGAAGTTGAGCCCTTACCCAGAGTCTTCACCCCAGAGTTCAACGTGTAGACCCCATTAACGTACGTGTAAGTCCCAGACTTCAAAGACTTGGCTCCAGAAGCTAATTGGGAAGTCCCGGCGGTCAACTTAGGCATCCCAGCACTCAGTTTGCTGACACCACCGGTAAATTGGTTAACCCCACTGGTGTATTGGCCAACCCCACTAGTATAGGTATTAACCCCACTAGCAAATTGTCCCACACCAGCCGTGTAGGTGCCCAAACCGGTCTGTAACGTCTTCGCCCCGGTCGACAATTGTTGAATCCCGGTAGCTAATGGCGTCACGGACGTCTTCATTTGTTGCAGGCCGTTGTTCAACGTGTGAACCCCGGTCGTGTAGGTGTTCAGACCATCCGTCAAGGTAACCGTCCCGTTCTTCAACTGAGCGGACCCCTTGGCAGCCTTGTCCATCCCCTTACCAACGGCGAAGATTTGCTTAAAGGTAGCTTGGGCGTAGGCCTTCGTCACCTTGGCACGAATTTCGCTGTCCAGCTTAGAGGACCCCACTTCACTCATAACCTGAGCGATGTAGTTGGCGGAACCGTTCGTCTTGTAGGTAAACGTCATCTTCTTCGGGTGCTTGTTCAGCGCCGTCGCAGCGTTTGCCGAAAAGTTCTTAGGGAACGTAATAACGGTATAGTATTTGTGGTGCTTCAGCCCGTCAGCCGCCGTCTTAGCGGAAACGAACTTCCATCCCAACTGCTTATTCTTCTTCAAATTGGTAATCGTTTGATCCCCAACGTTTAATTTTTGCCCTTGGTAAGTCACTGGCTTATCCTGGTTAACCACCGCAACGGGCAGTTCACCGGTTTCGCCGTATGGGTCCCAAACCGATTTCAGAAAGAAGATACTGTAGAGGAATGGAATAAACATAATGGCCAACACGGAGATCAAAATCAACCGGTTGTGCCGAATGTAATTCCACTCGCCTTTAATCATGTTCACGAATGCCAACTCCCTTTTCCTAAAAATAATCTTAAAATTGCGCGTTCTCAGCTAATGTTAAAGAGTATCTTCGCACATTAATACTTGACTTGTCAAAACAACAACACGCCATCAACAATCTAACGTAATCGCCACCAACAGTGTAAAATCAACGTTTAGCCAACTTTTTATAAAATAAAATAAATTTCAGACACATTTAAGGTTTGCCCTTAACTACATAAAATATTATATCCCACGCGTCAACTAGGTACATTGATTTGAATCAAGCGAGGCGCATTCAGCCGCCGTCTTCGGTTTCCAGGGGCCCGTCTGCTACGAGCGACCCCCACTTGAAATGACAACTAGTCATGCTTCAATCAATCGACCACTAAAAAATCCCCAACCAGAGTAACCACCCTGATTGAGGATTCTAACTTACACATTCAAATGAAACCACACAAACGACAACCGTCAGTTTGTTCTAAACCAGTGTTAGCCGCAGGGCTGGTGAAAATGGACCAAGCGTGGTCAGTCTCAGTGACCAGAGGCGGATCAAGGCGACCAGCTGTGTCGATGGACTTGGCTGGGGTTCTGTCCCAGCCTAGTTCCATGGGACAACCTTTGAGACCGTTCTTCGGCTCAAAGTTGAGGTGGAAGCCCGCCCTTCGGCTGGAACCGGCCCCACAGCAGGGCACCTTGAATCCGCCGCCGGGAACGGCAACTGCCCACAGCGTCCCGGTCCAGTTTTCATCAGCCCGGAGGCGCGGTCAAAAACACTTTTTAGAACAATGCGACGATGGCGCGCCAGAGGCGGACGAAGACGTTCGCCTTCTCCACCGCCCCAGTAACCTTAACCGGCACGCTAGTCGTCTTGGTATTCCCCAAGAAGCCGAGTTGATCGCCCTTCAAGGAAATGTTGGCGGTCCCAACAACCGTGTTCTTGGCAACGGGCGCTTCCAAAGCCTTGTTCTTAGTCAGCTTACTCTTCAGCGTCGTGGTGGATTGAACATTGCTAGCGACCTGGTCGTTACGAATCCACAGCTTCAGGTTCTGGGTCAACACGGTCTTAGCCGTCTTTTCCTTGGCATCGTTGGTCTTGACCGTCTTACTGCCAGTCACCTGACTACCGGCCTTGACGTTAACCGTCTTGAAGTTGTTGTAAACGTAAGACATCATCTTCTGCGTTTGCTTGAAACGAGACGGATCGGTCTCAGACTTGTGCGCCGCGTGCAAGACGACGGTCACAATCCGGTTGCCATTATTGTTGGCGGTCCCGGTAAAGTTGGCGCCGGCAGCGTCGGAAGTCCCGGTCTTCAAGCCGTCCACGTGAAGTTTTGCGTATGAGGCGGACAAGCCCTTCAACATCCAGTTCCAGTTTTCCATCTTGGTAGCGTCGTTGGTGCCCTTTTCAAACCACATCTTCTTAACGCTGGTGGTTTGTAGGACTTCTGGATACTTGTTTAACAGTGCGACGGCCAATTTGGCTTGGTCGGCAGCGGACCATTCATTTTCGGCGGAACCGGCCTCGTTGTCGTAACCCAGCTTACCGACTTGTTTGTTCGTCAGTCCACAAGCGTTGTAAATTTTAACATTCGTCATGCCCAATTTCTTGGCTTGGGCCCGCATTTTATCTACGAAGGCGTGCGGTGACCCGGCAACCGCCGTCCCCAGGGCTTCGATGGCCCCGTTGGCGGAGTAAATCAAGGAAGCCTGATACAGTGCCTTGACCGTGTACTTGTGACCCGCACGCAGTGGCACGTTGGACAGGTTGGTGTTTTGCGCCACCTTAGCCGTAGCCTTGTTCACGGTAATCTTTTGGTCCCATTTCAGCTGACCGTTGTGGACCGCATCGAGCACCAGGTAGATGGACAACAGCTTGGTCATCGAGGCGACTGGCAGGGCTTGATCACTATTTTTATCGTAGAGAATCTGCCCGGTCTTGGCGTCGACAGCGATGCCGGCCTTGGCCTTCAGGTTGACCGTGGTGCTGGTACTGGTCGTGGCCGCTTGGGCCGTGACCGGCGCGCTAAGGGTACTGAGGCTCCCGGCAAACAGCGTCATCGCCGTTACCAAGCCCATAACAACTTGTTTTAAACGTTTCATCAATTAAAACACCTCTATCTTATGTAGTTACCGGAAAAGTCCGGCAGCTTTAGTTGACCGCTCCCGCCGTTTTTAACCGCTGCGGAATGGCCAAGGGTTGATCATGTTTAACGGGTAAATGAATCACGAAACTGGTCAGGTCGTCGTCGGATTCGACGTAGATGTACCCGCCGTGTAGGGCCACGATGCTTTGGGCAATCGCTAGCCCCAGCCCGGTCCCGCCAGTTTCCTTGGAACGGGATTCTTCCACGCGGTAGAACCGTTCGAAAATGAGAGCCAGCGACTCCTTGGGAATCTTGGGACCATCGTTGGTCACGCGGACCTCCAACTCGTTGTCGCTAACGCGCTTGGCAAGCAGGTTGATTTCTTTCCCGCCATCGCCGTACTTCAGCGCATTCGAGACCAGGTTGTTAAACACCCGGACCAACTTCTCAGGATCGGCTTCCATCATTAAACTAGCCGGCTCGCTGGCCGCGCCAATCGTCATGCCCTTCTTCTGGGCCTCCAACTCGAAGCTGGCGCCCAGCTGTTCTAGCATGGCGGCCAGGTCGATGGTCGTCAGGCTCAGCGGCGTGTCCGTCTGGCGGACCTTGGTGTACTCGAACAGGTCGTCTACCAGAGACTTCATCTGTTTCGATTTCAAAAAGGCCGTGTGCGTGTATTTCAAAACGTCTTCTTGACTGTGATACTGCTGGTCTTCGATCAAACCCAGGTAGCCGATGATCGACGTCAATGGCGTCCGGATATCATGGCTGACGTTGGTGATCAGCTCGTCCTTGGACTTCTCAATCGCCCGCTCCTCATCCATCGAGTGAATGACAGAATCGACCAGGGCATTGACGGAATCCACGACCCGCTGCACGTCGCCGCTGACCCGGAACGGAATCCGGTGGTCAAAATGGCCGTTGGCAATGTAATGCAGCTCCTCAATGATATGATGCAGCTGCATTTGCCGGTAGCGCCGAATCAGCCGCCACCAGACGACCAAGGCATCCGCGATGATCATGAAGCCAATGAAGACATTTTCCCAGCTCCACAGCTGAAAGTGATTCGGGCCAAAGACCACGGACCGTTTGATGATAAAAATCCCGTCCCGCAGTCCGGGGTTGCTCTGAATGGCTTGGCTGATCAGCACCAGCAGCGCCAGGTTCAGCATCAACAGCAGGATGACCGTGACGACGCCTTCCATGAACAGCGCGCTTTTCTCGCGAGTGGTTAGCTTCATGCTGCGGCCCCCCGCGGACGATTCAATTGGACTTGTTCCCATTTGCCCATAACTTACTCCTTCTCCAATTGGTGAAACTTCTGTTTTAAATTTGTTTCGGTGCGGATGGATGTGCGTCGGCTGGCCGCCTGCGGCTTCCAGGTACTACGCCTGCTGTGGGGCCGGTTCCCGCCTGAGAAGCAGGCTCCCACCTCGACTTTAAGCCCTGCGAAGTTCACGCAGGTCTCAAAGGTCGTCCCGTGCTGTAAGGCCGAGAAGAACACTCGGTCTAACACCACCGACACAGCCGTCTCCGTACCTGGCTTCCTCCGGCTCAGATGGTGCGTTCACGTGAAACTGGTTGCGGGCGTGTCACCCATTGGCTTGGTGGCGGGTAGCCGCGGCTGAGCGACACCACTTGAACGGCCACGTAGAAAGTGACCCACGCCAACCACACAGGATGAGTCCGCGAGTGAACGCTGCCGCCAAAAACGGCAAGCACACACCAAGTAGCCACCAGCTTGACTCACACGACTTTCGCGGCCATTAAAAACCAGTATACGCCGAGAGGACACGCAAATATGGCTCAGCCATGGGATTTATGACGCGCAGGCGCGTCCATAAATGGTGACTTTGAGATGCGCTTCTCAGCGGCTCAAAGCAAGTCCCGAGACCGCCCTTCGGCTCGGGGCGTCCTCCCCATAGCGTTCCGGCCATATTTGCGTGTCCGGTAAGGCACCAGCACCAACTAAACCATCTTTAAACCAATATTAGTGTGATTCAATCTTGTAGCCGACGCCCCAGACGGTCTGGATGACCTTTTCCCCGTTAGTCGCGTCTTCAATCTTATCGCGCAAATGGCTCACGTGAACCATGACGGTCTTAGCGGAGACAATGCTTTCCTGACGCCAAACGCGTTCGAAAATTTCGTCAGCGGAGAAGACCCGGTTGGGGTGGCTCGCTAACAGGTAGAGAATCCCGAACTCTAAGGCCGTCAGGGAAATCGTCTTGCCGGCAATCGTTTTAACTTCGTGAGAATCCTTGTTGATGGTCAGTGTGCCAATGTCCAGAACGTCTGGTGCATCGTCGGTCACTTGGTCTTGGCTCCGCCGCAACAATGATTTGACCCGTGCCATAACTTCTAGTGGGTTAAATGGCTTGGTGACATAATCATCGGCACCGGAAATTAATCCCTGAATCTTGTCCATGTCACCAGTCTTGGCTGACAGGATCAGGATGGGAATTTGAGAGTCTTTCCGAACTTCCTTCATGACTTCGATCCCGCTCATTTCAGGCATCATGATGTCCAAAATCATCAGGGCAATGTCCGGCGTGGTGTGTAATTTGGTCAGCGCTTCCTTACCGTTGTAGGCGGTCAGGGGTTCGTAACCTTCGTTTTTAATATAAATTTCGAGTAATTGTGCAATTTCTTTATCATCATCGACAACTAAAATTTTCATAATTGGGCTAATCTCCTTTAACAGCTAGGTAATAACACTAGCGGTCTTCCCCGTAGGTTTACGTCTATTCTAGCAAATAAACCGCGTGGCGTGACCGGAAAACCCGAACCTTTAGTCGGGCGTAAGGCACTTTACCATTCCTTAATCTTACACTATTTGCGGGCGACTCGCCAACCCGGTGTTAAGCTCCAATTAAGTCCTAATCTTCGTTCCGGCGCCTCCAGGATGGTGAAAATGAGAGCGGTTCGCGGTGGGCGCCCGTCTGGAGCCTGGGGACCGGTCTCCAGACTTACTTTGAGCCGAAGAACGCGTCTCAAAGCTAGCAGTTGACTAAGCGGTAAACCGCTAAGGCAACTCCCACGGCTGGCCTCATTTTCACCATCCCTGCGGCTCACACGGGTTTAGCCCGTAATTGGGCTTGCCGAGGTGGCGGGGTGCGCTGCACTCAACGAACCTATAATTTATGCCCATCCCCACCACCAAATTCAGCCAACACCTGTGCCATCGAAACGGTCGACTGGTCCTTAGCATGGTAATACTTGTACACGGACTCAGCTATCAAGGCATCATAGGTGTCTTCAAGTTGTTCAAAGGAATACGTCATAATCAATGTTGACAGCGATAATCCATAAAATTCAGCCATCCGCTGCAACCACACCTTTTCGGCGGCGCTCACCCGAATAGAAATTGTTGCCATCCCACTCACCTCACTTGTTCTGAAGTATACGCCACACCTCTGTCAATCCCAGATTTGGTGCTCAAAAAAGGCTAACCAGAAATTTCCGGTTAGCCTTCTGTCTAATTTAAATTTATACAACCACACAGCCAAATCGCCTGGCTGCGACAACCCACAAACAAAATCGTTGCGGGTCAAACCAGTTGGAGCCGTGAGGGCGGTTTAAAATGGACTCAGCCGTGGGATTTATCACGCGCGTGTGCGTGATAAATGGTGATTTTGAGACGCGTTCTTCGGCTCAAAACAAGTCCCGAGACCGCCTTTCGGCTCGAGGCGTCCTGCCCACCGCGTTCCGGTCCATTTTAAATCGCCCGGTAGGCGCTGCCAAGCTCAGTTTGACCCGCTCCGAACGGTTTTATTTGTAGTTAGGGGCTGCCTTGGTGATTTGGACGTCGTGGGGGTGAGACTCGATCAGGCCGGCGTTGGAAATCCGAACAAATTGTGCGTCGTTGATCAAATCCTGAATCGTAGCGCTCCCAGTGTAACCCATCCCGGAACGCAGGCCACCAACCATTTGGAAGATGATGTCGTTGACGCTACCCTTGTATTCCACGCGGGCTTCGATACCTTCTGGCACCAGCTTGTCAGCTTCATTGACGCCACCTTGGAAGTAACGGTCGGCTGAACCGTGGGACATGGCAGCCAAGCTCCCCATCCCCCGGTAAGTCTTGTATTTCTTACCGTTGTCTTCGATGACTTCGCCAGGCGCTTCGTCGGTCCCGGAGAACATGGAGCCAAACATGACGGCGTTCCCACCGGCAGCGATGGCCTTCACGATGTCACCAGAGTACTTCATCCCACCATCGGCGATGATTGGCTTGCCAAATTCACGGGCCACCTGAGCAGCGTCGTAAATGGCCGTCAATTGGGGCACACCGACACCGGCAACCACCCGCGTCGTGCAGATAGAACCGGGGCCGATACCCACTTTGACCACGTCAACGCCGGCTTCGAACAGCGCCCGGGTACCTTCACCCGTGGCGACGTTCCCGGCAATCAGCGTGGCGTCTGGCAATTGTTGGCGAATTTCAGCGACCTTGCGTAATACCCCAGCGGAATGACCGTGGGCGGTGTCGATGATGATAGCATCCGCGCCAGCTTTAAGTAAGGCGCTGGCCCGGTCGAACGTGTCGGACGTGACCCCAACGGCAGCGGCGACTAACAAATGGTTGTTCGCGTCGACCGCGGCCTTAGGAAATTGGCTAGCATCGTTTTCGATGGCCTTCACGTCAGCGACCATTTGGGCTTGGTCGTCGGCACTCATGTTTTTGTGGATGACCCCAAGGCCCCCGTTACGCGCCATGGCAGTGGCCATCTTGGTTTCAGTAACGGTGTCCATGGAGGCACTTAAAAACGGAACGTTCAGCTTGAGGTTCGGGGCTAATTGGACACTCAGATCGACTTCATTCGGTAAAACGTGGCTTTCAGCGGGTATTAACAAAACATCATCAAAAGTGAATCCTTCTTTAGCAAACTTCGTGTCCCAATTAGACATAGTTGATATCGCTCCTCTTAATTTTAGTCTCAGGCTCGGTTAGGAATCCTGGGAGATATTGTTTCTTAATTTACCAGTCTAGGCCATTCAGGTCAAGGCTTCTCATTGAACTATCATGGAGTAATTAACGGCAGTGATTAAATGGGTCAGGTGACGAACTACTTTAAATCGCATTTATCGAGCCGCCAAATTGCCCATTCACTGACGCAGACGTCGCCAAGCTTTCCAGCCGAACCAGCCCAGCAACACCACCCATGTCAGCGCAGAGAGCCACGCCGACACGCGTTGTATCGTCGTCGCCACGTAGGCCACCCGAATGATGTTGGTCCCCTGCTTGACGTTGGCCAGCAGAATGGCCATTCGGTTCTGACGCAACGGTTGCCGGTGGCCATTGACGGTCACCTGGTAGCCCGGATAGGCCAGATGTGGCAGCTTCAGGCGCCGGGCGCGACGACTCCAGAGACGGTAGGTAAATGAATCCGCTCCCACCTGGCGACTAAGCTGTCGTAGCGTGGTCTTCCCCTTCGTTGGGTTCATCACCACGATAGAATGGGTTTTTAGCGCCGGCATCGCGGGCAATGAGACCGGTTGGACGTAATCCGTGCTAGCCACGTCCGTTGCCACCGTGTGATAGCTCTCGGGTGTGATCGCATTGCTATAGGGATTCTGGAAAAAGCTTACGAACCCAGCCGCATTTAGAATGATGCCCAGGACAACCATGGCCGCCAGTAAAATTCCCCGAACGTGGCGGGTATTTCGTGGCAAGACCAGTACTAGCGCCCGGGTCCCCACTAAGGCAATCAGGAAGCTGGCAATCGCCAGGAAGCGCCAGGGAAATTGAATCGTTCCCAGCACACCCTGAAATAGCGACCACGGGAACCAGGTCGTTGCGAGCCACACAAAGACGACTGCTAACCCAACTAGGTAGCGCTCCACGCCGTTAAATTTCCAGCAGACGCCGAGCGTCAGGAGTAAGAGCATCAACATCAGCCAACCCAGATTGATCTGCCCCGACCCCATTTGATTCACGGCTGAGTTGACCAGAAACGGCCACGGCTGCACCGCGCTGCTGGCCAGTTGAAATTGCATGACGCCGAGGCCCTTCATGTGATGGAGTTGTTCCATCAGTGGTGCCAGAAAGGTCAGATCCAGTAGGCCGGTCGTGACCACCGCTAGGAACAGGGCGCCCAGTCGTTGCTTGAGCCCCGTTCGTTTCAGGAAAAAGAGTCCCAGCGTCAACAGGACCAAGACGGACGCCAAAATCAGGGAGACCACGTGCGTCAGGCCAATCAGTGCCATCCCCAGCGTCAGCCAGTACCACTGATGCACGTCACCGATGGCAATGCTATAGGCCCCGTAAAAGACCAGCGGGAGAAACGCAAAGACGATACCCTCGGCCAAGGCGCCCCGGACGAAGAAGTCCAGCACCCGGTACTGCGAGAAGCTGTAGAGCACCGCCAGCAGTAGGCCCTGGTAGTAGCTACCCAGTACCCGTTGCCCCACGAAGCGGGTCGTGTACAGGGTGAGTAGCGTAATCAGAAATAGAAAAATCGCGTACGCGTGCACCCCGCCGAACCAGACCTGCAGAATGGCCATGGGCAGCAACGTGTACGCCGGGTAAAACAGATTGATTGGGTAGCCCCATCCCTGAAAGGTGGTCGTGGCAATGTGCCCCAAGCCCCAGTGACCCGAAATTACTTGCTGGTAAAGGCCCTGGACGCGGTTTAGGTGAAAGCCCAGGTCATCCCCGAGATAAATCTTCCCCTGCGCCGCCCACAAAAAGAGCCAGAAGAGACTCAGGCAGCTAAACAGGCCCAACTCTAACAGCCAGCGGTACCGTCGCAGCCAATCAGACTGGGACGACCCATTTGCCGTGTCACTTGTTGCCATGTTTGCTTACCCCTTTCGTTCAAACAGCCAGTACTTCACATCGACCTGTTCAAAGACCTGGCGATGCACCTTGACCAGCCGGTAATGCCGGTAGAGCGACTTCGCCAGCTTGGACGTGCCGGGGTTCAGGTTCCCGCTGGAAATGCGGCCGGGAATTTCTTTGTTCCCTTCCCATTCGCGCACGGATTGCTTGGTCGGCGTGTTCAAGACGACCCATTGGACCTGGTGCCGCTGAATCACGCGTCGTTGGGACCGCAGAATCTGGGGGGCCGCCTTCTCTGGGATATTATAATTTTGGAAATAATAGGTGGTCGGCACGGCATCGGCCGCCGTGTAGAAGCCCATGTCGATTGACCCATAATTTAACAGCGTTGGGTGTGCGGACTGCTGGCGCATGATGTTCCCGAACTCCACCTGCGCGGGCTGTTGCGGCTTGCGCGTGCTGCGTTTGGTAATCGCCGCATTGTTCGGAAATAGCCGGGAGACCGTCACGTTGTCATTCACCCCGAGCACCAGGAAAAAGCTGAGTACCAGGGTGCTTAAAATGATAAACGGATCGTCCACGGCTGGGAGCCGAACCCAGCTGAAGAATAGGTTTAGGAAATAAATAAATGGCACCACGAAGAAGGCGAAGTAGACCAACTGATAGTACTGGTAAAGTGAGCCCGTCTGGTAGCCGTAAAGCGCCAGCAGGTCGGTCCCCAGAAAGACCAACAGGTATAGCACCCGCGTCAGGCGGCGTTTCAGAATCGTCCGTTGGAACAGAATCAGCAGCGTGCCACCGACCCCCAACAGGAAGAAAAAGACGTCACTCAGGTAGAAATTGGCCACCAAGATAGTCGATTGAATCAAGTTGGAAAAGAATGACACGGATGAGGTCATATAAACTTTGGTATTAAATAAAATATAGACATTAATAAAGGAACCCAACGACCCGGTCGCCAGGAAGTAGATCAACCACGGCACCGTCGCCAGCAGGAAACCCGCCCCACTCCAGAGGACAAGCTGGCCCAGTAACCGCCACTGCTTTTTGACCAACAAATAGCCGCCATAGGCCAGGTAAAAGGCGATCCACGCCCCCAGCAGGGTGTATTTGGCCAGGAAAACGATCCCGACAAATAACCCCTGCGCGAAGAACCACCACGGACTGACCGTTAGCTGGTGCTGGTCGAGCAGAAAAATCAGGTAGATCAGCGACAGCAATAACGGTAGCGTAAAGAACTCCACCGTGTCCCCGTAATTGTAGTAGGGATGGTAGAGAAACAGCATGGGCGAGAGCATCGCCACCAGAAAGGCCGGTAGCTCGGCTAATTTCATGACCCGGGCAATCTTAAACGTTAAGATCATGGCCGCCACCAGCACCGCGATTTCCACCACGAAAATCAGGATGAAGCTGCGGTGACTGACCAGGTAGGCCAACCCATGTAAGAAGTACACGTAGGGCCCCTTCTGTTCAAAGATGTCCTTGTACGGCGTAATCCCGTGCATCATGGCCTTGCCGACCGTGAAGAAGGCGTTGTTATCCGGCGAGGTGTCGAAGTAATACGCTGGTGAGGTGTAGGAACAAAACGCCATCATAAAAATCCCAATGAACGCGAGTAACATGAAATACTGAGTTTCGTGGCGCTGCATTTTTTCCTTGATTCGTAAGTACACGGACCCGACTCCTTTTCCTAAAAAATGAGAAAAGAAAAGACGTGGTTCTGCCACGTCTCCTCAATGCTTGTTTTAAAAAGCTTTACTTCTTGATGGTAACCTTAACAGTGTAAGCTTTGTAGCCCTTCTTGGTAACAGTCATGGTGAACTTCTTACCCTTGTTAAGCTTCTTAGCTTGCTTCTTGGTCAACTTCAAGGTCTTCTTGCCGCTCTTCTTAACGGAGAACTTCTTAACGGATTGCTTCTTGCTGTTCTTCAAAGCAATGCTTGAACCCTTGGTAGCCTTCTTGATGTAAACTTTACGAGCATTCTTCTTGTACTTCTTGCTCAGTTGAACGCGCTTTGACTTCTTGACAGTCTTCTTAGTTGCTTTCTTAGCAACCTTCTTGGAACTGCTTGAAGCAACGACACTAGAAACACCACTACCGCTACCACTAGTAGCTGCGGCATTGTTGCCGGCAGCGTTAGCAGTCGTAGCAATGACACCAGCAAACGTTAATGCGGCTAACAAACTAAGAACGTAACCAAATACTTTCTTCATGAAAAATTCCTCCCAGATATGTAATTCTAATAAAATCATAAACCGGTTTTATCACTAAATAATCGTAGTTCTTTCAAATGATTCCGTCAAGGGGCATTTTCAATTATCTTGGCAATTAATGTAAGCCTAGATAATTAAGTCTAAAAATGGGTAACTGCCCGTTGAAGACAGCTACCCATTGGTTACGTATTTATTTAGGAAATTAAGCCTTGATCGTGTACTTGATGGTGTAAGGCTTGTAGCCCTTCTGCGTCACCGTGACCGTGAAGTAGTGCTTGTTCTTCTTGGTGCGGTTCAACTTCTTGGCTTGCTTCTTACTCAACTTGATGCTGAGCTTCCCAGACTTCGTCACCTTAAGGGTCTTAACGACTTGGCCCTTGCTGTTCTTCAAAACGACCTTGCTACCCTTAACGGCCTTCTTGAACTGAACGCGGCGTGAATTCTTGGTGTAGGTCTTCTGCGCACGAATCTTCTTCGCCTTGGCAACCGTCTTCTTGGCTGATTTCTTAGTAGTCTTCTTGACCGTCTTGGTCGTCTTAGTAGCCGGCTTGGAACTGCTGGTGGCAGCTACTTGGCTGGAACTTGAGGAAGCCACACTGCTGGAGCTTGGGGTTGTTGCGGTGTTGTTAGTGGTTGCTGGGGTTGTAGTAGTGGTACCAGGGTTAGTTGTAGTAGTTCCGGTTGTGGTACCAGTACCATCGCTAGGTTTAGTTGGTGTGGTAGTGCCAGTACCATCGCCAGTACCAGTTGTAGTACCAGCGCCATCGCTAGGTTTAGTTGGTGTGGTAGTGTCAGTACCATCGCCAGTGCCGGTTGTAGTACCAGCGCCAGCGCTAGGTTTAGTTGGTGTGGTAGTGCCAGTACCATCGCCAGTACCAGTTGTAGTACCAGCGCCATCGCTAGGTTTAGTTGGTGTAGTAGTGTCAGTACCATCGCCAGTGCCGGTTGTAGTACCAGCGCCATCGCTAGGTTTAGTTGGTGTGGTAGTGTCAGTACCATCGCCAGTGCCGGTTGTAGTACCAGCGCCATCGCTAGGTTTAGTTGGTGTGGTAGTGCCAGTACCATCGCCAGTGCCAGTGCCAGTTGTAGTATCAGCGTCCTTGTTAGGGTCAACTACTGTGTCACCACCATCAGCGCCAGCAGCTACATCGCTATCACCGTCCGTACCAGTCTTATCGGCTCCCGTAGTGTCAGTAGTTGTTTCCCCAGGAGTAGCCGTTGCCGGTTTATCAGAAGTTGCGCTGTTTGTCACAGCAGGCGTGCCAGTTGCAGAACCATCATCCGCAGCATTTGCAGACGTTGCCAATGCCCCACCAAAAGTTAAGGTGGCAACCAAAGCTAAAGCATATCCATAAACTTTCTTCATCAAATTCCTCCTAAAATATGTAAATTTCAATCAAGCCAGTTGTGGTGTTGATTACGCCTCCACCCTAGTCCCGATTTATAGAAACATCAAGGCGCCATTTTTCAAGATTTGACCCCTAACTAAAAACAAGTTTATACATGAAAAAGGAGAAGCATTCGTGATATCAGAATGTTTCCCCTAACAAATATATTCATAAAGTGGATATTTCTAGTTACTTAAAGTAAGCAAGAATTTCAAAAAAAGCGTATGAATCAGTGAACTACTTGCCACCCCACCAAACTACCGAAAGTAAGCGCGCAAATCTGAGTGACCAGAGGCGGGTCAAGGTTCCCAGCTGTGTCGATGGTCTTAGCTGAGCGATTTTTCTCAGCTTAGAGCATGGGGCAACCTTTGAGACCGCTTCTAAGGCTCAAAGTTGAGGTGAAAGCCCGCCCCTCAGGCTGAAACCGACCCCACAGCAGGGAACCTTGAGCCCGCCGCCGGGAACGGAAAAATTTAGCCAACCTTACTTTCTGAAACGTGTTCCCCAAGGCAGCTGGTTCCGCTTAACCCCACTAAGCAAACGACCCAAGTTCGGGGTCATTCACTTAGTGACGTTAATACTCACCAGCTAACCGCCTTGACTCACACTCTTATTTTCGTTCAAACAACCAATACGTCACGCTCACCCCTTCAAACACCTGCGTATGCTTCCCGACCGGCAGGTAATTGCGGTACAGTGTCTTGGCTAATTTGCTAGTGCCCGGGTTCAGGTTGCCGCTGGTAATGCGGCCGCCACCACCCTGCCACTCGCGAACCGTCTTGCCGGCTGGCGTGTTGAGGACGACCCATTCGACCTTGTGCTGGCGAATCTGATCGACCTGTGAGCGCAGAATCTGGGGTGCCGCACTCTGAGCAATGTTGTAGTTCTGGAAGTAATACGTCGATGGCACCGCCCCGGAGGCCGTGTAGAAGCCCATGTCGATCGACCCGTAATTCAGCAGCGTCAGGGGCAAGCCACTCTGCCGCATGTAATTGCCGAAGTCCACCTGGGCCGGCTGTTGCGGCACGCTGGTCGTCTCCTCAGTGACCGACGCGTTGTTGGGAAAGACCTTCGAGTTGGTCACGTTGTTGTTGACGCCGAGCACCAGGAACCAGCCAATCACCAGCGTCGCCAGGATGGCAAAACTGTCATCCCCATTTGGCAAGCTCAGGTGGCGGAACAGCAGCTGGCAGAAGACCGCGAACGGCAGCACGAAGCTCGCGAAATAAATCAATTCATAATACTGGTATACCGCCCCAGCCTGATAGCCGTACAGGGCGAACAGGTCGCTGCCCAGCGTCGCCACCAGGTAAAGTCCCCGGGTAAAGTTACTGTGGAAGACGCCGCGTTCAAAGGTCACCACCAGCGTCCCCACTACGCCCAGCAGGAAGAACAGCACGTTGCTCAGGTAAAATTGGGACACCAACGCCATCGACTGAATCAGGTTGGCGAAGAAGGCCACCGACGAGGTCAGGTACACCTTGGTGTTGAACAGAATGTAGACGTTGATGAAGGCGCCCAGGCTCTTGGTCGCCAGGAAGTAGACTAGCCATGGCACCGTCGTCAGCAGGAACCCCGCCGCACTCCAGCCAATCAGTTGGCCCAGCGCCCGCCATTGGCGTTTGACCAGCCGGGTGACCAGCATCACCAGGTAAAAAACAATCCAGGCGCCCAGCAGCGTGTACTTGGACAGGAAAACCACGCCGACCAGCGCGCCCTGCGCGAAGTACCACCAATGGCTAACGGTCAGGTCGTGGCGGTCCAGCAACAGAATCAGATAAATCAATGAGAGCAGAAATGGCAGCGTGAAAAATTCCACGGTATCGCCGTAATCGTAGTACGGGTGGTACAGGAACAGGACCGGCGACAACAAGGCCGTCAGCAGCGCCGGTAACTCATGGGCGTCCAGCAACTTGGCAATGCGGTAGACCAGGTACATCGCGGCCACCAGCGTCGCAATTTCATACACGAAAATCAGTGTGAAACTGCGATGACTCACCAGGTAGGCTAGCCCGTGCAGGAAATAGACGTACGGGCCCTTTTGCTCAAAAATGTCCTTGTAGGGCACGATGCCGTGCATCATGGCCTTGCCGACCGTGAAGAAGGCGTTGTTGTCCGGCGACACGTCGAAGTAGTAAGCCGGGGAGGTGTACGAACAGAAGGTCATGATGAAAGCCCCGACAATGGTAAACAAGCCAAATACTTGGGCGCTGCGCTTATGCAGCACTAATCTAATGCGTTCCATAATGGTTGCCCCTCCCCATTAGTTCGCTTAACAATCGATCTGACGCCATAAGAAAAGACGCGGTCACCCGCGCCTTTTCACTAGCAAGCTAGTAAATCTTAACCACGACTTCGAAAGCTTTGTAACCCTTGGCCTTAACCTTGATCAAAAAGCTCTTTTCACCCTTGGCTAACTTCTTAGCTTCCTTCTTGGTCAAGCGAATGTCGAATTTGCCATTCTTCTTGACCGTGCACTTCTTAACTAATTTGCCCTTGCGAGTCAGCAATTCAATCTTTTCACCCTTGCGACCCTTTTCCAGGTAGAGAATCCGGGCATCCTTGCGGTAGTGCTTGCGGAGCTTAACGCGCTTGGACTTCGCTAAAACTTTGGCCTTAGCTGGTTTTTGCAATGGCTTCTGCGATTCTGAAATTGCGGAAGAGCTGCTGGCGGCTGAACTGCTAGCGGCGGATTCGCTGCTGGCAACCGCACTGGAGCTGTCGGACGCAATGATTGCGCTGCTTGAGCCCGCACCGGCGCCGGTATCTGTGCCGCCCCGTGGCACGACCAATCCGCTAGCCGCGGCATCGCTACCTGAACTCCCACTCGCCGCATCCGCACTACTCCCGTCAGCGTTCGCGGTCGTGGCAATCGCCCCGGCAAAAGTCAGCGCCGCAACCAAACCTAAAACATACCCAAAGATTTTCTTCATAAGAAATCCTCCCCGAGATGATGACATATTTTTCGTCGAACTACTCTCTAGCTCGATTACTTGTGAGCATCATAGTGCCATCGAAAGAAAGGGTCAAGCATCCGTCTTTCACGTTTCACTAGGAAAATGAAAGTGCGACTGTAAATGGCGTCAGGCCTTAAGTATCAGGCGTTTGCGGCATCCTTAGTGCCCCGTGGATTTTGTCTAAGGGGGTAAGACACTCACGCGCGACGTCGTTTAAAACCTGTCGCAAAAATCTTTTTTCACTTAGGTCTGCTGGCTTACTAAACAAGCGCCCTGGGTTGTCTTTTGCCTAGTTGCGGCTGGGACTGATTTGCGCTAAATTGCTGCCTGCGGCTGCCGGGTGCTCCACCGGCTGTGGGGAACGGTTCCAGCCTGAGGGACGGGCTTCCACCTCGCTTTGAAACCTCGCCCAGCCCGCAAGTTTCCAAAGTCGTCCCGTGCTGTAAGGCCGGGCAAGCCCACCCGGTCTAACACCACCGACACAGCTGGCTCCGCACCCGGCCTCCTCCGGCTCTTGGTGGATCGTTCGCCTGACATAGTGAGTGACCCCAACATGTGTTGCACAAACAACTTGCCTCCGGGATAGTGAAAATGGATTGGGACACGGTGGGCACATGTCCGGAGCCACAGTATGGTCTCCGAACTTACTTTGAGCCGCCAGGACCGCGTCTCAAAGATAGCACTTCCCTAAGCGGCCAAGCCCACCACTAAGGGAAGTCCCACGGCTGAACCCATTTTCACCATCCCTGCGGCTAGTACAGTTTTGGCCCTATGTCGGTTTTCTCTGGCACAGTATGTGACACTCAGTTATACACGCTTTCTGAGCTCCGATTGGTGGCCACCGTAAGAACAAAAAAGCGCAGTCGCAAGCGTGACCGAAGATAGTCCAAGGTCGCCAATTGTGCCGATGGCATTAGCTGAACGATTTTCTCAGCTCAGGCCATGAGACGACCTTTGAGATCGGCGCAGAACAAAACAAAAACGAGCAAGCAATCCCAATCTGGAATCCCTCACTCGTTTAACTGATTTAAGACGATTAAGTCCGTCTCAACCATCATTTATTTAGTTAGCAAGTCCAGCCACCCTAGTCGGCGAGCGCAAACACGCACCAACCATCTCCCACCACAAAATTCGTGGCGGGTTCGGGCCAAACCAACGTTGTCAAAGAACCGCAACATCAGCGACCGGAGGCGGCCGGGGCTCAGCCGGGGGATTTACGGTGCGCAGCAGCGTAAATGGTGACTTTGAGACGCGCTTCTCAGCGGCTCAAAGCAAGTCCGGAGACCGCTCTTCGGCTCCGGGCGTCCTCCCCCCAGCGTTCCAGCCCCAGGACCGCCGCAGGGAGCGACCAGCTCCCGCACGTCCTAATCACTAAACCAAACTAGGTTTTACCCGAAGAACCCGCCACGAATCTTGTAGGTGCGGCGGAGCCAGTACATGAGGGCAATAGACACAACCCCCAGAATGATACTTGGCCAAGGCATCAGCACAGGGTTGATGACGCCAGGTAACAGTTGGGCAGCGTAGAACAGAACCATCCAGACGATGAACCCTAACAGCACGAACAAGGCACGAATCCAGCCATTGTACTTGTGCTTAATCTTAGGATCAAACAGCCGTGGCATGATGGGCAAGATAAACCCAGCCACAACGGCACTCACTGTGATCGCCGTAATCCCAACGGGTTGGCTACTGGTCATCAATTTGGGACTGAAGAGGTACATGATCCCGAACATCAAGTTAAAGATCATGAAGAACGTCAACGCGTTGTAGATCATGTTGGGCCAGTAGTTGGGGCCACCGATAACGGCCGTGGCCGTTACGGGGCCGTCAACGACCGCCTTCACGCGAGCATCGACGTCGCCGTAAATGTTCTTGGCGGTCTTCCCCGACTTTTGGCCTTCAACCAGTTCATTGACCATGTCTTGAACGGCGCTAGCCTTCTTTTCTGGGCTCAGCTTGGTCTTGTCTAAGGCCTTGTTGAACCGGAACATGTAGTCCGCGTTACGCTTGGTCAGCCCGACGTTGTCGAAGGCCGCCCGTTCGTTCACGGCCACGCTATTGCGGTCCTGACGAACACCGGCGTTACGCGGCGTTTGCTTGTTATCACTCATTTATAGTTGTTTCCCTTCTAAACGTTGAACCGGAATTCGACGATATCGCCGTCAGCCATCACGTAGTCTTTCCCTTCGACCCGCAGCTTACCGGCTTCCTTCACGGCAGCTTCGGAACCGAATTCGTCTAAAGCATCAAAGGCCATGACTTCGGCCCGGATAAACCCACGCTCAAAGTCGGAGTGGATGATACCAGCCGCTTGAGGGGCCTTGGTGCCGGTCTTAAACGTCCAGGCACGGGTTTCCTTACCACCAGCCGTAAAGAACGTTTGCAGGCCTAAGAGGTGGTATGAGGCCCGAATCAGACGGTTCAAGCCAGGTTCTTCAACGCCTTCGGCTTCCAAGAAGTCTTGCTTCTCGTCATCGTCCAATTGGGCGATTTCTTCTTCGGCTTCGGCAGCCACGGCAATGGCTTCGGCGCCTTCCTTGGCAGCGTAGTCCTTGATGACGCCAAAGTACTTGGAGTCTTCGGGGTCAGCCATGTCGTCTTCGGCAATGTTGGCCACGTACAGGACGGGCTTGGAGGTCAAGAGGAACAGACCCTTCACGATAGGTAATTCGTCTTCATCAAAGGCAATCGTGCGGACGGCCCCACCGGCTTCGAGGACGGGCTTGATCTTTTGCAAGACGTTCAATTCAGCCTTGGCTTCCTTGTCGCTCCCCTTGGCAGCGCGTTCAACCTTAGACAACCGCTTGTCAACGGCGGCTAAGTCGGACAGACCGAGTTCCAGGTTGATGGTTTCAATATCATCAATTGGGTCGATCTTCCCGGAAACGTGGGTGATGTTGTCGTCGTCAAAGGCCCGCACAACGTGGACGATGGCGTCGACCTGGCGAATGTTTTCCAGGAACTGGTTCCCGAGACCTTCACCCTTGCTGGCACCCTTAACGATCCCGGCAATGTCGGTAAACTCAAACGTGGTAGGCACAACTTTTTTCGCTGGAATTAGTTCTTGAATACGGTCTAACCGGCTATCTGGGACTTCCACCATGCCGACGTTTGGGTCGATCGTGGCGAAAGGATAGTTAGCCATTTCGGCCCCAGCCTTTGTAATCGCGTTAAATAACGTGGACTTCCCAACGTTTGGTAGCCCAACGATCCCTGCAGTTAATGACATAACAATTATTCACTCTTTCCATTATTGGCGTCGGCCTTGACCAGCACCTTTTTCAATTTCTTCTCAAACTCACGGCGCGACAACATGACAACGTGGCCGCAGTTGGTACACTTGATCTTAATATCCGCGCCCATCCGGGTAATTTCCCAGCGGTTGGTGCCGCAGGGGTGGGCCTTCTTCATTTCTACCAAATCACCTAAATCGTACATGGCGTTCCCTCCAATGCTCGCTAATCTAAGTGGATGTCCAGCAAATCTAGGATGCGGTTCAGATCATCATTGGACAGGTATTCGATTTCAATGTGTCCTTGATGGTCCTTGTTCAGGGCCTCGTTGATGGAGACCTGGGTCCCGAACCGTTCTTGTAATTGGTTTTCGGTCGACCGGAGGAACGGGGACTTCTTCTTCGCGGGCTTCTTGGCTAATTTCTTAGCGGCGCCGTTCAGCTTGTTGACTTCGGCTTCGACCGCGCGAACGGTCATCCCCTCGGCCACGGCCTTCTTGGCCAATGCCACCAACTTGGTCTTGTCCTTTAAGGACAGCAGCGTCCGGGCCTGGCCCATCGACAGCTCGTTGTGTTGCAGCATATCTTTGACCGCCTTGGGCAGCCCCAGCAAACGCAGGTAGTTGGCGATGTATGGCCGACTCTTGCCCAGCCGTTCGGACACCTGGGCCTGCGTCAAGGTGAGCTTGGTCATCAGGGTATCGTAGGCTTCGGCTTCTTCCAGCGGCGTGAGGTCTTCGCGTTGGAGGTTTTCCAGCACGGCAATCTCCATCATCTGTTCCTCAGTAATGTCACGGATGATGCCCGGAATCGTGGTCTTACCCGCGAGTTTGGACGCCCGGAAGCGCCGTTCACCAGCTAAGATCTCGTAGCGTTCCAACGTCTTGTCCGGTTGCCGGACGATGATGGGTTGGAACACCCCGGTCTTTTCAATCGAAGCAGCCAGATCGTCCAGCCCCTTCTTATCAAATTTCTGCCGTGGCTGATACGGGTTGGGCCGGATGTCGGCTAGCGTCAGGTCAACAACGGTTTCTTCAGCGGTATCCACGCCATTTTCCGCAAACAGCGCGTCAATTCCCCGTCCTAAACTTTTCTCTTTCTTACTTGCCATGGGCAGCTAGCACTTCCTTTGCGAGTTCAGAGTAAACTTCCGCACCCTTAGACTTTGGCGCGTAATCAATGATTGGCATCCCGTGACTTGGTGCCTCCGCTAACTGCACGTTACGCGGAATAATTGTGGCATAAACCTTGTTTTGGAAATACTTTTTAACTTCTTCATTGACCTGTTTCCCCAGGTTGGTCCGGGCGTCATACAACGTCAGGAGCACGCCTTCGATCTTCAGGTCGCGGTTAAAGTGTTTTTGCACCAATTTGACGGTGTTCAACAGCTGGGTCAACCCTTCCAGCGCATAGTATTCACTCTGCACGGGAATCAGGATGGAATCAGCGGCCGTGAACGCGTTGATGGTCAACAGGCCTAGCGAAGGGGGACAGTCGATCAAAATGTAATCGTACTGGTCCCGAACTTCGTCGAGGGCGGCCTTCAGCCGGGTTTCTCTGGCCATCATCGGGGTCAACTCAATTTCGGCCCCAGAAAGCTGGATGGTCGCCGGAACGATGTCTAACCCGGGGTGTTCCGTGTGAATAATGGCGTCTTGAATCGGCGTCTCGTTGACCAGCACATCGTAAATTTCTTGTTCAATGGTGGCCTTCTGAACGCCGACCCCGCTGGTAGCGTTACCCTGGGCATCGGTGTCCACAAGTAAGACTTGCTTGCCATCGGTGGCCAAAGCGGCCCCTAAGTTCACGCCGGTCGTGGTTTTACCCACGCCACCCTTTTGATTGGCTAATGCAATGATGTAGCCCATATGTCGTTTCACCTCTAGCTTTCTTTGGGAATGTCAATAATAATGCGGTAACCGTCCGCGGTTTCTTCTTCTTTGGTGGTGAGCGTCATGCCCGCATCGCTGACCATCTTCACCGACTTGCGAATGGTGTTGACGGCCACGCGGGTATCGCCAGAAACGCCGTGTTTAGTGACTTTACGGCGGCGTTTCTTAGGATGCTGTTCCTTGGCGATGAGCGCTTCGGTCTCCTTGACGGTCAGCTTGTCAGCGATGACCGTCTGAAGCACGGCGACCTGCGCGGCTTCGTCTAAGGCCAATAAGGCCCGGCCATGCCGCTCGGAAATGTCGCGGTTCAAGATGGCCTCGCGCACAGGTTCGGCCAGCTTCAGGAGCCGCAGCTTGTTGGCCACGAATCCCTGACTCTTGCCGATGCCCTCAGCCAGTTGCGACTGGGTCATGTGGTTGAGTTCCATCAGTTTCTGGTAGGCGTGGGCCTCTTCCACGGCGGTCAATTCCTCCCGCTGGAGGTTTTCGATCAGGGCCATGGAAGCCGTTTCGTCATCATCCATTTTTTCTAAAATGGCTGGGACCGTGTCCCATTTCAGACTCGAAACGGCCCGAAAACGCCGTTCACCAGCGATGATCTCGTAGTGGTCGTCCTCGTATTCCCGTAAGACAATGGGTTGGAGGAGGCCATGTTCTTGAATCGTTTGGGCCAGTTCGGCGATTGCCGTTTGGTCAAACCGTTGCCGGGGTTGAAACCGGTTGGGAATGATCTGGGCGACTGGAATCATCACCACATTTTGTTTCACGGGATGGGCCGGATGCGTGGCCTTCTCCCGATTATTTCCAAATAATGAAAATGGCAATTATCTTACCCCCATCCCATTAATCTTCTAACGGCTCCCGGTTGGGCGTGCCAGCTTTACGCGGGTAGCGCTTGGGTGTGTGCTTGACCTTGTCCACGACCACGATGTGCCGGGGGTCGTTGGATTCTGGCAAATTGAACGCAAAATCTCCAGCCACCTGGCCACCTAACGTGGTAATCCCAGTCTGGCTAACGGCCAATTCGTTTTCGGTCTGAGCGGCTTTTAAGGCCACGAACTGCCCACCGACCTTGGTCAGGGGTAAACACAGTTCACTCAGGACAGACATGCGGGCCACGGCGCGGGCAGTGACCAGGTCAAAGCCCTCGCGGTATGGCGCCCGTTTGCCACCGAATTCCTCGGCCCGGGCGTGATGAAAGGCCACGCCGGTCAGGTTCAGCTTGGCGGCCAGATCATTTAAGAACGTGATTCGCTTGTTTAAGGAATCCACGATGGTCACCTGGAGCTGTGGAAAGACGATTTTCAGTGGCAGTGACGGGAACCCGGCCCCGGCGCCGACATCACAGAGCGTGAGCGGTTCGGTCCGGATTGCGGGCACGTAAAAAGCGGGGGTCAACGAGTCGTAAAAATGTTTCAAGTAGACTTCGGGCTCCGCAGTAATGGTCGTCAAATTGACGTGTTCGTTCGTCGCTACCAAGAACTGATAATAGTCAGCAAATTGTTGTTGCTGTGTTGCGTTTAATTCGATGCCTTGCGCCGACAGCGCGGCACGAAATTCTTCAGGATTCATGCAATATCTCCCTGCTCAGTTCTCTGTGAAACACAATTGTTTCACGTTTGATTATACTTTACCTTACTTACAGTCGAAACGCAACCGAACCGGTTGGGCTTCGCCATAGCGTCGTTACCTATTATACCGAAAATCCCCGCCACATGAAACGCCTATCGGTTACTTTTGGGTTTTGCTGGTCTGCCTCACTGGATAAGTCACTGACTGACACTGACCACCGATATCTCGCTGGCGAAACGTGGTCGCCTGCGGCCTCCAGGGATTCCGCCTGCTGTGGGGCACGGTTCCGGCCTGAGGAGCGGTCCTCCACCTCGCTTTGAAACCTCACTGCGGCCCGCGAGTTTCCAAAGTCGTCCCGTGCTGTAAGGCCGGCAGCCCACCGGCCCAACACCACCGACACAGCCGTCTCCATCCCCGGCTGCCTCCGGCTAAGGTTGATCACCAACGTTAAATTTCCTGGGACGCGTCAGTGGCTCGTCCGGTGAGGCTAGACGAGCGAAAACCTAAAGAACCGATTGGTGGTTTCATGTTAAGCGGTTTCTGTGATTGACGTTTACTGTTGAAAGGAATCGGAAACTACACCGGCTCGAGAAGTTTCTATAACCTCTACGTTTTAGCACGACTACTGACAAGCCAAATAATCATCCAACGATATTGGCGCTAGTCACGGGTTAAACCAGTGTCAGCCGCAGGGAACGACCAGCCCCGCGTTCAGACCCAGTTTTCTTCCAGCCTACGCATATCTTGCTCACTACTTGATAGGACAAAACAAAATACACCACCCAACGTTATCGGCGCTAGTCACGGGCTAAACCAGTGTTAGCCGCAGGACTGGGAAAACTGGGCCAGTCGCGGGAGTGACCAGAGGCGCGCCAAGGTGCCCGGCTGTGTCGATGGTCTTAGCTGAGCGATTTTCTCAGCTTAGAGCATGGGACAACCTTTGAGACCGCCTTTTGGCTCAAAGTTGAGGTGGAAGACCGCTCCTCAGTCTGGAACCGACCCCACAGCAGGGCGCCTTGAGCGCGCCGCCGGGAACGGACACGGCCAGGCCCAGTTTTCACCAGCCCGGAGGCGATGACAACGACTCGTTTAGCACGTGAAATAGCGCCACAAAACCGTTGGTGCTGGTTTTGTGGCGCTAGGTTGGTGGCTTAAATTAGTGGCAGGCCATTGCCCGCCCGGCGCGGATTAGTCAGCCGCGGCCGGTGCTTGGCGAAGCCCGTATTGGTGATGTCAATCGTGTCGATCACGGACTGGCCCAGGTAGAGCGGATGGTTGGTGATGCTGGCCATCCCCCGTTGAATCGTGATGACGTTGTAACTGGTGGCGTCGTGAACCTCGTGGTGGTGGGGATCCTGGCAATCGATGTAAGTCGAGGCCGAGGCTACCGTGGTAACCGGAATGGTCGTATCCACCAAATAGTTGGCCCCGAAATGTAGGTGGCCGGCGAAGATGCCACCGATGTTGTGGCCATGTAGGATGGCCAACAGCTCTCGATTATTTTGCAAGAGCGCGTACCGCATTCCCCGAAGCGCTGGCGCATCCAGTGGATGATGGAGAAACAAAAAGGCACGTCGGCGTGGCGCTAGATGGAGATTTTTATTGAGCCAATCCAATTGCTCACGGTCCAGCCACCCGGCCTCTTTGTTCGGCTCCCATTTGGAATCCAGAAAATAGAAATCCATATTCTGGTAAACCTGCTTGTAGGCATAGTACGGCTGATGCGGCTCACCCAAATACCCAAGGTTAAACGCCTCACGGTCGTCCTGATCACCCAAGATGACCTGAATGGGCGCCTGCAGTCGGTCGGACTGCGTAGCTAAGTAGTCGCGTAGCTTGGCATAATCGCGGCTTGTGCCGGCCGTCAGTAGGTCCCCACTAATAACGATGAGGTCCGGCTGTAGGTCGTGCGCGATGATGTCATCAAAGATACGTTGTAATTTGGCTGCCGGCGGGAGCTGTTGGTTGTACTGTGGCCCATTGGCCGCCGATAACTGTGGATCTGATAAGTGAACAATTGTGAATTTATTCATACCCCCGTGGCCCCCATCAAATAAGTCGCCATTACCGGGGCACCACCCGGCAACAGTCCCCGACTATTACTAAGTTAGGTCCAGCATACCGAAGCGATGTAAAGATTTGATGTTGTCCCCGTCAACATCTTGTAAAATTTTTGCCAACGCTGAGCAAAGTCCTCGCAATAAAAAATCCATCACGCCTCTCACGGTGATGGATTTTAATTTTACTTTTCTCACGGCCGTTTCGGCTTCTTCACGAAGAATAACATCGGTAACCAAGTGACGACCAGCAGCACGAGCGTGTCAAAATTCATGGCAGACATGTGATCATCCTCTTTCCCTTGATTTTCCTTTAGTCTACCAAGCTCGTGTAACGATTTCGTATGAATTACCCACCCATTCGTGTAAAGTTTTTCAAACAAAAAAGCCTGGGATTGCTCCCAAGCTTCTTTGCGTGCTGTATCTAATTTTTCGGTTGAATTAGTTCTTAATGGCGCGAACTTCTTCGAGGAACCACTTGTTGAAGGCTTCAGCGTCGATATCAACAGATACCTTGGCGTTGGTCTTGCCATCGTGGTAGGCCCCACGGATGTCACCGACCGTTTCACCAATGGCTGGGCCATCAGTTTGAACGTCGATCCACATGTCTTGGGTCTTGATGGCTTCTGGGTGAAGCAGGTAGAAGATGGTGTTGACATCGTGCATGGCGATTCCATTTTCATTGTTGTCACCATCATTGATGATGATGTCGTGCAACATCTTCCCAGTTTCGCTGATCTTTGGTAATTCTTCGATGCTTTCGTGAGTCAGCAAAGCCTTCATGGTGATGTCCAAACCAACCATGACGATTGGCACACCAGACTTGTAAACGATGGCGGCTGCGTCTGGGTCGGTGAAGACGTTAAATTCAGCGGCACTGGTCATGTTCCCTTTGCCCAGAGCACCACCCATGGCAACGATGCGGTCGATGTGGCTCTTAACTTCTGGGTATTCGGAGAAGAGCAAGGCAATGTTCGTGTATGAACCGGTTGGCACCAAAGTAATTGGGTCAGCGCTGGCCATAATTTCGTCATGCAAAGCTTCAACGGCCGTCTTGTTAATTGGCTTAGGTAAGTCGGTTGGGAATTCGTAACCAGGCATCCCTGAGGCGCCGTGAATCCGGGCAGCGTCTTCGAAGTCCTTGAACAATGGTTGTTCAGCACCGGCTGCGACTGGAATGTTTTGGTTGAAGAACCGAACGATCTTCAAGGCGTTGATGGTGGTCTTGTCAACCGTGACGTTACCAGCAACGGTCGTGATTAATTTCAAATCGATCTTTGGGTCGTTGATCGCCATGGTTAAGGCAGCAGCATCGTCAATCCCGGGGTCAGTATCCATAAGAACTTTAATAGTCATAATAAAATTTCCTCCCAATGAAAAGTTATGTTTTTTGTAAAGCGGAACCGCTTACGTTTAAACCTAGCGAAAAGTTCGCGCTAGAGCATGGCACTGAAGACCAAGTCGAGCAGGAACAAAACGCCTAACAAGTAAACTGGCCAGGTCAGGTCTTTACCCTTCCCTAAAGCCACTTTCATAACGGGGTAGCACACGAAACCGAATGCCAACCCGGTGGAAATACTATTGGTAAATGGAATCAGCACAATAATTAAAAAGGCTGGGAACCATTCGGAGAAGTCGGCCATCTTGATATTGCCGATGGCAGCCATCATCAAGGCCCCGGTGATAATAATCACGGGCGCAATGGCTGCGGACGGCACGTAGGCCAACAGTGGCACGAAGATGAGTGATAAGGCGAACAGGACTGCGGCGGTCAACGCCATGATCCCGGTCCGGCCCCCACTTTCAATCCCAGAAGCACTTTCGGCAGCGGCAACGGTGGGACTCGTTCCCAGAAAACTGGAAATGAACGTCGTTACGGAACTACCCTCAAAAGTCTTCTTAAACTTCTTCTGATTTGGCAGCAGGCCCTGTAGCAGCCCCATGGATTCGAAGACCAAAATCATGGTCATCGAGAAGGCTGCCAGAATAAATGGCGTGCTGAAAATGTGGGAGAAGTCGTTTTGGAAGACAATCTTGTGGTACTGGCCCAACCGTGCTAAATCAACGGTTGGCGTGTCACTATCCTTCACGCCCAGGAAGAACGCCAACAGGCTCGTGGCGATGATGGCAATGAAGAAATTCCCTTTGATCTTGCGAATGTACAGAATCAAACTGAGAACCAGTCCAAACAGCGCCAGCAGTGGCGTCGGTTGGGTCAGGTCGCCCAGGACGATCAGGGAAGACTTACCGGCAACGATCAGGCCCGCTTTTTCCAGGCCAATTTCGACCAGGAAGAGCCCAATCCCCGCGGTAATCCCACTCTTCAGTGACTCCGGAATCGCTTCCGAGAGAATCGTGGACACCTTAGTGAAGGCAATCAACATATAAATGAAACTGGCGACTGCCGCAATCCCTAAGGCTTCACGCCAACTCAGCCCCATGTTCACGACAATGGTGTACGTGAAGAAGGCGTTGACCCCCATCCCTGGCGTCAAGATGACTGGTGCATTAGACCAGAAGGCCATGATCAGACAGCCGATGACGGACGAGAAGATGGTGGCGAACACGCTGAGGTCAGTGGGAATCCCCGCATCCTTTAAAATCAACGGGTTCACAATGATGATGTACGAGATGGCAAAGAAACCAGTCACTCCGGCAATCAGTTCGTTGCGGACGATATCCTTATGCCGCAGGGCTTCTCTTAGCGTCATGTGATTGGCTAAGTCTACCTGCGATTGTTGCTTATCCATAAAAATCCCTATCTTTCGGTACGCCAGCGACCGGCGCACAGACTTCACGGGCTTTGCAACCGAATGCTTTCACCCATCCGGCTGGGTTTCACTCCCCTCTTCAGGAAGGTCGGCACCCGTACGGACTGACCGGGTCACCCCGTCAGCCGCAATGGCTTTCTTTCGCCATAGTGACACAGATAGCCCAGGAACGAAGGGCCCCTGGGCTATCAAGTCAACCCCAAGTAAAATGAGGTTTTATTTTTTTACCAAACGAAGAGACCTACAATTCCGGCTGATAGCAAGGAAACCAGGATCCCGGAAAGTAACATGTAACCAACGTTCTTAGAAATAAGTTCGTTGTTTTCACGGTCAACGATCCCCTTGAAACAACCGATAATCATCCCAGTAGTTGAGAAGTTAGCGAATGAAGTCAAGAAGACAGTCAAGATGGCCCGGTAGTGATTAGAGAAAGCACCCGTGTTGATGGTTGAAGAAATCTTACCCATAACAACGAATTCGTTCGTTACTAACTTAGTCCCCATGTATTGGGCAAAGCCGAAGGCATCGTGCACGTTCAGACCCATTAACCAAGCAAATGGGAACATGATGATTCCTAAGATGTGTTCCAATGACAGCCATGGGTTGAATAAACCAAGCAGACGGTCAATCAAAGCAGCTAAGGCAACGAAAGCGATAACGTTAGCAGCGATGATTAAGATCAGACGGCCGGCACCAAGGATAGAGTCACCCAAGAATGAGAAGAATGGTTCCTTCTTGCCGTCGTCTTCAACTTCACCGTCTTCAGCTGCAGCAGAGTTAGAACCACCGATACGAGCAATGGTGTCTTCTTCTGGGGCAACTTCAACAGGGTTCAACATGTTGGTCACGATGATGGCGTTCAAGATGTTAATTGGAACGGCCGTCAAAACAAATTGACCAGGAACCATTTGGGTATATGCACCCAGAATGGAGGCAGTGATACATGACATGGACATCATGGCAAGGGTCAAGTTACGTTCCTTACGCATGCTCTTTAATTGTAATTGTGAAACGGCTAAGGCTTCAGTGTTCCCTAAGAACATCATTTCAACAGAGAAGAATGATTCAAACTTAGGTTGACCAGTAATGAAGGAAAGGCCACGACCAACCCACTTGATGATCCAAGGAAGAATCCCGATGTAAGTCAAGATATCAAACATTGGAACAACTAATAAGATTGGCAGCAATGAACTGGTGATGAAGTTCATTGACTTGGCAGTCCCACCGAACTGTGGTGTAACCCAGTTAGGTAAGGCGAAGACGATCCCTTGGTAAGCCACTTGGACTAACCAGTTGAAACCATCGGCGGCACCCTTAACGATGTCTTGCCCGAGTGAGAAACTAGTGAAGAACCAAGCCAAAACTAAGTTAAGAACTAAGACAATGGCCGTTGACTTCCAGTTGATTTTTTTCTTGTTCTTGGAGAACAAGAAAGCGATTGCGAGGTAAACAATTACCCCTAAAATATTGACTGCGACTAGCATTGGTCAAAATACCTCTTTCCGATATTATTCTTTGATGCATGGCACGATTGCCACACAAAAGTTGACGCGATGTGTTGCTGCAGAAATTATGTAAAGCATAACTTCTGTTACGAACGAACGATAACCAGTTCATAACAGTTGGATTTCAGTAAACCATCAGTTAAATGGTGAAATTAAACGGTGAATAATATCTGAATACTTTCTGATGACTTACTGACCTTTGCAACCCAACGTTGCGTTCCGGCTTTGGTACCTTCTCACCCCCCTTCAAGGTCCGTTCGACAAAATTAATTTTTATTGCGTAATCTCATTTAAAAAGCTATGTCTGGCTGCATGACCAGCCAGGCCGAAATTCTCTAAGACAGTGGCACCCACATCAGCGAGCGTCCGGCGAATTCCCAGTGCGTGAACACTCGGCCGCGATGGCGAGTACGCTATTAATGGTAAATACTCGCGGGTCGGGGTCGTTTCACTAGCCGGGTCATCGGCGTGAGTCGCCGTGATGAGTAACAGGTCGTTGGCGTTCAAGTCGTGTTGAACTTGGGCCAAGTAATTGTCAGCACTCATCAGGGCACTCGCAAATGCTTCAGCGTCTCGATGCTCCCCAGCGAACCGGAAGTCTGGCAACATGACGTAGGTCAGTCCAGACGCATTCTGGTTCAATTGATCGTAGAGAATCCGAAACGCATCTTGGTTACTGCCAAGTTGAAAGCGTTGTGCGGCGCTCTGCGTCTGCAGGTAGCTGAGAAACGGTCCCGCCAGCGTTACAGCGTAGCCCGCTGCGGGTAAGGTGGCAAATACCGTTTCCGTGCGGTTGGTTCCCGGATAATCCCACATCTCACGGAGACCCGTTGCCCGGCGGTTGCCTTGGGCCTGCACATGCAGGCGACCAAAGAAGCCAGCCGGATGATCAACCGGTTCGACCCCCGGTAGTGGGTGGTCAACCCGAATATTACCGAGCCCTAACCGTTGTAATGTTGGAAGATTTAGTTTATCCGTGCAACTAACCGCCACATGACCCAACGTGTCAGCGCCCACCGATTGAAAGCGGTTAGCATCTGGGGCTTCCCCCAAACCTAATCCAGCAAAATCAATCACAAAGATGCGATGAAAGGCCACTATTTCTCACTCCTTAGGTCAGTCTTTGGTAAGACTTTCTACCAAAAACTTTTTCGGTCTAGTAACAATATACCTTTTCTTAAGCGCCCTGTAAATGGTCGATTGCAGAAAAGTTCATATCACCAATTTCCGAACATTACTACCCTGAATCAGTTGCGGGAACCGGTCCGTCCGGAGGCTAACCGAACGACCCATAGTTTTTGCTAAAAGGATTTACCTTTAACATTTTCCCTAGTTTTCAAAGAGCAAAAGGAAGCGCGACCGCTTACCAACACGGTAAGATGAGGCCGTTTACATTAATTAATACCGCTATAACTAAAACTGTAAAGTCTGAGGTACCCGAACGTACCCTTCCTGAGAACATAAAAAACGGGCTTCAAGTTTAGTGTTAGGAAATCACTTGAAGTCCGCTAACTCTCGGAAAGGAGGTTGTGATTACTACTAAATTCCCGTTTCGTAATCATTGTAATTCTTAATCGCCTCATAACTAGAATGTTTCGCCGAGCGGCCGCAGCCAACAAATCGTTTTAATTAGTTTCTGGCTGCCGTTTCAGCTTGTTACCAGTGGAACTTAATTCCTTCATTACTGACACAAGACACGCTACTAACGATTCTACTTAAAATCCTCGCATGATCCTTGCAACCGTAACATCCGAGCTCTAGCTACTACCTGGAACTGTTTACTAGTCTTTAAACATTTGACGCTTACTTACAAGCACTAAGTCTAAAATCTATTCAGTTTTGATGGTACCTGATTCTGTGGAGCCGAATCTGTGAAACCATTGCCTGGAACTGCTAGAGTTCGTTAGAAGGTTTATCGGAGTTGTCTCTATCTTTCAGTATCTCGGAGCTACTTTAAAACCTGACTCACGTTGAAGCGGAAATCGGTTTTAAAACATTGATGCAATTTGATGCTGTGGAACGTCACAACTCTTAATTCCTTTCCGCACCATAATAGTATCATAGGCTGTAAGCGTTTGCAACAGAAACACCCAAACTTCTTGTATTTTTTTGAACAAGTGGGTTAGGTACGGCGGTTGTGACAGTGCCATCGCCTCCGGGATGGTGAAAATGGGCCTGGTCGCGTTCGTTCCCGGCGACGAGCTCAAGGTGCCCTGCTGTGGGGTCGGTTCCAGCCTGAGAAGCGGGCTTCCACCTCAACTTTGAGCCTGAGAAGCGGTCTCAAAGGTTGTCCCATGTTCTAAGCTGAGAAAATCACTCAGCTAAGAACATCGACACAGCCGGGCACCTTGGCTCGTCTCTGGTCACTACCACGACTGGCCCATTTTCACCATCCCTGCGGCTAACACTGGCGTAACCCCACGCACCAATCCACTTTTCTGGTTTTGGTTTTTACTGTGAGCTCCCCGTCGATACTGGTTTGGAGATGGCGGTCGAGTTAATTGGGCGTCTGTGCTTACTGCACTCGCTTCCCGTCTAAGATCCATGTCAAAGGCAAGTTCAATGAAGCTGGTAACCGCCGACGGTATTTTTTCTCTCCTCCTGTCGCCAGAGCGCCGGCCACCAGGTGTGGAACCCCTGTGGCCATCACCTAGCGTGTGAAACGATGGCCCGTGTCAGTGACCAGAGGTGGATCAAGCTGGGCAGCTGTGTCGATGGTCTTAACTGAGTGCTTTTCTCAGTTTAGAGCATGGGCCGACCTGGGAGACTGGCGGGTTTCCAGGCTTTCAGGCGAGGCGGAAGACCGCTTCTCAGGCTGGAGCCGGGCCCCACAGCAGGTCAGCTTGAAGCCACCGCCGGGAACGGCCCGTCCACCACCGTTTTCGCTCACCAAACCAGTTTCCCACAGGCAGGGAGCACCTGGTGGCCGCAGTGGCACCCACACAATTTTGAGCGCAAAAAAATACCGTTGGCGCTTAACCAACGGTATTCCGCAACGTATGAATCAATTCCCGGCAAATCCATGGGTTCTTGTTTGGAGGAAAAGTTTCACAGAATGAGCTTAGTAAATTGATTCCAATCTAAATAAATGAACCGCAAGTCGTGCGGAGACATTCTCAACGCACACCATAGTTATACCGCGAAACCGTGACCATTGCACACTTTTTGAATCGCAAATTTTGCGGTTACTGGACTAAATACTAACGCTTGGGCATTTATAGTAGAAAACTTTTTTAATACCAGGCTGGCTTGTCGCCGTCCGTGTTGGGCTTGTTGACACCGAGTGACTCGTGGATGGCTTGGCTCGGGTCGGCGACCAACTTGGCAACCAGTGCCGCGATACTCTTGCGAGAAACTTCGGTGCCCTTGAAGGCCTCACCCTTCTGTGTGGTCTCGTAGGCCACTTCGTCGTTGTTGGAGAGCCAAGCTGGCCGAATGATCGTGTAGTCCAGGTCGGAGTCCTCGATGGTCTTGGCTGCGGCGCCGTAGGTTTCCAAGTAGCCGCCGTCCAGCATCTGGTGATTCCATTTGCCAAAGTTCCCAGGGACCTCATCGTAAATGCCCAGCGTGGAAATCCAGATCAGGCGCTTCAGACCACTGGCGTCCATTGCGGCCACGACAGCCTTGGCTTCAGCCTCAATGCTACCGGCCAAGTTGGCGTACACGATATCAGCGTCGGCCATGACTGCCTTCAGGTCAGCTTCGCTCGCCGCGTCACCCTCAACGACCTTAACGCGGTCACTGGCTGCGTTGGCTAACCGCTTGCTGTTACGCAAGAACAACGTTAAGTGGTTGTCTGGATTTGCCAGCAATTGGGCCGTCGCTAATTTTGCAATCTTACCGTTCGCACCTAAAACTAATACATTCGTCATATGAATACCCCTTTTCGTTTTTGTCTACGATTATACTGTAATACTCATAGTTACATTTAGCAAGTCAAAGGGTTCACGGCAAATAAAAAAGCCCCACAGTCCAACGACTGCGAAGCTCGAAAATTAAATCAACATTAACGTAACGCCTTCGACTGGCGTCAAACTGTCGCCGAGATCGCCAAAGACTAATTCTTTTTTGAAGACGGGTTGACTCAATTCGGTTAGGTTAGTTTTTTGAATGGTCAGATGATAACGGCCATGCCGATCACGCTTTAATTCATAGTTCACGAATTCTTGTTCAGGGGCGTAGTCAGCGAAACGGACGGCATAAGTGCCGAGTTGGTGCGAAACGACCAACCGAATTCCGTTTTCATCTCTAAAGATATGCAAAATTTGTTCACTCCTATATTGATTAGATGCCGCACGATGTGGAAAAGAAAAAGGAAAAGCCGCCACCACGGCTCCTCCTCGATATCGTCATTCGCTCAATCAAAGATTTTTAGAACCGCCGCGACTATTTCGACAATCACGGCTAAAAAACCAATGATTAACCTCCATGCGCACAGTGATGTTAGCCTGGCCAAACCACGTCCAGTTTGGTATCACCAGATAATTCCTCTATGTACTTTGATTGTACCATACTTGCCTGTAAAAGATTAGCTTCCCCGGATGCCAAGTAATTATCAATTATCCCAATTAAAATCCTAATAATTAACAAAAAGACCAGTCAATTCACCCCAGCCCCTTGCCAGCCATGGGTTAGAAATGTTTCAATAATTAATAATAGCTGGTTTAGGGCAACTGACGGCAATTATTAATTAGTCGCTTAATACTAAGCCAGCCAAAATTACGCAAGGTTAATCAATACCCAACAAATAAACACCAACTCAACACAACATAACGAAGATAAGCAAACAGCTCATGACAGTTGGTTAGCGGGTTAAACGTGTGTCAGCCGCAGGGGCGGTGAAGGCATGGTGGATGTTAGTGACCAGAGGTGGGCCAAGTTGGCCAGCTGTGTCGGTGGTCTTGGCTGAGGTTTTCCACTCAGCCTAGCCCACGGGACGACCTTTGAGACCGCTCTTTGGCTCAAAGTCGAGGTGGAAGCCCGCTTCTCAGGCTGAAACCGACCCCATAGCAGGTCGACTTGAGCCCACCGCCGGGAACGGACAGTCAGCGGGCATTTTCACCGACCCGGAGGCGCTGGAGACACCTGTTTAGCCCAGCCAAACGTGCGGGCTTGAAGAGCAATGGAGGATGAATCATGGCAAACACGAAAAACAGTCAAGCAGCAAAGATTCGGCAACAAATTATCACCTGGCTTCAAGATGACCAACAGACGCAGGTCGTCTCCGAAGCGAAGTTCCCCGGTATCCGCGGCATTCGGGCCGTGAACCTGCGGCAAATGCTGGGTGACCTGGGGTACAAGGCGTCCGTCGTCATGGGGGCCGTCTCCGCTGCGCCTTCGACCGACCCGCGGATCAAGAAGGCTGCGGTCAAGCCGCGCGAAGTTTATTACTACTTCGATGTGAACACGCCGGCACCCGCCAAGGTCCAAGCGGCCGCGGCCAGCGCTGCCACGAGTGGGGCTGGTGTCGCCTCTTCCGCCGCCTCGGTAACGGCCCCATTGGCGCTCTCCGCCGTTAAGGGCCTTGCCGGCACCCCAGCCTTCGCGCAGGTCGTCAACACCAACCAGCACCTCAGCCAGGCCATTGACGACCTCCTGACCGCTGCCCAGTCCCAACGCCCCCTGACCGACCTTGAATTAAGCTTCCTGACGGACTTTGCCGCCCAGGTCGCCAAACAGAGCGAACTGTTACAAAACTTTGCCATCCAATCCAAAATCGACCAACTTCGGCGGGGCTAATTTCACAAGCCCATTATTCGCCTGTTTATACTGTCACTTAACGAATTACCCCATAAAAGACTGAATTCGCAAATATTTTAACAGATTTCGACCATTTCGTCGGAAAGTTCTTGACTTTTAGTCATTCAACCATTACTCTGTTATAAATTACTTTTATGGGGGACGAACGCCAATGGCACTACACGAAAATAATCGGGTGTTTTGTGAAAAGACGGAGCTCTTCTCCGATCCTTTCTACGGCACCATCACGAAAATGTACGAACACTCTGCAATCGTAAAGGTTGAACCCGACCAACTCTCCAAGAAGGAAACGGATAAGATTGATTCCTTCGGCGACCTGGTGGTTATCCGCCACTCTGAGTTGCAATTGGTCGACGCTGAGGGTAAGGCTATCGCTGAACCTGAAGAAGAACTGGAAGCAGCTGAATAACATTAGTTAAGGGCCTGGGCTATTTGCCGGGCCTTTTTTGTTGCCCCGTTTGCTAAGACCCAAACAAAAGGAGTGGCGACCAACTGGCCCCCACTCCTTGCCAAGACTCACTTTAAAATCTCTGTCAGTTGTTTCATCAAGACTGGTAACTCCGCTGACAGCGTTTCATTTACGTGTTCCTCAATCTTACGACCACGAGCCGTTACCTGGAAAACGTGGTAGCGCCGGTCCGTTGGTAGCGTCTCATCCTGAATATATCCCCCGTTTAACAGGCGGCTAATTTGAATGGAAACCATTGATTGGCCAACGTTCAAGCGCCGAGACAACTCGCTGGTGCTAATTTTTTCCGCAACCAGTTCGTGTAGGATCCGGTATTGTTCAAACGTCAGGGCATCTCCGCTACTTGGACGTTTGATGAATGGCCGTAAAAGTGAATTCAACTGGTGGATTCGCTGGACATCGCCAGCAAGCTTTTGCGTGTCGATCATGATTCTCTTCCTCCTCATGACCCCCGACGGCCTTATGCCGATAATTTTACTTCCGCCGGTAAGTCTAAACATAGTCCGCATTCAAAATAATTCGTTAGTGGGCAAAAAGGTTGACCCCTAACGCATCACTCTTAATATACTAGCATAAATGACCGACTATATTATAAACAAATCACATCTCAGCCGAAATTTGTTATAAATTCACTCATATTAAGTTGTCACTTACCCCTCTCACTCCCCGTCACTCTAGGAATCAGCTCCGCTCATTGATGAGATCGTAAGAACGCCCTTCGCCCTGGTACAAACCGCGCAATGCCTTCTCCAAAAGTTTGGGGTCGGGGTCGAGCCCCGCTTTGCTAAAAATCTCACCAATCAACCGACAATCCCGTTTCTCTTGAAACTGCCTTGCCACGTCCATCACGGCGCGAAATTCTCCCGCCATTGGCACCGTTCCGTGTCGTTGCACAACTTCTTGTTGAATTCGCTGCTGAAGCAACAAAACTTGTCGCGCTTCATCAATTTTCTTGCGAAGTCGTGGTGCCGTGTCGTGGGCAATCAGTGCCAGCCCATTGCTGAGCAAGACCCGCACCTGTCGTTCCTGCATGGTCCCGTTGATGTGCGTTTCAAACTGACACCCCAACCAACTGGTATAGCCTGATCCAGATGGTCGGTCCGTTGAAACGAGGACGATGGGCCCCAGGACAAAGGGAACCGGACTACTCAACTGTAGAAATTCCACCATGGTGTTCATGTCGAACCAGGTCAGCACCTGCGTCGCCGTGAGCATATCCATGACCGCCTTCGACGAATAGGTCGTTCGGAAAAAGCCCTCATCGTTGCTCCAGATGACGGTGCCGCCAGCCTGGCTACCTTGAAAGTTCTTGATGTAGATCACCGCCGACCAATCAAGGTCCAGTTGTTCGGTGGGGACTTGCCGGATCACGTCCTCAGGCCGCAACTCATCAAAGTTGACGACGCCCTGGGCATTGATCTGATTACGATACACACTTGATAAGCCATTCAAACAGGCTTTATTCAAGATGTCGCATCCCCTCCGAAAACTACGTGGGTAATCGATTAAACATCTCTCCGTTACCCGGCTATAGATTCTCACAAAACACGAATAATAGCAAGAAAGACGCTTCATTTTTAAAAGATAAAATCATCAAATAATTCGTTATAAATTGTAGTATCAATGGTGTTTAGGGGAAATGGTTGCCGGTAGTGTTGACGAACTATAAATATTTTAATATCATATTCATTCGGATATTCTCATTAAAATTTCACAAGGATGCCAGAAACGGCTGGTATAATGCGGATATAATTAGTGAGGAGGAGTTCGATGACAATGAGACAGCAAAGTTTGGGCACGGTTTTGACCAGCGCCCGGGAAATTTTGATGAACGGTGCGACCCCCGCAGAAGTCTTGCGCGACGTGGATGTACCGGCTTGGTACCTAGCAGAGTTAGAACACGACCATATCACGCGGCCAAATGAAGATTTGCTGACGTTGATTTGTCAAGCTTACGAACTAGCGCCTGCCGACGTGGCTGACCTGCGCCAGTCGCCCCAACTCACCACCGATTTGACTGAATTGGCGAGACAACGTGACCAGGCAACGGCCACCTTTCTCCGCCAGCAACGACTAGACTGGCCAGACAGCGCGTGGGCTGCCAACCAACCGGGTAGTCTGAACCAGACCGATCCCGCGGCCAACCATAACTACGCCGACATTTTACGTTGCCTGCGGATCCAGATCGACCACGATCCGGTCATGGCCGCCAGCGTGTACTACCGGCTGTCGCCCATGGCCTATTGGCAAATGGAGGCCGCCCAGCTCGCCATCACGGATGAGGTCGAACGCCTGCTGTGCTACCGGCTGGAGGTTGAGGACTTGAGTCGGTTCTTTTACGTGGACGACCTGTTTAGTGCACTGTGCGGGCAACTGGACATTTGTAAGTACTCGTTGGAACCGGTGAAGATGCCTGGGAATTATTAATTTTATGTATTAGAAAAGCATCGCCCTGGCGGACGATGCTTTTTTGTGTTGCTTGGTTAAAAATTACTTAGATGGGGTGAAAGTGCTAGTTGAGTTAGACACAGTCCCTGGCGTAATTTCGTAGAATGCGTTAACACTTGAACCAAAAGTACCACTTTGAACACTCTTCAGAGTGAATTGGTAAGCGTTTTGAGTCCCAGTAGCTTGGTTACCAGCGTTAGTGGCAACGACAAACTTGTCAGCACCAGCAGAAGTCAAGTGTGCTTGGATGTCAGCAGAACTGGCAACTACACCCTTAGGTTGGTTGAAGAACGTATCAGCAGCAAGCTTCGTTTGAACATCAGCTGGGAAAGTAATATTGCCAGTGAAGTTCGTGTCGTTGTTGTAAGCGACTGGGTTAACCGTCAATGCAGCTGCAGGGTTAGCGACAACGTAAACAGATACTGAAGAGTTCTTAGCAAAGGTTGCATCACTGCTGCCCAGAACACCTTGAGTGGCTAATGAGTAGCCGGCAGGCAAGACGCCAGCAACGCCAGCTTGCTTTTGAGCTTCAGTATTAGTGATAGTTGCAGCACCAGCTGGGAATTCATAGATAGCTGAGGAAACCTTGGCACCAGTAGCTTTGTTGATGTAGTTGAAGGTAATCCCATTTTCAGCCTTAGCAGCGTCACTCTTACCAGCGGTAACGGCACCAGCAAAGATCCAACCATTGATAGCTGGGTTCTTAGCATCGGTAACGTAGTAGTAAGTTGAGCCTTCACGCGTCTTAGTAACGGCGTCGGTAACAGTCAAAGGATCACTGGCGTAAGCCGTGGTGTCCTTGATTTGCTTAGAAGCCTTGTATTGGGTGTACTTAGGTGCATCCCACGTAACGTTGGTCTTGCCTGGCTTAGTGAAGTAGACAGTCGTGTTAGCTGGCATCGTAGCCTTAGTGGTCGTGTTAGCAGAAGCAATCCCACCAGCAAAAGTGCCGGCAGTCTTACCACCGTAGATGTAACCACGGTACTTCCCGTCCATGGAAACGATCTTGTAGTAAACGGAGCCCTTGTTAGTGGTCTTTTGGTAGTAAGCACGGAAGTAGGCTGCAGACTTCTTAGAAGCAGCTAAACTCTTCATCGTGTTCTTAGAAGCAACTACCTTGGCACCCTTAACAGTCCCTGGCTTGGAGTAAAGGGCGTTAGTCCCAGTTACTTCAACGTTACGAGTGTCAGCAGCGGTCTTCAAGGTTTGGCTTGAAGTAACCTTGGCCTTGCTAGCAGCGTTGGCAGTAGTTGAGACCGTAGCAACGGCACCAAAACTCAACGCAGCTAAACCAATGTAAAGCGATTTTGCTAAACTTGATTGCATATTGTAATTTCTCCTCTGAAATATAAGTTTATTTGTTAACGGAATACAGTATACCAAAAATCTTCACAAATTACGCATATTTAGACATTTTTAAACTACCTTAAGACGGTTGGAAATGCTTAAAAAGCCGCTAACCACGGACTTTCTTGTGGGTAGCGGCTTTTATTGTAGAACTAGTTCGATCAAACTTTCTTTGAATAAGCCAACCGTCTACTGTTAAACTTTAGTAATCGATAGTTGTACTGTTGTTTACCCCTGCTTCATCTGGAAGTTTAGGAGCTTGAACTAACTTTTTATCAAGAACAACCCGAATAGTTTCGCCATATTTCACTAATTTGTTTACAGTTAACGTTGCTGATGGATTGTACGTATACTCAACGTAGTACGTTTTCCCCTTGGTAACCGTCGTTGTATAATCCTTGTCTGCTTCCATTAATTTAGAATACATTTTCTTATTGGTAAAGAAATCCGTTGCAATTCCAGTAGAAGTAGCGATAACTTTAGTCGCATCACCAGTTAAACGTTCTGCGTCCGTCTTTTCGATTGCAGGGCGTCCATTCGCAAACTCAGTATCCTTAATTTCGATTCCGGCGTCAACGCCATTCGTAGAAGCTAAGAAGAATGAAACCTTAGAAGTAGCTGCAGCGTACACCTTGACACTCATTGTCCCACCATAAACTGCAGCAATTACATCCGTAGCAATAGTATTTGTTGGTGACACCATGTACCCTGCAGGCGCGTTCTTTGAATCCTCAGCAAATTTTGCTAAGGTTTGACCGTTAACGTTTGTTGACTCAGGAGCGCCAACAACGGTTGAAACAACATGTTGGTCTTTCTTGGTATTAGTCAAAGTCGTAATAAACGTTGACTTACCCACAGAGTTACCGTTAGAAGCCAAGTAGTTAACCGTCACACTGTTGTTTTCAGTTGGCGTTGCTTCAGCCATCGTCATGGACAAACCGCCGAGTTCTTGGGTGGTTGCGCTAGCGTTGTAACCCTTACCAGCAAAGATCCAACCAGAAACATCAGAGTTCTTGTCAGAGGTCACGTAGTAGTATAGTGAGCCTTCCTTAGTCTTAGTTTCTGCCTTAGACACAGTAAAGGTATCTTCCTTAGTCGTCCCATACATGTTCACCTTGTGGGCCTTGTAAGTCGTGTGTTGTGGTGCGGTCCATAACGTGTTCTTCTTCACGTCCTTGATGTGGAAACCAGCCGTCCGTGTTGGCATCGTAGCTTCCTTGGTCGTTTGAGCTTCCTTGATACCGGCACCAATCGTCCCCTTGACCTTACCGCCGTAGATGTAGCCACGGTACTTACCGTTCATTGAAACGACCTTGTAGTAAACCGTTCCCCGGTTCGTAACGGCCATGTAGTAGGCCCGGAAGTAGTCCTTGGAGTGCGTTGAGCTAGCCAACTTCTTCACGGTCTTCTTAGAAGCAACCGTCTTGGCGCCCTTCACCGTCCCTGGCTTTGAGTAGATGGCGTTTGTGCCAGTCAACTCAACGTTCTTGCTGTCCTTGCCCAGTGAAGACTTGGACACAACTTTGGCCTTAGAAGCGGCGTCTGCGGTCGTGGCAGTCGTCGTGACCGTTGCCACAGCCCCTAAACTCAGCGCTGCTAAACCTAAATACAACGATTTTGCTAATTGTGCTTGCATAATTTTCTCCCCTAGAAAATAGATTTAGTTGTTCTCGGGTAGTATACCAAGAAGCCCCAGCAAAATGATATAGCGTATGTAAAATACCCTATGTAAATAATTATATTTGGTATAACTAGATAAATAAAAAGGACGTTGACGCTACCTCTATCAGGTGACCTCAACGTCCAAATTTCCGCAAAATTTTTTATTAATAATGAGAGAATCCCTCAGAATTCAATCTCTGCTAAACACTAAAGTCGTCACCTAATCGCTTCTGCATAAGCACTGATTTAGCACGACTCAAATCAATTATTTTCTGACCTTCCCACACGATGATGCGATAGACCTCCCCATCTTTCTTTACGGGGTATGACCGCGATAACGAGTGCCGATTATTCAGTTGAATAATCACGTTAAACAAGGGCATTTTCGCAGCATTTATCAGTTCTTCATCGTCACCAACAACAAGCCATAAAACGTGATGTAGCCACCGTTTCCCTGCCTCAAGCTGTTCATGTGCATGCGTGTGCCCCATCTTCTTGGCTCGTTTAACCTCAATCTGAAAAATAGCATCATCAATAATTGTGCAATCGTTGTCTTTACCTGCACCACGTTTGCCCGATCGTAGATAGCCCGCTTGGTTTTTAAAGTCTTCAATTCGGAAACTTACTGCATGATCACTCTTCACGTGAAATACTAAATCAAATGCATAGTTCTCCTCGTCAATTCGTTGTTTTACTTTCTTTCCTCGCGTCTCTGAACGAAAAACATCGGGATCAATTGCCTGTTTGAACGCTTTGGCGTACGCATCATTCACCTGCAGAATCCCCGTCTTCCCCGTCAATTTGCTCTAATAGATCATAATAATGATTATTGATTTCGTCTGTTGTGTGGTCAAAGTTAGCCAGACCAGCTTGATTTGGACTAGAAATATCGCCCAAATCTCTAACACCTGAATCAGAAAATTCATACACGGAAACGCTCTTAGACATCCCCACATGTTGCTTTTTATTAGCTATTTTAGATTCCAGCATCAGATTAATAAGCTCCTTGACCAAGTAATCACTGTGCGTAGAAATCACAACGTGTTCATCAGATTCTGCCAAGTGATAAAGTAAATCCATTACTAGTTTTTGTCGCGTTGGATGTAAGTTCATCTCTGGCTCATCAACAATCAACCAGTTATAGGGGTTTGTGCTCTTAAGGAACAGATCAATACCTAACAACGACTTGAGAGAAGAAGAGACCAAGCTAAAATCAATCTGTTTAGAATTAGAATCTGAAGTTTGATATTTGATACGATTTGCTGTCTCATCAAACGAAAATGTTCCAGGCACTAATTTTTTTAATAGACGACTCTCTTCTGGGGATGCTCTTGTATATGGCTTATCCAAAAGGTCCAACGAACTATTCAAATACTTGATATATGCCTCAATTGGATAAGGGTAGCGCTCAATAGAAGTATTGGCAGCTAGCGGATTGGCAAAACTTTCTTCAATCACCTGGTTATTTAACCGCGTTCGAAAAACATTGATGCCAATTCTTTCCGCAGGCAAGTAAGTACTAAGAGAAATATTATCGGCAAGAAACCCTTCAATTAATCTATTAATTTGAACCAGTGCTTGTTTCGGTGAAAAGCCCTCGCCATTAAGCGATGTCTCTTCTTGTAAAATTTGCAAAAGATCTCCATCAATTTTAAACGTGAGACTATAATCTTGTCGTTTTTCCCCCTCAAAGGTAGCTCTCTTAGAGGTAGTATCCGAGTAGGAAAACACGATTTTACGCAGAGTAGCATCATTAACAAATTCGAAAGACTCCACATCAAACTTATCAATCGTAATTTTAGAAATATTCTTCTCATACGTCGTCTTATCCTTGAAGAATTCCTCAAAATATTGTCCATCTTCATTCAAAGCATTAAACGTCTCAATCAGCTGTTGAATCAGCGGTTCTCTTAGCTTTTTGATATTAATTTCAAAAGTACCATTCGTCCTCAACTCGTCAAAATCCTGTTCAGAAAGCAAATCGGGCACAAATCTTTCCAACCAATTACGAAAGGCAAAAACGCTATATGCCGCCAACGTTTTTCCAGTACCATTATCCCCAATAAACAGGGTTAAATTATTCAAGTGAATCGTTGCATCTGAAATGGGGCCTAAATTCCGAATTCTCATATGAACTCCCCTTACTTCCGGCTTAGTTTCAACTAGTATATCACGTCAAGGCCGTTCTCTAACCAGCTTTCGTCAGAATAACATAGCGGTCAGACCTCCCGTTTCACCCCATGACTGGTGAACTTAGCGATCACTTATAAAACCAAGCCCCATAAGCGCGGCTCCCGCCAATATTCCGACCATGATCCATCATCTTATACACATTAAAATGCACTTTCCGTTTCCCATGCCCAGCCGAGCGCACCTGCACGTGGAAATACCCCACCGTCTTATAGTGCGAGTAAAACCACTCGTGTCCCTTCAAGTCGTAGCTGTGGCTGCCACGCTTATGCCGGTAGCTCATCCGCTTATACTGCGCCGGATCACCTTCCGAGCCAGCATCAAAGAAGTTTTGGCGAAACGAAATCGTTGGGTGAATGTACGAACCCAACATGAACGTCTTCTTTCCCGTCCAAACGCCCCGCAGAGCTTTCGGTGTCCCTCGATGCCAGGTAGCCGCCTGCCCCTGCGTCTCACCCACCAAACCAATACTCAAACCAACGACAATTGCCATAAGCCATTTTTTCATCAAAAAATCCTCCCCAAACATTATCGCTACCTCCTCAGTATACGCCCGCTCACACGGTTGCGCCCCCAACCTTTCCCAACGTGCGACCGGGAATGCCGTTGGGCCGCCGATTCCACCAACCTATGCTAAACTTCAAGATGGCAACAGCTAAACCGCCTATCTGGTGGCCGTTGCCACCTTGCGACTGACGTAATGCTCAGGCGTTTGTCAGTTGGCGACCCCCATGATTAAGCTCGGCCATTCAGTCGGGTAGTTGCTCACGGCGGCTACCCGGCTTTTTGGTGCGAAATAGAAGGGAGACTAGCTCATGCGTTCAACCCCTAACGCCCATTTTCACGCGCAACCCCAATCACTGGCCGCGGTCCATGCCCACCTGTTGCGCTGGGGCATCATCACCAATCTGAATTATCGCGCACTCGGCCTAGTTGACCCCACCGGCGCGGCGCTGGCTCCCTTGCACGACTATCTCAAGCAGAAGGGCATGGTGGTGCTGGTCCGCAGCATCTGGGACGACGCCTACCACCAGGGCGTGATCACCCTGCTGTTCGACACTGCCCGCTACACGTTTGCCCAGGCCCGCGGCACTTGTGAGCGCAACCTATTTACAGAACACGGCTGTGGCCTGTGGACCGCCGAGGATGAAAGGCAGGCCGAACGCATTCGCCGAGACCGGGCCCGGCAGAAACGTAAACGATTGGCAAGCAAAAAAGCACAAGTAACCGCCATCCCAGTCTCTTTGGGGGCGTCACTTGTGCTTTTAAATTACTGATTATTCTACAGACTCATTCTTGTTAACACCATCGCGAACAGATTTCCAGAATTCCCATGCTTCTTTGGATGGTGAAAAAACATATTTAAAAATGATGATGAACAATGCAATCAAATTAGTGAAGAATCCACTTATCAAGGCAATTTTTAGCGAATCCGAATAGCCTAATTGCATTGGGTCAATTACCACAAAGAAAATCAAACCCGTGACAATTGAAAAGAACCACATGAAGTACTGCAGTAACGAATGCTTCATTTGGTTCTTATCTCGATTTTCCTTAAAAATAACATGATTTAAGTTTTTCATCATTTCTCGTTGCATCTCAGCACTTGATTGCGTTTCAAACTCTGTTAGACGCCGCTTACCAACTAAAGCATTTTTTCGTTTAACATCCGTTCCATTTGAAGGAAATTCATCGTGAGATTTCGTCAACAACTCACGAGCATGCGCTAACGCTGACGATTCAGTGCTCTCTTGCCATTTTGAATCTTGTTGCTGCACTTGCTCGAGATAACGCCGCAAATCATCATTTGCCATCCAGCAGTAGCCTCCGATAGTTTTGTAATCGGATCTTAGCAGTCATTTCGGCCACAAAGTAGGTCTTCGCAATTCGTTTGACCAATTGTGGTAAGGTATCATGCGCCTGAGCGGCTAATTCTACGGTCTCTGTCAGCTTATAATTTGGAATCAAAAACGCCGCGGCAAATTCATTGGCCTGCGTTTCCCGAATCTGTTCCTGTACCGTGTAGTCAGCCTTACCGCGATAGGACACTTCAAGAACTTGGTCCTGCTTAAAATCAGCTAGCTCCACTTGTGTCATGTCAGGTAACCATTTCCAATGTAAAATCAAATGCCCCAGCTCGTGGGCTTTAGTGAAATTCTGCCGAACCGGAACGTTCAAAGCACTCACTGCAATCACTGGCCGATTACTTTGCCCATCCCACCGTAAATAGCCGTCGAATTCCTCAGTTAAAATGTATTTAACGTCAATACCTTCGGCCTCCAAGTAACTATCAACATTTCGATAGTCACTATGTTCTGCAAAAATCTCTTTATGCAAAAGTTCTGCGAGTTCATCAATTGTCTGACGGGTAGAACTATCCATAGCAGCCACCTCCATATTCGTTAAGTGCAACGCCCATTGCCGACTTTCTTAGCTGTCACCAATCTTACCACGGGACAACCATCAGTCCTACTGTTTTCGTTTCACCCAATCAGTTGCCCGACTGCCTAACTATTGGCGAATCCTTTAATCTCTAATCAGTGATCATTTTCTAGCCTATTTATATGGATAATCCGTCGCCCGTGAATGTCGCCCACTGAAAGGCGTCCAGACTTGCATCCGTAATGCCGTCCCCTGTTCAGCATCAAATGTAAGTAGCCGTTTGCCGGACCGCGCGAACGATTTCGTATACGTCCGGTCACTGGCCTGAACGTAATTGCCCGTCACCGTGTAGGTCTTGCGGTGGTCAACGGTCGTTTTGAAATTGATCAGCTCGTTCATCCCAATTTTTTCACCCCAGGTGCCGGTCGTTTCCTGAATGGCATGGCGCGTGATATGTAGGGTGGCATAGTCCCAGTGATACTTCCGCTGGCCCTGTGATTGATAATAAACTTTGTGCTTCGGTGTCCGCCACCAGCCGCGTGCAATCTTAGGTGTGCCGCGATGCGTGACCACTGCAGCGTGCGTGGTCGTGGAGCCAGCCAATAATCCCCCGCTCACCGCGAGAATGGTTAACCCTAAACGAATTGATTGTTGCATATTTTCTCCTCCCAGAAACCCAATCTGCCCGCTAATCTTGACACTAACGAGATAATTTCAGTATACACCCCACGCCATTTTTAGTCGGATTGGTTTCCCCCACTCACAATCTACGTTACAATAGACCAATCAAATCTAAAACTATGAGGTGCAACATGTCCATCAAACTTACGCTCGCCAATAACCAAGTCCTGACCATCGACCAAGACACGCCACTCAAGGCCTGGAAGGGCACGCACGATAAGAACGAGGAAACCGGCAAACGCGAATTCTACGCCGAATCCATCCTCGACGGCACCCTGCTGGCCGACACGGAACTGACCGCTTCTGACCTGATGGTGGCCCTGCAAGGCTTCCTCAGTCACGCCGACTGGTTCGCCGTGGGTCCCGACTTCAAGCAACTTATCCAAACATCTAGCGTGGTTGCGCTGGAAGCTTAATTTAGTTATTTTTGCCGGCTGTTTTCCGATGGGAGATGGTCGGCTTTTTTCTACCTATTCAGATGCCGTTTATGGCTTAAAGACACTCTACCTCTACAGCAAGCCAACATTTAAGAAGTCCCAGCGTATCGCCAAGTATCCCAAAGTTAAATGGATCCAGCGTCCCATCTTCGTGGTCACGGGTCAGGCTTATTCCAGTGCTGACCGCCTGCGCTACGCAGTTCGTGACGTGAATCATGATAGCGCCGCCTACTGCAAGACCGGCTACATCACGGCGAAAACCAACTTTGTGATAACAGTCTACTATCAGAAGGCTGTCGGCCAAGTGAAAGTAATCAATGCTAAAGGTATCAACACTTACCACAACCAAAATCTAACGCAGAGAGTCATGCACGTTGCCCGTGGCAAGATCATGAAGGTACTATCGACGGACGACTCGCCTGCAATTGGCTACCGGCCAGTACATCCCTGGTAATAAGATTTTAGTCATGGCTGTGGCCAAATAACTGTACACGTTAAAACGGGCCACACTCACTTTTCTGAGGTAGTCCGTTTTTATATTTCAAATGCTTTCTAGCTATGACATACATTTCTATATGAACCATGTTCAACCTAATAAACTAATTGTTTTCTGGCACAATCAGCCGGTAATGGCAATTTACGTTTGATTGTCCGAGTAAACAAAATAATATATATATCAAGCTCTCTCAGTCAGAAGTTGGTGTGCCAATTGACTCGATGACCGTACTTACTCAAATGAATCGCCACTTAAATACTAAAATACCGATTCATTTAATGGCAAATTGCTTTTGCTAGCAGTGTAATACTCTTTAGAAGACATCCTGATACTCTCCTAGAGTAGTTCTAAGACAACTCCCTCAACTCTATAAAATGTAGCGTGGCTAGACAGCATACTTGTGTTCTTTGAAGTTGACTACCTGCATATCTGGTATCACTGAACGCAACAAACACACCATGTTTAGCCCTTGTGAACCCCACATAAAATTTATTTACAAACTCCCGTACAGCTGCAATGTTATCTTTGGTAACAATTAACTGATTTTCCCCCTGCTGAAACCCAATGGCTCTGGAGTCATAGTAATTTGGAAACTCTCCTTGTTCAAAGTTTGCAATAATGACATAGTCCCATTCTAGTCCCTTAGAACCATGAATTTTGCTAACAGTAACTGGCAACTTAACATCACCTATACTTTGTCTAAGTGAATTTGACAATAGTGTATCAATAATGAATTCAGAACGATGTCGACTACGAACTTTCATTGCTGCTCCACTTAAGAAAGCCCTTAATAGATTGACAAGTGAATCAAGATATCTTGTGTTTGACAGCTCATGTGAGATTTCATCTATAAACTCATCTATTTCTAATTTCATAATCGGCCTACTAGCAAATTTTTCCTGATACATCAAAGCTACTCTTTCTTGAAAATCAACTACAATACTACTATTTTCATCAAAAGTAGCATCAAAAAGTTTAATGTTTTGTTCATCCAGGTTAAAACTCAATTTATTTATCAGTGCGTCAGTATTTCTCCCCTTCTGATAAACCAAAACAGCTATCCTATTATCTGAATTTCTTTCCAACATCCTATTAATTAATGACGAAATTTTATCTGCCTCTTCTGGAATTGTAGTGCCATGAAGAGCCTGAATTCCCGTTACTGGGAGACTGTACTGACTTTGCGGATTTTCTCGGAAGCTACGAAAATTTGCATCTAACGTTCTCATTAGACGATTGGTATGGAACCTATGATTAATTTTCAGTCGCACGTACTTTGATTCTGTATTCAGGGTTTCCTGGCTAATCAGATCAGGCATTGCACCCAAAAATCCATAAACCTCTTGCATAGAGTCGCCAAATGCGATGAATTTATTCTCTTTACCAACCAATTTATGTATCAATGACAGCCCTAACATATTAGTATCTTGAAATTCATCGACACAAATTGCAACGAAATAGTCCCTATAGAAACTTAACACATCATTGAACTTATAGAACAGTTCCAATACAAACGTTATTATCGAATTATAAGGTAATTCCGACCTGCATAAAAATCCATTTCTAATTACTTTATTGTAGTTAAAAATCATGGAGTCCAACATTTTCTCGGACACATTTGCGTTGCTAATTCCGCTCTCAAAAGTATTCACAATAGCCAGTGATTCTGAATCCAAGCTCTTATAAGCTGTTGCCTGAGTTGTGCCCAAATTCGTATACTTATCGATATCTCTGAGTCCAACCAGATATCCATACTTCCGAAGAATACCCCGACACAGCCCATGGAAATTGGTTGCAAATACTTTATCAGCCAGCTCTGGACTTTTCCCCTCAAATGCCAGCCCCACACTTTCCTTCATACGACGTGCAGCACTCACACTAAATGATAAGCATAAAACTTTTTTATAGTTTTTAATGTAATCTTTTGCCATCCAATATTGAATCATGCTTACCATTGTATATGTTTTTCCATACCCGGCAGGGGCTTCAACGATAACATTTTTTTCTTGGGCTTGAATCACTGATAGCTGAGTCGGATCATCTAAATTTTCCGAAATTATCTTCTGAGCTAATTTTTCATTATTCATCTTTGATGGCCACCTCAATTGCCCTTTGATATACGTCTGGAGTCAAAGAAATGTTTTCTGCAATCAAACGTCCATTCAAAGTTGATTTATCTTTAAAGTACTTTTTAATAACATCTTCTCTAATATTTTCTTTAATCTTTGCCCGCTCATCACTAGAAAGATTCCGTAGAAATTTTTCAACCAATTCAGAAATATTTGTTTCGGGAATAAGACGCTGCTGCTTGTAGTCGTCTCCAAATGTTCTATCCCAATAACTTCCTGTGTACTCATTTCCCTTGATATACAACTCAAAATCGCCAAAATAATTATTTAGTTCATCCAACGTAATACTACTCCAGCATTCATCTTCAAAATCAGATTTATCTGTAATAAATAGATTTTCTACCTTCATTTGTCTGTCTTTACCGTCACTATCAATAATAGAAACGCTTTTTATTTTTAAGTACGACAATACTTTAGTTAGCGCAGGCACTGCTGTAACACTTCCCGCTCCAATTACATCAACGTTAAAGTCTATTAATGATTTACCAATATTGTCGGCTAGCACTGGAATCGCACCAACCTCCGTATACCCTTCTACAATGATTACAGCATCAGCAAACAAGGCATCCTTAATGTTTGCCATTTGTTGTTGTACCATTTTTAACTCCTTAGGGTTCAAATTAATTAACGAACCAGATGCCACCTCAACATCACCAAGTCGCCGAGTGAAACGACAAATTTTAGTAAAGTCTCCTGCCACTACGTTAGGCGAGTGAGTCACAACAAATAATTGACCTGAGATTACATCGATATTAAATAATGTTTTCAACAACTCATTAAATCCGTTATCCTCTCCTTTTAGCATTTTTTGTACCTGCTTCATCAGCTTTACTTGTAAGTTGGGATGTAAATGTACATCGGGCTCATCCAAACATAAAATAACATTCAAAATATGTTGTCCACTTGTATTCTCAACAATGTGTGTATCTAATTTCCCATATCGACTCCAATTAAATATCTGATCAATAATTCTTAACGAAATTAAACTACTAAATTGAGTACCATATCCTAAATTTGAAAATCCTATGCCTTCATTGTCTGTTACCGTTAGCGCCCTAGTAATGTACTCAGAGTAATCAGATCCGACTCCTACTGACACTTCGTTTTCCTCAAAGGGTTTGATTCTATGCAAGTTCTTATTGATAAAATCAATCAATTCTTTTTCATGTGGGGATTCTGTAATTTTATTATCTTTCTCATTAGACGAACTAATGTATGAATTCACTAAAAGTGGTATTAATTTGTATTTACCGTAATTAGCAGTTAAATCATTTTCTTTAACTGGCTTAACATTTGAAGAATACCCTACATAATTTGCTCGTTTAATTTGCACAACGGATATATCCGATTCTGTATCCTTATGGATGAATTCAATTCGATCGTCCGGAAATAATTGTGTACATGTCAAAACTACCTCATTTTTATTTTCTGGAGAAAAATTATCCCCAAAAACACCCAACTCATCGTCTGATAAGAGAAATGTCATATCAACGACAATCGGACTTTCCGGATTTGAAAAATCACTACTTTGAAAATTTTTGCCTTCTAAAATGGTTTCAATCATATCCAAAGTACTTGTCTTACCAATATTATTGCGTCCTACCAAGTAATTTACATTCAAATCAAATGTCATATCAACGTCTGATAACATTCTGTAATTTGTGATTTTTACTCTTTTTAAATACACATTTACCACTCCAATCAATTTAAAAAAGGATTGTTCCATCGACAATTCCGACTACAAATACTCATGTAATAATTTTAAATTCATTCCCCAATCCGAACCCGCCGAGTAGAATACCCCTCACCTTCATCGTAGGCCTCAAAGTCCTCTTTGATTTCCTTACCATACGTGATTGCTTCCTTATCCAAATGAAAGTCCCCCACCTTAGTACTCAAAGAGATTAGAACATCCTCATGACAGGCTGTAGAAAATTTCAGCTGCGCATGATTAGTTTTATTCAGTTCATCTGGATACAGCCGTGACTTTGCCTTACCGATTTTTTCCAATTCTTTGATGTCTACATCCAAGCTTTGATGAATTTTCTCCAAGACGTTGGTGGTCAAACAAATATACTTGACGTTGGGCCGTAGCACTGGGATATGGATACTTTCGCTTTCCTTTTTACCTTCATTATCCACATCTTTGTCACTAGCACTTTCTGCCTCCTGTAGACGCAAAACGACGTTATAGATTGGAGTGTCTCCCTCCATCTGAACTCGAATAGCACCCATTCTTATACCTATGTACTGTTGTAAGAGCGCTTTAATTTTGTTACCGGCCCGTGTGTTTTCACCATCCCCATCCAGTTCAGCATTAGCATCCATTGAATCATAAAGCTTTACCGTATCTGCTGAAATCGGTTCTGTCCAGTAACGCATGGTCACACTAAAAGGACGGCACTCTAATCGACGTTGGGCCTCACTTTGATCTTTCTGAATGGTTGTTTGCCAGCCAATTCCCAAGATAGCGATGATAGCACCGAGACCGCTAACTAGGTCGGAGACACTGCCAAGTTCCATATGAAAGCCTAAATTTAAAACAAGTGCGACAATTATCAAGCCTAAAACAATAGCTACTCCTAGCCTAAGATAACGCTTAGTAGCATCACTAATCCCTTCATATTTCACTATCAACATCTCCTGGCTTGTAAATTACTTTTATAATAATCCCGAAACCAGCTAAATACTATAGACATCCCTCTACTTTGTGGCAATTCATAGTTTCCGACATTTAGTGTCTACCATTATCTGTCACCAAAAATATTCTCAGCACTATCTCCAATTACTCTAACGACTTGATTTTTAGCAAAAAAGCCATGCTAACCGCCAACAAACAGCGGTCAAGCATGGCTTTTCCAATACACCTATTCAGCTTTACGTTCAGCCAAATCGGCCATAATCTTCGGGTACTTCTTATCCAGGTCGTACATCCACAACATAACAATTTGCAGAATGTAAATGACAACTGGAATGTAGATAAACAATTGATAAATCGCTTGAATCGCACTACCAGATTGAGTTGCCAGAGTCCCATCATAGTGGCCCCAAGCTAATACCCAGCCAGTCAGCGCAGTCCCAAGACCAACACCAATCTTTTGGCCTAAACTACCGCCACTGTAGAGCAATCCTTCAATCCGGACGTGGGTCTTCCATTCCCCATATTCAATCGTGTCAGGGAACATTGCCCAAACACCACCAAGCAGTGGTGCTTGCCCGATGCCTTTGATGATTTGGGCCGTCATGACCATGCCAAAGCTCTTGGCATCAACCAACGTGACCAAGTAACCAACGATACTGATCAAAGAACCATAAACCATGACTTTCGTCTTACCATATTTTTTAAACAATCCAGCAATAACTAAGAATCCAATCAGAACGGGTGCTAAGTAACCAATCGTTAAGACCCCAACTAAAGAATCGTTATGCAAAATGTACTTAGCGTAGTAAATCGTACTCCCTTGGTTCAGCGCGTAACCGATACTGTAGATAATGAAGAAGATTGTTGCAATCCACCAGTACTTGTTGTGCCAAACGGCCTTTAAACTGGTCTTCAGTGGAATCTGTTCCTTTGGTGCTTCCTGAACCCGTTCACGTTGTGACTTGAACACAATCATCAGCAGAACAACTGAAATTGCGGATAAGATTGCGTACGTGATAACCCAGCTAACCTGTTTGTTTCCAAAGAAGTTAACCAATGGCATCGTCGCGTTGGTAACAATCAATACCCCAATTTGTGCCATGAACATCCGGAACAAGTTGAAGATTTCCCGTTGATGTTGATCCCGGGTAACCAATGAGTTCAGGGTCCCATAAGGAATCGCAATCGTTGAGAACGATACCATCAAAATGTTATACGAAACAAAGATGTAAACAACTTTAGCAACCTCGGACCAACTCGTTGGCACCGCGAATAGTAAAATCGTCAGTGCAGCAAACGGCACAGCCCCGTATAACAACCATGGCCGCGTCTTCCCCCAACGACTATGGGTCTTATCAACTAAGCCACCAACGACAACATCAATGATTCCATCAAATGACCGTGAGAACAGCATCAACGTCCCAATAATTCCGGCCGAGATACCAATCACATCAGTATAGAAGTAGACTACGAACATTCCTAGTGAAGCAAAGGTAAAGTTAACCGCCATATCCCCGAAACCAAAGCCAAGGTAATCCTTAAAGCCCAGGTTTTCTTTAAGTGAGGAAGATACGGACTCTTGTTTCTCTGCACTTTCCATATTTTCACCCCTGATTATTCAACGTCAAAGTTCAAAACGTTCCATGAGCCCTTGGCCAAAACGATATCGGTTGCGTTAGCATCCTTCACCGTTGCTTCGGTAGGAACCACCTTTTCTGGATCTTCAAACGTGTTGCGGGCTTCCAAATCATTTCCAGTAAATTGAATGTGTTGGGTCAAACTAGTCTTGCCTAAACGGGTGAAGTTCAAGGACAACGTTGCGTCATTCTCAGTATCAGAGTTCAAAGCGAAGACGTGCAATTGATGCTTAGCTTCATCGTAAACCGTGGCACTTTCAATCACGGGGATAACACCGTAAGAAGTCTTTTGCGTATCACCGGAGACTTGTGGTTGAAGCACAGTGCCACGACCATACTTGCTTAACAGGGCAAATGGGTAGTAGATTGTTTGCTTTAACAGATTGCCCTTTTCGTCAGTCGTAATAGGCGCGATAACGTTGAGTAATTGGGCCAAGCAAGCAATTTCAACAGCATCCGTGTTGTTCAGAATATCAATCCCTAAACCACCAACGGTCAAGGCATCTAACAGTGAATACTTTTCTTGTAAGATGGCTGGATGTTCTTCCCACTTCTTAGCACTAGTCAATTCAAACGTCGTCATCCCGTTCAGGTCGTCCAGGTTATCCAACTTGATGTCTTGGAAGTTCCAAACATTCCATTCGTCCAGGCAGATTTTGATTTGCTTGTCACGGTACTTCGTCTGTAAGGATTGGACAAAGTTCAAAGAGTTCTTCGTGTTCTTAATGTGCGTATCCAATTGCTTCCAAGAAGCTAAGAAATCGGTGTTCCCTTGACCAGAATTCATGTTGTAATTATGAGTAGAAATGTAATCAACGTATGGGTAAAGTTCCTTCATGATGGTCCGGTCCCATTCCAGATACGTTGGTAGCATTTCGTAACTGCTCCCGCAAGCAACTAACTTAATGCTCTTGTCGACCCACTTCATCATCTTGGCAGCTTCCCGGGCCTTCTTCGCATATTCTTCAGCAGACATATGCCCGGCTTGCCAGTCGCCTTCCATTTCATTCCCTAAGCACCAGTACTTGATGTTGTAAGGCTTACGGTGACCGTTCTTAATCCGCAGGTCACTCCAGTAGGTGCCATGATCATGGTTACAGTATTCAACTAATTCAGCAGCGGAACGAATACTCCCAGTCCCTAAGTTAACGGCAATCATGGGTTCAACACCGACTTCTTCAGCCCATTCGCAGAAGTCATCGATACCAAATTGGTTGGTTTCAATACTAGACCAAGCAAATTCCATGGTCTTCTTCCGGTCTTTCTTAGGGCCGATACCGTCTTTCCAATTGTAATTAGAAACAAAGTTCCCACCAGGATAACGGATAACCCCCAGGTTCAGGTCCTTGACTTCCTTCTTAACATCTTTACGGAAACCATGTTCATCAGAGAAATCTTTGTCTGGGTCATAAATCCCACCATAGATGGAACGGCCTAGATGTTCTGTAAAGGAACTCCAAACCTTAGGATCAACCTTGCCAATTTCAAATAGCTTATCGTAGCTGTATGTAGACTTCATTATAAATATCTCCTTCGCTAAATTAATCAATCAGATTTACATCTGTCTTTCATGATTACAGGTACATTTTAGCAAATATGACAGCGGTTACAATAACTTATGGACAACTGAATTCGATAAATGCTTTTTCACTTAACAAAAGTGGTAATTGAAGTTCTTCAGATAACCTTTTATACTTGTTAATAGATAGACAAGGGTATCTGACCCTGTACATATAAATAATTTTATCAAGAATGGAGGATTTCACGATGCTCGTAGATGTTACTGATAAATCCCTACCCGTTTATAAAGCTTTAGCTAACTCTGTGCGACTCCATATTATTCGCTTGCTTTGCGAACGACCATATAGTGTCAAAGAATTAGCGGAACAATTAGGTTTGAGCCAACCGCTCACACTGCGTCACGTCAATCAGCTCCAGAAAGCTGGCCTCATCAACTTTACCAAAGATGGCAAGAGTAAGGTCTCTCACATCAGCGTCGACGAAGTTAAAATGGAGGTTCCTCGTCAAGTTAATTCCGCCTTGAATTCCCAGCGAATCGACATCCCCGTTGGCTTGTTCAATGATTTTGACGTCAAACCGACCTGTGGCCTCGCTGATTTAAACAGTTTTATTGGCCACGTAGATGAACCTAAATACTTTCTCGACTCACAACGGATGAACGCCAGGATTTTATGGTTCAGCCAAGGCTTCGTCGAGTACCAAATCGGGAACTATCTGAGCCCTAGTGACCACGTTGAAATGATAACGCTTTCAGCTGAAATGGGATCAGAAATTCCTTTGTCCAATAGCGATTGGCCCTCTGATATCACATTCACACTAAATGACCATCGACTGGGCACTTGGACCAGCCCCGGCGACTTCGCAGATACACGGGGAAAATATACCCCACTGTGGACCCCCTCACAGTTCAATCAGTACGGAACCATGTTGACGGTTCTCATCTCCAGCAAAGGTACCTGGATTGGCGGCAAAATGGTCAGCAGCACAACCATTGCGGACCTCATGCCCCTGCCCAGCCGTCTGAAACTGCGCATTTCAGTTGAGGCTAACGCTGAGCATGTTGGCGGCTGTACTATTTTCGGTAAGGGCTTTGGGAATAGCAATCAAGATATGTATTTGACCATGTACTATAGTTCATAAAACCACTTAAAATTTGTACTGAACTCAAAAGGCACGACTGGATTATGCCAGTCGCGCTTTTTGAGTTCATGCGGGCATCGTATAGCTTATCATCTACTCAGTTATTAATCCTAGGAAGCTCTCACCATACCCATCATTTTCAATTTGAAAATTTTCGAGAACCGTTGCACCTACATCACTATATGTTTCACGAATACCAATATCTTTACCACTGATACCCTTTGCGTAAATAATCACCGGCACAAACTCACGAGTGTGATCAGTTCCCTTAAATGTAGGATCATTGCCATGATCAGCCGTAATGATTAATAAATCTTCGTCACTCATCAGATTTACCAATTCATCTAATTTATTGTCCACTCTAGCGAGTTCTTCACCATATCCTTGCGTATCCCGACGATGTCCAAAGTTAGAATCAAAATCAACTAAATTTGCAAATATGAAGCCTTGTCCCGGTGAATTTACCAACCGAATCACTTGATTCATACCATCAGCGTCACTGCTGGTATGAATGCTGTTTTTAATCCCCCGTGATGAGAAAATATCGTTGACTTTGCCAATACCAGTCACCTGAATTCCATTTGCTGCAAGTAAATCTAGCACTGTCTCTTCTGGTGATACCATCGCAAAGTCCTTACGATGATTACTACGTACAAAACTTTTGTTATGCGTGCCAATAAAGGGACGTGCTATAATTCTGCCAACAGTCAAATTACTATGATCAATCGCAGAACGAATAAATCTACAAATTCTGTAAAGTTCCTCAACCGGTACCGAATCTTCATGGGCAGCAACTTGTAAAACTGAATCACCCGACGTATATATAATTAGGCTACCTTCAGCTTTCTGCTTTTCACCAAAGTCCAAAATTGCCTGAGAACCCGAATAAACCTGATTTAAAATGACCTTTCGCTTAGAAAAATGCTCGATTTGCTGAATTAACTTCTGAGGAAAGCCATTTGGAAAAGTATCGAGCGGTTTATTGATTGGTACCCCCATCAATTCCCAATGACCATTAATACTATCTTTACCAACTGAAACTTCTCGCAACTTACCAAATGATCCTAACGGTAATGATTGGACAGGAACACCAACTAGAGGCACATCTGTTTTGATATTTCCGAGACCTAAACTAGCCATAGTTGGCAAGTCTAGGCCCCCTGGAAAAAACTGACTAACATGACCCAAAGTATTAGCTCCTTCATCTCCAAATTTATAAGCATCTGGGGACGCACCAATACCTACCGAATCTAGGACCAATACGATAACTCTTCTAAACCTTTTCATATCTCATATCAGCTTCCATCCAAATTCTAGTTTTTAATGCTCTGTTTACCTCCCAAGGGATTTGGAATTAAGTTAACGACAACTAATGAAATTAGATATAGGGACCCTAAGAATAGTAATGCAGCAGAGAAACCACTTCTATCAATCAAGTAACCAATTAAAATTGGCGATAGTCCTCCTACTGCCCGACCCGTATTAAAAATAACGTTATTTGCAAAACTTCTGATTTCCGTCGGGTAGAAACTACTAATCAACGCACCATATCCTGCATTCATACCATTAGCAAAGAAACCAACAATCATACCAACTACAAGCATTAAGATTGAATTATGCACTAGAGAATAAAGAGAAATAGACGCAGCAGCCATAATCAGGAATGCAGAGTAAGTAATCTTCGATCCAAACCTATCCAATAATTTTCCAAAGCAAAGCATCCCAATTGACATACCAATAATTGTCGAAATCATCCAAATAGACGACCCTGATACTGATAACCCCTGTTGCTTTTCCAAAAGTGAAGGAAGCCAGTTCATTAATCCATAATAACCAGCAATTTGGACCGTTGACATGATAATCAATCCAATCGTAATTCCGGTTGTTTTAGGATCTTTAACCAGAATCTTCAATCTCGGATGTTGATGGTTTTCTAATTCTTGCTTATGTGTGACCTGCCAAGCCTTAGTTTCTGGTAGATGCCTTCTGACAAAATATGCCAAAATTACTGGTAAGATACCAAAGATAAAGGTTCCACGCCAACCTGCTAAAGGAATAATTGTTGCCGCAATAATTGCTGCTAACAAGGTTCCCATTTGTCCACCAACAGTAATCCAGGAAGACATTTGTCCACGTCGATTTTTGGGGAATACCTCAGCAACTAGTGCCATTCCAATTCCATATTCACCACCGGCACCTAAACCAACAATGAATCGTAAAACATATATTTCCGTTATGCTGTGAGCAAAAGCCATTAACAGTGTTGCAATGGCAAATATGAAAATAGTATACGTAAAAGTCTTTATTCGTCCATGCTTATCAGCCATATATCCAAAGAGAACACCACCTAATAACATCCCGATATTTGTAATCGATGGCAACATACCGCCTGCCGCAGAGGAAATATGAAACTCACTGATAATGGAACTCAGAGCAAAGGACAGTAGTAATACGTCCATTCCTTCTAGCCCTAGTCCCAACATCGATGATGCCAGAACTTTCTTTTGATATGACTTTTGTTCTTCCATTCCCACTATGCCTCCAAACCCTATTCCAAAACAGACCTTAAGACCGTTTCTGCCGATAATTTATGAATTCGATTATAGTCAGCTGGCTCTTCCCAAGTATACGTAGCCCGGCTTAAGTGAACGACCAAACAATTTGCTACTGGCACACGATAAATTGAACCTAATAGAAAGAGAACTGCTGATTCCATTTCCGCATTAATTATGCCTCGCTCCTGCCAATATGTCATTCTAGACGAATCCACCTGTAAACTAGACCCTTCAATCTTGGGTTGTCGATACTGGCCAAAGAAATAGGTTTCTGTCGTTAGACCAATGCCCGTATATGCTTTAAAATTAGCCTTAACTGCTCCTTGATAAATCTTATTAACTAACAACGGATCTGCAACTGCTGGATATTCATCCGGCACGTATTCACCTAAAAGTCCTTTCGTTCTAACCATTGCCCGATTAACAATGATATCTCCTGGATGGATATTTTCATCCCAAGAACCACAACCACCACAGCGAATAATCATTTTTGCATCGTTTTCTAATAACTCAATAATACATATTTCAGTCGAGCCAACACCCATACCTGTCGAGCAAATAGATACATGATGTCCGTTAAATTCGCCAACTACTAACACAAATTCGCGACTATCTTCTAATTTTTTTCGATTGTTCCAATCACCAGAAATCAGGTCAACTCGACCAGGATCACCAACAACCAAAGTAACTTCACCCAAATCGCCTTTCTTGATGTGTGTTAAGTGTTCGCTACTCATGATTAACCACCTTTTTATTGTCCTTTAAAGTCAATACCGTGAAGAACGAAATAATATACAGCACCGACAAGAATCCCATCGTCACAACCATTGTGGAATGATCTAGTAAAAATCCAATCACAACGGCTGAGAATCCACCAACAGCACGACCAATATTAAAAATCAAGTTATTCGCTGACGCTCTAATTTTGGTTTCATAGAGGTTCCCTACAATAGCACCATACCCCGCGTTCATCCCATTAGCAAAGAACCCAACGATTGCACCACCAATTAATAAACTCACATTTGTTTGCGCAAATGCGTAGAGAAACACAGAAATTGCAGATGCTAGTAGGAAAATTGAATAGGCAACCTTGCTGCCAATTTTATCCATAATCTGGCCAAAAACAAGCATCCCTAAGGACATCCCAACAATCGTTGAGATCATCCAAATTGATGAACCAGAGACTGACAATCCTGACTTTTGTTGTAAAATGGAAGGCAACCAGTTCATCAAACCAAAGTATCCTGCCACCTGAACGACTGCCATAATTGTCAATTTGATGGTGTTGGAGGCGTTTCCATTCTTGAATAAATCTAATAAAGTAACTTTCTCATCCTGGTCTTCAGTATTGTCTTTAGCCTTACGCCATTCCTCTGACTCTGGAACCTTAAAATAGACAAAAATTCCTAAGAAAATTGGAAGTGCGCCAAAAACAAATAGGCTACGCCAACCAGCCATTGGAATCAAAATTGCTGCAGCTATTGCAGCAACAATACTCCCTAGTTGCCCTGAAACCGTAACGTATGAATTGATGCGCCCACGTTGTTTGCTACTGAAGACATCGGCAACCATGGACATGATTACACCATAAACCCCACCACCACCAACACCGACTAGGAACCGTAAGACGTAAACCATCCAAATATTGGTTGCCAACGCCATCAATCCTGTTGCTAATGCATAAATAATTGTTGTAACTGCATAGATCTTTACCCGTCCATTCCGATCCGCCATTGGTCCAAAGATCAGGCCCCCGACTAACATCCCAATATTGGTAATCGTAGAAATAAATCCACCAGCTGCCCCACTGATGTGAAAACTAGCAATCATAGAAGCTAAAACAAATGATAAGAGCATAGTGCTTGTAGATTGAGAGAACAATCCTGCGGCACTAGTTGTTAAGGCCGTTTTTTGTTCTTTTCTCATCTTCTGAGCCATAATAATACCTCCAATATAGTTTCCAAATTTTCAAGCATAGTGTACCATTACAGCAACAAATGAAATTAGTGGATTTCTACAGCAAATGCTATAAATTACTGTTCATATAGACAAAGGAGCTGATCCTATTGCTTACACTATCAAAAGTTCTCAAGAAAAACATTGATGTTATTTTCCCTTTACTTCCCATAAATGATGAAACTAGACTAGTTTCCGCAATTACAATCATTGAAGACATTCGTCTTGAAAAATGGGTCCAAGGTGGCGAAATTCTTCTTACAAGCTCTGAAACACTCCCTCAAGAAGATGAACAACAAATTCTACTAGTCGACAAATTGTCGCGCCTACATGTTTGCTGTCTCATTATTAAACCTCATTCAGATGATTACCAAGTTTCAAATTCACTTATTCAGAGAGCAAAACATCTTAACTTTCCCATCTTTAGCATCAGTCCTGCAACAAACTATTTACAAATCATGAATGATGTTAATGAACTTTTGTTTTATGATCGTCAAATTGAGCACATGGTTGAGCTAGATTTAAACTATATTTTAAAAAGCAACCTGGTCGCTGATACAGATTTTGATTTCATTTCTAGCACTAAAGATCTCGACCTCTACAAAGAATCGGCCCGAGTAATTCAACTCAGCTTTTCTCACCCTACGCAACTACCCAGCCGCTTCAAATCCTTATTTCATTTAATTAGCCAACTCAAAGCAATTTTAACTACATGGGAACAGCAACAACGTATTTTGACATACTTTTTACTTGAGACAGCACAAGGCGCCACCATTGTTGTTTTTTCACAATCCACGTTATCTACCCCGTCTATACAGCATAACGTCGACTTTCACGTATTTAATTCTGCTTTGCCAAGTTTAAATAAGGCATTTCATATTGGTATCTCAAATCTACATAGCGCAAAAGATCTGAATCAGGCCTATGAAGAATCCCAATTCAGTCTAAAAATGGCACGTATCTTAAAACGAGAAGACAATCTCACCTACTATCACGAGATTTCTATCTGGAGACTTATTAGCGAGCTGCATAAACACCATGAGAAATCATTCTATCCTCATAAGCTTGATTTGCTCCTTCAAAAGAAAGAGCTTCAACAAACACTACTGACTTACTTTTTAGAAAATGAATCACTAAAGGAAACCAGTGAACAGCTTTTCACTCATCCCAACACAATTCGTTATCGCTTGCAGTCAATTAAAAAGCAAACTGGACTTGACTATCAGAACACTAACGATAAGTTTTTATTGTACATTGCGACTGTGCTCAACCTTTTAGGCGATACCAACTAGTTTCCTTTGGATGTTTGTCTACTGTACCCAATGACTAAACTATAAAAGCATCGTCTTTACCAAATAAATACAAAATCGAAACGCCCCTAAAACATTCCCCTGATACACTAATGCTTGCATCAAATTATGGCACCATCAGGAGGAGTTACATGCAACGATTATCAATCATTAAATCATTGAGTATCGCAGGTGTTATCCTATCTTTGCTCGGCGCGGGGACGCCTAGTGCTTACGCTGCAACTAATTCGGTTCAAGCCACTGCCAAAGCAGCAACCAAGCCAGATTATACTAACCAAATTAGACTGTATGGGGATGTCAACGACAAGCTCGTCAAGCTAACCGGTACCCAAAACACCCGTGACCTTGGCGGATACCAGACCGCAGACCACAAATGGCAGATTCGACCCAATCGTTTGCTCCGCTCGGATAATTTAAACGGAATCACCGACGCTGACAAGACAATTCTAACTAATGACCACCACGTCACCAGCATCGTTGATTTCCGGACCGATGGCCAGATTAACAAACTTCCAGACCAATATATCGCTGGCACAACTAACATCAGCCTCTCAATCCTTGGGGAGAAGGCCTACACTGATGACTCTGCCTTGAACGCTGATTTCGCCAAATCTGACGGCGGATTTTACGTTGAACAGCTAGAATTTACAAAATCAGCCATCGACGGCTACAGCCGCTTTCTAAATCTCTTACTGTTAAATAACCAGGCCACACTTTACCATTGTTCTTCCGGGAAAGATCGGACGGGTATCGCTACCGTTTTAATCATGACTATCCTGGGGATGGACAAACAAACGATTATGAACGACTTCATGCAATCTGCCCAAACCAACCGTACCGTAAAGGAAAGCTGGCTGAATGAGTATTACTGGGAAATCACCAGTCGCTACAAAACTTTGGACCAATACATCACCAACGTTCTCGGCTTCTCCCGTCCGCAACAGGAAAAGCTTCGTTCAATGCTCCTAGTCTCGACTGATGGCAAAAATACGCCATACCCAGCACCACAAGCACCTGCACCAACACCAGCCCCACAACCCAGTCATCCTCAACCAGCTTCGACACCAACTAAACCAGCCACCACTAAAGACACTGACACCCCAGCTACTGGTAAACAGGCACTGGACGTTGCAGTTCCCGCAGAGTTCGGAATGGCTGATCAGATTGTCACGAAGAAGCCTAAAGGCAAGATTATTTCTACCAAGAAGCTGCACACCAAGTACATTTACCATCTCAAGGCCCACAAAAAATGGTTCAAGGACGCCCACCTTCAAAACTCACTGGGTCACACCGCGAAACACAAGCGCACTACTTGGAAATTAGTGAAGTCTGAACGCATCAAAATCAACGGCAAGACCCGCACTTACTACCAGGTTAAGGACCACGCTGGTCACAAGGGCTGGATTTTGAAATCCTATGTAGTCAAGGTTGTTGGCCATAAATCCTAGACATTAATTAACCCTAAAATCCAAAGAAGCCCGAGCACTCACCTTACAATGAGTGTCCGGGCTTCTTTGCCATCAACGATTTTAAACTATCATTATCCTTTTTACTTGGGAAGGCCCCAGCTTCGTACATGGTGATTGTCCTCACATCAATCCCCAAACACGCCGCAAGTTTCTCCCACTCAAACACGCAACGCAAATGCCGTTTCAACCTCATACAGATTGACACACCTCACGCCAAACTGCCGTGCAACATCCGGTATCTTAGGTTCCTTCTTAGTCGGATTTTTCGGACTAACATTGCCTGAAGACTGCTCAAACGTGACAATCTGCCAACCCTTAACTGCCGCAATCGCAATTAAAAGCGGGTCTGCTTTTCCAATCTGATCCCAATTGATTTTCCCTGCACCATAATAACAACCGGAGTTATGAACGTAATTAATAATCTCACCAAATTTAGCCCAAACTTCAATCGTATCTGAGTCATAAGTGATACCTTGCAAATTTCCCTGAGTCCATTTAGAAAGGTCATCCCCACCTAACGTCAACTCCTCATAGACAGCCAAGGGAACCTTAACCCGTGAATCTGGCTGAACAATAATCGCCTTTAACCAGCCCCAGTAACTGGGAAAGTGGCCCATGGCATAGTAATTTCTAAAGGGTGCAATAAAACTATTTGAATCCATTAAATAGCTCGTTCGAGAACCCATTTCCACTATGACTCCCCGTCCCCTCTATCGCTGCCAAAAGCTTATCAAACCCAGCCCCATGCCGAACGCCTAATAACGCAAAGGCCGCCGGATAGCTCGTGTCTCCCGCCTGAGCACTCCGGGCCACGTCAACCACAAAGGCATGATCAATATGAGCCGCGCGCACCTGATAGAGCGACGGACCACCTGTTTGATTGCGTTGCCGTTGCTTGTACTGCTGATAATCTGCGCGCAGCTCTTGCTTTAAGTCATCGAGAGTCGCTTGGGTAACTAACCCCAGCCGCACTGCGCGAATCCCCGCAGACAGCGGACTGGTTCCCAGGCTACCAGCGACCAGCTTGAGTCGACTCGTCGGCTTCTGTCCGGCAGACGCCGTCCACAACCGCTCAAAGGTCGCCTGGTCAAACAGAATGGCCTCACTGATTTGATTCACCCGCTGCTCCGTCACCGGATTACGGACTAGTGTTGTCGACTCAAAGTCAAAGTTAAACAGTTCCGACTGCCCATACCAGATGTGAACCAGCTCATGGACCAACGAAAATAGCCGGGCCCGGTAGCCATCCTGGGTGTTGATAAAAATCATGGGTGCATACGCATCCGTCATCGCAAACGCACGAAACTCATCTTCATCTAAAGGCCGGTGTGAATTACCCTGCACACACCCGTCCAGCATCACCGTCAAGTTGGCAGCTTCGGCATGCTGTCGCAACTGTTTAAACCGGTCGAACGACTTCGGGCCCTCATTCCACCCTGGCTCTAACTCTAGCAACGTTAAGATTTCTTCTGCCTGTTGCGTCGCCGTCAGCTGGGATAAGCCTGCCACTCGCTGTGCTGCGCCGTTAAACCGGTTCTGGCTAAAGCCCTGCTTCTGTCGGTAATCTCGCAACCATTCCTGCTTGGTTTCCATGTCCGTGATAACATCGATCAAGTCTCGGCTCGGTTGGGTCAGCGTTTCATTTGCCACCGTCCGGTACTTCAAGAGTGGTAAGTCTTCTTGCGGCACGCGGTCCAAGAAAAAGTAACCAAAGGGCACCTTGGCCGAGCGACTCATCTGTTGTAATTGCTTAACTGTTGGCTGTTTTTCTCCGGCAATCCAAGTCGCCAACTGCTGACGCCATTTATCCGTTAAGCTCTGGGCGTTCGTCGCGACCCACGCCAAAATTTCCGGCTTCACATCCACTCTGACACTGGCCATTCGGCACCCCTCCCCACTGCGTTTAACCACCCGTTCATTAGCGTATCGAAAGTATACCATACCCCCAGCCCCGAATGTCCGTTCGCCTCCGACTTTCGTTTTACCCCCTCATTGGTTCCTCCAAGCGACCATTTCCACGCCCCACTCTTTACCAAATCAAAACCTAACTTAACCCAACCTAAACGCTACCAAAAAAATCCCGACACCGCCACCCAACCATTCACCACCTAAATCACCAGCCCCCGCCGCACCCACACCCCACCGCAAATCGCCGTCCCCTTATCCCCAATCAACGCCCACGCCAACTCCCAACCACGCTAGCTAATCCCCGGATGCCCACTCCCCGTCATAACTCGGGGGTCACGCTCATTTGGCCAATTTCCTTGCTATACTAGCTCCTGTTAAGCGCAAACTTAACGACTCAGATCACAAAGGAGACCTAGATATGCAATCTAGTTTAAAGAAATCAGTTACCCTCGGCCTGGCTGCCCTCAGCCTCGCCGGTGTCGCGACCATCGCCGGGACGACGAGCGCTTCCGCCAAGTCCTATGCGACCGCCGGGGCCTACACCACCCTGAAGACGGACGCCACCGCCCGCAACGTGGCGTCCACCGGGACCAACGCGCTGTACACCAAGCCCGGCACGGTCAAAGGGGCCAAAGTGGTGGCTTCCAAGGCGACCATGAAGTCCCTGGCCAGCTCCAACAAGTCCGCTAGCTACTTCCGCGCTTACGGCCAGAAGACCACCAACCGCGGGTCCGTTTACTACCGCGTCGTTTCCATGGATGGTAAATACCGCGGCTACATCTACGGTGGCACCACCGCGGGGACATTTGCCGGGGGCATCAAGACCGCTAGCACCACCACCGCGGCCACGACGCCAACCACCAAGACTTACTACCTGAAGAGTCCGGGCACCGCCAACACCCTCTGGAGCGCGCCGAAGTACACCCAATACAAGGCCACCAAGGTCATCAACAGTACCAGCGCCCTCGCCACGGATTCCTTTACCGTCGACTCCGCCGCCACCAAGACCAAGGAAGGCTCGCTCTACTACCACGTGACCGACAACAACAATACCAAGGTCAGCGGCTGGATCTACGCCGGCGCCCTGCAAACGGGTGAGAACAGCGCCATCACCAGCGCCAAGAGCGTCACCGTGAACTACGTCGACAGCAGTACTGGCAAGAGCGTCAAGAGTGGCGTTCTGATCACCGCGAGTGATGCCAAATCCGGGGCCGCCCTGGGCACCACGGACGCCGCGACCGTCAACACGGCCATCGGCTCATCAACCTACCTACCAGCCGGCTACAGCCTGACCAGTTCCACCAATACCTACGTGACCAGCACCGACACCTGGGGCAGCAGCGTGACCGTGCCTGTCACCGCCAACGCCGCCGCGGGTATCACGATTGCCTCCTCGTCCGCGTTGAGCAGTACGACCGGGGCCAATGACAAATTGACCACCACCGACGCCCTGGCCGCCGATGCCAGTACGACCGTCGCCACCGCCCAGTCTAACTTCACCAAGGACTACACCGGCGTCAGTGGCACCACGGCTTCTCAAAGCGACCTGAGTGCCGCGTTGACCAGTGATAAATTGAACACGATCTACGTCCCCGTTTACGAATCTGACGGCACCACCCAGTCAACCAACTCAACCGGTGCCAAGCTATACACCAAGTACACACTGAACACGGCCTCTCTGCCAACCGGCATCACCTTTGGCAGCACGTCGCTGGCTCTGACCTACAACGCCGCCGGTTCATACGCGCTGACGAGTGGGTCTAGTACCATGACTGCGCAGTAGATTGATTTTTGCTTGATTGTTTAACCTTTAACCATATTGGGCTGTAGTCGCCTGTTTCAAACGCAACGCAAATAAGCTTGTGGCCGCCCTTTCCGGTAGTCGCAAGCTTTTTGACGTCATCCTGCTAAAAACATTGGTTGACGAACGACTCAAGCTCCCTGTAAAATACGACTCAAGACAACTCTGAAGGATACAGCTGGGTTCCCGAATGGGAGTAAGGCATACGCCGAGAATTCCTTTGCTCCTAGAGTTGTCTTATTTTTTTGCCTTTTTTCTGATCCGTGTCCAAACCAAAAAGCTAGCTTGATCAAGATCGCCGCTAAGACCGACCTTGACCAAGCTAGTGTACAACCGTTAGGCGAGTTGCCAACTGTACCTAACGCCTTCAGTAAACCACGCGCCTCACTAGATACGTAAAAATCTGTCTCAGGGGATTGGGTTTAGTCACTCACCTTCCCAGCGTATGATTCCAGCCCACCCCACAAAAATAGCAACGCCCACCCAGGAAGAACAATCCTCCCCAGCCAAGCGTCACTATCTCATTCACATTGTTAAGGCCAGCCCACAACAATCATGAGCTTCTGACTTGGAAGCGTCCTGCGCAAGACGCCCAGTGTGGACCGCGGCTGCGCACCACCTATCTATGGCCTCAACCCCTCGGTCAAACAAGGTTAAACCTGCATGAAACTTCTCACGGGTCGCAGGCGCCCCTTGCCATCAGCCAATGGTTCCCGGCCGGATTCGCGCTTCCTAACAAATACCAGTAGCCGCCTAGGCAGTCACTGGGGTGGTGCCGGCCCTACCTCTCGCGTCCGCAACGGTTATGCGTTAACAGCTGCTTTCTAGGATTCGGACCGGTCGACGGCTCAAGTCACGAATTCTCTTCGCTAGCTTGAACACCTTCAGTAAACCACGATCCCGGGGTGACCGGTAGCTAGCCGATCAGGGGATGGGGCTAGTGGCGGTGAGTTGCCTAACTGGTGGGGATGATTGGGTTAAACACCCACGAAAACGTAAAAAAGCCGCCCCACGGCGACTCCCCAACCCAATCTACTATTCCCCAACAGCCTGAACATACTGCTGGTCAGCTGTGATATACGTCCCATCATTCAGCTTATACCGGGCCACGCCATTGCTCGAGCGGGCCTTCCCAACCACCGTAAACACCGGCGCGTGGGCCTTTGCTTCCTGGGGGTAGACCTGAACCCGCTGGCTGGCGGTAAAGGTCGGTTGGGCGTAGCGGTAGAGTTTTTGCTTCGCGTAGACCTTGAACGGAGCTGCTTCCCCCTTCTTATCGGTCCGTAAACTCAGCCCGTGCGCACCCTCTGCCTCCGCCGTCAGCGTGCTGCTCTCATACAGCCGGCCGGTGTAGTGATTACTCTTCGTCCAAACATAGTTCCAACCAAACCCCACGCTCGCCGCCACCATTATTGATAGAATCCCTTTAGTCCATACACTCATAGTTCTTCTCCTTTTTTAAAATCGCCTTCAGTCTTCATTTTTATTTTCAAAAGGTGGGAGACCTGCGAGAGTCCCGCACCTGGTGTTCCGGATGATCCGTCAGTTGCCAAATGGTTACTGGGCAATCTTCACGTACTTGCTGTTAGCCGTGATGTACCCGCCGGCAACCTTGTAGCGCTTGTAGCCAGAAACGTGGTAGACGTTGCCATGGGAGTAATCCCAACCCTTAACGGTGATGACACTACCCTTCTTAAACGTCTTAACAACCTTCTTCAAATTCACGTCCTTGTAAATCCGAACGGTCGTCTTCGCCTTCACCCGCTTGACCTGCTTCGGCTTCGTTGGTGAGACTAACTTCTTACTGCCGGAGATATACTGGCCACTCGCCAGCTGGTACCGCGTCATGCCGTTGTACTTGGCCATGCGCTTGACCGTCAGTGGCGTGCCTTGCTTGACGTGCACCACTTTCTGCCCGAGCGCCGTGCTCTTGTAAGTGTTGATGCCCTTAGGGTTCGTCACGTACAGCTTCTTGTAGGCGCTGTTCCAGTACAGCTTGCCGACATACTTGCTGTTGGCCGTGATGTGCGTGCCATCGCTCAGCTGGTACCGGGCCGCGCCGTTGCTAGAGGTCGTCGTCCCGACCACCGTAAACACAGGGGCGTGGGCCTTCACCTTCTTGGCGTGGGCTTGAACCCGCCGCTTGTTGGTGAAATTGGCGTGGGAGTAGCGGTAGAGTTTTTGCTTGCCGTAGACCTTGAATGGGGTTACAGGCTTGGGAGCGGCTGTTACGTTGTTGTTATCTGATTTTTTATCAGTATTCTCATTATCCGTGGAGTTTCCAGTCGCTGTCTCTGTGTACTCAAAGTTAAAGTTCTTACTTTCACCTTGTTGAAAGTCAAAATTAACCTTATGCTCTGCCGGACTGGCTACATACCCTTTAATCTCAGGAGCTTCATAAACCCTTTCGTCTGCAACATGTCCATGAACCAGTTCTGAGTCCAGTAGTTTTGAATTATCACTTGCCTTAAGATAGTTAAATGTTACCGTTCTTAGTGCTTTATTAGCAATCATACGCACTACTTCTGACTGTGGAGAAGTACCATCAAATACCAGCTTATCCGCAGATCTAGTCATATTACTTGAATAGATATCTGAATATTCTAAATCAACGATAGTCCCTTTGATTCCATAGTATGGATATTTTTCTTCACTATGCTCTCTAGGTACTTCAACCGTCTGCCGTCTAACAAGAATGTTCATCTCCAAGTAGCTTTTAGTAAAAGGAATGTCAAGCTTTCCTTTTTTCACCATTTGTTTCAAATTGGTTTCAAGTTTACCTATATTTAAAGTATACCTTTCGTCATCATTTGATCTTAAAGTATCTGCAAAAGCAGCTGTACTACTGTTTCTTAATTGTTTTCTCAATTTGCTCCCAAAAACTTCCCGATTACGGCCCCAATTATTATTGACCAGCGAAAAGTATTTTAAGGCATCGATATAATCTATTCCATCTTGTGTATTGGCTACATTCGCTAATACCTTAGAAAATGAATCTGTATCCTTAACCCCCGTTCCACCCAGTCCAACTTCAATAGCTTCCATAATCTCATTACCACGTTCATCAACCGGTTGAAGCTCAATTCGATTAACCGTATCCGCATCCGCCTGTATAGAAGTAGTCGGCGTCACCGTCTGCTTGTTATGGCTATTCTTCGACCAGACAAAGTTCCAGGTCATGCCGACACCAATCGCTACGGACAGTGCCAGTAGTCCTTTTATCCATTTCTTCATCATGTTTTCTCCTATTCTTTTACATCGCCTTCATTCATCATCAATATTATTTGTACTTAAGACACCACCGGCTCCAACACAACCTTCTCAACCTGCAAGTCATGATCATTAAACGTCACCGTCTTGCGGTCCATCTGATAGCCAATCCGGCCATTACTCTGCAGTAACGACGCAATCTCTGAATTCTCTAGGTTCACGGTCTTGCCGCGGACCCCGTGAATCTGGTACGACGCCAGCTTCGCCCCGTAAACGGAGTCCAGGTGAACCTCAATCGTCAGGACCTGGTTGTTCACCGCGTAGGCCACATCCAAATCCTCATTGGGATAGAACGGGTCGACCGTCGTCATCTTGGACTTCGCCGAATAGCCCCACGGACTGATGCTCTTGGAAAATGTCAGGTTCTTAGCCACCTTTAAGGTCTTTTCACCGTACTGGCCGCGAATCTGGTTATCCAGCCGTTGGCCCCACAGCTTGGCGCCTTCGCCCTCACTGCTCTTCAGTTCCGCGTACTTCAGGGCTTGCCAGTAGTTCACCCGCTTAGCCGACTTCAGGTGCGCCAGCTCATTCAGTAGCATGCCGTAGCGCAACCCACTGACGTCGTTCAACCCAGACAGGTCGACCTTGACGCCGTCCGCCGTGATCCGTTGGCGAATGCCACTCACACTGGTAAATGGCTGGAGTTTGAAACCGGCCTTGCCCTTCTCATCCGCCTCGGCTCTGACCGAGGTCGTCCGCGTCATCAGGTTCTTGTGGTGGCTAGTCTTCGACCAGATAAAGTTCCAGCCGACACCGATAGCCAATGCGACCGCTAACGCCAGTAGTGCTTTAATTGCTTTCATCATAGATAGTCCCCTTATCTTGTTTAATCGCCTTCATCCATCCTTATTTTCAAAAGGTGCGCGACCTGCGAGAGTCCCGCACCTGGTGTTCCTGTGATACCTGATTCCCTTAGCAAATGGTTACTGGGCAATCTTCACGTACTTGCTGTTAGCCGTGATGTAACCGCCAGCGACCTTGTAACGCTTGTAGCCGGAAACGTGGTGAACGTTGCCGTGGGAGTGGTCCCAACCCTTAACGTTGATGACACTGCCCTTCTTGTACGTCTTAACGACCTTCTTCAAGTCCACGTCTTTGTAGAGTCGAACGGTCGTCTTCGCCTTCACCTTCTTGACCTGCTTCGGCTTCGTCGGTGAGACTAACTTCTTGCTACCAGAGATATACTTGCCATTGGCCAGTTGGTAACGCGTCATGCCGTTCTTCTTGGAAATTTGCTTGACCGCTACCGTCGTGCCTTGCTTGACATGTTTGACCTTGCCGCTTAACGCGTTAGTCTTGTAAGTGTTGATGCCTTTGGGGTTCGTCACGTGCAGCTTCTTGTAGCTACCGTTCCAGTACAGCTTGCCGACATACTTGTCGCTAGCCGTGATGTGCGTGCCGTCGCTTAATTTGTAACGAGCGGCGCCATTGCTGGCAGTCGTCTTGCCAACCACCGTGAAGACTGGGGCGTGCGCCTTAACCTTCTTGGCGTGGGCTTGAACCCGCCGTTTGTTGGTGAAATTAGCGTGAGAGTAACGGTAGAGTTTTTGCTTGCCGTAGACCTTGAATGGCGTTACGGACTTAGTGACGTTGTTGGTGTTGCCGTTGTTATTGCCAGTGTTCGTGTCGACATCGTTGTTGTCTTCTTTGTCGGTGTTGTCTGGTTCTGTGACGCCACCACCTGGAACGTTGCCAGTAGACTCATCCTTCCTAGTGTAAAGAACCGTTTCTTCTTGTTCGCTTTGGCCAGGATCTGCTTCAAAAGTAAAGTTACATGACTTTTTCTCACTGTTTAAGATATATCCGTCAATATCTGGATAAACATGTTCCATTTGCTGTCCATAATCACCTTCAACAACGTCTTCCTTAATCACTTTATCTGTTTTGTCATCAACATAAATGAACGTTTTGCTGTTCTTCATGTCTTTAGGAATGAGCCAAATCGTAATGTTCTGCTCTCCATCTTCACCTTTATCAAAAGTGATTGTATCTTGAGACAGCGTGTGATTTCCAATGCTATTAGCTTTCACTTTCAAGTCCGAATGGTCTAAGGAAACCGTGAGACCGTGAGCGCCCTTCATAATAAAGGTACCATGGTCTTTTGTAGGTCCACCATCTACTGCTTGTTTCAAGGTTACGTTTGCGGTTACATCGTTAGTTTTGTATGGAACTTGTACTATACCTGTAGCGCCGTTATCACCAGGCCCATCGTCAGTAAATATCTTTCTTAAATTTTTCTCAAACTGTTCTTCATCCAAAATATATCCTGTAGTAGACTCTGGAACCAAATTTCTTTTTACCTCAAAATCTTCAAGCGTTCCAAGTTCATTTATAATCTCGTTCAATGCCGTGTTGTTTTCCGGTTCTAGGGATTTAACACTAAAATACTTCATCAACAACGGGTAATCTTTTCCTGATTTCTCTTTCACTGTATTCAGTATCGATTTATAAGATTTTCCGGTAACTTCCTCTTGGCTAAGTCCCGATTTCCCAAGAAGAACCGTTACCATACCCGACTTATTAGATCCATCCGTGATGAGCTTAAGCTGAATCTGATCCGAACTATTACTATTCAGATTTTCATCCGCATCAGCCTCAATCGAACTATCATCCAACCGACTATGATTAGTCTTAGACCAAAGATAGTTCCCACCAAATCCAATTCCAGCAATTATTGATAAGGCTAGTATGCCTTTAACCCATTTTTTCATATGTTTTCTCCTTTTTCTGTTGATCGCCTTCATTCGTCAAATTTTTGTTTCTGTTGTTAAGTCTAAAGTGTCTTGCCATGCTAACTGTCAATAGTGAGGTCACTACCAACAGTCCGATAACGATTCATGCCAGCAACGTGGTGCCCACTTCCACGAAGCCAATCTTCTCAATTAATTTTCCATCATCCCACTCCCATCTTAACTGTCGACTTAGTGCATTAGTTTTTTCTATGCAGTAACAATAACATTAAGTTAATAACACATGCTACCACACTTTCACCAATGTGGTCAATACAATAAACGATAAATAGTATATAAGTATTCGACATTTAATGAAGAAAACGCGAAATTAACGTCACGAAAAAAGTTGTCATTCGCTGACAACTTTTTCAAGATACCATTTACTTATTTATGGCTAAACTAGTCACAAATGCCTATGTGCCAGCTTTCACCATCAACCACTCCGCCAATCACGCCAGCCGCCTCAACCACCCCATTCCAAACAAAAACGACCAACCCAGCCACCCCCCAAAAAAGGTCACCCAAATTAGTCATCCAACCGATTCTATTCCCTCAGCACCAAAACCACAGTAAAAGAAGGTATCCCCCGAGTTTTCGTAGCGAGAATACCTTCTCCTGCATTAAATTCAATTCAGAAGCGACCCTGTTTGAGATCTACCAACCGGTCACGTTGAATACGCAATCGCTTGGCTCTGAATTGTTGAGAACCCCGAGTGGGGGACAAACTAGAGTTTGACACCATGGGGACTCTCTGTGGCGCCAGCCTACGGGTTAAGGAAAGTTTATGTTCTCCCTTAGCTCGCCTTCATTAAACCACCTATCAGCCGAATAACCTAAAAACACCGCCGAATTCCCATAGTTACTCCCCGTCACTGGCGCAACCGAATGGGGAGCCACGCCCATTGCTTACCCACTAGCTGTAGTTCACTTGCGGTGGCCCATCTTTCTAAATAAAAAGGAGGCTACGCGTGAAATTCACTCGCTACCTCCTAAAGGAGACCCAGTAATCTGAAAACAATTAGATGGCTTACAGATCGCTGGGTGAAATGCAAATGCTGACAGTTTTCCGCCTGCCGACATCTTCATTACACCATAGAATCAGTCATTCCGCGAGGCATTCACCCTAGTTGCGCCGAGACCCTGTTCAAACAGATTAGTGGTCGTCGCCCATCCCTAATCCCCTAGGGCTAAGCCACTTCCATCACTAGAACTCAGCCAAAGAACAAGCCCCACCAAGTCATCGCTTACGAAACAACGACTTGCTGGGACCTATTCTCTTGTATTCGCTGGAGCCCTTGGGGGAGGGCGTTCAATCCGCTCCCGAAGGACAAGATGACTCTGTTCTCTAGGAACAGCTTGATTACACCACATATCCTGGTCGACTACCAATTACCCGCTTGGATTCACGAGCTAGTAACGGCCACTTGCCATACTGGGTTGGCAACCTCAATAAATTGCCAATTCTCAGTGGAACTAGCCAGGCTGAAAACTCATCTTAATCACAATTATGTACAACCTAAAGTTCCAATCAGCTAGGAGGCCCTCTATCAGCCACCTAAACTCAACTAATCACCAAGCACCTACTCACCAAGATCAACAGTCAAACGCGCACCAGCACAACCAGAGACCACCTAGCACTCACCAATCACCCAATCTCCAAGTCACCAACCAACCCCAACCCAACAAAAAAACCTGAGTAATCGGCAACATAGCTCGCTCAGGCAAAACAGGTATTTGTGTGATCGACACGCATTTCTCATTCAACGACCCCCACTCCCCCGGTTAGAAGAGTTGCCGCGTCGCTGAACTGTCTTCATTAAACCACCATTCGGCCCCAGCTACCAACTAGACGCCACGGAGAAAAGTCCAACTGACATACTAAGCCGTATCACTAACCCTTAGGTAAATTAGCAGTGACCCAACGCCCAAAAAATCAAATCTCAACCCAAATAAAAGGCTAGCTCTACCGAGCGATTTTTTCCGAAATCACTCGATACAACTAGCTTTTTATGGTCCTTTACCGCAACGACCTAGCGTCTCGATTGGCGGACCAGCCATATGGGGTAGAGCTGTTCCCAGTACCCGACGATGAATCCTGGGAACACCTTGATTAGACCACATAAGCGGTGTGACTACCAGAACGACGACTTTACTGCAAGGCTAGTAACGGTGAACTTCCATACTGGTTTCAGGATTAAAGAGAGTCACTCTCATCCTTCAAGAGAAATTTCCCTTGATTTATTAGTGGTAGCTCCCTTGCCACAAAATCCGCTGGTAGTACTTAAACCATGGGTAACAGGCTTCTCAGATCTCGCAGTACTGCGGTAAATACCAGCTGCAAAAGATTGTATCCCCTGATAGCGCAAAATGTTCATCCATTCGAATATTTGTAGCAAGCACCCAATATTTCCCAACTTTTCAATCCATTAATGGGTAACCTATGCTATTATTTCCTACTCAATGCGAGGAGGTGTTTACATGACAATTGAGGAAAAAATAATGCTTGTGATTCCCAGAATGAGCGCTGAAGATTTTGCTCATATCACACACGTTGATGTCGAAACCATTAAAGAGCTGAAGTCAGGCGACTTACAGCCGGGACAGCTTACCGTCCGTGAGGGAGAACTCCTCGCAAAGGTCTATGACTTGTCGACTTACACGGAGGCTACTGGTAAGGACACGACTAAAGAGGCCGATGAAATGCTGAGTAAGTTAGTTGGTTTACTAGGCCCGTTGAGCCATAGCTATAGTGTGCATGATGAGGGGATGGCCAACGTTTTTCAGAGCATTATCCATGAAGTACTGACTGATGATGCCCTCTTCATTCGGTTAATGGTTAGCTATACAAAATAGCTGTCTCCTATTACTACTGTAGCGTAAGCATCTACTAATTGACCACACTGAAATACAGAATCAAAAGAAGATGGCGTCCTCGATTTTTGAGGACGCCATTTTCTTTCCATGCCTTAAGCGGCCTTTATATTTAACCTGAGGAGAAATCTGTGACCGTCCCAGTAAAGTGCCTTGGAACGATCCTTCTGGTACCACAAAACAAGTACAAAGCTTGATTGTATGGATCCAGCTCGAATTGTTCTTGCACAACGGACGCTAAGCCATCAATGCCACGGCGTAAGTCGGTCCTCCCACAGACAATATAGACCTGATTAATTTTGCTCGGATCAATGAGCATCATTAAACACCGCCTTTAAAACGGCGTCATCGATATAACCGTTGGCCTTGTTATAGATAATCACTGCTTTGTTCTTACCAATTTTCAATTGGATTGCCCGGCTGGGAACAACTGGCGTTGTTCCCAGCCTCACGCGGCATCCGGATTTGAACGATATCCTGTTTATAATAAAAACCTCACCAATTTATTTGATGAGGTTATCATATCGTGGATCTGCCGCCAATCATAGACGGTCAGTTATATGGTACTCACAGTTAACGCCCATGCCGGGCGTACAATAAAAAAGCTCAGATCATTAAAGATCTGAGCTTTCAATCGTAGGATAACAACCCCACAATTAATCATTCAAATATTAGCTGGGTGCAACAACTGAAGCTGCGCCATTACCCCATGAGTTACCTGCATCTGGAGTCGTAGTAGCAGCAGCACCTTGTACCAAGGTACCCGTGTAAAGTGCTTGGGCGCCATCAGCATTACCATAAGTACCAGCAACACCGTTCTTCAAAGTGTAAACAACGTGGTAAGCAACAGTGTTAGTTGGGTTAGCTACATCAGTGTTAGTCAAGCTAGCACCAGCCAAGACAGTAGCATCTGCATCCGCTGGAGTACCAGCTGGCAAGTAGATAGTACCAGAAGATAACGTTTGGGCCTTGTTAGCCTTAACATTAGCTTCAACATCAGCTGCGGTGTATGCAGCACCGTTAGTACCACTGAATGCAGTAGTAACACTAGGCATAGAAACAGTGTAGTATGCAGTAGCGGCTACAGGAGTAGTGGTAGTCAAGAATGCAGTAGACTTAGAACTCGTAGCATTTGAGTCATAACGCATTGCAGTGACCTTAGTGATGGCTTCTTGGCCCTTAGTTGCATAAAGGGTAATAGTGTCACCAGTCTTAACGTTGGCAGTCATGTTAACAGTGTCACCCTTGGCAACACTGTAACCAGTACCAGTCAAGGCCTTAGTAGCAGCAGCTTCTAATCCATCACTCAAGTTCTTAGGATCAGTAGCACTGTCAAATAAGACAGTGTCGGCAACTGCAGCACCCTTAGAAGTTTGACCAGCATTGTAGCTGAACGTCTTCAAAGTAGTACCATCAGTGGCTTTTACAAGCACTTGTACTTGAGTAGTTTCATCAAAAGTAGTTTGTGCATCAGTAGTCAAGCCCTTAGCGTAAACCCAGCCAGCAACAGAAGAGTTGTTGTCATCAGTTACGTAGTAGTACAATGAACCTTCACGGGTCTTAGTAGCAGCCTTAGATACAGTAAAGGTATCTGAAGCCTTAGCACCGTAAAGACTTACTTTGCTTGCCTTGTATTGAGTGTACTTAGGTGCAGTCCAGAGAGTGTTAGTCTTGCTGTCCTTCAAGTAGTAACCCTTGGTAGCAGTTGGTAAAGTAGCTTCAGTAGTGGTATTAGCAGACTTGATACCACCAGCAAAGGCAGTAGCAGACTTGCCACCGTAAACGTAACCACGGTACTTACCGTCCATAGTAACTACACGGTAGTAAACTGAACCACGATCAGTAGTCTTTTGACCGTAAGCACGGAAGTAGTCAGCTGACTTCTTTGAAGCAGCTAACTTAGCCATAGTAGCCTTAGATGCGACAACCTTAGCACCCTTAACAGTACCTGGCTTAGTGTATAAAGCGTTAGTACCAGTAGCTTCAACGTTACGAGTAGTAGCGTCAGTCTTTTCCAAACTCGTGTAGGCACCAGCCTTAGCATATGACTTAGCTGAAGCAGTAGTTGATACTGCGGCAACTGAGACAAAGCTTAATGCGGCTAAGCCCAAGTAAAGTGATTTCTTTAAACTTGATTGCATAGTATTTCTTCCTCCAAACATAAAATATGTAATTTATCAAGCAAGAATAGTATAACCGAAATTAGCGCTTTTGTTAAGAATTTTATTTCTTAACTAGGCGGATTCGTTTAGCTATCCCCTAACTACGACTATGATTATAGACGGATAGTTGCGGAGAAACAAGGATTATGCTCTTTTTGTCGTGGGATTGAAACAATGAACGGGCTTCTGTAATGTGTTTGTTACATGGCTATTGTGGCTATAAACGCTGTGATTGCAGTGTTGGTGCGGTATTAAAGGATTTATTAAGACCTTAAGAATGATTGGTTAAGATTAATGTGGCTTTAAGCTTAATTTCTGTGGCGGATAACTTTTTCTTTGATTGATGATTGTTCGGCTACTTTGTTGTGGGTGATCAGTTGGCTTTGCTTGTAGATGAGAGTCTGACTGACAGTAGGTTGTTACTTACTTTTACAAGTTGACATTAGTCTGCTTTGAACCCGTTATTACTATAATTAGGTGGTCATCCCTGTCGACTAACTCATTAACCACGTTCTTTGTCCCCTGGTGACTCGCTAACGGATAACTGGTAAGTTTACCTGCACTGCCCTCAGAACATCCCCAGCTACCATATTAGCCTCCCCTATTCTCATACTCCTTTTCCACCAGCAACTACTCAGTCCCCAACGTTTGTTAGGTGAAGTCACTATTCTTGCATTCAACTGGCTGACGGTCCATACTGATGGCATTAAATGAAAGGGGGTGATTCTTTTTGGCAACAGGAAATTGTTACCTTAAAGTAGTCGCTTCCGCGGAGAACGGAAACGATTAACTTCTTTAAGGTAAAGGCCGACGAAATCTTTTCGTCGGCCTTTTTGTTTGTTCAAGAGAAGAGCTAACATCATCCCCAACTACTAAGCAACTACCGCTGCGTTCAGCTAGTTGTACAGTATCGACCCGATTACTTATCTGATGGATACCCGTTAAGGGTTCCGGCTATGGCCTTGCTGTCCAGTCAGGACGTCCACCTCATTTCGATTAGCCAACCAGTCATCCCCACTCCCGCCAATTTTATAACGCCTAGACCTCTACATAAAACAGCGCCGCAGCCCTCCCCACCCAGGGAGTCAGCTACGGCGCTATTTGTCATGCCTACAATTTCCAAGTGTCGAATTCCAGATAGTTATTCTCACACGTGAAGTAGCGGTTCACGCGGTCGCTGAAGCGCCTGGTCTGATCGTCCATGAAGGCGCGGTAGTAGTATGGGTCGTGCTTGTCCAGGTTATACCCCAGCGACCCCAACATAATGAAGATGACCTCCTGCGTAATCCATGGGGCCGGGTCCGTCGTTGGCTTGATGGGATCCCCCTTGAACACCCAATAGAGCCGTTCCAGTTGGGCGATGAGGTCTGCATCTATTTGCGAATCCGTATAGGGTAACGGAAAGAACCAGGGCAGGTCCTGGTAGTCGGCCGCCAGGTGCGTCGCGGCCAGGAACCGCTCGCGGTAACGAATCAGGTAGAAGTCCCAGATGGTCATTTGGGAAAAGGCAATGCCGACGTACGGTTGCCACTCCCAGCTCGTGTTGCGGCCGCCATGGGCGTATAGGTCCACGTTCAGGCGGTACAGGACCTCCGAGGCCGATTGCACGGGCACGGCCTGGGGCCGAACCGTCCCGATGATGCGCCCCGCATGCAGATCCGACAGCCGGTTGGCCAGGACGTTCATCAGCGGGTACTCCACCCGGTCTTCTTGCCGACAGTAGCGGCGATACCACTGAAGGACGCTCGGCACGTCCTGTTCGATGTTACAGCCCCGATGGTAGTGACCGTCAATACTGAATGCTTCAAAGTCTTTTAGCATGTTCTCACGTTCTCTCTGTGTTGCCGCCAGCTTAGCACGGTGGTTGGGGGAAGTACATGGATTCGCGTGGGTTGGGATGGTGAGTGGGCGTTTGGGGGTGTGGCGTGGGGTTGGGGGTGTGGCGTGGGGTTGGCGGGCAGTTTGGTTGGGAGTCGGGACGCTTATTGACGATTTCTCTTTGTTCTTTCAGAATCGTGGCTTGGGCTGGTGATACTGTGGTTGTGAGTAGGCTAGCGCCTATCGGTCATGACGATTTGTCCCGCAATTTGCTCTGTGTGTGATGTTTTGCACAGCTAATTGATTGTTACCGGTTACATTTAACCCTATACTGAAGGCATAGCGATTTACTACATATTATGCTGATATAGGAAGAAGGTTTCTTCATGACTCGTAAAATTTTCAAACAGTTTTTCTTAGCACTTGTTGCCCTACTTTCAGTAACTTTTGCCCTCACTACCCTGGCTACCGCAGATACTAGTAACCTAGCCGCTGAGAATGTCGATATTACATTCGGAACAACAGTTGATGCTGATCTACCGGCTGGCAGCTTGTTAAAGTTAAACCAACCTGCAGGTGCCATCTACCCGCTCCACAACAGTACTGGTAAGCTTCTCTCACGCGGAATCGCCGGTGATGCGAGTACTGCGCCTAGTCTAACTACTGACCAAATAAAATTAGACGTTCAGTCTGGCAACGTGTATTACCAGGTATTACCAGATTGCTGGCTGCAAAGCGATTCAACCGTGACCCTTCTTGACTCAACTGGTCAGGCTCCCACTGACCCCGTCGCCCTCACGCTAAAGTTCGTCGATGCTAACGGTAAAGAGATTCAGGATGCTAAAACCTTTGATGCACAGTTTTCCACAACGACTGATGCCACAACACTCGCTACCCTAGAAACTGAGCTCTTAGCCATTCGGCCAGCGGTCACCGGCTACAACTTGGTTTCGGCTGACCAAGCCGAACATGTGATTACCTACCATTACGCCAAGCCTACTATCAGCACTGGATCAACGACCGTAGCTACGCAACCTAGTGACCCCGTTACCACGACTACCCCCATTCCAGCTAAGACGGAACCAGTTGCCGTCAAAGGAACTGCAATTTACGCGACTAAGAAGATTGGTCTGTATACCAGTCCTAATTTCAGCAAGGCAACTCGTAAGATTTGGTATCAGAAGAAGCAACGCCAGAATCGACCACAATTTGTCGTGATTGGCTACGCAAAGAGTCGCTCAGGTCAGCTGCGCTACAAGATTCGTGACATCAATCACCATTCTTTGACTAATAATCGTCGTGGCTACATCACAGCCAACGCGACGTATGTGACTAGCCTCTACTACCACCAGAACCCCAAGAAGATTCAAGTGATTAGCGGTCACGGTCTCAACGCTTACCAAGCCGTCACTTTACATGGCCGCAAGCTCCATCACTATCGGAAAGGCGCAACGTTGGAAGTCAAGGCTGTGAAAACGCATGGGCTGACAACCCGACTAGTCCTTAGCAACGGACACTACATTACGGCTAATAAAACGATGGTCATCAAGCGTTAATCGAGAGGAGAATTTTTCATGCGATTTAGAAAATTTAGATTTTTGTTGCTGGCCCTTGTCGCTTCTTTAGTAGGAATTCTTTTCTCGGTGGCTCCAGTTTATGCTGATGACACGGGAGATCAAGAGAGCTACAGTCCAGCAGTAGTCAAGTTGCAAGGAACAGGCGGCATTAGTTTCATTAGTTTAGAGGGTCCTGCCAAAATCGTTTATACAATCTATGACTTAGACGGGAATATGCAAGCACGCGGATTAGCCGGCAACTCCAGCTGGATGACTGATCAAATCGTCCTGAATCTAAAAACTGAGGACATCTACTACCGTGTATCAACAAATGAATTCGTCCAGATTGGCCCTGGCGCTACCTTTGAAGACACCAGTAAGCCATTAACATTAACTTTTAACTTCGTCGACTCGACCAACCACTCCATCTATCGGCAGGAAAGTTTTGATGTACCATCGGACCTATATAATTCCGATTTTGTATCCACTCTTAAGACTCAGGCACTTCCCATCAGTGGATACTTTTTAAACTCTTCAAACCCTGTGACGGCCAGTGAGAACAACACTACTTTTACCTATCACTACATCGCTGACCCAGACAGTGGCTCCGATTCTGGTTCCAGTTCTAACTCCAGTTCTGATTCGAGTTCTAACTCCGGCGCTGGCTCAAGCTCAAACACCAATACCAGCTCTAGCCTAACTCCCCCAAAGACTGCTGTTACGCAACCAAGCGCATCCAATACTACGTCTAAAGCTAGTCCACTGGCGGTAAAGGGCACTGCAATTTATGCGACTAAGAAGATTGGCCTGTACACCAGTCCGAACTTTAAAGCCACCACTCGTAATATTTGGTACGTTAAGAAGTCCCGGCAGAATCGGCCCAAATTTATCGTGACCGGCTACAAGCGGAGTCAGAATGGCACCCTGCGCTACCGGATTCGGGACATTAATCACAACTCGCTGACCAACGACCGGCGCGGGTACATCACCGCGAACAGCCAGTATGTCCAGCCGCTGTACTACCAGAGTCAGCCGACTAAGATTAGGGTGATTGCCGCTAAGGGACTGAACGGCTACCATCACGTTGATCTGTCTGGCCGGATAGCACGGCACTACAAGCGTGGTAGCGTGCTGAAGGTGACCGCCATTCGGGACTACCACCTGACGACGCGGATGATGTTGCCTAATGGGCAGTATGTTAGTGGAAATAAGACTTTGGTGATTAAGAAGTAAGTGGCTTTCATTTAGAAAGGTCTGATTTTTTTGAAGAATAAGAATTGGTGGTTTAAGGTTCCACTCATAGTAGTCACGGCAATTTCTGCATTGGTTTTGGGGGCAGGTAACCAAGCTCATGCTGCTGATGATACGCCCTCAAACATTGCTGTTGTTAAAATGTCTCTCGACGATAGTATGGTTCAACTTGATGCCCCGTTACTTGAAGCTTACACCCTAGATGGTCAAAAATCTGATATACCCTTTTGGGGACAGAATGGAACCACGATTCCTAACTACACCTCTCAATATGCCATTAATCTAGATACTGGAACACTCTACTATAGCTGTAGCTCTACAGATTTCTCAACAAACCTGTGGTTCCCAGCAAATGATCAAACAGTCCTGATACCTAGCTCTTTACCTGGCAGTGATTCTAGCAATGTACAGACAAGAACGTTCACTTTCAGCTTTCTTAATCAAAATGGCCAGCCCCTCACTACCTCGGAATCAATCAAAGCTTCCTATAGTCCAAACGCAAATTACCCAGGAGACCCATTTACAGGCCTAGCCGATAGCTTAAAGACTACAGACACAACTACTCACAAGTTGATAGCAAGTCGTGCTTTCCCCGGCTACAAGCTTCGGGACCAAGACCCTGTGACAAACACGGATTCTGATTACGACTTCACCTATCATTACGTGAAGGATACGCCAACCAGTAAACCAAGCACTGGCACTAGCACCGCTGCTGAAGCCGACTCAGCGTCCACTAGTTCAAGTTCGGTGACGCCAGTTTAATCAGCTAAAGTCCCGGTTCAACGCAAAGCTGTTTACGCCGTGAAGAAGATTGGCCTGTACAGCCAGCCAACATTTACTAAGCAGAGCCGCACACGTTGGTTCACCAAGCAGATACGGCCCAACCGGCCAACGTTTACCGTTATCGGCTACGCACGTTCCAAGGCGGGCAACCTGCGCTACAAGGTGCGGACGGCTGATGGGACGACCGGCTACATCACGACGCAGAGCGCCTATGTCACGAACACCTACTACCAACACAAGCCGGCTACGGTTAAAGTCATCAGCGCTAAGGGCCTGAACGCCTATGGGAACGTGGTGCTGAACGGCAAGAAGCTGCGGCATTATGCTCGCGGATCCGTTGTGACCGTTAAAGCCATTAAGACGCATGGTCTGACCACGCGGTTGGTGCTCACTAACGGGCGCTACATTACCGGGAACAAGACTTTCGTGATTGCTAAATAGATGCAACGCAAAGACGCCACAGTCGATTTGATTGTGACGTCTTTATTTGGCTTAATTTTATGGAATTGTCGCTTAACATTGTGCGCGGTTACCTGGGCTAAGCCAGTGTCCGCCCACAGCGTCCCGGCCAAGTTTCACCAGCCCGGAGGCGAAGGCCCCATTTACCCCAGGTAACCATCGGCAACGTGCTTGAAGTAATCGCCGAGATTTTGTGAGAACTGCGCCTTTTGTTTCGTCATGAACGCGGCGAACTTGGCCGGGCTATTGCGCCGGTAGTTATAGCCCCAGGCCGACAGCAGCATGAAGATCACATTTTGCCGCACCAGGTCCTTCGGGTCATACACGTCCGGTTGATACGCCGTCGGCCAATTCAGGCGGTCGATGCCCCAATATAGGAAGTAAACATTTTCCTCGGCCTGTTGGGATGCGAAATCCAGTGACCAGTTAGCCGCCAGATTGCGCTCGGCGTCGCGCCAATTTTTCACAGCCGGATTCTGTCCGTCCAGCCAGTAGTCCCAAATGGTCACGTGGTTCAGGCGAATCCGCGTCAGCATTTGTTCAAAGGCCGTGAGCGACTCGCCCGCCTCGCAGAACACGTTCAAGTTCAGCTTGTGCGTATCGCTGTCGGTGAAGTAGTTGGCCTGGTCGTGCTCACCCTGGTCCTCCCAGTAATACCGCTGGTAGTCCGCGGCAAAGCGCTTGGTGTCGCGCTCCGCCAAGATGCGCCAGTAGTCTGCGAAGTCGTCCAAGCCCTCGACTTCCAGGGGAAACTGTTCCCGCCGGTAGCGAAAATAGCCCTGGTACACAGCGGGTGAGGTCTGGTAATCGGTGTAGTCGTGGCCGTTTTTGTGGCCGATGAGAATTTTTTTCAAGTCGTTTGCCCCCGGAGATTAGTGGTCCTAGCTTAGCACAGATTGGGGGCTGGTGGGCGCTAACTGGCACGGCATTACTAGAAATGCGTGAGACAGATAAAGGCGCCGCATAGGATTGCGACGCCTTTTGGTTAGAAAATTTATCGTTTAAAATACTGGTTTCACCCCACGCACGGCGGCCTTCATCTGGTCGCCCAGCCGGTGCATGCCGGCGTCAATCACGTCCGGCGTCAGGCCGCTGAAGCACAGGCGCATGCCGTTGTGCACGTCGCGGGCCGGGTAGAAATTGGTACTCGGCACGTAACTCACATGGGCGTTTGGCATAACCTGCGTCCGCAGTAACTGGTCGACGTCGACAGACTCTGGCAAGGTCACCCAGTCGAAGAAGCCCCCGGCCGGCGTGGTAAACGTCGCCTCGTCCGGGAAGTAGGCCCGCAGCGCCGCCACCATCGCCGCACACTGCTCGCGGTAGTGGTCCTTCAAGACCGTCACGTGCGCGTCCAAATCGTTGGCGTCCAGGTAGGCGTTGATGGCCGCGTGGGTCACGCCGGTCGCCTCCAGATCACTGGCCTGCCGCACCTTTAAAATGGCCGCCAACAGGTCTCCGTCGGCCACCAGCCACCCGGTCCGCAGCGCCGGCATCAGAATTTTCGACAGGCTCGACACGAAGATCACGCGGCCCTCGGTGTCAAAACTCTTGATGGCCGGCAGTGGCCCTTGGTCGTAGCCCAGGTCGCGGTACGGCGAATCCTCCAAAATGATGAAGTCATAGCGGTTCGCCAGCGCCACCAGCTGTTGGCGTTTGGCCACACTCATGGTGATACCGGTCGGGTTGTGAAAGTCCGGCACGGTGTACAACAGCTTGATGCCCGGATGGCGTTTTAAAGTGGTTTCTAGCACGTCTAGGTCCAAACCATCCGCTTGTAAACCCACGCCGTAATACGTCGGCTGGTAGAGGTCTAAGGCCGCCAGCGCGCCCACGTAGGTCGGCACCTCGACCGCCACCTCGTCGCCGGGGTTCAGGAGCGCCTTGGCCACCAACTCAATGGCCTGCTGGCCGCCAACCGTCAAAATCACGTGGTCCGCCGTGGTCGTGACCCGCCCCCATTTGCCAATCCGCGCCGCCAGCTTCGCCCGTAAGTCCGGGTTGCCCTGGGTCGACTGATACTGAAAAAGGTGCGCGCCCTGCGTGTCGATCGCGGTGTTAAAGGCTTCCTTGACCGCCGCCACCGGGAACAGGCTTTCGTTGGGGCTCCCGGCCGCAAACGAGATGGCGCGGGGGTCTGGGTCGTTGACGAACAGGCCACTTAGGGCGGAAGGGACATCCGGGTTCACACGGGTTGCTAACAGATCATTTAACATGACAGTCACACCTTTCTGGCAGCTACTTTTGGCTGCCGGTTCTTCTTTTGGTTTAGTTTGTTTGGACCTTAAAACCCTAAGACCTTAGGGTCAAAAACAATGGACAGCTGGCCGCCTGCGGCTTCCAGGTACTACGCCTGCTGTGGGGCCGGTTTCCGCCTGGGGAGCAGGCTCCCACCTCAACTTTGAGCCCTGCCAGGATCATGCAGGTCTCAAAGGTTGTCCCGTGCTGTAAGGCCGAGAAAAATCGCTCGGTCTAACACCACCGACACAGCCGTCTCCGTACCTGGCTTCCTCCGGCTCTGGTTGTGCGTTGCTTTTGGCCTCGGCTTAGTGCCCGGTCAGAGTCAACGGTGGTGGCGAACCGGCAGCCAAAGCCGTTGGCCGTCAGTGTGGTGGCCCAGTTAGGCTGGTCATGTTGGGTTGATGGGTGGCGACTGTGGAACCTAACGTGTTAGCTAATACTTTCGGTTCAGGCTCAGTCAGGTTCCCACCACACTGCGTCGGGCAGTGGAAATGGACTTAATCCTGGGATTTACACACACTCAGTCAGTGAAGTCACTCCCCCAGTTCAGCCAGTGATGACGCTAAATGCCGGTCAGAAACTTGGTGCCTTTGCTGCCAACAGCGGCTAGCCTGCCGTGAGGGCGGTAAAAATGGGCTTAGCCGTGGAATCCGACTAGTTCACCCACTTGGGCAGTGAAACCACTCCTCCAGTTCAGCCGGTGACCACCACCAAATGCCGGTCAGGAAACCAATGTCAGCCGTGAGGGCGCTCAAATATGGCTCAGCCGTGGGATTTACAGTGCGTTAGCGGTGTAAATGGTGACTTTGAGACTCGCTCCTCAGAGGCTCAAAGCAAGTCGGAAGACCGCTTCTCAGGCTTCCGGCGTCCTCCCCACCGCGTTCCGGCCATATTTGAGCGCCCGGTAAGGCGCGAAGTTTCCACCAACCTGCATTTCACGCCGGTAAGTCACCGGCCGAACTGCTGGGGGTGGTTTCCTCTGACCTCGCGTTTATGATAAGATACTGGTGAAGGAAAAACCATTTCAACTATCCAGAAATAACGTGAATGTAATTCATCTTTACCAATCTCAGGAGGTGTCGTCGATGTTACCGTTTGCCTATCGCGTCTTTCAAGCTATTGTTCAGGAACAAACTTTCTACCGAGCGGCGCAAACGCTGAACGTGACGCCTTCAGCCATCAGCCACTCCGTTAACCAGCTGGAAAAGGAACTGGGCTTTCCGCTCTTCATCCGTAACCGGACCGGCGTGGAGCTCACCCCGGATGGCGAAAGCGTCCTGCCACTGATTCAGGGCGTCATCAATGCCGAGGACCGGCTCCAACAGGCCGCCGCCAACATTAACGGCATGAACGCCGGATCCGTGCGGCTGGGGGCCTTCTCCTCCGTCTGCATCACTTGGCTGCCACCGATCATTCGGCAGTTCAAACAGGATTTTCCCCAAATCGATATCAATTTAGAACAGGCCGGCTTCAGTGACATCGCGGCCGCCGTCAAGACCGGGCGCTTGGATTTAGGCCTGTCCGCCTTGCCGGTCGCGGAAAAATTAACCGTCCTGCCGCTGGTCAAGGACGAAATTTACTGCATCACGCCCAACGATTTCATCCCCGCCAACCGCACGACGGTCACGGCCGCCGACCTGGTCGACCAGAACTTCATTTTGCAGCGGGGCGACTACGATAAGGACACCAAGGCCGCGCTGGACCACTATCAAATTCGGCCGAACGCGCTGCGGTTCTCCATCGACGACCAGTCCATCCTGGCGATGGTCGAGGCCGGTATGGGCATGGGCATTTTGCCCGAGCTGGCGCTGGAACGGGTCAGCGGCAACGTAAACGTCTACCCATTTGACCAGCGGTTCTACCGGACGATTTGTTTGGTGGTCAACTCCGAACAGGCCAAGGCGCCGTCGACGGCTAAGATGATTGCGGCGATCACGGCTTACGTCGCCCACAAGTACCCGGACAAGGTCCTGCAGCACCCCCACGTGGGGTAAACTTGCGTCTGCCTCCGTTCCCGGCGGTGGGTTCAAGGTACCCTGCTGTGGGGCCGGTTTCCGCCTGTGGTGCGGGCTCCCACCTCAACTTTGAGCCTGAGAAGCGGTCTCAAAGGTTGTCCCGTGCTGTAAGGCCGAGAAAAATCGCTCGGTCTAACACCACCGACACAGCTGTGCACCTTGACCCACCTCTGGTCACTGACACTGGTTTAGCCCGTTTGGTGTGTGTTTCTGGTGCTTGTTCTGCTTTCACTTAACTCTGATTAAACCAAATACCGCGGAAGTCCTTGGCCATTTTCTTGGCTGGACTTCCGCGGTATTTTTATGTCGCTATTTACTTTTGATTTCAATAGACTCTTGCAAACTAGCTAGAGATCAGATTCTTTACTCATATCCTCCATGAGCTTAAAAACATTAATGCCAGGAACGGTCACGCTAGAAATACCAGACAACGAAGTTACAGTTTGTATATATGCCCGCACATATGGAAAAGCCATACTAATCATATTAGCAGCATATTTATCCAAGACCGTACTTCCATCTTGATAATCAGCAGTATCTTGAAAGTAAAACGCCGTCTTAACCCGCATATAAAATGGCTTGTCTCTTTCCTTAAAATCCTTAGAAAAGAGTTGCGCCTCTAAAGTCACCCTTGCAGAGTTAGCATCGTTCTTTGCGTTCGCTAACGTTGGCACAATTGAAAACTCATAATTATCATTCTCTTGTTGCCAATGTTGAAAGTCTACCGCAATATTTCTAGAAAATTCTGAATCCAACACACTAATACCCGTTAACTTAAGGTCGCTCAGTTCCAGTTTTTTTGCCATTAGACTGCTTCCCCGTAAGTACTAGCACTGGCAATCACGCTGAATGAGTTCCCCTTAAAATCAGTGTAGTCTTTCGTCATTATTTTAACTAGATCCTTACCATTTGATAAAACAGGATTCTTAATTCTGTTTTCTTTGAAAGTAAGACTTTTTGTCTTATCTACAAAGTCATTTGACTCTACTAAATCAAACTGGCGAAGGAGCTTCTCCATATCAATTGAATCAATATAATCGTCTATCGATTTATCATCTAGGTCAAAAACATTTAAAGCCATTAAAAACATCTCCCATCTAACACTTCCGTTTTACAACAGTAGCTAAAAGGAAAAAATCAACATTCGCTAGTGCTTATAATCATACCGGTATTTCTGATGCAAAATTCACGACCATTTTCCATGTCACTCATACCATCGGTTCCTACGTATGTGACTGTATCGTGAATCACGCCATTGACGATCGTTTTTTGTCTTGTTTTTAAATATCTAATGTAACTTTCAATCATGAGGCCATCAAAAACATGTTGCTTACGGTTAGATAAACTGAGTCCCCTCTGCTTACATATGCCCATAATCTTTTTATGAGCGCGTCGAAAATAGTGCAGATACTGCATTCTATCATTGGCATTATTCATATCAAGAATACTAGACATATCAACTTGTGACATCACCCTAATAACAACAACCTCACTAGTAAACTTGCTCGAGAATTCAAATGCTAGTTCCCGAGCCTCAGGAAAATCGTCCATAAATGTATAAAATCCATATCCCAAAGATCCCGGATTTTTGACCCGCTGATCATCAAACCGTGGTATAGAAATTCGGACACCCTGCTTTGCAATTTTACTTGCATTTTGCTTGTTTGTTCCATGGAATGACGTAACTTCAGTTAGGTTTTCCATATCTCTCTCCCTTATGTACAGAGTATACCACGCAAAGACTCACCACACCCGAGTAACACATTGCGCCAAAGTTTAAGCCTCTGTAAATAAGCGTTTAATTTACTTTGCTTTTCTTAAATGAGGGACGGCCCCATACCTCCCCAAGATATAGTCCTTCCCATAACTCGCATCATTCCGCACCTTTTGATTGCCGTTGACCTTAACCGAATCCAGCGAGTACAGGTCCGACATCCCCGCCGGATTCTTATCTACGAACCAGACCTCGTCTCGGCGAAAATTGGTTTTATCTAGCGTGAAGAGTTCCTGGGTGGTGAAAATTAATTGGGCGCCACGCGGGTTGATTTGGGCGTCATGAAACAGAATTAGGATGTAGCGCAACAGCAACGGATGGAGCTTGGCATCCAGCTCGTCCACGACGACCGTACCGCCCTCATCCAACGTTTGTTTCAAATCAACATACAGCCACAACATCTTGCGCGTTCCACTGGATTCCGCACTGATTGGCGTCTGGAGAAGTTCCCCCGTCATTGGATTGCGGTGATAGCTGACGACACGTTGGCGGGCTTCATTTTCATCGGCGAAGTCATCTTGCACGACACCTAGCTGTGCGATTCCCACATCGACCGCTTGAACAAACTGTTCAAACTTCTGCTTCTCTTGCGGATCAGTCAGCAGCGCAATCATCGGACTCAGTGATTGCCGTGAACGAAAGCGCGCGGTCTTGGTCACCTCATTCTGCGGATTCCCATAATCCACAATTCGTAAAGCTCGGAACCAGTCGGCAACCTCCCGAACGACGGGAATTTCTAACCGAGATAATGCGGACAACAGTAACGATTTCTTCGTAATCAATTTGGCTAGTGTCTGGACCTCTGCTTGTTCCGTCAGACTGCCCACGATTCCCGCGTCTGTACGGTCAAAGATTTCCAGATACTGTTCGCCCACTTTACTTTTATCCCGCTGATACAAGTATTCTTCTGTCACGGCTTGCTGGGTGGCACTAAACCCGTACTGATAGATGTTTGTTCGCGTAGAGAATAAAACGCTGAACTCTGTCGGAACGCTGGGGTCCTCAAACCAGTAAGGCGTGACCTTTTTCAGAGCATCCTCATCCGCAAACGAGGTCAGCACCACATCCGTCATGACGCTCAGTGCGTGAATGACGTTGCTCTTGCCAGACGCGTTGGCGCCGTACAGGGCAGCCAGTTTTAACACCCGTTCGTGCAAAACGTCAGTCACCACATCCGTCGGAAGCTCCTTCAGTGATGAAGCAGTCAGGTCCAGCGTGACTTCCTGGCGAAACGATTTAAAGTTTTTAAACGTAAACTGATGCAACATCATCCTCACCTCTTAGATTGAATATACCCGTTGTGACAACAATTAGCAAATAATTGAGATATTTTCTCAAATATAGAAAAATCGCTAATTTGTATCGAAATTCCACTACAAATCCACCAATAATCCGCCATAACAAATTAACTCAACTTTTTGTATCTTTCGCCACCCCACTATTTGTTTAAAGTAATGCACTATTCAATGCAAAAAGAATTGTTCAAGACAACTAGTATCCACCATACTTATCATGATATAATGACGAAGTAATTTCGAACATACATATTTTGGGAGAAGTAACTATGAACAAAGTGGTTAAGTTGTCCATTACCGGATTGCTGACCGTCAGCTTTGGGACAGTCTCCTTATCACCCATGACCTTTACCGCCTTTGCGAAGACCAAGGCAGCTAAGGTCGTCAGTTCTAAGAAGCTGGCCAAGACCCGTTATCAACACTAACGGCCGACCAAACTCACCAAGAAGGCATCACAGAACTTCACGCCAATCAGGTACGTTTTCTACGCAACCAAATCGGCGAAAGTGAAGAAACACCTGCAAAAGCTGGTCGTCAATTACGATCCTAAGCAGAGTTCCATCGACCATGACTACATTGAGCAGTACAGTGAGAAATTTCTCAAGACACTCATTGCCGCCGTTGCCACGCTAAACTAGTTTCACCCAACTCAGTTCACCAACTAAAAAAATGGAGGCATCACCATGAATAAATTACTTAAAGTTTCCGCAATCACCGCTCTGACATTTAGCCTGGGCGCTGTGATCGTACCTAGCACTACTTTATCAGCCAGCGCTAAGACCAAGGCAGCTAAGGTTCTCAAATCTAAGAAAATGAAGAAGACCGCTTACCACGCAAAAGGCGGCTACATCTACTCCAGCACAAAACTGACCAAGAAGTCCTTCAAGGCTTTCAAGCACTTGAAGACGACCTTCTACGCTACCAAGTCAGTCACGGTCAAGAAGTCTAACGGCAAGACTGCAACTTACTATTACATCAAGAACAGTAAGGGTAGCATCAAGGGATACATCTGGAAAGGTAACCTGAAGAAAATCAACACCAAAAATTTGGCACAACGGAAGGCTGACATCAAGCATGTGTTGGCAGCTATTCGCACCATGAAGTCTAGCGGTCCAAAGGGTATTGCCCTCAGCGCAATGGGCACTGTAACCACCAGCAATACCTACGATATTAATGATGGTTTATCAGGTGCTCTTCATTTTATGCATGGTGATTACATTGAAGATGGCCAAGCAGCTATGCAAGTTTACGAAAGTTTCAAAGGCCGGTTTGATTCCGTGACAAATGCTAAATTAGCCGCTTTCAATGACGCAGTAGCCGACGTTGTTGCTGATACTAACGAAGGCGAAGACAATTTTAGTCTCTACCTTGCCACTGAGGATCTCACCGACAACTTGGCAAATGCGGTTGCAGATCTCCACTAATCACGTTTTTCACTAAAGTAAGTAACTAAAACGTCGAGGAAACCAGCATGCCAGATTGCGCTGCTCCTTCGACGTTTTTATATTGGGTCACCCATTCTTACATTTTTACTTAAAGCAATACACTATTCAGTGCGAAACGAATTGTTGAACACAACTAGTATCAACCATGATTATAATGCTATAATGACAAGGTAATTTTGAAGCTACATAAATTGGAGGAGTAACTATGAATAAACTACTTAAAGTTTCCGCAATCACTGCCCTGACATTTAGCCTGGGCGCTGTGATCGTCCCTAGCACTACTTTATCAGCCAGCGCCAAGAGCAAATCTGCTAAGGTTCTCCGCTCCAAGAAGATGAAGAAGACCGCTTATCACGCTAACGGCGGCTACATCTACTCCAGCGCTAAGCTGACCAAGAAATCTCACAAGGCTTTCAACTACCTGAAGACGACTTTCTACGCTACCAAGTCAGTTACGGTCAAGAAGACTAACGGCAAGACCGCCACTTACTACTACATCAAGAACAGTAAGGGCAACGTCAAGGGGTACATCTGGAAGGGGAACCTGAAGAAGATTAATACCAAGGCTTTAGCTCAACGGAAAGCTGACATTAAGCACGTGTTGTCTGCTATTCGTTCGATGAGTACTGAAGACCAAGGCGACGCACTGGACGCTATGAAGGATGTTACTACTAGCAACGCTTATGACACTGGCTATGGCAGCTTAAGTTTTGCCATCGACCTAATCCATGGTGATACGGTCAAAGATGGTAAAGCTGCACTCCAAGTAAACGCCAGTTTCAAAGGACGTTTCAGCTCTACTACCAATGCTAAATTAGCTGCCTTCAGTGATCAATTAGCTGATACGATGGCTGACAGTTCAAGCGAAGATTATCAAATTAATGATTCTGCTGAAACTCTCGTTGATGCTTTGAGTGATGCTGTTACAAATCTCCGTTAACACCCATTTCCACTAAATAACCAAATAAAACACCTGAGAAGAACGCGCATGGGTTGCGCTGCCTTCTCAGGTGTTTTTAGTCAGTTTGGTCTTATTTGGTCTTCCGTTTGAAACTGCATAAACTCAGTAAACTCACCAGCAACGCCACGCCCCACGCGATGGAACCGCGACTATCATTGGTCTGCGGCAACGCCATACTGCCGACGCTGGTCGAGAGGACTTGGTCGCCCGTCTCTTCGCTTTCGGTCAGATTGGCTGTCGTGGCACTCACCGGCTGGCTTTGGTGCTGGTGGCCGTAACTGCCGGTGCTCAGCTGACTGGCTTGGCCACCCATACTAACGCCCGCACCAGTGCCGTTGCCATTAGCACCACCAGTTGGGAGTCCCCCGGGCATTCCCGGCACCACGACATCCCCGTCGCCAGCCGGATCACCCGTGACTGTTATGCCGCCTGGATGGTGGCCATTACCGATCTCGTTGCCTGGTGTGCCGGCATCCCCGCCTTGACCGCTATCTGGCGTTTCCGCCCCAGCCCCGGGGCCATCAGGTGTGGTGGTCGTGCCGCCACCGTTCGTGTTGCCACTCCCCTGGTTGCCGTTGCCGCCCGGCTTGTTTCCTTCAGCGTCTGCCTCCTCTTCCGCATAAACGTAGGTCACGTCAATAGCGGTTTCACCATAAGTCCCGGTCGCATTTTCCGGTGTCTCTTGGAGCACGTACCCCGAAACTTCCGCTGGGGTCGTCGTGTAGGCTTCCCCGACCAGACCCGGTTTCAACGTTTGAGCTGGCGCGATGTCCTTACCCGTCTCATCGACGTAGTGGACCGTCACGTCGGCTGCGGATTGCGCGATGGTGTAGGGCTGGACGACTATGAATGTGGCAGCGCCCGTGTTAACATCGGATACCCCAATCATGTAATGGTAGTAGGGCTGGACGTCCACATTCACGTCCTTATGGCCTGGAATGGCGGTAGCTCCGGGCTTTTGGTCTTGCAACCCACTGTAGTACAAGCCGCCTTGGCCATCTGAAGCCGCGGTTCCGCCAGCAAAATAGGCCTGATACGTGAAACCATCGTCATTGTTATAAAAGGCTAGTGGCGTCAACACTTCCTTGCCTACCAGCTGCACAACCTCACCATCAATTGTCGTGCAGGCAATTTGCAAGTGTCCTTCACGATCTTTATCACTGATGACAACCGGATTCAACGTAATCAGCTGGCCGATGCAATTAAATTTAGAAGGCTTAACCTTTCCTTTTAGTGGTGAAAAATCTTGAATATTATTGTGAAATAACCACATCTCTTCAATATTTTGTAAAGTCGCCAGCGGCGTGATGTCTTTAATCCGGTTGTACTGGAGGTCAAGCGCCGTCAAGTGCTGCAGATTGGCCAGTGGCGTGACATCTACAATGTCCCCATAGGCCGCGCCGGGATGCTCTTGAAAGGAGCCGCCAAAGTTTGCGCTTTCCAGGTTCACCGCGTACTGCAAGCCTTCCAGCGAGTACGCGGTCTTGCCATCGATGTAGGTGCTGTGACTGTGTTTGCTCAAATTTTTGATTAACGCCATGTCTTCCTGAGTAATGTCAGCCACACTATCCCAGGTCTTGTCGGTATCGGTCAACTCTTGTAGTGCCTGAAGAATCACTTGTTGCAGCTTTTTATTCGGCATCCACAAATCAATCGTTGCCGTCTCCCTGGTGTGCGTCAATTTCATCGTCGTGGTCTTGCCCAACTCGTCCTGAACCAACGGCACGGCCGCGGTGGCTAAATCAGCCCCCAGCGTGTCGACCATCGCAGCCGCCGGCACAGGCGTCACCTCAGCCGGCGGAGTCTCGGGTACGGTCACGCTCACTGGCGTCACGGAAGTAGCTGGTGTGACCGCGATTGCTGGTTGCGTGACCACTGGTTCGGTTGCGACTGGCGTCGTGGTCGTAACCGGTTCACTCTCAGTCGCCGGGACCACACTCTCAGCTAAATCGGTGACTGGGCGCGTGCTACCAACTGGCGTTTGCGCTGGTGTTTCAGTCTCAGCTGATTCCGCACCAACTACTGGCTGCTCATTCGTGGTAGCGTTCTCATTTACATAGTTATCACTGACTGTCTGCTCAGTCTCGTTGGCATCTGTCGCAGGTGTTTCAGTAGTGGTTTCCTCACTAACAGATTCGTTGGCGGCCGTCTCCGTCACAACAGATTCTGTATCCGTCGCCGCCGAATCAGCCGCTTCCACCTCATCCCCAACGGGCTTTTCCGTAGAAACCGTCACGGTCGACGTACTCTCTGTCACACCCGGTTCCACATTAGCTTGAGCGGTCGTCCCCGCTCCTAACAAAACGGCTCCACTAATAATGCCGGCCGTTACCCATAGTTTACCCTTTTTATACATCTTGTAATGTCGCTTCTCAGTCTGTTCAATACTCATCCGTTTTCTCCCCCGAAATATTGGTCTAGTTTGCTAATACTGATTTATTTTGAGGCCACCGGTCTTTCTAAGTGCCTCGAACAAAAATCAGTATAGCTGGTATTTTAAAACTCGTGGTGGATTATTAATAAATTGAACCGATTTCTTTGTCTGCTGACCTTTCAACGTCTTTTCACTGATGGCAGGATAAGCCTTTCAATCTTGCATAACCAAGCTAGGCATCAAAAGAGCGGCTAGACGTGGTGTCCTAGCCGCTACTAGCGCTATTTAATTTCGCCAAGTCCTAAAACTTACAACATTATCGATACACACCAGTCTGTTTGGTCTGAGCTGGCTGGAGCCGGAGCCAGTTCAGGTTGGCCACCTGTGACAGTGGTGTTAGCCGATACCCTTCCGGCTTACAGCACGGGCCACGTTAGAACCTCGAAGACCGCCCTTTGGCTTCGAGTGGGCCCCATAGGTGGTCAACCTGAAACTGGCGGAGGCGGAAGCCAGCTCAGACCAAACCAAGCCAAAAACGGCCGGACTCCGTTGGGAGGCCGGCCGTTCTCAGGTTGTGTGACGTTTTATTCGGTTACGTGGTTACGCAGCGGGCGTTGGTTCCACCGCGGTGCCGCCCATCAAGGCCGTCTTCGTCGTTTCCACGATGTCGGCGCGCACTGGGGTGGCGTAGAGGGGCATGTCATCCTTGACAAACAGCTTAGCGTCGGCGATTTGTTTCATAAGGCTCGCCACTTCTTCGCCGGTCAGGTTGGTGTTGACGTACTTCAACCGTAAATGCTTGATCCGCAGGTCGGTCCCTTTAAAGCTCAATTCTAATGACTTCATTTAATAACTCCCTTTCAATGACTGAGTGACGGACGTTAGGCGACGATGTCTTGCTTGGCAACGGTAGCGGATTGGAAAGGTAACCCGGTCAATTGTGCCAGAATGCCGCCAAAGTTTTCAATTTGCTTAGTATCCGGTGCTGGCACCGCGTTTTGAAAGGTGACTTTCACGGGGTGGGCCGAGTCGGCGCCTAAGCTAAAGATGATGGTGGTCTTATTCCAGTTGTTATGCATGGTGGTACTCCCTTCGTGACGCTGATTTTGGTAAGTGATTGGCCAACCCTTACACTCCTACTAACGAAATCCGGCGGTGATTTGTAACCCCCTAATTCGAAAAGTTTTCCGGTGGCGTCAAATTGCGGACCAATCGGCGAATCAGCGAGCGCCGCCATTTATAAACGGTATTGCGACTGACGCCGTGGCGGGTCGCAATCTCCTCGGCCGTCAGCTGGTCCAGCAGCGTGCCCACCAAGTAGCGCCACTCCCCGGTCGTGCCGGCACCGCCAATCACCTTCAAGAGATACTGGCGAAAGTCGGCCTGGCCGATGGCATCTAAAATGTCGTCGTCACTGGCGACCGCCGTGATCAACTCGTCCTGATTACCAGGTTCTTGGCGTTCCAGCTGTTTGCGGTCGCGGCGGAGCTTATCCAGCAGCGTCCAATAAATTTTCTGCTGGGCGTACGCCAAGAATTGGTGCGGCTTGGTCTCGGGATTCTCGGGAAAGGCGGCGTAAATTTCTGGAAATAACAGCCGGGCCTCCTGCAGGTAATCCTCGTAATCGGCGTGGCTACGGTTCATGTGCAGCCGTTTCAGCGCGGCAAATAAAATAATCTCGTGGTCCCCGTCGTACAGAAACCGGTAAGCAGCAGCGTGTGGTGACTCCTTCATTTGAATCATCCTCTCAAACATGATGATCCATGGCCATGGATGAGTCCCACTTTACCCGAGCGCCATTTTTTTGACGAACAGCGAATATTTGCCACAATGACCCTAATATTTATCAAATATCCAACTGGTTTACCCCACAAATAGCCACCGTGGGCAGGCTGACGGGATTCTTTAAAATAGTGAAATTGCCGAAAAATTCAGTTATTTGTCGATTTAAGCCTTAAAATTTTTAATTTTTTGTCCACATCACCCCAATTAGTGGTATAAATAGTTATGTAATCGGTTTACCTACATATATCCAGAGGAGATTTTTTGTTATGAAAAAAGCAGCATTGTTAACGGCTATGGCCGCTGCCGCCCTGTTATTTGGCGGTACCACGACCTTAGCGCACGCAAAGACGTATACCCAACACGGTAATGCGTTGGCCAACTACAACGTCAACAAGTACAAGACGGTTAAGAACAAGAACATGTTCGTTAAGCGTTACACGTTCAAGCAAAGTTACTCGAACATTTTCCAAACGACGCCAACCAGCATTTCCAGCATCAAGGGTAAGAAGGTTTCATTCAAGTCTAACGTCTTCCTGCCCGTCACCTACAACAAGTCCGCTGACTGGGGCAACCCTCAAAGTGAAGTGCTGTCTAAGGATGGCAACACGATGTACGAACTGATCACCACGACCTCACAGAGTACACGTGGCTGGATCGTTCGTTACAACCTGGGTGCTCTGCGGAGTAAATTTGGTATCAGCACCAACCACATGGACGCCCTGCGTCGCGCCACTTACGACCACTCCGTCAAGCAAATGACCAGCACCGACAAGGCCATCATGAGCTACATCAAGATTGGGCCTAAGTTTAACACCGGCCATGGTCAATCACTGGCTATGAACCCTAAGAACGGCCAACTCTGGTTCATCGGGGCCCCCGTCAAGGTTCACTCCAACGTGCAACAAGTTTCTACTAGCACGCTGAAGCCAACTAAGAAGATCAACTTCATGTTGAAGAGTACCGTCACCATGGGCTCTAACCTGACGTTTGATAAGAAGGGCAATGCTTACTTCTTCACTTACTCTAATGGTGGCTGGGCTCCTAAGGGCGCCGTCAAGATCTACAAGGGTAAGATCAACAAGAAGTCCGTTAAGTTCCACTTAGTCATGCAGGGTCTGCGTTACCGTCCAGGTACCAAGCCACAATCCATGGACTACAATGTTAAGCGCAACCGCCTGTACTTCCTCTCTGACGGCAGTATTTCATCCGTGCCCGTTTCCAAGTTGGGCCATTTGAAGGCTAACCAGGTCGAAGCCACAAACCTCAACGGTAAGCGTGAATTCGAAAGTCTCCAATTCACCAAGAACGGTGCCGGTTACCTGATGACCAACAAGGCCGCCGAGTTGATGAAGACGACTAGTAACAACTTTTAGCTTATAATTGAAATGGAGCAGTAACTGCGAGTGGTCCGCAACTACTGCTCTTTTTGGTTTTCTTCTTTTGGTTTTGTTGTTTGGTTGTTTGATTATGTATTTGTTTGGGGATACTTCCGTTTGGAGATTAAGGGATTAGGGTCAAGAGCGTGTAGAGATAGTGTGGTGGCTGACTTGCCGCCTGCGGCCGCTTTAGGTTGACTTCGCTCCTGTGGGGACCGGTGCCAGCCTGAGGAGCGGTCTGGCACCTCGCCTTGAAACCTCGCCAAGACCGCGAGTTTCCAAGGACGTCCCGTGCTGTAAGGCTGGGAAAAATCGCCCAGTCTAACACCACCGACACAGGACTCGCAACCTAGCGTCCTCCGGCTCCACAGCCACCACCCTGCTCATACTGGGTCGAAGATAACCAATGGTTTGGGTGGGGGTGGTGCTTTCTGGCGGCCATGGTGCGGATCTGGGGATGTTGTTACATTGGATTGAGCTGGTGCTCTGGGATTCTTGTGCTCGAACTGTGTTGGACCATCACTCAGCTTCTATGTATGTGCCTAACGAAACGTTGTGCCGGGAGAACCTCCACTGGCTCACTAAATTTAATCCACCATATTGTGGCCAACCATCCTCCCTCTTTCGTACTGGTCACATCTGTGTTAGCCGTGAGGGCGGTCGAAATAGGGTCAGCCGTGGGATTTACGGAGCGGAGCGCAGTAAATGGTGACTTTGAGACGTGGGCTTCGGCTCAAAGCAAGTCTAGAGACCGCCCTTTGGCTCTAGGCGTCCTCCCCACCGCGTTCCGCCCTATTTCGACCGCCCGGTAAGGCGCTTGGTCACACAGAACGTGACCAAGGACTGAACAAATGGTGGGGACAATGTTATACTGGCCCCGAGGTGGGCTTGACCCATCTGTGAAACACACCATAACTCAATCTCCAACAAAGGGAACACTAACGTCGCGGTCGGCATTAATGGTCCCTTTGCTAACTCTCTAAGTCATTTTTGATACCCAACTAGTACTGACACAGATTAGGAGACCTGCAAAATGGCTATAACTACGATTACTATCACTGACGCACGTAAAAACTTAGAATCTTTAACTGACGATGTTGTGGATTACCAGGACCGCGTCATTGTTACCAAGCCCCACAACCGTAATGTCGTTATTATGTCTGAAGACGAATTCAATTCCTGGCAAGAAACTTTGTATCTGTTAGAATCCGCCGCTAATCATCACGCTTTAGATACGTCAATCGATCAAATGCTAGTAGGAAACACCAAGACACTCTCCAAATCCGAATGGCAAAAAATTCAAAACTAGGTTACTACGACCAAACAGACCAGAGCCAAACAATGGCAAAGACAATGATCAAGGCAAAAATTTCCTCCCGCATTTCTTGGTGGGTCGTGCGCCGTAGACTAACCTTAACGTGACGCGTTTCCAGTAATTTCAATTGCTAGACACCTCCCTTAGATTCATCCCTAACATTACTTGTTTACCAGGTAAATAGCCACAGTAATCGTACCCATGGGATTATCCAGTCAACTGGTTGTTAGTCGCCAGGCCCAAGAACTTTCTACATAACGTTAACTAAAAGAAGCACCCTGACCAAATCAACTTGGTCAGGGTGCTTCTTTGGTTGGCGCCACGCACCGAATCGCTGCCAGCTGTAGCCGCCGGAATTCACCGGAAGCCAGTTGAATCACGATTTGGTCGTCAAATTCGCCCACGACCACCCCGTCAATGACAGTGATGGTCTGGTTATCATCGAACACGTTAAGCTGGAGATGGACTGGACGATGGCTTTGCCAGGCTGCGACGAGACGCTCACTGACGTCCGCCGCAGTTTGCTCTGGCAATGGCTGTTCCACCTGTTCCGACGCGTGCATTTTAGCCAAAGCACTGGTGTGGTCGGATAGGTAGAACCCGCCCCACTTCAGCATGCCCCGGTCCTGATAATCGCGCTGAAAAAAGTCTTGCGCGAGCTGATCATCTGACGATTTTTTCAGGTACATGGCGTTCACTTCCTAGCGAATCCAGCATTGACTCAACGGCCAGCGCACGTGACCGAAGTCAACAAAATTTAGTGTCAGCGCGGTTCCATGCCGCACCTGACTGATGACGCGTTCCAAGACTTCCAAGTCGGTCGTCCGCAGCGAGTGCAAGGGAATCGACCGTTCCCGGTGTTTCGGCCGGCGAATGTCCAAGAAAAAATTGAACACGTGACTGTACTGATTATTGACCACGTCGATGCGATACTGGTAATGCCACTGCGCAGTAAAGAGAGGCTTTAGCCGCTCTAGAATCAACGTCGCTTCCTTAGTTTCATCAATCAAAACTATTCCCCCCATTGTGCCCACCGACCAGTGAAGCCCGACTTAACATGGTCCCGCCATGCATCAAACTGCTGGCGGGAATCACAGCCGTCTTACCAAATTTATCCCGGAGCTCATCGAGAATCCGGTCGAACCGGTCATCCTTAATTTGTCGGTCAGGGTCTTGGAACAGGTCCAGCTGTAACTTACCGCTGTGACTTAGCCGTGAGAGGCCCACGCCCAGGTTCCGGACGGGTTGCCCCTCCCAATTTTCCCGAAACAACGTCATGAATTCCCGGATAATCGTCTGGGCGTTGTCGGTCGGGTCAATGCAGCGGCTATGACTCATGCCACTGCGGCCGTCGCTGGCTTTGCCATCCCAAGCAAAGCCCACGAAGAGACTGATACAGCCAGCCTGCTGGTGGTGATGCCGCATGCGTGAGGTCGTCTGCTGGACGATTTCGCGCAGGACCAATTCAATTTCGCGTTGGACGCGGTAGTCGCGGGGCAAGACCTGCGAGTTGCTCCAGCTCTTCTCCTTAGGCGGACGGACCTGTTGGAAATGACTGCGGTCGATGCCCCAGGCCAGCGCGAAGAGTTGCGCGCCAATCATCCCCATCTCATGGCGGAGTTCGTACGGATTGACGTGGGCCAAGTCGCCCATGCTGTGAATGCCCAATCGTTGAAGGTGCGCGGCCGTCCGGTGCCCGATGCTCCAGACCTTTTCTAAATTGGTGATCGGCCAAATGTGCTCGGGAAAGGTCTCATAGGTCAGGCGACCGATCAGTTCGTGGTCGTGTTTAGCTTGCAGGTCGAGGGCCAGCTTGGCCTGCACGGGGTTTTCACCAATGCCCACGGTGGTGTACAACCCCAGCTCGTTGCGGATGCGCAACTGAATCTTGCGCGCCACCTCTTCTGGCGTGCGGCCAAATAACCGCCACGACTTGGTCATATCCAGAATGGATTCGTCGATTGAATAGGGAAAGAGATCGGTATCCGCCACGTACTCACGGAAAATTTTGTTGATAGCCAGATTCTTTTGAATGTACAGATTCATGCGCGGCGGCACCACCAGAATCCGTTCATCGTGCGGGACCTCGTATTGCCGCGACACGTTACTAATGCCAAACAATTTCTTCGCCATGGGTGAGGCCGCCAGCACCAGACCACTCCCCGTGTTGTCCGCTTCCGACATCACAATGATGACCGATTTCAGCGGATTCAGTCCCCGCTCAACGCTCTCGACGCTGGCGTAAAAGGACTTATTATCAATCATGAAAAATAATCCGTGTGGTTCCTGCGAGTAATCCATGGCGTTTGCCTCCCTTAGTTTAGGCTCTTGCGTTACCCAGTCTCCGGAGGCGTGAAACACTAGCCTAAACCATCATCTATCCCTACCAAGTCCATCCTATCCAGTCAACGTAAACAAGTGCTTAACAACTTGCTGTTCTCATTATACGAACACTTGTTCTGATTTGCAAGGGAAAATTGTCGAATCCTGGCCAATTTTTTTGCGATTAGTCGACTGGAAGCCTGCTCAGTCGTCAGCTCATTTCACTTATCCCGTGATTAGCGGTTATGAGTAGTTACCAATTTTTTAATAATATGTGGCACTCCGTAAACTACGCAAGCGGCTCATCATCTTACGACCATCATTCGTTTACTTAACCAATATTCGGTTATTTCATTCATTTTTGATAGCTTTTATTTGCAAGTCGTGTTAGAATGTACTTGTGAAGTTAGCCCTAGTCAACTAGCTTCCTCAACTTTTAGAACAGGATTGGTTTGCCGCACTTAAACACGGTGAAATTGATCCTGTTTTTTCGTGATTCTAACGATTAATTTGTCTGTTACAACTAGTCGGTTCTGGCTAACTGTATGCGCTTACCAATTTGAACCTTTTCACCCACAATCGATTAGTTGCGTGAAAAAGCACCACGGCGGTCCTTTAGGACTCGTTCCGTGGTGCTTCGTTTATTTCTATCTAAAAGGCTTGGCGCATGGCTTGGACGTCCGCCACCGGGTCGGCACTCCGCGTCAGCAGGGTGATGACCGCCACGCCGGCAGCCCCGCTCTTGGCGATAGCTGACAATGAGGCAACCGTCACGCCGCCAATGGCCACGATGGGTACGTTAGCCTGCTCAACCAATTTTTGCAACCCATCGACGCCCATGGCTGGGTCGGCGTCATCCTTTGACACCGTTGGGTAGATGGGGCCGCTGCCGATGTAGTCGATGCCGCGCAATTTATTCGCCGCTGCGACCTGCTTGGCCGTGTTGCAGGACAGGCCGATAAACATATCCCGGTCGGCCACTTCCTTGATCACACTCTGAATCTTCTGGTCGCTTTGCCCCACGTGGATACCGTCCGCGTTTAGCAGCAGCGCCAGTTCCACGTCATCATCCACGATAAAGGGAATGTTGGCGTCGTGACACTGGACCCGCAAGTCGCTGCCCAGCGCCAACCGTTGTTCATCGGTCAGCTGGCTGTTGCCCTTGTCCCGAAACTGAAAGGCCGTGATGCCGGCCTTTAACATGGTCGCCAACACCTGACGTAAACCTTGACCGGGAACGTCCTGGCTCCCCGCCACAAAGTAGGCCCGCAATAGGCCTGGTTCAAACGTTACTGACATTACTCAGCGCCTCCTTGATTGTATGCCCAATGATTCAATGGGCCGTGACCGTTGCCGACCGCAATGGGATTTGCGATAGCCGCCGTCACGTAATCTTTACCGATTCGAATAGCCGATTCAAAATCCTTGCCCTTGGCGAGTTCGGCGGTGATGCACGACGACAGCGTATCGCCCGTCCCGTGCGTCCGGACCGTATCCACCCGCGGCGCCGTCAGCCAAAATGACCGACCGTCTGCCAACAAAACGAAGTCGCTCGCCTGTTCCGGCGTGGCCTCGTGACCCCCTTTGATAATGACGTTCTTGGCACCGAGGTCCTGTAAGGCCACCGCCGCGCGCTCCATCCCCCGGCTATCGGTGATGGTCGTACCAGTCAAGCGTTCAGCCTCTGGTAAGTTGGGCGTCAACACGTCTGCCAATGGCACGAGTTCATCGCGCACCGTGACCACCGCGTCGTCCGCCAACAGGGCCGCGCCGCCCTTGGCAATCATCACGGGATCAACCGTTAAGGGGCCAAAATTGTATTTTTTTAAATTTTCAACGACGCCGTGCACGTGCTCGGCATCCGCTAACATCCCCGTCTTGCAGGCCCGAATCTTCAAGTCCGCCGCCAGGGACGCAAATTGTTCATCAATTAATTTCTGCGGCAGCGCCATAAAGTCCTGCACACCCAACGTGTTTTGCGCGGTCACCGCCACAATCACGGCCGTTGCGAAAACGTTCCGTTCCTGCATCGTTTTTAAATCCGCCATGACGCCGGCACCGCCGCCGCTGTCGGTCCCCGCAATCGTCAAGGTTTGTGGAAATTCATTTGCCATACTACCTTCATCCCTTCATCTGTTCGGGTTCCCGCCGTTAACAGCGCCTTGCCGGCCGGCGAAAATAGGCCGGAACGCGGTGGGGAGGACGCCAGAAGCCTGTGAAGCGGTCTTCTGACTCGCTTTGAACCGCCAAACCCGCGTTTCCAAGTCGCCATTTCCTGATTTCATCAGGAAATCCCACGGCTGAGCCTATTTTCATTATCCCTCCGGCTGACACAAGCTGAGCCCGAACAACCAGTCTTTGCTTAGTTTTGCTTTTTGGTCTTTGCCACCCTCATGGCTTTAGCCACTCAATGCTTTTTCTGTGGTACTTGTGAATCCCTGGCTCTTTTACTCAAAGTCAGCGATGCCCTCAATGTCCGCAACCGTAGTCGTTTGCAGAGCGTCTAGGAGTTTCATGATGAACGTGCCCGCACCCAGGTTTGGCGTGGCGTCGTGGACCAGTTGGCCCGTGGCCGCGAAGACCAGGCAGGCCGTTTGGGCAGCTTCATAGTAATCGTCCGTGACCGCACAGAAGGCCGCCACGATGCTCGACAACATGTCGCCGGACCCCACGTGGACCTGGAACAAAGACGTGCCGTTCTTGACCTTGACCGCCTGGGTGCCGTCGGTGATGACGTCGGTTGGGCCGGACAGGATGACCACGCAGGCTAATTTCTGCGCGCAGGCCTTGGCGATGGCTTCAATGTCACCAGCGCCCTCACCCGCGTCGATACCCTTGGCCTGCCAGTCGACACCGGCCAGCGCCGCAATTTCACCGGCATTACCGCGAATCACGTCCGGGTGGAAATCATTCAGGAGGCCGGTCGCCATCTGCATCCGGTATTTCACGGCGCCAACCGCCACCGGATCGATGACCAGCGGCCGGTGTTGCCGGTTAGCTGACTGCCCGACCGCCCGAATCTGCGTGATCTGGGTAGAGGTAACCGCTCCCAAATTCAGGCAAACGGCCCCAGCGAGCCCGACCATTTCGTCGGCCTCCGCCACTTCCTCAGACATGATGGGTGACGCGCCAATCGCGTTGATACCGTTGGCCACGTCCTGAACGGTGACGAAGTTGGAAACGTTGAAAACAATGGGGTTCTTGGCTCGCAATTCATCTAACAATGCAACTTTCATGATTGTCCTCCCTTGATTAACGCCGCTGACTTTACCTGTGATCGGTTGATGCTCCGGGCTGATATTTCAGCCACTACTTAGGTCTAGAATACCAGGTAGTCAAGTTACTTGATGACTTCTCGACCCGCATCGGTCAGGTGGTTAACTAACCGTTTAGATAAATAAAAAGGGTCACCGGCTCACATCGAGGTGAACTGGTGGCCCGTCTGGGTGCCACGACACATTCCCTCCGCAAGTCTGAACTTGACAGGTTCCAAGGGATCGCGGTCACCCGCATCTCAGCCCAGTCGTGGACACCCCTAGTGTTCTAGTTAAGTTAAGTATAACAGGTTTCCGCAACAGGACAACGTCACTCGTATTAGTGGGTAATCCGTTGTGCCGCTTCACCAATGACCCGCCACAACCGGTCAATGGTCTTGTCCGACAAGAACCGCCGTACTACCAAAATTTCACTGCCGGAGCCCGCATGATACCGGGTCTTTGGCCGCCGGGATAACGCCGCCCGGTCGACTAGTCTGGCAATCACCTGTGGCTTGCTGGAGAAGCGTTTGACCGCGGTTAAAATAGCCGCCGCCCGGTCCGCCGTTTCCTGGTATGGCCCCTGCGCCGAGGTCTCCCGGAGATGGTTAGCCGCAATGTCGGCCCACTCGGATTGGATGGCCCCGGGTTCGATGACCACCGTATCAATGCCCAGTGGCTTCAATTCCAGCCGCAGCGCATCGGAAAGGCCTTCGAGCGCAAACTTGGACGCCACGTACCAACTGGCCAGGGGTTGTGCCACCTTGCCGTCCACCGAGGTGATGTTAATGATCCGACCACTGTGTTGTTGGCGCATCATGGGCAGGACGGACTGAATCAACCGCGCCGCCCCAAACAAGTTCACGTCAAATTGGTCACGAGCTTGGTCCATGGGAACGTCTTCGAGCGCCCCCATCAGGCCATAACCAGCGTTGTTCACTAAAATATCGACCCGCCCGGTTTCGCTCACGATGCGGTCGACTACGTTTTCCACGCTAATCGGATCCGTCACGTCTAACGCTAACGTGGTGATGCCCAAATCATCTAAATCATTCATCCGGTTGACCCGCCGCGCACCCGCGTAAACAATCACGCCGTTACGGTGCAGGCTACGGGCAATCGCATTGCCGATGCCGGATGAGGCACCAGTCACTAAAGCCACTTTTCTCATAAAATAACCCTCCTCTGGGTTTGGTTCTGGGGTTGGGCTTCTCCACCTGCGGCTGAATTAGGTTCTCCCGCCTGTGGGGCAACCCACTGAAGCCAAAAGGCGGTCTTCAGTGGCGCCTTGAAACCTCGCTATGGTTCGCGAGTTTCCAAGGTCGGCCCGTGGTGTAAGCCGGCTAAAAAACGCCGACTAACACCACTGTCACAGGTCTCTAAACCTATTCAGCCTCCGGTTCCGAAGCCCAACCCCAGAACCACGCCTCGTTTGTCTTTTTTCTTCGTTCTTCTATTGTGTGTCAATCTCATTTGAACTGGCTCGAACGACCATCGTTATTAGATGGTGGTCCATTACTTTAGTTACTTATCTTTAGAATAGCCAGTATAAGTAAGCGATTGCAATTAATCTGACATGTTTTCTTGGATTATTGGGAAAATAGATTGGGGCAAACAAAACGGTTACCCGTTACTTAGGAAGTATCGTCCGAAACACTAGGTGAATTGTTCTGAATCTCGGACCGATTTTTCCAATAGTTAAGACAAAACAGCCGGTTTCACAGAGAAAAGCCTTCTAGTCCCAAATTCACTCTCGTTTCAGCAACGACTAGTTTATCCTCGTTTAGGTAAAACCAACTACTATCACGAAATCCACCACACACCAGCCAATGAACCAATAACCGCAAGCAGTTAACGACACTCACCATGTAAGCCTGCAGGGTGCTGAAAAATAGGCTCAGCCGTGGGATTTTCTGAGTGTTCTCCTCAGAAAATGGCGACTTTGAGACGCGGTTTTCGGCTCAAAGCGAGCCTGAAGACCGCCCCTCAGGCTTCGGGCGTCCTGCCCACAGCGTTCCGGCCTATTTTTCAGCACCCGGAAGGCACCACCAACGACCAACTTAAACCGTTAACTGCTTACGATCATTGTAGAAGCCGCGGTAGGCCAAGTAGCACGCCAGCACCGACCCAATACTAGTCGCCGACATCAGCATGAACGTCACCATAATCTGATATTTAATCGCCCGGACCGGGTCGACGCCCGCGAAGATCAGACCGGACATCATCCCCGGCAAACTCACGATACCCACGGTCTTGGCGGAATCAATCGTCGGCTGCATGCCGGTCTTGATGCTGTCACGGAGAATTTCCTTAGAAGCATCCTTCAGGTCCGCACCCAACGCTAATTTTTCCAGCACGGCCTGCCGCTCCTGTCTGAACTGGGCGTTGAGGTTGCGGTAGCACAGGCCAATCGCGACCATCGAGTTGGACGCAATCATCCCCGAGATGGGAATCATCTGGCTCGGGATGAACTTGATGGCACCGGCCAGCATCAATACGCCCAACGTCACGCTGGTACTGATGAGAATGGCACCAATTGAAATCGGTAAGGCGTTGGGGATCCCATTGCTCCGCTGTTTCGCGTTGTAGCCCGCGTTGAAAATAATAATTAAAATCAAAATTGCTGTTAGCCAAATATTATTCAGGCGAAAGACGTATTTTAATAAATAGCCGACCACAAACAGTTGGATCACGGCGCGCACGACCCCGATGATCATGTCACGGTCGATGCCGAGTTTTTCCTTCCAGCTGATTGCCAGGGCAATCACGACCAGTCCCAACGCCAACATCAAGGATTGATTATTCACTGCTAAATTCATTTAGGCACCTCCCACGATGCGGCCGTTCTCAATCGTCACCAGCCGTTTGGCCGCATCGATCTCCGCTTGGTCATGCGTGATGGCGATGATGGTCAGGTTGTCATCTTGGTTAAAATGCTCGACCAGAGACCAGACAAACGCCTTGTTCTCGGCGTCCAGCCCGGCCGTCACCTCATCTAAGATCAGGACTTCCGGGTAGATCATCACGTTGCGCAACAGGGCGACCCGCTGTCGTTGCCCACCGGACAGGTCGTTGACGCCCTTGTCCAGGTCACTGGCGCGCAACCCCACGTATTCCAGCCCGCTAACGGCCCGTTCCTCGTCGAATGGCAACTGGCGAATTTGATACGGAAAACTCAGGTTATCGCGCACCGTTTGGCCAAACAAGGTCGGCTGTTGGAAGCTATACGAGACCCGCCGCCGGTACGCGATGGGGTCGTAGTCGTCAACCGATTGGCCATCAAATAGCAGCGTCCCACTGGTCGGACTCAACAACGACGCGATGAGCCGCACCAACGTGGACTTGCCCCCACCGGACGGTCCCGACAGCGTCACCCACTCCTGGGCATCGATGGACAGGTTAATATCTTGTAGGATGGGCGTATCGTCTACCTGGTAGCCCACATTTTTCAACTCAATCAAACTCACGAGCCATCCCTCCTCATTTTTCAGGTTCTCACCAATTGTACCCAAACGCCGGCCCTTTCACTATGGAAACGACTCCACAATTTTTCAAATCGTCACCAGGGACTTAGTGGGTTCCCACCACCACTAATTTCCGAACCGGCCACGGCCCGGCGACTGCTAAAGTTTGGTATAATGTTTAGGACCGTGTTAATCGGTAAGTGTCTGACACTTTATGACTGAAGTTTTATATAGGAGAAAATATGCCAAACTTTGAATCCAATAATCACCGTGGCAATCACTATGACCGCCACGACCATAACGACCGGCAAGACCGGCGCGGCAACGACCGTAACCGCAATGACCGGCACAGTTACCGCGACCAACGCGGGGACAACCGCCACGACCGCGGCTACAACGACCGCCGGCGCCAGGAGCGGGAAGCCCCCAGCGTCGAGGTCGAAGTTGGCCAACGTTTCCCATTGACCATCAAGCGCATGGGCATCAACGGCGAGGGAATCGGCTACTACAAGCGGATGACCGTCTTCGTGCCCGGCGCCCTAACCGGTGAAGAGGCCGTCGTCGAGGTCACCAACGTGGCAACCCGCTACTTACGCGGCAAGGTCCACCGGATTCGCCGCGCCAGTCCACACCGGGTCGAACCCCGCGACAGCTACGCCGATGAGGTCGGTGGCTTCGAACTGGAACATTTAGCTTATTCCGAACAATTAGCCTTCAAACGCGACATCGTGGCCCAATCCCTGGAACGCTACCAACCCCAAGGCTTCCACAGCTATGATCTCCGGCCAACGCTTGGCATGACCGACCCTTACGGCTACCGCAACAAGGCCCAATTCCAGGTTCGGCGCAACGCCGACGGCAAAATTGAAGCCGGACTGTATGCCGAACGCAGCCATGATTTGGTCGACCTTGAGACCTGCTCCGTGCAAATGCCTGCGACCATGACCGTCATGCGCGCCGTCGTGGCCATGCTCCAAGACCTGGACATGCCCATCTACGACGAAGAAGCCGGCTCCGGTATCGTGAAAACGCTGGTCGTTCGGGCCGCCGCACACACCGACGATGTCCAACTGACCATCATCACCAACTCGCAGAAGCTGCCCCGCAAACACGAATTGCTGGACCGCATCGCTGCGGAACTGCCCCAAGTGACCTCCGTCATGCAAAACGTCAACCCCGGTAAGACCTCACTGGTCTGGGGCGACGAGACCAAGCATTTGGCCGGCAGCGACGCCATTACTGAAAAATTAGACGGCTTATCTTTCAAACTGTCCGCTCGTGCCTTTCTACAACTGAACCCAAGCCAGATGGAAGTTCTCTACGGTGAGGCCAAGAAGGCCTTGGACCTCCAACCGGGCGAAACCGTGGTCGACGCCTACTCCGGTATCGGAACGATTGGCCTGTCCTTAGCCGACGTGGCCGAAGAGGTTCGCGGGATGGATGTCATCCCCGAAGCCGTCGACGATGCCAACGCCAACGCGGCCGCTAACGGCATTACCAACGCCCATTACGAAGTCGGGACCGCCGAAGAGCTGTTGCCAAAATGGCTAATGGCTGGCTTCCGGCCGGATGCAATCGTGGTCGATCCACCCCGTACCGGTCTGGACGACACGCTGATCGACACCATCCTCGGCGTGCGTCCCGAGAAGTTCGTCTACATTTCCTGCAACCCCTCGACCCTGGCCAAGGACCTGGTCAAATTAACCAGCGATTACCAGGTTGATTACATCCAGTCCGTGGACATGATGCCCCAAACGGCCCGGTGCGAAGCGGTCGTTAAACTTAGTCGCCGTCAATAGATTAATAGGCAGCATGCACTTTTCGTGTTAGACTTTTAGTTAAACATCGGTTGGGGGTCCTGAACCGTTCCGTTCCCGGCGGCGGGTTCAACCAGCCCTGCTGTGGGGACCGGCTCCAGCCTGTGGAGCGGTCTGGGGCCTCGACTTGAAACCTCGCTAAGAATCGCGAGTTTCCAAGGTCGTCCCGTGCTCTAGGCTGAGTAAATGCCTCAGCCAAGACCACCGACACAGCTGGTCAGGTTGACCCGCCTCTGGTCACTCACATGGGTCGTGACATCTTCACTACCCGTGCATGACGACCTTATGGTTTGCGTTAACTAGCAATCTATTAGTCGCTTAACGGATTAATTGGATTACTAGTACCATCCGATGTTTGGACAAACACCCAATCAATGATACCTATCGAATTTTTAGAAAGTTGGCAAATGACATGCAAGATCCTTTCAAGGGCTTTAACGACGATGACGATGATCAAAACAATCAAAATGGTGACGGCCCTCAAGGACTGCCGTTACCCCCAAACTATGCGACCGTCGTTAACCCTGAGACGGGGAATATGCGGATCGCCAAGGTTGGTTTCTCGTGGACGATGTTCTTCTTCAGTCCCCTCCCCAGCATTTTCCGGGCGGACTGGTATAACTTCCTCTGTATTGTCGGAGTTGAGTTTGGCTCGTTCATGCTCCTATCGATGACCACGAGTGCCAGCCAGTTTGTCGCGATTATCAACTACGCCTTCACCCTGTTCTTCGGACTAGTGTGGGGGTCGCTTTACAACTTGATGTACTTCAAGCACCTATTCAACCGCGGTTTCCGCCCAGCAGATGAGCGGTCACGCGACCTCTTAACCCGGACCCATTACTGGTCCCAACCCAAAGAGTAAGTGGCTTAGGGATTCGGTTGCTAAATTTTACGTAAATGAAAAGGATTGACTCAGCTTTGATGGCTGGATCAATCCTTTTTGGGTGCAGATGATTGTTGTTTTATACATTATGTGTGGAAATACAAAATCCGTTATAACAAACCATTTAAATACTGATATGGAGGGCTTTCAGGCGGTTATTCGTCCCAACTCTGGTACACTGAATTTCGTAGAGAAGTTAATGACGACCGGCAAATCTAATTGTAAGGGACTGGGGCTTATGACGTGAGTTGTAAGAACGTTTCACCATACCAAGCGAAAGGAGGTTGCCTTGTCTTGGATAGCTGTCACGTTACTTGACCTAGTCGCTTTTGGCGTTGTTTTGATATCGCTCTGTACTTTGTTGGTACATCGATTGACGAGCCTCGTTAAGGCTATCGTTAAGTTACAAAAGACGTGGCGCCGATTTAAACACCCGGACAAATAAAAATCGCCCTCTGAACTTCCACAGTCTAGGACGATTTTTGTTCGGTTTATAACTGTTGGTCGTGAATAACGACTCTGCCATTGGCGGGGGTGCTCGAACACCTTCGCCTTTGTTGCGTTCAGTATACCATGAGATTTAACTGATTCCTACCATTTAAATCTATCACTAAGTTACAAAAGACGTGGTACCAATTTAAACATCCAGATATCTAAGAAATTATCCTCTAAACTTTCGACCGTTTCACTATATCATGCTACAGGTGAAACCCACAAAGTTTTTAACCCGTGAATGCCATCCAATCATTAAGCCTGCTTGGTTGGGTAGATTGTAAACTCATTAACATTGACCTCGGCCGGTTGGTCGATAGCGAAGTTGACCACGCGCGCGATGGCATCTGGGGTGATTCCAACAGCGTCGTACAATTGGTCCATGCCCTGTTTAGCCGTGGCGTCCGTAATCGTGTGCAATAATTCCGTATTGATGGCGGCTGGGTAAAGCGTGGCCGTCCGGATGTTGGTCCCTTCTTGAGCACTTTCAGTTCGGATAACTTCCATTAAATTCCGCACTGCAAACTTCGTGGCACCGTAAACCCCAGCACCAGGAAAACTCTTGATGCCGGCAACTGAGGAGGTCGTCACGATTTGGCCATGCTTTTGCGCGGTGAAGTCAGGCATCACAGCGGCGACCCCATTGAGCACCCCTTTCAAATTAATGTCGATCATGTCATTCCATTCCTGCGTCTTCAGCGCACTGATGGGTGAGGTTGGCATAATGCCGGCATTGTTGAAGATGACGTCAATCCCGCCAAATTGGGATTTGGCCAAGTCAACCAAGCCCTGAACTTCAGCGGCATCCCGCACATCGGTCACCTGGTAAGCAGCCTGCCCACCAGCAGCGGTAATCTCTTGGACCAGACTCTGTAGCCGGTCTTCACGCCGCGCCCCCAGAACCACTTTGGCGCCATTACTAGCCAACAACTTCGCGGTCGCAGCCCCAATCCCTGAGGATGCCCCGGTAATCACAACAACTTTATTTGCAACTGTCATAAATAAATCGCTCCTATCTCATAATTGATGCACTCAGTATATGAGGTTCGAGCGACTCGAAGTCAAGCGTCAGGTTGAAATTATTTTTTGACTGGCTACAGGGATATGGACAACCCCTTACCGTGCAGTACCAATCGGCTAGAACGGCAACGGTTAACACCCGCCAACGGCTAGAACACAACAACCGTCATTACGACAACTCAAACACCTTGCCAAACAATCGGGACCACTTAACTGCGAGTTGGGCCAGTCTCAGCCGCAGGGATGGCGAAAATGAGCCAGTCGTGGGAGCGACCAGAGGCGAGCCAAGGTGCCCGGCTGTGTCGGTGGTCTTGGTTGGGGTATTTTCCCAACCTAGCCCACGGGACAACCTTTGAGACCGCTCTTTGGCTCAAAGTTGAGGTTCCAGCCCGCCCTCAGGCTGGAACCGGCCCCACAGCAGGGCGCCTTGAGCTCGCCGTCGGGAACGGACACGACCCAGCATATTTTCACCATCCCGGAGGCAATGACAAAGACCCACCCGCAAATGTTAAGTTATCCTGTGATTGTTAGGGAGTGATTGCCTCCACCCACCAATTCTGGTATCTTAGGGGAAAACGCGAACCGACGAACTAAGGAGAAGACGCTTATGCAAACGACTCGACCCGACAGCCCGGTGAAACGCTTCTTTAAAGGTATCATCATTGCCCTGGGCTTCATCCTCCCCGGTGTTTCTGGCGGGGTATTGGCCGCCATCCTCGGAATTTACGAACGACTCCTGGGTTTCATGGCCCATTTTCGCCAAAATTTCAAACGGGACTTCTGGTACTTTGTGCCGGTTGGCCTGGGTGGCATCGTGGGGATTGCCCTGTTATCTGCCCCGCTGGAATACTTGCTGGACCACTGGCAGGTCATTGTCCTCTGGGGTTTTGCTGGCGCCATTGTTGGTACCTTACCGGCATTGACCCAGACCGCCAGCTCCCAAACACCCCGGGATGGCATCGACTATCTCTGGTTCTGGGGCACCCTGCTGATCAGCGGTGGTCTCCTGTATTTCATGAGTGACCTCTTTGGCACCCTGCCCGTCAACTTCTGGGGCTTCGTGGTGGCCGGCGCCCTGATTGCGCTGGGCGTCCTGGTTCCCGGGCTGAGTCCGTCGAACCTCCTGTTGATTCTGGGGTTGTTTACCCCCATGTTGACTGGCTTTAAAAATTTCGACATTCTGGGCGTTTACCTGCCGATTGCACTGGGCGGCATCCTATCCATGGCGCTCTTCTCTAAGGGCATGGACTACCTGATCCACCATTTCCATTCGCGGGTCTACCACTTCATTCTGGGCATCGTGACCGCCAGTACCATTTTGATTCTCGTCCCCAACAGTCACGCTGCCGAGAGCATTTCGTACGCCGGTGCGACCTGGCTGACACTGGTGTGGAGCGCCCTGGCGTTGGTCGCAGGGATTGCCCTGGGCTATTGGATGAGCCAGCTCGAAGAAAAATACAAATAAATGATGAATCCTCTGCCTAAACAGAAAGGATTATCCCCATGACAACTAAAATTGATAATTACATTGCCAAACGTAGTGCCGAGGACCCTATCTTCGCAACTGCTGTAAACCAAGAAAGTCTAAACCTTGACGTCGCCGTTGCCGTCACTCGCTTGCGGGCCGAACAAAAAATGAGTCAGCGCGAGTTTGCGCGGTTAGTGGGCAAACCCCAATCAACCATCGCCCGCATCGAAGAAGGCAAGATGAACGTCTCGGTCCGGTTGCTCCAGGAAATTGCCATCGCCGCCAACAAAGAGCTCTCCATCCAATTTATTTAACGCCAAAACAGCTAACCCGCCGTAAAGTGGATTAGCTGTTTTTTATTAGCCTTTAATCTTGATTAGGTTTAAATGCCCGGGTTGCCGCAACAGCCTGTTGCCAGCCCGCATAGAGGCGGTGCCGTTGGTCGTCGTCCATGTTTGGCGTGAAGGTCCGGCTGGCATTTCTGATTTCCTTGACCTCATCAATGCTCTGCCAGAAGCCCACGGCCAGGCCGGCCACGATAGCCGCCCCCATCGCCGTGGTTTCCTCGTCGGCGGCCCGTTGCACGGGAATATTTAAAATATCCGCCTGGAACTGCATCAGGTAGCGGTTCCGTGACGCCCCGCCGTCGGCCATTAATTCGGGCACCTTGATGCCGGTATCCTGCTTCATCGTCAAGAGAACGTCTCGTGTCTGGTACGCAATCGACTGCAGGGTCGCCTTCACAAAGTCGTTCCGGTCGGTCCCGCGGGTCAGGCCAAACACAGCCCCCTTGGCGTCCGGATCCCAGTACGGCGCACCCAACCCGTTAAAGGCGGGCACCACGTAAACTTCATCCTCGTCGGTCGAGGCCATAGCCGCCTGCCGGGATTCGGGCACGCTACTGATGATCTGCATGCTTTCGTGCAGCCAAGCCAGCGCGGTCCCGGCCACCAAGATGGACCCTTCGAGCGCGTAGGTCACCTCGCCGTTCATTTCATAAGCAATTGTCGTCAACAGGTTATGCTTCGACAGTTGCGGTTCGTTCCCGGTATTCATCATGACGAAGGCCCCGTCGCCGTAAGTGTTCTTGACGGTTCCGGGTTCCACGGCCAGCTGACCCAACAAGGCTGCCGATTGGTCCCCGACGATACCCGCGATGGGCACTTCCACCCCATAAAATTGGAAATTCTGGGTGACACCGTAGACTTCCGAACTCGATTTAACCTCTGGCAACATGGCTGCCGGGATGTTGAGCCAACTTAAAATGTCCTGGTCCCATTCCAACGTGTGAATGTTGAAGAGCATGGTCCGACTTGCGTTACTGTAGTCGGTGACATGAATATTTCCACCGGATAATTTCCAAGCCAGCCAACTATCCACGGTCCCAAAGAGTAACTCACCATTTTCAGCGCGTTCCTGGGCACCCGGCACGTGGTCTAAAATCCAGCGTACCTTGGTGGCACTGAAGTATGCGTCGACCACCAGACCGGTCTTTTCCTTAATCGTTTCCGCCCGGCCCGCCGCAACCAATTCCTTGGCCAGGGGCGCCGTCTGTTGACTTTGCCAACCAATGGCATGATAAATGGGTTCGCCGGTAACCTTATCCCACACAATTGTGGTTTCCCGTTGACTACTGATTCCGATGGCCTGGATATTTTCCGGGTGAATCGACGCATCAATCAGCGCGCTGGCAATCACGGACAACACACTGTTCCAGATTTCATTGGCGTCGGATTCGACCCAGCCCTTGTGTGGATAGTACTGGGGAACCTCCTTGTAGCCTTCGATGACCTTACGCCCAGTATGATCGAAAATCATTGCCCGCGTGCTGCTGGTCCCTTGGTCGATCGCTAAGATATAGTTTTCCGGCTGTTTAAGTGCCATATGTAAAACTCCCTCCAAAATATCGCTGTGGTAAGCGGTTCCAAATTCGTTGCGTCTATCATAGCACGCCGCTTGTGAAAAACGCTAGGGTTTGCCCCAGCCTCCCCCGCCCTTGAAACTTTCTTAAGGTTTGAGCGGACGTTTTGTCGCCTCCGGGCGGGGGAAAATGGACCGGAACGCTGTGGGCGGACGTTGGTAGCCAAAGAACGGTCTACCAACTTACTTTGAGCCTCTAAGAACGAGTCTCAAAGCTACCAATTGCCTAAGCAGCCCAACCCGCTACTAAGGCAATTCCCACGGCTGAGACCATTTTCCCCCACCCTGCGGCTAACATCCGCTTAAACCGTTAAGTCGGCGGTTCTGGTTATCTTTTCAATTGTCTTTGGCGTTAACTTTTAATTGTTATTGTTCTTGCTGAATCTGTTTGATTCGACAATGGCTTAGTAGCTAAGGTTATCTAACTAAACGCCCTAAACACATTCTGTTAAGCCAACCTATTTAGTCCACAACTAGCTTTTGGCCAGCTAGAAATGAGTCCTCAAAGTCCGCATCGTTCTTGATTTTCTTGCCGAACTCGTCGATCAACGCGTGAAATTCCTGATAATCCGCCAACCCCAGTTTGAATTGGCCGAGGACTTTCTTTTGAAAAGCCGGGTACGTCTTGGGCATTGTTGCGCCCAGCCACGTGAATAGCCGGCGAGCGTAGGTGTCGACCATGAAGGTGCCGTGGTCCAGCGTGTACATTAAAATGTAATCTGCGGTTTCATTACCAATGCCGGTGATGCTCATCAGGTCTTGGCGTAAACTGGCGCCGTCACGGTGTTTCAACACGTCCAGATCATCATCCGCCTGGCCCAACCAATCGGCGAGTGCCAGAATTGCAGGTCCCTTGCGATTGTAGAAGCCACTGGTCTTGATTAGTGGTGTGATGGTGGTTGGCGTTAATTTCCGCAACTCAGCGGGGACGAACCCGGTCTCTCGTTTTAAATTGATCAAAGACGGTTCCACGTTACGCCAATTGGTGTTTTGCACCAGAATGGCGCCCAACATGATTTCAACCGGTGTCTCGGCCCACGGTGTTCCGGGCTTCAGCCAGGGTTGCGGGCCCATCTGCTTGGCCATTTCGCGGTATAATTCTTCAATTGTCATTCAATTCTCTCCTCTCTGGTTAAACGCTTGTCAACGCCTCCGGGATGGTGAAAACTGGGCCGGGACGCGGTGGGCGAACGCCCGGAGCCAAAGAACGGTCTCCGGGCTTACTTTGAGCCGCTAGAAACGCGTCTCAAAGATATCAGTTGTCTAAGCGGTAAACCGCTAAGGCAACTCCCACGGCTGAGCCCATTTTCACCAGCCCTGCGGCTAACATTTGTTTAATCACTCAATAACGCTGAAATTGTAATTAATGCTCTACTTAACAACGTGCAACATTAGACTTTTAATTATACAACTACCGACGTCAATCTGTGACTTAGCCGCCTGCTAACCCTTTCACCGCATCAAAAAAGCCAACCACAAAAATCGTGGTTGGCCGCTAATTCTTTTCTTTATTTGGCGTCGCTATTACGCTTGATGACCAAGCGAATATCGTCGTCAACACCTTCTGGGTTCAACTCTTCTTTGTAATCGAAGTTTGCGCTCTGGAAGTACTTCTTGATTTCATCGTTGATTGTCTCTACGGCGCGGACATCTTGTTCTTGCCGTTTCAATAAAAGCGTGTATTCTTTTGAGTCTTCATCGACGTTTTCGAAACTGTATTCAACCGCTTCGGAATTCAAAATTTCTTGAATCAACTGCCGTTCTGTCATCATGTTTACCTCGCTTAAATTTAGTCTACTTCTCTATTGTAGGGTTCTTTTCAAAGTTTGTTAACTATTTTGTTACACCTTCACTAAGTTTCGGGTGACAAACGTTCTTTGGGTCCTTAGAATAGGGTTAAGTCTAGTCAGCGCCTCCGGGATGGTGAAAACTGGGCCGTGGCCCGCCTCTGGTCACTAACACAGGCCTCATCCGCCCAGTTTTACCATTCCCACAGTTAACCCCAGTTCACAAATCTTACTCATTTGCCAATTCCAGTTAGAAAAACGAATAGTGTGGGTTAAACTCGTGTTAGGCGTGAGGGCGCTGACAACAACAGTTTAACCCGAAAAAAGAGAGGAAGCGACGCTATGCGTCCACGTATTGCTTTGCCCGCCGACACGCTCGACGAGGCGACGAACATTATTAATGAAAGAAACGCGGCCTTTGCGCCCCGACCGGCCGTTGAAGCCATTGTCAAAACTGGCGGTCTGCCCATTATTTTACCTAGTATCGACCCCGAAGATGTCGCGGATTACCTGTCCCTATTTGATGGGGTCGCCTTCTTGGGCGGTGCCGACGTTGATCCGACCTTCTTTGGTGAGGAACCGCACGTTCGGTTGGGCAAGACCTACCGCAAGCGCGACCTATTTGAAATCGAACTGCTGAAGCAGGCGGTTGCCGCCAACAAGGCCATTCTCGGTATTTGCCGCGGACTCCAATTAATTAATGTTGGCCTGGGTGGCACGCTCTACCAAGACCTGAGTGAGGACCCCACGGCCCAGCTCAAACACAGTCAGGCCGCCATGGGCAACCAACCCAGCCACCACATCACCGTCGTTCCCGGCAGTACACTCGCCACGCTGACTGGCGACCGCCCGTACGTGAATTCCCGCCACCACCAGGCCATCAAGGCTGTCGCGCCAAGTTTACGCGTCACGGCGACGGCCGACGACCAGGTCATCGAAGCGCTGGAATCCAAGGATAGCGATCAAATTCTAGGTGTGCAGTGGCACCCGGAAAACATGTACAAGCACCACGCCGAATCGCGGCAAATTTTCCAAAATTTCGTCGACCGGGCCGCAGCTCGCATGTAAAATTGTGGTAAAGGGCCTTTTCATTGGCCGCCACTTCCTATACACTAGAGCTTGTAGCAAAAAAATCGGAGGCGAGCATCAGTGGCAAAAATGAAGGACTTTGGGCAACGCATGCGCTTTTTGGGTTTCTCTATCGTCCTGAACTCAGCCGCTAACGCTTTAACCATCTCAACCAACCTCGGGAGCGCCGTCTGGACGGGGTCTTCCGTCAACCTGGCCAACTGGATCAACGTACCATTGGGAACCACCCTGTTCATGTACGGCATCGTGATTACCCTATTGAACCAACTGTTATTGGGGCAATTTGACCGCAGGCGATTCATTTCTAACCTGCTGTATATCATCCCCTTTAGTTACCTGGTCGAGTGGATCGGATACTTCTGGAACTGGATTGGCGTTGGCCGCCTGCCATTAACCGGGCGGGTCATCGTCGATATCATCGGCCTGTTTGGCGTGGCCTTTGCCGTCTCTATTTATAACCGGTGTAATATCATCATGCATCCCAACGACGATTTGGCTTATATTCTGCGGTTTAAATACCTGCGGGGATCGGCCATCATTGCCCAATGGGCCAGCTACGCACCACCCCTGCTGATCATCATTCTCTCCTATGTTTTCACGGGCGAGTTACACGCGATCGGCTTCGGCACGGTTTGGGCGCTGGTCACCCAGGGAATCGTCATGGGTTGGGCGGATTACCACGTTTTCCCCCAGTTAAAACATCATGTGGATGTGTAACCTCAAAATTTACTAACATTTTTCTCATTTAATTTCAGCAGCGTCGTTTGACTCTTCGGAGCCGAACGACGCTGCTCTTTTTGTGCTTGGTTTTGCTGGTCAACTAATCGGTCGATAAATACAAGGACAGCTATCGTCGTTCAGAAAGACTGACCTCATCAGTTTTCACCGGGTTAGTTTCAACAACTTACCATCCCCACGGAACTTTCTGGCCCGAAACCGTTCCGCCCTTTTGCCATTCTATCAATTGTGTGCAATTTTATTTAAGCGGTTACATTTACACATTGAACTTTTATTTAATCTTCATGAACGCCGTTACAATACGATTTACACTAGCAATTATTACCGAACTCATGGTATACTGCATTTAATAAATAGAGCAAACGTAAAGGGAGTGTGCTAAATGACTAGGGGACTTAGCAAATTAATGACTGCCACCTTCACACTGATTTTATTAGGGGGCGTGGCCACACCAGCGGTGGCTTACGCGGATTCTTCGACAGATACTGTCGCAGCTACGACTAAAGCTGACGACAAAATCACCTATCACGTTGGTGCCGTCGAAACGCCTTATGTCTTGATTTCTTCAACCAGCGGCATCAAGAAGACGCCCATTGTTACCGGTTGGCCAGAATCTTTAACAACTGAACAGCTCAACGATGACGACTACATGACAAAGTTTATCGCTGATCATCCAGAAAACACGGTTAGTGATTCTAATGACGTTAGAGACGCCATGCTTGGAATCGTCGCGAATGAACTTACAGCGAGCCCTAAGGAATCCTATGCAGATTTTATACTAGCTTCCTCAGGACCGGCTGGTAATGGTTATACCGCAGAGAGCCTTGCAAAACTGTCGCTCCTAAACTCCTATGTGAAGCTTTGGGATGCGTACATCCACGTAAACTTAAGCCTGAAGCTTATGAATCGCGAGGATGTCATTAAAGATTATGCAGAGAACGCTGCACCCGAACTGCTCAAACTAAACGCTCCTCAATCAATCATTGACGCCTACAATCCTGGAAAATACCCAGAAGAAACCTTTAACGATAAGCTGGCTAAAGTATACGAAAGCGATTATGTCATGCTCAAAGAAAATCAACTTTTCAGCAAAATCTCTGATGAGCAATTCGTCAAACTTGACCCCGCTAAGACTATCAATGAACAGCTAAAGCTATGGTTAGCCCCCCTTTCCAATTACTTCACTAAGCTTCCCGATGGTTCATATAAAGTAAGTGGATTAATGGCAGGTGGTTTCCAGTTTCTAAACTTTGGTACGCCCGACCCCGTCATCCCCGACCCAACACCGACACCAACGCCAGCCAAGAGCCAACCGGTAACGGTGACCTACGTCGATGACCAAGGCAAAACGCTGGCACCCAGCAAAACGTTGACCGGCGACCTGGACACCACCTACCAGAGTGACGCCCTGAATATCGCCGGCTACAAGCTGAGCAAGACGCCCGCTAACGCCACTGGCAAATTTACCAGTGCTGCGCAGACCGTGACCTACGTGTACACCAAGCAAGGCACGCTGCAAAGCGGTTCTGCGGCCGACACCATCGAGACCAATACGCTGGCTCCTAAGGGCGCCGTCGTTTACGCCACCAAGAAGGTCGGCCTCTACAAGACGGCCACCTTCTCCAAGAAGAACCTGAAGCGGTGGTACGTGAAGAAGTCCCGGACGAACCGGCCGATGTTTGTGGTCACCGGTTACGCGACCTCTAAGAACGGTGTCAAACGGTACCGCGTCAAGGACGTCAACCACCACAGCAAGACGGCCGGCAAGACCGGTTACCTCACGACCAACAACGCCTACACCACGCCCGTTTACTACGCAGCTAAGCACAAGACCGTGACGGTGATCAATCCAACCGGGGTCAACAGTTACGCCAAGAAGACGTTAACTGGCAAAAAGACCCACTACCGTCAAGGACAAACGCTGACCGTTAAGAAAGTGGTTTCCAACAAGTTAACGACCCGTTTCGTTCTCAAGAATGGCCGTTACATGACCGCTAACAAGAAACTGGTTCAGGCGGGTAAAGTCACGATGCCACGGCAGATTAAGACTAAACACGCCATCAACCGTTACAGCAACGTTAATCTCACCAAGCAGAATAGACACCTCAAGAAGGGCACCAAATTAGCCGTCCGCGGCTGGGCTTACTCAAATGCCAACAATTTCAGTAAGCACGACACGCTACGGTACCACGTGGCTGGCGGGTACATCACCGCTAACCGGCACCTGGTGAAAACCGTTCGTTAATGTGATTTCTTGAAATGAAGCTCTGACTCTACCAGTCGGGGCTTCTTTTTTACGGATTTTCCCCTATTTTCGGGGAAACCACTACAGGGATTCGTTTTCTCACGTTAACCCATTTTATAAAATCTGTGCAATGTTAATTCAACTGATTAACGACCTTTGAAATCATTTGTCGGACTAGTCATAATCGCCTTTATATGGGCGATTGTTATAGCTTTTAGCCCTATATCCATGGTATACTGCTACTAGATAATAGGACAAAAAGTAAAAGGAGTGTTCAAAAATGACTAGGGGCTTTAGACAACTCGTGACCGCGAGTCTCGCCATGATTTTATTTGGCGGGATTCTCAGTCCCAGCGTCATTCACGCTGAAGCCGTCACCGCCGTCCCAACCGCTACGACTCAAGCTGCCAAACAAACTTACACCATTAGTTCTGTCGAGCTACCCTACACGAAACTGATTGCGAACCAGCAAGTGACCAAGGACTACTGGTTCCAAAAAGATATGACCAGTGATACCGATGGTGGGCCCCATGCCCTCACCGTTGGTCAATTGGAAAATACTGGCTACATGGAAAATTTCGTCAAATATAACAATAACGACGATATGGCCGCCAGCCTGCCTTATATTTATCAAGGCCTCTACGCCGACCCAACCATTGCCAAGGACACGACTGTCGGCGAATTTTTATACACTCAGAATACCGAGGACTTTTCTAGCGCCGCTGACTATATCGAAAGTAGCCGCCTCAGCACTTTCATTACCACCTGGTGGCTGAAAAACCTTGCACAATACCAAATCAATCAAAGTAATTATGCGCAAATGCAGTCGGATTACCACAATTTCTTGCGTGATTATCTGGTTAATATTGAGACCCCTGATAGCACTATGGGAACCTACGACCAGATTTTTACTACAGAGGAAAACTTTGAAGACCCACGTATTCAAAAAATGCTCTATGAAAATACATTTCCTGGTCTCATCCAAGCGAACTACCTAGGCCAGTATACCAACGAACAATTGACCCAGTTAAACCCGGAAATCTCCGCAGCGGAAACGGAACGTGCCATGAATCAACCGATGGCTGACTTCCTGATACCACAAGGGGATGGCACCTACCAAGTCAGCGGTCTTCTGATGGCCATCGAGTTTAAAATTTTCAGTTCCGATGACGCCCTGTTGCCACCGACTACGACACCAGAACCAAATCCCAACCCGCAGCCAACGCCCGACCCAGAACCCGTGACCAGTCAACCGGTGACGGTCCGTTACGTCGATACCACTGGCAAGACGGTCGCCCCGGCCAAAACGCTGACGGGTGACCTGGGAGCGAGCTATCAGAGTGCCGCGTTGAAGATTGCCAACTACACCTTAAAGACGACGCCAACCAACGCCACTGGTAAATTTACCAGCCAGGCACAGACCGTCACCTACGTGTACCAGGCCGTCCTGACGAGTGGCGCTGGTGCCGCAGTTGTCGCTCCCAAGGGCACAGTGGTTTACGCCACCAAGAAGATTGGCCTGTATCGGTCAGCCACCTTCACTAAAAAGGCCCGTAAACAGTGGTACGCGAAAAAGTCACGGCAAAACCGGCCGATGTTTGTCGTCACCGGCTATGCCAAATCCAAGAACGGCGTCAAACGTTACCGCGTGAAGGACGTCAACCACCACAGTAAGACCGCCGGCAAGACCGGTTATATCACGGCCAACAGCCGCTACACTGCTCGCGTGTACTACGCTAAGAAGCAACCTAAGATCACCGTGATCAACAAAGCCGGCGTCAACGCCTATAGTAAAAAGTCCCTGACCGGTAAGCGCCACCACTACCGTCAAGGCCAGGTCCTCAAGGTGAAGAAAATCGTGACCCACAACCTGACGACCCGGTTCGTCCTCACCAACGGCACCTACGTCACTGCTAACAAGAAATTGGTTCAGACGGTTAAATAATCGTTTAATTCGCCTTACCGGGCGGTGAAAATAGGCTGGAACGCGGTGGGAAGGACGCGGGAAGCCTGAGGTTCGGTCTTCCCACTTGCTTTGAGCCGCCAACACCACGTCTCAAAGTCACCATTTCCTGAAGAACACAGGAAATCCCACGGCTGAGGCTATTTTCACCGCCCTCACGGCTAACATTGTGGTTAACCATCCGACCAACATCCGTTGCGTTAGTGACGTCGATTATCTACTTTCTATGTAAATCAAAAGCAGCAGTCCACCACTTGGGTGAGCTGCTGCTCTTTGATTATGATGCTTATGCTTAATTATTAAGAAGCACATGGCCACAAACTTGCGGGTTGAACCCGTGTCAGCCGCAGGGCTGGTGAAAATGGGCTCAGCCGTGGGAGTTACCTTAGCGGGTTTCCCGCTTAGGTAACTGCTATCTTTGAGACGTGACTTTCGGCTCAAAGTAAGTCTGAAGACCGCTTCTCAGGCTTCAGACGTGCGCCCACAGCGTCACGGTCCATTTTCACCAGCCCGGAGGCGATGATAAGACCCAGTTTAACCCAGTTATTTGAAGACCTTGGCTAACTGGTCAAAGTCCAGGGTACCTAAGCCGGCCGCCTGGTTATAAGTCTTCCCCGGCTGCCCCACGTAGAACAAATTCCCGTTGTTCGTGGCCGAATCCAATTTGGTAAACGGTGACTGACTGGTCTGGGCCAGCGCGTACAGCTGCGGGTTCCACAGTCCCATGCGCTTACTGCGACCACTGTTGATAACGGCCGCCATCGCCGCAAACTGCGGTGCCACGACGCTGGTCCCACCGGTCAGTTCCCAACCATCCGCGCTGGTGTATTCGTCATACCCCGTCAACGGATCGGCGTCAGCCACGACGTCTGGGAAGTTTCGCCCGCTGGCCGTCCCGGTGATCAAACTCGGATTCTCTCGTGGCAACCCACTCGCCGTCAGGTATTGGCGGGCGTTATAGGTGTTCACGCCAGACACGCCCTTTTGATACTGCGGCGTTGCGTACAGTTCGGAAATACCGCCGCCACTGCCGCTCTGAAGCGTGTCCATCAAATCAGAATTCTTTTTGAAAAAGCCTTCATCTTGGAAGTAGGCGCCAAAGAGTTCGTCGCCGCCCCAGGTCCGTTCCTTGGGGATGTCGACCTTGATGCCGTTGGCCAGCGTGCCAGAGACTGGCAACGTGGTCCCACCGGTGGCCGTGACCCACGGATTGTTGGCAGGGAAGTTGGCGTAAATACCTTCGTTGGTATTGCCCTGGCTGTCGAGCTCTTCGCCATAGGCCCCGGTGTCCCCGCTTGCCGCAAAGGTCGAGATTCCTTGAATCGCGCCCTGCGCCAGCAACGTGTTCATGATGCTGCCATAAAGTGGCGTTAACAGGTGCTCCTTGTTCAGGCTCTGGAGCACACCTTCGGATAGGCCCCAGCTCAACGACAACGAACTAGCCTGATTCTCACCAAAGGCTGTCGCAAACGCATTGAGCCAACCCACGTCACTCAGAGAAGCCGTGTACACGCGAATCTTAGCTTTCGGCGCGATGGCCCCGGCCTGTTCAACGTCTAGCGAAGTCTCTTCGTTTCCCGGATCGACGTTGCCCCAGATATTCATGCCGCCAGTGGTCTTCACACTGATGCGACTGGCGGACGACGCAACGCCTTCCTCAGACCAGAAATGGGTGATGTCATTCTGGTTGACCTTGCTAAAGCTAATGATGCCAATCGTTTGGCCTTTGCCATCATTGCCCTTGGCCAGGTTCGTCGCATTGTACTGACTCAAGAAATTCTGCGGCGCACCATCACTGGTTGGCCCGTCGGAACTGGTGCTGGACGTATCCGCCAAGCTACTCATCTTCGCCAGGTTGGTGATGCCGACGACGGCCTTGATGGGCTTAGCCACGTTGCTTGGCAACTTTGGCGTCTTCTTAGAAAACTGAATTTTCTTGCCGTGATAAGTGGCCGTCTTCAGGTTCGTCGCGAAGGTCTTGTTCACGGCCGTCGTACTCCCCTTGATCTGCATGATTAGGCCGTCGTTAAAGGTTGTGACCTTAAACTTGCGTGACTTGAAGTACTTGGCCAAACGTTTTGTGGTGGTCGTGGACTGTCCAAATTTTTGCCGGAACTGTTTGGGCGTCAGGTAAGCCTTGAACTGCTTATTCCCCGACGTATTCACGGCGTACGCGGTCTTGGTCAGCTGCGCGCTATTCCGCGTGTTGAGGACCAGGTCCAGCGTCACGGTTTTACTGCCAGAAACGGGTTTCACATTTTTTAAATTGGTTAATTCACTCTCACGGTACGGTGTCGCCAGCGTGCTGGTGCTAGCCGCGGTCGCTGTGACGCCACCGAAACTGCCCAGCCCCACAATTAAGCCGGCCACAATCAGACGAATCCTCATGAGCATCCCCTCCATTTAAGCTTCATTATACCCCGCCACTCCGCGAAAAGGTGGCGCAAATCACTAGTTGATGATGACATAATTAAATGGTCGAACCAAGGTCCTGCTAAATGGTGGGTGGCCGTTACCGGTCGTAGCGGTCTTACCGCTTACGTTTGTGAGCAATTAGAATGGTTTCACGGGTTAAGGGCGGGGCAATTTCGTGATTTTGACGGACTTTTGGTGGGTTAACTAAAAACAGGTTGCCGTGGCCTTGTTTTTGGGGTCGCGGAAACCTGTTGTTTTTGGTTGTATTTTGGGTTGAATGCGTTTTGAAGACAATGATTGTTGGGGGTTACTTTTGGACTGGTTTGAAACTTACCACAGTACCGGTAGGACTTGTTTGGCGCAGGACTTGTCATTCAGTTCGAACTGTCTCGGCTCGTTACGCTAGTTCTACACGGAACAATCCTGGTCCTGGCAGCTTCTGAAACGTGCTACGCGAGCCAGGTCCCTGCGCTTAACCCCGGCTAAAAAAATATCCCAGTCGTCTCATTCGGATTGTCTCAGTTCGTTGCACTAGTTCTACACGGAACAATTCTGGTCCTGGCAGCTTCTGAAACGTGCTACACGGGGCAACTGGTTCCGCTTAACACCGTAACGAAAACGACCCAAGCCCGGGGTCATTCCCGTTACGCCGTTAATGCTCGCCAGTTAACCGCCCCGCTCTACACTCTATAACTTTCCCGTCAAAATAAACTGCTTAACTTCCTTCAACGTCCGCTTGGACTCGGGTAGCTTGCCCCACAGGATGTAGTCGTGGAGCATCGACTTTAGTTCGTGAACCTTGGCTGGCGTGCCACTGGCCTCGTTTAGCTTTTGAATCAGTCGTTCGTCATCTGCCGCCAATAATTCATTAGTCCCGTAATATAGGAGGATTGGTCCCAAGTCGTCAAAATCACCATAAATGGGACTGACGAGGGGATCGGTCACGGGGTGGTCTCCCGCGTAATCGAAACCAATTTTTTTCAAAGTGGCCAATGTGAGATACGGATCGTGCTTGGCCGCCGTTTGGAGGTCAGGATTCATCATGCTCAGGTCGGTCCACGGCGAAATCAGCACCGTCCCGGCTGGCAAGGGTTCTTGGTGAATTTTCAATTGTTGTAACAAAGTCAACGCTAAACCGCCCCCGGCCGAGTCTCCCATCAGGAAGAACTGGTCGTCCGGATACTGGGCCCGCAGGTAATCGTAGGCGTTCATGGCAAAAATCACCGTTTCGTCAACCGTTGCCTCTGGAACCAGGGGGTAATCAATGTAGGAGATTCGCAAATTAGCCTGTTGGACCAACGTTTCCATCAATTCACGATGGCTGTCGATGCCCTGCATGGTGTACGCCCCGCCGTGAAATAACAACACATGTTGCGGTAATGGCGCGCCCGATGCAGCGGTCAGGATGCGGCCGCCAAAGACTTTGCGTTCCTTAGTCACGATGGTAGCCGGAAACTTTTCTGGCACCACGGCCCGGTTTTGCCGGCTGGGCTGTAAAAATGCTTGTTGAATCTGCTGTTTGAGCTGACTGTGCTGGGTCTTGAAGAGTAACCATTTCCCGCGCAAACTCACGACTATCACCCTTATCTTTTTTGACTTCATTTTTTGCTCGACTCATATTGTCAGTATACAGCGTTTCCACTAAAAACGCTTCCCTCAGATTGAATTACTAGGTAATTTCCCGAAAAACCGTTAGAATAGAAGGCGTAACAGTAAATCTGAAAGGGTGGCAAGAAACCAATGACAAATAACCGAAAATTAAACGTGACGGGCGGCTGGAACTTCCGAGAACTGGGCGGTTACACCACCGTTGACGGCCACTCGGTTAAGTGGCACAAGTTATTGCGGACAGACGGGCTAGCGCGCCTCACCCCGGATGACCAACAATTATTGACGGACTACGGCGTCGTTGCCGACGTTGATTTCCGCTCCAATGATGAAAAGAAACTGGCACCGGACAAGGTTCCGGCTGGGGTAACCTATCATTTTCTCCCAGTCTTTCCGGCTGGCGATGAAACCGACGCTTCAGCCACCCAGGAAGAACTCGAAGCCCGCTTCAACGGCGATGACCAGGCCGGGTACCGCCACATGTTAGACGTTTACCAGAAAATGGTGACGCTGCCCACGGCGCAGGAAGCCTACCACAACTTCTTCGGTACGCTCCTCAGCAATGAAACGGCCGATCAATCTGTACTCTTCCACTGTACTGCTGGTAAAGACCGGACTGGGATGGGCGCGTTCTTAGCCTTGAGCGCCCTAAACGTTGATCCCCAAATCATTCATCAGGACTACCTGTTAACGAATCCAAACGTTATGCCACTGGTAGACCGCCAAAGCGACAAGGCCCGTGAAGAAGGCCATTCAGAAGCCTTTGTGACCAACATCCGGGCACTGTCCACGGTCAACCCCGACTATTTAGCCGCGGCGACGAAGGTCATCAACACCCAATACGGCGGCACGCAAGATTACTTGCACGACGTTCTGGGCTTATCCCACAGTGACTTAACCACTTTGAAACGACTTTATTTGGACTAAACATCCACGCCAGGCTAACCGTTTTAACGGGTAGTCTGGTTTTTTAACCCCACCTATACGAAAGGAACTGATTGCTGATGAAGAAGAAAACGTTGACCTGGGCCCTCCCACTTGCCGGAATCGCCCTGACCTCACTGGCCGCCAGTGAGCACCTCTTTAACTTCGCCTTTAAACGCGTGAATTACGTCCCAGAAACCTCCGCGGACAAGCAAAAATACGCCGATGCCTATTACGCCTACGTCGATTGGTACCAGAAGATTCCTAAGGAAAAATGGTACCTGCACGAACACGATCCGAAAAATCGGATGGTAGCGGAGTACATCCCCGCGGAAACGTCGAGCGCCAAGACCGTGATCATTTCTCACGGCTACAAGGGTAACGGTGAAACGATGGCAAACTTTGCCCAGATGTACCATCGCCTGGGCTTCAACGTCCTGTTGCCGGATGACCGGGGTCACGGTGAGAGTGCCGGTAAGTATATCAGCTTTGGCTGGCTAGACCGGTTGGACTACCTGCAATGGATCCAACAGGTCATCGATCGGGCCGACAACGATGTCAAGATTCTATTGTTCGGTGTCAGCATGGGCGGCGCCACGATGGAAATGCTCTCCGGTGAAAGCCTTCCCCCTCAGGTCAAGGCCATCATCGCCGACTGTGGTTACTCCAGCATCGAAGCCGAATTGACGTATCTGTTGAAACGACAATTTCATTTACCCAAGTACCCCATCGAGCCCCTCGTCAGCACCATTTCTAAGCGCCGACTGGGCTACTACCTGGGCGACGTGACCGCCACGGAACAACTGCAGAAAAACCAGCGGCCAATTCTCTTTATCCACGGCGAAAAAGACGTCTACGTGCCCGTGGGCATGGCTTACGAAAACTACGCTGCCACTCACGCACCAAAGCAATTATGGATTGTGAAAAATGCCTCCCATGCGGAAAGTTTCTGGACTAATCCGGCGCGTTACCAACAACACGTCACGGAATTCCTGCAAACTTACTTCAACGAGGACTGAAGCTTAAGCCTAACTTAACGGCATTTACGGCTTCCTTACGATTATCGTAGAATCTTCACACTTTAGTTTTTCTTTAGTAATTTGTCAAAAAGTCATCACGGATTTGGCCCTTTTCTCTTCACAAGCGGCGGGTATAGTAAACACCATAGTAATTAGCCAATAACTATTACTAACCAAATTCTATATCCAATCCCTTTTAGATTCTCTCCCCCTAAGAGAATCCTTCCTGATTAGGTTCCCTCAAGCCTAATCACCCCTCTAAGTTGCGTTTACACCCCCTATGTAAATGCACTCCTCATGAAAAAAGGTTCGCCGTACTCTTCCCCGAGAGTGCGACGAACCTTTTATTTTGGGCTGGAATTCTGTTCCGCCCGGAAAACAACTTACTTCGCCCGTGTTAAGGTTTCTGGCTTTGACCACGTCTTTTTAAACCGGGATGTCATGACGATCTTGTTCTTACCTTTTCTGGTGATCTTAACCCGATTGCTACCAAACAATGACTTATAATGATCGGCAGACTTAATCATGTACTTATTTTTAGCGTAATGATGACTTTTTACCTCATGATTAAAGGTATTGACTGCATTCAATGACTGATGACTATTGACCCATCGACCATGACTTTGATAAAAGCAATCCGTTTCTCCAATATATTTTTTGCTGAATTTATAACGAACCCGCACGCCGCCAGGTACATAGCTACTCCACCAGTGGCCCCGCAACACCTTCGGCAAACCAGTCTTCCAGCTAGCCGCTTGTGCCGTCTGGGGCGTACTGCTAAATACTAAGGCAACGGAAAGGGTTGCTAGTAGTATTAAAATCAGTCTTTTGAACTTCAAACCTTGTCACTCCTTGTTATGTATAAACTCACGATTAGTTTACTACGAATTAACCGACATTAAAAAGTGCGGGATGTAAGGCAGAACACCATTAGACACCAAAAAAGCCCAGAAGATATCTCCTGGACTTTCCAATTCAATTCACGTTATTTGTCTTTAATTTGACGCCAGGCTTCAGCGAACCCGATAGTCTTATCATTACTACGTTCCCTAATCTGCCGGTCAACACCCTGGTTAATTAGGAACAAGGTTTCTTGTAACGAACGCCATTCATCCGCATCCACCACAATCTTTTCAGAAGGCTTCTCACTCACCTACAACCACCGCCAAGCCTTATACAGATCCTGCCGGTGCTGCGTCTCGTGCGTCTGAGTTACCTGGGTCAGTTGCGCTTGAATGGCTGCCCACTGCGCTTCACTCATCAAAATGGCGCCATCATCGGTTTGCTGAGGTGACGCGATCTTAACGGCCTTCCCGGCATGAACTTGCCGTAACAACTCTAACAAATTCTGTTGCGCATCAATTGGTGAATACACTTTCTCCATTGGCCATTCCTCCCATAGTTCACAGACAAGCTAACGACGTCGCTAAACCTATTTGGTTAATCCCAAGCGGTTAAAGATAAAGTCCACGCGGCGCAAGTGGTAATGATAATCGAACGCATCGTCAATTTGATTCGGCGTTAACCGTTGCGTAATTTCTGCATTGGCTTCCACCAGTGGCCGGAACTGTGTTTGTTGGTCCCAGGCCTGGGCAGTCAATGGTTGGACCAAATCATAAGCGGCCTCACGACTAAGTCCCGATTCAATCAGCTTCAACAATAACCGTTGACTGTAAATCAAGCCGTACGTCCGGTTCATATTCGCCTTCATGGTTTCTGGGAAGACATCTAGGTTCGTCAAGATGCGGTTAATTCGGTGCAGCATATAGTCCAGCAGTGTCGTGCTCTCAGGCAAAATCATGCGTTCAGCTGAGGAATGGGAAATGTCCCGTTCGTGCCAGAGACTCACGTTCTCATACGCCGTGACCATGGTTCCCCGTAAGACGCGAGCTAGGCCGGTCACGTTTTCGGAACCGATGGGATTACGCTTGTGTGGCATGGCTGAGGAGCCCTTTTGCCCGGCACTAAAATGTTCTTCCACTTCATGGATTTCTGAGCGTTGTAGGCTCCGAATCTCCGTGGCAATATTTTCGACACCCGTTCCGATCAAGGCCAACATTGAAATGTAGTCTGCGTGCAGGTCCCGCGGCAGCACTTGGCTGGCAATTGGTTGCGCACTGATGCCAAGTTCCTCACAGACTGAGGCTTCGACTTCTGGTGGCACGTTGGCAAACGTCCCGACTGCCCCACTGATTTTCCCGGTTTCCACGGCGGTGGCGGCTTGGTCAAAGCGCGCCAAGTTCCGTTCCATTTCCGCGTAGAAGCGCGCAATCTTTAAGCCAAACGTGGTGGGTTCTGCCTGAACCCCGTGGGTCCGTCCAATCATGACCGTGTCCTTATAATGAAGTGCCATGTCCTTAAGCGTCGCAATCAACGTCACCAAATCCTGGCGTAACACGGCGTTGGCTTGCTTTAATCGGTAACCCTGAGCCGTGTCAACCACGTCCGTACTAGTGACGCCAAAGTGAATCCATTTGCGTTCGGCACCTAGTGATTCCGAAACATCCCGCGTAAAGGCAACCATATCATGGTGGGTAACGGCTTCAATCTCGGCGATACGGTCGACATCAAAGGTCGCGTTCTCACGAATCTTACGTGCATCTTCAGCAGGGACTTCGCCCAACTTTGCCCAAGCCTCGTCAATGGCAATCTCCACGGCAAGCCAAGACTGATACTGGTTTTCTAGGGACCAAATCTGGCCCATCTCTGGTCGGGTATAGCGTTCTAACATGCACATTTCCTCCTCGAAAATAGGTAAAACACGAACATTAATTTTAATTTTCGTTCTTTTCTCTGATATCTATTTTAGCACAGAATATCCCACTTTAGCTAGTGATTTACGTGGTATATCCCTTATTAATTAATTTCTACCCATAATTAAAAGAACTTTATACTGCATTATTAAATAAATCGTTCGCTTTTCGCTTGCTTTTTAATTCCGAACTTGATACACTTATTCTTGCTGGGTGTTCGGCCCGGCAAATAATAACGATGAGGTGTTTGCAATGTCATCAACAGTAGTAGTTGGTAGTCAATGGGGCGATGAAGGTAAAGGAAAGATCACGGATTTTCTGAGTGAGAAGGCTGATGTCATTGCCCGCTACCAAGGTGGTGACAATGCCGGCCACACCATTGTTTTCAATGGTCAAACATTCAAGTTACGGCTGATTCCTTCTGGGATTTTCTACGCCGACAAGCTGAGTGTGATTGGTAATGGGGTCGTCGTCAATCCGAAATCTCTGATTGAAGAGCTGACTTACCTCCATGAAAATGGCATCTCTACCGATAATTTACGGATTTCCGACCGGGCACACGTGATTCTGCCCTACCACATCTTGTTAGACCAAGCGCAAGAAAAGGCAAAGGAAAACAAGATTGGGACCACCAACAAGGGTATCGGCCCGGCTTACATGGATAAAGCCGAACGAATCGGGATTCGTATCGCGGATTTGTTGGACCACGACATTTTTGCTGATAAATTACGCCAAAACTTAATTGAAAAGAATAATGTTTTAACCAAGTTATACGATGTCGAACCACTTAATTTTGATGATGTTTTCGATGAATACTATGCACTGGGCCAACAAATCAAAGGCCACGTCACCGACACATCCGTCGTGATTAACGACGCGATTGATGCCGGCAAGAACGTTCTCTTCGAAGGCGCTCAAGGGGTGATGTTGGATATCGACCACGGGACTTACCCATTCGTCACATCTTCGAACCCCGTTGCCGGTGGGGTAACCATCGGTGCCGGTGTTGGCCCAACCAAGATCGACCACGTTGTCGGCGTCTGCAAGGCCTACACGTCACGAGTCGGTGATGGTCCCTTCCCTACTGAACTCTTTGATGAAATCGGGGACACCATCCGTGAGACCGGTCATGAATACGGGACAGTTACCAAGCGTCCTCGCCGAATCGGCTGGTTCGACAGCGTCGTTCTCCGCCATGCCAAGCGCGTTTCTGGTTTAACGAGCCTGTCTCTGAACTGTCTCGATGTGTTGACTGGTCTCAAGACCGTCAAGATCTGCAAGGCTTACGAATTAAACGGCGAGGCTATTTACCACTACCCCGCTAGCCTGGTTGACCTGGACGCTTGCCAACCCATCTATGAAGAATTCCCTGGCTGGACGGAAGACATCACTGGCTGTCACTCAGTCGAAGAACTTCCCGTCAACGCCCAAAACTACGTCAAGCGCCTCGCCGAACTAGTGGGTGTGGATATCGCCACACTCTCCGTCGGCCCCGACCGCGAACAAACTAACATTTTACAAGACGTCTGGAACGCCTAACCCCACGAACAAGGAGTGACTGCACATGCATCCTGCTGAAGTATTTGATTACGAAGACATTCAACTGATTCCTAACAAATGTATCATCGACAGTCGAAGCGAGGCCGATACCAGTATTGAATTCGGTCCCCACCGGTTTAAAATCCCGGTCGTTCCCGCGAACATGGAAACGGTCATCAACGAACCCCTAGCCATTTGGCTGGCCCAACATGATTATTTCTACGTCATGCACCGCTTCCACCCAGAAGAACGCCGCGGCTTCATTGAACGGATGCACGCCAAGTCCCTCTTTGCTTCCATTAGTGTGGGGGTCAAAGACGACGAGCACGCCTTCATTGACGAACTTGCCGCAGCCGACCTAGTGCCTGAATACATCACAATCGATATCGCGCACGGTCACAGTGACGCGGTCATTCGGATGATCAAGCAGATCAAGACCAAGCTGCCAGATAGCTTCGTGATTGCCGGAAACGTCGGCACTCCTGAAGCTGTTCGGGAATTGGAGAACGCCGGTGCCGACGCTACCAAGGTCGGTATCGGACCTGGTAAGGCCTGCATCACCAAGCTCAAGACGGGCTTCGGGACCGGCGGCTGGCAACTCGCAGCCGTTCGGCTCTGTGCCAAGGCTGCCCGGAAGCCAATCATCGCTGACGGTGGGATTCGCTATAATGGTGACATCGCCAAGTCGATTCGTTTCGGTGCCAGCATGGTCATGATTGGCTCAATGTTAGCCGGTCACGAGCAATCGCCTGGTAGCCTGTTAACTATCGACGGCCGGACCTTCAAGCAATACTGGGGTTCCGCCTCTGAAAAGCAAAAAGGCGCCTACCGCAACGTTGAGGGCAAGCAAATGCTGGTTCCTTACCGTGGTGATATCGCCAACACGTTAAACGCCATGCAAGAAGACCTGCAATCCTCAATTTCCTACGCAGGTGGCCGTAATCTGCTGGACATTCGGACCGTGGACTACGTTATCGTGAAGAGCTCCATTATGAACGGCGACAATTACTAACCAAACTAAAAGTCACGCGTCCTTTCCGGTGTGGAAAGTGACGCGTGACTTTTTGCTACATATTTAGTTTAAAAAGCGGGCACGAACGTCAGCCAACTTAGACCGCCGCAACATGAACCAGGCAATACCGCCATAGACGACCAGTGGCCCGATGCCAGCCCAAGCAGGTAAATTTACGCCCTGCTGAAGCAATCCCGTATTGACCAACACCTGGGCATCCTCCAAGAAATGCCACGCAATCGTCCACAACAAGCTCCCCGTCCGGAGATACATGGCACTCGTCAGCAGGCCAAAACCGAACGCCATCAGGACCTGCCCGACAGTCATGGTCAGACTTTGGTGTGACAGATTGATCAAGTGACTCGCAGCAAACAATAAACTACTGGAAATCACCGCTAACCACACGCCCCACCGCACATTGTTGGCAAACCGCCGGAGAAAGCCGCCGAGCAAGACGCCTCTAAACAGCAACTCCTCAAAGATGGCAATCAGTAGCGCCAGTAACACCAGCAGGGCTGAGTGCCCCGTAAAGTGTTTGGCCGTGACCAGTAAGGACCCGTTCATCACCATAAAAAACACGGGTCCCCCGTTAGTCTTAACCTGTTGCCAAAATGACAGTTCCGACTTTAAATGAATCGGCACACCTAACCAAAACCGGTTAGCCAAACAAACAATCGTTAAGACAACAATTTCTTCCAAAAATGATGTTAGCATCGTCGACAAGCTAGCCTTTTTCAGCAAGTAGCCGACGACATTCATCACAACAATCACCAGTACCCACGTTAAGATTAACTGATAAGCTGGCTGTCTTCTCCCCTGATTTAACTCCAAGAAAATTCTCCCCTTCTATTGCCACGACAAATTCAGTCTATCGCTGACCAACACAAGCTTCCCCGAAATTTTTGCATCAGTAGCGATTAAGCTAGTTACTTCGTTTCCGCGGTCAAAACGGCCGTCTTATCCGGTTTGATCCCGAAATAGGTTGGAATCAATTCGGCTAAGGCTGCCATGGCTTCATTGGCCCGGGCAGCCTGGTCGGCGTTGACCGATTCCATCACGACAATGCCGTTGGTGGTATCATCTGTCAACATGGTCCGTTGAGCTTCCCGCCAATTCAGGCTCCGGCATACGGCGCCGTCTTCATCGTAGTAAATCATTTCGCCAGCCCGGGCTGGGTCATCCTCTTCCGCCCCTAATGGGAAGAAGGATTCGCCGCCTTGGGCCGTGCCTAAATGCAGGTCACCGGCAATTTTATCCCGGTCTTCAATACCGACTGGCACGCCGTAACGCAGTGAAATACTGTTATACACGTCAACCAAAGGCTCGATTGGGGTGAACTCGTGGCCCTGACTAGCCCGCTTTAACAAGGCTTCAATCGAGGAACGCGCCCCTTTACGCTTAGGAAATTGTTGGTAAGCATCCCGCCATTCGGCCACGACCGGGTTGTTCCGGAAGGGGTCAACCTTGGTAAATTTGTCAGATTCCGCCGTCGCCGTGCGCAATAATTCTTGGCGTTCAGCCAGATTATCGTCCGTATCGTGGTTATCAAAACCCGTCAGCCACATCAAATTGATCTGGGCCTCCGGATACGTTTGCCAAAAACTATCGTCAATAATGACATCCTTCATCGTCATAATTCTATTCATCCTTTCGGTTAATCGCTGGTTTACTTTCTTACTCTCTCATCATAAGCTACTGGTAAAAATTTGCAACGCTAGTCTAAAAACGGCCCATCCTATTTTACGGATGAGTCGTTTTGTGTGTTTTTTATTGAGCTTTTTTTCTAACTGCTCTTTATCGGATCACCAGCACCGAGACCGGCGCATACTTAGCCATGTACGCAGCCTGGCTACCAAAATGACGACTGACACCCTTCTTGGCGATTGACCCGACAATGAGAATGTCCGGCTTAACCTGGGGAATGATTTCCTTCACGATGGTCTCACCCGGCTCGCCCTCCGCAATCATGATGCGGACATCGGCAACGCCCGCGTCCTCTGCCTGTTGCTGGTACTCACGGACATGCCGTTTCAAATCATCATATTGCCCGTGGATGAAATCCGTATCCAGCGCCTGGTAAACGTTCATGGTTTCCTTTTCCAAGACCGACGCAATCACCAGCTCGGCACCGTCTCGTTTTGCCTGATGAATCGCGTATCTAAAGGCTAACAAGGCGTCCGCCGAATCGTCGACGCCGACTAAAATTCGCTTAAACGTGGTTGGCATGCACTCATCCCCCTACTTTTCCTTCGCCGCTAGTGATGCGGCTAAGCGCTTGTTGCCGAAATGCAATTCCACGATGGTCCACGCCAGCAAGCCCAGCACGGCCGCAATCAACGCGTAGGCAATGCCATTGGCCAAGGCCAGCGTGCCACCCGTCACGTTACTGCCGAAGAAAGCCTGAACTTGCCCCGGCATGCCTTCCAGGTTCAACCCGGTCAAGGCAATGACGGAGAACCAGCCTAAAATTTTAAGCCACCAGGAGTTCTTGAAACGCTCGCCCATTTCCAATTTGCTATCGGTCATCATCAAGAGGGGCAGCATGGAAAATGGCAGGGCAAACGCCAGAAAGACTTGCGAATTGTTCATTAAATCATTCAACGCTTCGTGCTCCGCAATCGCACTCTTGCCGCTGGTCAACATGACACAGATCAAGACGGGAATCACGGACAGCAAACGGGTCACCAACCGCCGCAACCACAGTGGCATCCGCATGTGCACAAATCCTTCCATGATGACTTGTCCAGACAAGGTCCCAGTAATCGTGGAGTTTTGCCCGGAAGCCAGCAAGGCCACGGCGAACAACGTGGACAAGACCCCGGTCCGTGCGACACTGCTCAAAACACCATTGCTCATGGTCGTCGTATCTGACAGCGCGTGGAACAAACCGAAGAAGGAAGGGTCCTTGACGGCGCCGGTCTTAAAGACGGCAACCCCCATGATCAACAGTAAGGCGTTGACGAAGAAGGCAAAGGTCAGTTGAATGTTAGAATCCAGCCCAGCAAATTTGACCGTCCGCGCCACGTCTTCCTCATCGTTATGGTCAATCGACCGCGTCTGTGAAATGGCCGAATGCAGGTACAAATTGTGCGGCATGACGGTAGCCCCGATGATGCCGAGAGCCCCGTTTAATGGCGTCATTCCAGCAACCGCATGACCAGTTGAAAACGTTTCACCGGTGGGAATCAGGCCCTTGAAGACGCCACCCCAATCGGGATTGGACAAAGCGACCTGATACACAAAGACGAAGAGAATCACCATAATTAGGCAAACCACGATGGCTTCAATTTTCCGGAAGCCGACCTTGGTCAACAATAATAGCAACAGCACATCAAAGACCGTGATGAAGACGGCAATAACTAGCGGAATATGGAACAGCAGGTACAACGCAATCGCTGCCCCAATGACTTCCGCGATATCCGTCGCCATGATGGCCAATTCAGTTAATAACCATAGGACCACCCCTAGTGACTTGCTGGTCCGCGCGCGAATGGCTTGGGCCAGATCCATCTGACTCACGATACCAAGTTTAGCCGCCATGTATTGCAACAGCATCGCAATCAAACTTGACATCAAGATGACAGACATCAACAGGTACTGGAAATTTTGACCACCGGTAATTGACGTCGACCAGTTCCCGGGATCCATGTACCCCACGGCAACCAACGCACCAGGCCCTGAGTACGCAAACAAGGTTTTCCAGAAACCAATGTCCTTGGGCACCTTGACCGTCCCATTGATTTCTTCTAGTGAGCGGCCGTTCGCATATTCAATCAGCTTGTGCTTCTTTTCTTCTGGCATGCTCTCACTCCTCCTGGCCAACTTTTCTGACCAAGGCTAGTGTACGGCAATGCCCAGCTACCGGCGCTGTTAAATGGCGAGTCGTTAAATTTTGGGGGGTGGCGGTTAAGTTTAAGGAATTAAAAAAGCCGCTAGACCACGTTTTAGTGGGCTAACGGCTTAGTTCGTACGCTTTTACTATCTTACAAATGGCATGATCACTTTCATTCCCGACGGCAGGCTCAAGCTCCCTGCTATGGGGAACGGCTCCAGCCTGAGAAACGGTCTTTCGCCTCGCCTGAAAGCCTGGAAAATCACCAGTCTCCCAGGTCGTCCCGTGCTCTAAACTGAGAAAACCACTCAGTTAAGACCACCGACATAGCTGGTCCGCTTGGCCTGCCTCTGGTCACTAACACTGATGATGCCTTTTCACACCCCAAGGCTAAATCAATCGTCACCTAAACTTTTGACCAATATTTTGTTCATGCCAACTCGTAATCAATCTCATTAGGTAACTATCTTCTTAATCTTAAAAAGACTTGCTACATCATACCCCTACCGAATGACCATCACAGAAATGGGTGCGTACTTTGCCATGTAGGCCGCTTGACTCCCGAAGTAGCGGCTGACGCCCTTCTTGGCGATTGAGCCGATGACCAGTAAGTCTGGCTTGACGTGGGGAATCACGTCGCGGACGATGGTTTCCCCTGGTTCGCCTTCCGCGATAACCATTTTCACGTCTGCGACACCGGCATCTTGGGCCTGCTTTTGATAGGCTTGCATGTGTTCACGCAACTCGTCCCGTTCCCCGTGGACGTAGTCGCTATCTAAGGCCTGGTAGACGTTCATGTCATCGTGTTCCAGAACTGACACAATAATCAGTTCGGCCGCATCTCGTTTAGCTTGGTGAATGGCGTAGTCAAACGCTAATAATGCGTCTGCCGAGTCATCGACCCCCACCAAAATTCGTTTAAATGTCGTTGCCATGAGCTATGCCTCCTCGTTTCCTAAAGACTTCTCAGCCTTTTCAGCTGCAAGTTCTGCGACTAAGCGCTTGCTCCCCTTGTGGAGTTCCACCATCATCCAAATCAGCAGGATGATAATGGCAGCGTCCAAGACGTAAGCAATCACGTTTGCCGTGGATGTCTGGCTCGCCGTAATGGCGTTGCCATAGAATCCTTGGATAGAAGCTGGCATGTTAATTAAGTTCAAGTAGGTCAGGGCCAGCACAGAAATCCAGCCGAGCACCTTAATCCACAGCGCGTTCTTGAACCGCTTGCCCATTTCAACCGCACTGTCCGTCATCATTAACAACGGCAGCATGGAGAATGGCAGGGCAAAGGCCAAGAAGACTTGCGAGTTGTTCATCAAATCATTTAACGCCTCATGTTCATCGATGGCACTCTTGCCACTGGTCAGCATGACGCAAATCAAGACAGGAATCACGGACAGTAGCCGGGTGACTAAGCGCCGCAACCACAGTGGCATCCGCATGTGCACGAAGCCTTCCATGATAACTTGACCAGACAAGGTCCCCGTAATCGTTGAGTTTTGCCCAGAAGCTAACAAGGCAACGGCAAACAGCGTTGATAGAATCCCCGTCCGCGCCACGCCGGCTAACACCCCGTTACTCATGGTGCTGGTGTCAGATAAGGCTTGGAATAGACCAAAGAATGACGGGTCTTTGACGGACCCACTCTTGAAGACGGCAACCCCCATGATCAACAGCAAGGCATTCACGAAGAAGGCCAAAGTCAATTGGATGTTGGAGTCCCAGCTGGTAAATTTAACCGTCCGGGCCACGTCTTCTTCATCCTTGTGATCAATTTCCCGCGTTTGCGAAATGGCTGAATGCAGGTAAAGATTATGGGGCATAACTGTCGCCCCGATAATTCCCAAAGCCCCACTGATAGGCGTTTGTCCACCAATGTGTGGCGTAGAAGCGACCGTCTTCATGCTAGGAATCAAGCCGCCAAAGACGCCACCCCAGTCAGGGTTAGACAAGGCGACTTCGTAAGCGAAGACCACCAGGATTACTAAGATCAAGCAAACCACGATGGCTTCAATCTTCCGGAACCCAATCTTGGTCAGTAACAATAAGAGCAAAACATCTAACACCGTGATAAACACGGCAATGACCAATGGAATGTGGAACAGCAGATATAAGGCAATCGCGGCCCCGATAACTTCCGCAATATCCGTTGCCATAATGGCAAACTCTGTCATGATCCACAGCACGATGCCGAGGGACTTGCTGGTCCGTGCCCGAATGGCTTGGGCCAAGTCCATTTGACTCACGATACCAAGTTTAGCCGCCATGTATTGCAGTAACATCGCGATCAAACTTGAAATCAAGATAATCGACATTAATAAGTATTGGAAATTTTGCCCACCAGTGATGGACGTTGACCAGTTGCCTGGATCCATGTAACCGACCGCAACTAACGCACCAGGCCCGGAATACATAAATAGTGTTTTCCAGAACCCTTTCCCCTTTGGCACTTTAACAGTACCGTTAATCTCTTCAAGTGACCGCCCATTGGCATATTCAATGAGTTTGTGCTTCTTTGGTGTATCACTCAAAATCAAGACCCCCTTCTGTTTCCTACAAGGCCCATTGTACCGTAAAGTTCACTTAAATCAAATAGAAATTTAGGGTGACTTAACTTTAAAATGTGAACTTTTTAATAATAATATTCGTAATTTAAGCGGTTTCATCCCCGGCCTTTCGCCACTGAATTTACTGAACTGAATAAGTGAAACCCATCGAAAAGTTTTTTTGGTTCGCAAAACTTTTCAACGATAAACGCCGTTAATTAGGCGTTTTATTTTAAAATAAACATATAAGACTATCACGATATTTATGATTACTCAGAAAGATTTGCAACTTTAAGCCGATACCAGTAGAATTTAAACTAGTAAAATAAAATTTTAGGGGCACTTAACTATTTTCAATTCACTGGGGAGTTGATTGGATGTCGAACCATCAAAATACTTATTTAAAAATCATCGCAGAGTGTAGTTTTGCCCGCGCTCGCGTCAGCAATAAACAGATTATTCACTTCGCCAACGTGACACCTGCCACGGTCACCGAGACGACCCGCCAATTACAGGCGCAGGGCCTCGTTCATCGGCGCCGCTATACGGGGGTGACGCTGACCGAACAGGGTAAGGCCGTCGCTGGCCGGTTACTCTACGCTTACCGGTTGTGCGAGGTCTTTTGTGATCAGCAGTTACACCTACCTCTCGCGCAAATTCCAACGCAGGCCTGGCAAATGGCTGATGCCTTAACACCCATCACGGTGAGCGCGCTGGCTGAATACCTCGACCACCCACAACGGAGTCCCTTTGGCGGCCTGCTGGATTCGACGGCCCTGCCGGACGATAGCCACATCACCCGTCTCAGTGACGTGCCAGTGGCGACAACCGTCACGCTGACCGGCTACCTGGAAACGGCTAATTTGGTAGCTTACGTCGATCACCTAGCCCTGCCGTTGAACGTGCCGATTACAATTACCGCGCGCGATGAGGAGCTCCATCTGCTCTATCTGCGACTGTCGGATGACAGGGAAGTGACCGTGAATGCGTTGGTGGCCACGTACTTGTATACGGTGCCGGTCATGGCTTCGGTTGAGAGTTAAACGATTAGGATACGTTAAAGGCAGCAGACACGACTTTAGAAACTACGTCGTGCCTGCTGCCTTTTTAGATTGTTATGGAGATAAAATGAAAAATTATTAGCCTTAAGTTTACGCCAATCATCTGCCAACACACACCCTGTTATTTCTCTCGGTAATCTCTATAGGTGCCATATGCAAAATAGCCACAAACAATAATCAAGGCTAAGATTTGAAACCAGAAAAAGTATTTAATATAGAAATTGAAATAGATAAACAAGGGAATTTCAATCACACCCAATACCAGTAAAATCCAATTGGGTACACGCTTTACGAAAACCAAACTGCCCCAAATTAAGTTCACCCACATCTCAATATTCACAACGGTCCAGCCTATTCCCCATGAATTCCGTCCCCAGCTGGCATTACTCCCCAAAATATCTACACCATTACTGAGTGCAACGAACAGTACCACAATGCCCAACGCAAGGTTGAACCATTTGTTCGTCATTCTTTTTCTGTTCATGCCAAGCTCCTTCAATCTATTCGCGTAAACCGTTATCTAACTTAAAAATCCAAAATAGATAACCATCCCCAGCACCATGAGACTAAAACTAATAATTGCGAATCGTTTTTGCTTTAAAAATGCACAGATTGTAAATGCTAGTGCAAAGACTGTGGTCATCCCCCACACCCAATTATTAATCGGGGAAGCTGCCTGAGCGGAAATGGCTTCCTCATTTATCATGTAACCTAGAATACAAAATGCCGTAACTACGAGCCCAACGAATCCAAATAATTTCATGGGTATTTGCTTATTACGCAATATCATCCCTTCTCCCCAACCATTCCATATGCATTTTAGTCCATTTCTTAAAATTACTAATCACGTCACTCATCAACCTTGCTTCCCTTTTCGGATAACACGCTACTCATCATCTAGACCGCATTCGCAATGTACGTTGCTTTATAAAATGGACTATTTCTACTCATCTTCGATACACTCAGCATGCTGACATCTCCTCCCGCGAGGTAAGATTCAAATGGCTTTACGCTATAAATGTCACCTGCTGTTTCCTTTCGTATGACAGCCGGCGTGCCTTTCACAGTTAACCTAGTCGGATTAGCTACAATAGCTGACTTCAAACTTAAATCCTCTACCATTCGTAATCGCACTGCATTTTTCGGTGAAAATGGTATCACGAAAACTCCTACCACAATAAGAAGTATTGTAGAAAAAAGTATAATGATTTTTGAAAATAACTTATTCAAAATAATCCCACCCCAGCACAATTCACAAGGAACAGCCTATCTAAACGCCATATATGTATGCAAACTGAGCGAATACACTGAGAAGTGTCCTATATTCGCAGAATCTATTGATCCTTCTCTACGGCCCAACTGCATAGGCAAGTGTCGCAACATACTTATTATAAAAATGGTTTTTAGAAACCTTATGTACCACTAAGACGTCCACGTCTGCACTATCCGTAGAAAAAGGCACATTGATTTGATAATGTAGCTGTTGCTTGCTGCCGCTGTAATACTTAATCTCTGATTTAGGCAGCTTGCTGGGCCCTGAAAGCACAGCCGCAATTGGATGCCCATTTTGCAAAATACACAGTCTAACGGCATTGCTTGGGATAAATGGGGTGAATGTCAGAAGCAACACTAACAATACCAGTACCATCTCCAACCAGCTAACAGGCTTTTTGATCCATTGCTTAGCGTTATGGCGCATATCACTCACCAACTTTCCTTATATCTTTTTCGAATCACTGCTTAAAAATAGACTCTGTAAAGCGTATCTGATGCACCTTTAGCTACCGTTCCCGGTAATCTCGATAAGTGCCATACACAAAATACCCACAAACAATTGTCAGAATCAAAACCCGAAGCCAGAAGAAATATTGAACATAGTAATTAAAATAAGCAAAAAAAGCTAAACCACTCACACTCACACTCACAATCAGTAAAATCCAATTAGGTAGGCGCCTCACGAAAATTAAAAGGCCCCAAAGTAAATTCACCCACATGCCAATATTTATAATTGTCCACCGTATCCCCCACGGTTCCGAACCAGCACCAGCATTGCTTGCTAAAATTTCTAGTCCGTGTCCCAAAGCTAGAAGCAGTACCACCAACCCGAGTATCAGATTGCCCCATTTGTTCATTGTTCTTTTTCTGTTCATGCTAAGTGCCTCCTACCTGATATCGTATAAGTCTTACTTTAAGCGTTGGACACACTAAATTTATAATTCCGATAGGTTTCGTACGCGAAGAATAGACAAACCAGACTTAAGATTAAGTCCTGGAACCAGAAAAAATACTGAACGTAGATATTTAGATAACCAAATAAGGCCGTTCCCATTAATCCCAAGATAAATAAAAACCAGTTTGGAACCTGCTTAATCAAGATAGCTACGCCCCAAAGCAAGTTCACCCACATCTGAATATTGACAACTATCCAGCTTACTTTCCATGGTCCTGGAGCCAGTTCGTGATTGCTTGCCACAATACTTAATCCATTTACCAGTGCAATAACCAATACTAAGAGGCCTACGATTATGTTTAACCACGTTGTGATTGTTCTTCTCTGATTCATGCTTGCCCCCTTCACTTGTAAGCCAATTACCTGTCGAACCCTCACCGACTTAGGACTGATCAGACAATGTGCAACCGATTTATCCACAGAATGAATACTGTTGACATGACTGTTAGTTATTTTCCGTTTCCATTATTACTCACACACATTTACCACCGTGGCTATTTTCATCCCTTTACATTCAAGAGTAAGCCTAAAGCCAAGCATAGTAAACACCTTTTCTATTTTTATCACTAATAGTTATAGCTAAAAACCATTTAACTCACTAATTTCAAAAAAATAGCCGCTCCCGCTGGAAAGACTATCCAACGGAAACGACTATTTTAACTAACATTCATATCCATCACGGTCATTTCACAACCACCCACTCATCCTCGGCCCCTAACCTGAGGCCACCCACAAGAACGACTGCTGGTCGTGTAACAACCCGCGATGCTTCTATTCTAACTGTGATTAACGCCCGTCAGCAGCCATTGAGGCAGCCGTGGCACTTTGATCATCAGATGATGGCAACCGCTTCAGGCCAACGCCAGTGAACCCACTGAGGATGGAGAAGACGGGTGAGAAAAGACTGAAGAAACAGAATGGCAGGTAAGCCAACGTGGAGACGCCCAACGTGTTGGCAGCGAAGACGGCAGCAACCCCCCAAGGAATCAAGTAGTTGATGACGGTCCCACCATCTTCTAAGACCCGGCTCAAGGCCAAGTTGTCTAATCCCCGGTCGTTAAAGGTTTGCTTGAAAGCCTTCCCTGGTAAGATCACGGAGAGGTATTGTTCCCCAACGAAGATGTTCACGCCAATCCCGGAAAGGATAGCGGCGGTGACTAAGGAGCCAGAACTCTTTAAACGCTTAGCCAATGGCACCATAGCCGTCTGGATGATGTTAAATTGCATCAGCAGGCCACCTAAGGTCAGCGTTAAGATAATCAAGGAAACGGTGGACATCATGGCACTAATCCCACCACGGCTCAATAACGCATCAACGCTGGCGTTACCGGTCTTAGAAACGAATCCAGATTCAATCATGGTAGCGACACTACTAATTGACGTTGAAGGCTTTTCGATGAATAACATGACGATCCCTAAACCAACGTTTAACAACAATGTTTCAATGGCTGGAATCTTCCGCCAAGCACAGACGAACATGACGATGATTGGTAAGGCCGCCCACCAGGTAATGGAGAAGTTGGCGTTTAACGTGGCCACAGTCGTGTTGATCTTACCCATGGCGTTACTGTCAGATGCCCCGGTCCCCAGAATGAAGTAGAGAATCAAGGAAACAAAGAATGCGGGAATCGTGGACCACATTAAGTTTTTGATGTGGGCAAATAATTCGGATTCAGCGATGGCTGATGCCAGGTTCGTGGAGTCAGACAGCGGTGAAGTCTTGTCACCGAAGATGGCACCGGAGATGATGGCCCCAGCGACTAATGCGGGGTTGAAGCCCATCGTGGTCCCCATCCCGAACAGGGCAATCCCAATCGTGGAGATGATGGTGAAGGCACTCCCGATGGACGTCCCAACGATGGCACAGACCAGGAAGACGGATGGCACGAACCATTGTGCCGAGATTAAATGGAACCCGAAGACCATCATAGATGGAATGATCCCAGCGGCGATCCAGACACTGATCAAGGCCCCAATCAACAGGAAGATGAAGATGGGGATAATACCGGTCTTGATTCCTTCAGTAATCCCGCCGTGAATGGTATCCCAGTCGGCGCCGCGGACCTTCGCCCACAGAATCACTAACGCGATAACCAGCAGAACTGGCGTAGTTGGGGAAAGCCCAAATTTGATAACACCGAGACCCATGATGGCTAACATTGCTAATAAAATAATAATGGCTTCGCCGAAACTAACCGGCTTGTGACTCTTGTTGGATTGTTCTTTCATAAAAATCGCTCCCTCTTATTTGCCAAGTTTTATGTAATAAAAAAATCGTCCCCGCTGCAACTATGCAACAGGGACGATTAAGACTAAACCGTGGTACCACCCAACTTGAGCCACTGGTTCTAGACCCAGTAACTCCACTCTCTAGAAGGTAACGGTTCTAGTCATTCTCCGCCTGGCGTACCAGGACATTCCACTGTATTTCATCGTAATCACCCTGATCGGTTCGCAGCAACCACCGACTTTCTGACACTCAGATGACACGCTACTTGGTAATGGAAATTAGCGTTCTGTATTTGATTGACTTTGATACTATCACGACGACAGATACCCGTCAACCTCTAATTTAATTTTAATCTTAATGGTTAGTCGCTGAATCCGGTGTGGCCGTTGACTTCAATGGTGATTTGAAAAAAGTTCAATTAAATTTTCCATCATCAAAATCGGTCACTCTCAGCAAACGTTAATCATTGTAAAACACGCCGGGATATTCCAGCATCCCACCAACGTGGGCCAAGGCCCCTGCCGTTAATGGCTTGATCAAGTGACTGCCCATTGGTACGGGCAACGTGTTGTGGATGGCAAAGTCTTCGGCCATCACGTAACCGCGACTCCCATAGTAGTTCATGTCGCCGACCACGCTGATAGCGGGAAAACCAGCCTGCCGGGCCCGCGTCTCTAACTCACTTAGCAGTTGACTCCCGACACCTTTACCTTGCCAGTCGGGATGAACGGCCAGCGGCGCCAAGGCAACCACCGCCGTCTTGTGTTGGTTGCCGCGAATCGTGACCGGGCTCAGTAAGCCATGGCCTACGACCTGATCAACTGCGGGCTTCGCAACGACTTCCAGGCTGCCCTGGTACTCATACGTTGACCGGAGCTGGTGAATCAAGTCGACCTCGCGACCGTCACTCTCTTCGACGGGGGCGAACGCCGCTGAAACTAATTGGTCTACCTGTTTGAAATCTGTTGGTTGGATTGTTTCAAAACTTAAACTCACTTCGTCTACCTCTCATTTCCTAAGCGATTGGCAATATTACCGTGTTATTATACACGACTGACGCGGAAAATCGACCTTTCCAATTAGATTTTAGCGAAATCGCTTGAATTTACCAGCCGAAACCCCGTACACTGGTACCAACACAATTAAGGAAATCGAGGTACTTAAATTTGACGCACAAACAGCGTTGGGCCGCTATTTCAGCCCTGATTTACGTCGTCTTCGTGGTTGCGGCCATCGTCATTGGCTTTTTAGACCCCAGTAAAATTGGTCTAGAGTGGACCATCTTCTGGTACTTTGTCGTTGCCGCGCTCTGCTACTACTTTTATTTTAAAAACGTCACCTACCGTGAAATCGTCTACTACGCTAAGAAACTGGGCCTGCACAAGGCTGATTTAGAGGCGTTAGTGCCCAATCGCAAGGAGACCCAGGACGTTCCCGACCCCGACCATCCGGACTTCTTCAGTCCCTTTGCGAAGGTACCGATTAATGTGGTAAACGTCTTATCCGATAAGTTGATTCCTTTGGCTAAGGAACAGGGGATTCCGTTGTATAAGTAGTTTATTGGTAAATTTACGTTCCCGGCGGCGGGCTCAAGCTGCCCTGCCTCTGGTCACTTAATTTTGGCGGCTCACTATTTTGTGGGTTTGGACCCATTTCACGTAATCAGATTAACTATGTAGAACTTTTAGGATCATTTTAGCCCAATCAATATCCACGCTACGTTGCGTAGGTATTGATTGGGCTTTTTACTCACTTTTAATTTCTGTATGATAGAAAACATTTTGCTGACGCTACCTTCATAGACCGCTAACTTTTCTCTCGCCAATCTATCCGGAAACTGGCGGCCTCTGAAACGTGCTACACAGGGCAGGTCCCTGCGCTTAGAAAAATAAGGCGCCCTGCTCGGCCTTGCCTTACTGGTGATACTGTCATAGACCGCCAATCCTGCTCTCGCCAGCCTATCCGGAAACTGGCGGCCTCTGAAACGTGCGGAAAGAGCCAGACTCCTGCGCTTAACCAAAATAGGGCTCCTGGCCGACGTTGTCGACCAGAAGCCCTATTTCCGTTAATGCTCAGAGTCTAAGCGGCTCTTTCCGCACTCTTTTCTTTTACTTCCGTCCTGAATAGGTCTGGGACTTCTTCAACCATTCTTCGTCATCGGGATTAGGACCCACGCGCTTACCAGCGTCGAGGTCTGCGATGGCCTTCATTTCGTCTTCATCCAAGCCAAAAGCAAAGATATCGCGGTTTTGTTGGACCCGTTCTTCGTGGATGGACTTTGGAATCACAATTTCTTCGCGTTGCACGTGCCAACGTAAGATGATTTGGGCGGCGCTCACGTCATGGGCAGCGGCCAATTCATTGATGACGGGATCCGTTAAGGCGTTGTTTGAGCCGCCACCTAATGGACTCCAAGCTTCATGCAGGATACCTTGGCTTTCCAGGTAGGCGTGCATTTCGTCCTGTTGTAAGTAGGGATGGGTTTCAATCTGGTCAACGACGGGCTTAACCGTGCCGTTTGCCAGGATATCTGCCATCTGCTTTTGATTGAAGTTAGAGACCCCAATATTCTTGATCTTGCCGGCCTTGTACAAGTCTTCCATGGCCCGCCAGCTATCCAGATAGCCAGGTGCTGGCCAGTGAATCAGGTACATATCTAAGTAGTCAAAGCCTAACTTATCCAGCGTTTCTTGGAAGGCTGCCTTGGTTTCATCGTAGCCCCGGACACTGTTCCACAGCTTAGATGTCACGAAAACGTCTTCGCGTTTGACATCACTCTCGCGGATGGCTTCGCCCACCCACTGCTCGTTGCCGTAGTATGCGGCCGTATCAATGTGGCGGTAGCCAGCGGCCAAGGCCCATTTGATTGAATTCTTCGTATCCTCAGCGTTATCGACTTGGAAGACACCCAGGCCGAGCTGCGGAATCCGGTTGCCATTATTTAATGGTAATTCGGGAATATCATTATGCAAAAATAAAACCACCTTTCAAAGTTAGTTCCACTTCTATCATACAATACGTTTGGAAATATCGGGATTAGAATGATTGAAAAATGACCGAAATCAGGAGTAAAATTTTCTTCTCTTGGCGTTTTGAGGTATTATGGAGGGTGTGGTAGTTTGTCGTCTCGGCGGCAAGCTCGTTTTTTCACACCGTTCTGGACATGGAGGTTTTTCAGTTGAACAACCAAGAACCAAAATCACGCGTACAACGGTATAACTTTAATCAGGGGCCGGACCAGCCTACCCGTCAGCGGCAACGGAAGCCGCGGCGTTGGTGGCCTTGGATCATGACACTGATTACGTTGGCGATTGCCATCTTGCTGGTCTTAGCCATCAATCATCACAACAACTCTGGCTCCAACCCCAGTGCGTCATCGAGCACCAGTGCCTCCGTCGTGGCCAAGTCATCATCCGCGTCGGAACAGGCCGCCTTCGAAAGTTTTAAATCAACGTACAGCAGCTACAATGACAACGGGTTAACCGTGACGCAAAAACAAAAATTACAAAGCACCATCAATGAAGAGTCCAACAGTGCCGTGCAAGACCGCGAGCAGAAATTATTGAATCAGGCCCAAACCAAAAAGAGTTCGGCCAATTCAACGAGTTCTTCTTCGGCTAGCAGCCATGCCGACGCCACGTTTGCTAGCACCCATACCTTCTCCTCTGTCGCCGACGCTCAGAACTGGGCTCAGGCGTCTAAGGACCAGTGGTTGCAGGCGGGCTACACCACCTATACCATCACGTCCGATGGCCAAGGTAATTACAATTTACAGTTTGTCCGTTAACTTTTTAGCGCGAGCCTAACCGGGTTCGGGCTATTTTTTTGGCGTTGATTTTTCCAGTCGATCGAGTTGATTCTGTAACTGGTCGACCTTGCCAGTCAGCGTATCAATTTTCGTTAAGAGCGCCGTGATATCCGTCTGTTGCTGCATTTCTTGTGCCGTAGCCGATTGAGAGGCCCGGTCGGCGATAAAATCCGTAATCGTACTGGTCAGCAACCCAATAAAACCAATACCCCCAACCATCAGGAAGCTGGCAATGATTTTACCAAAGGCCGTGTGCGGCGTCTCATCCCCGTACCCCACGGTGGTCGCCGTCGTGATGGCCCACCACAGCGAATCGGCCAGGCTCTGTTTCTCCGTCAGTGAAAAGAGAAAGGCACTCAACACAATGATTGCCACACTAATTGAGAACAAATAGATAAAGCCCGTTTGATAAATGAACCGGTGATAGGCTTTGGTCCATTTACCAGAGATGCCTAACCGCCAGAAAAGATGATGGAACCGGATCAACCGGACTAATCGGGCTAATCGAAAGAAGGCAAAGACCGGGTGTAGCGGGATGATGCCCAGGAGATCAAACGCCGACTGAATCAGGAAAATTTTACGATTCTTGGTGATTATCAGACGCACCAAATAATCCATGGCAAAAATCGCCAACAACCCGTTGGCAATCGCCATCTCGACTGCGTAATTTCCCTGCTTTAAAAAGAGTAACCCAACGTTCAGCACCGACCCCAACGTCAAGGCAGTTACCCCTACGTGATAGGCAATCAGGCCGCGTGATTGCTTGGCCATCGTGTTTCCCTTCCCCCCATGACTTATTTGTTGTCCGACATAAGTTACCTTCTAATATAGTCAGATTCCGTATTTTTTCCAGCCATAATCAGCAATTTTAGTGATTTAGTAAGAAAATAATTGCAAACTTAATGTTTTGCCGAAAAAAGGAACAGATCCATACCACAATCTGTCCCTTTTGCTTATCCATGCTTGTACAAATCAAACGTCGTATCAACGGCCAAAACATAAAATATCGTGCCATTGATTTTGCCAATGACGCGTCCACTCTTAGCTAATCTAAAAATCCACATACCTGCCAGACAATTCTGCTGCCGACCTGACCGCTCAAAGGCTGGGTTAACCGCTAGTTTAACGTCGCTCTCAGCCATATTTTCCAACCCCATGCTCTTGGGCCAGCCGAATACGGTCACCAGATCTGCCGTCGATAAGCGAATGAGTTTCTCGACAAATTTATTTTTAATCGTTTTATCAAAATGCTTTCCACTAAAACCATATTTATCATTTTGCGTGACAAAAGAAAAATTAAAAGCAAACCGGTCATCTGTCCCCTTAGAATGCTGATTCACCCGCGGAAACACTTGCGAATCGCGTGCTAACCGCACGCTCTTTTTGCTCACAGAACAATTTCTCGTTTAAAAAAATCTGCCATTAGTCCCGGCGAAATCACCTGGCTCTGATTAGTCTCTAACCAAGGTGCTTCTTCATGCGTTTTCTTCATTAACTGAATGGCAGACATATCGCCATACGCCTGCCAAACAGCCGTTAAGACCGGTTCAAGCCTATCATCCTGTCGAACTTCATTGTAGTCTGCTAAATCCGATGTTGCCAGTTGCCCAACAATGCTCACTTTTCCAGCATATTTGTCATGAACCGCTTTAATTGCTGGTCCATAACGCCAAGCTAAGATGTCATTCGCAAAGGCCTTTTCGCCATGAATTGCCAAATACGTTCCCTGCACATAATATAACAATTTCATGACCTTCATTTGGCTCAGTTCATCCGCATCGTACTGACGCATCTGTGCATTACTCACGGCTCTGAACCAATTAACTAATTTAAACACATCAGTCATATCTTTTCTCCTTAGGCGTTTCCGTCTGATACCAGTCTATCTAGTATACCTGTTCACTTAGCCTACTGTACACTAAATCCCACCGCTATCGTACCCATCCCCCAAATCATTCTCCACCCAATCAAAAACCGGGCCCAATCAGTTCCTAGTCAACTGGTCGTACCCGGTTCAATTTAGTTAGTTATTGGCAGTTGCGTGCGCGTCCTTTTCAGCAACTTGATCAAAAAAGGCCGGCACTAACTGCTTGTAGACCTCAATGGCCTGCAGATATTCCGTGACGGAGACGTACTCGTCAACTTGATGTGACGTGTTACTCCCGGGACCCATTTCAATGCTGGTGAAATCGCCCTTGGCCCGCAAAAATTCGGCCCCATCATTGGCGCCGCCTGACCCGACAACCTGGGTATCGTGGTCACAGACCGTATCACTGATTTGCTTAGCCAATTGAACCAGTGGTGCCTCAGGATCGCCCGGAATTGCCTCTTCAGGGTAGCTGTAGCTCAGTTCAAGCTGCACGCCATCCTCCTGGTTCAGTTGGGCGATCAAGGCCTCTAGCTCGTCGTAAATGACCTGATTGGGGTAGGCCGGAATCGTCCGCATATTGGCCATCAACTCGGCGTGCGCGGGAATCGAATTGATCTGTTCCCCACCAGAGATCAGGTCGACGTTGTGTAGCAGACCGCCCAGGACGGGATCGGTCTTAGTGTGTTGTGCCATCAGTGGACCCACGGCGTTATAAAATTTCATCAAATTATCAATGGCGTTGATACCCTTCTCTGGGTGCGCGCTATGACTGCCCTTTCCAGTAGAAACGACCTTGTAATCAATCACGCCCCGCGCGGTGTAAACGACGTTGTCGAGGCCACTGGGCTCTGCGATGACCAGGCCCGCTAGGTTATCTGCATAACCCGCATCGGTCAAGGTGGCGGCCCCGTATTCACCGGTTTCCTCGCCGACCGTTGCCAGCAAGCGAATACTTCCGGCTAGTGGCGTGCCCGTTTCCAAAAATTCCAGCATGGTAATGACGATAGCCGCCAGACCACTCTTCATATCGGAAGCGCCCCGACCAAAGAGTTGGTCGCCCACAACTTCCCCGGCAAACGGCGCGTGTTGCCAAGCGGCTTCATCCCCCGCGGACACCACGTCCATATGCCCAGACAGCCCAATCATCGGCCCGTCCGGATTGCCAATCGTCACGACCAGGTTGTCGCGATTTTCTGCGAACGGCACCTTCTCGACCTTGGCCTGTGGATACGAGGCAAACAGGCTAGCGATGTAGTCGGCCACATCGGTTTCGTGGTCGTTAACGGATTTAATTTGAATTAGCTTTTGTAAAATTTCAATTTTCTTTGCGGGCGTCATGGGCGTCATCCTTTCTCGGAACCAAACTTATTGTTATTCATCATACGCCCGTTAACCAAAAAATCAACCAATTTTTGTAATTTTATTACTTATATCCATTTTATACGCATTTTTATACATTATTAATGAATATTCGCGGAACAACCACCTCCTGCGGTATAATAATGTTAAGGATTGATCATAGGAGGGGTTTTATGAGAATTTTTGTGCCAACCGAAAACGGCTTCTTAGCCGACGAATACAGTAAGCACGCCACTGGCGACGACGTTTACGATGGGACGCCCGTCAAGTCGTTCCCTATCAGCCTATCCAAGATTCCCAAGAAAACACAGACCATTGCGCTGAACCTCATCGACTTCGATGCCGTTCCCGTCAGTGGCTTTCCGTGGATTCACTGGGTGGCCGCGAACTTCCCTGGCACCACGCGTGAAATTACCGCGGACGTGTCCCGGACGAACGCGATTCCCCACGTTCACGGTCGCAACAGTAATGCCGGTTCCCTCATTAATAACACGGACCCAGCTATTTTCCAAAATTATACGGGTCCTTTCCCACCGAACGGCGACCACGATTACAGCCTGACCGTCTACGCCCTGAACACCAAGCTAGACCTGGACGAAGGCTTCTGGTTAAACGACCTGCTCCATCAAATCAACGGCCACGTCCTGGACACCGCAACGATTACGTTACGCGGACGAGTTTAAACTTAAAAAGAAGGCTAATTATGGAACAGCACTATACCAACATCCTGGTTCCCGTAGACGGTTCAGTCCAAGCGGAACTGGCCTTAAAGAAGGCGGTCATCGTTGCCCAACAAGACAATGCTCACATTGACCTCTTGAATGTCTTACGCATCAACCATTACGGCTTCTATGCAAGTGGTTCCATGCCCGGTGGTGTCATTCACGATTTGGTCGCGGATGCGACGTCCTATTTGGATTCCCTGGTCCAAACGACCCGCGCGGCCACTGGCTTCAAAGATATGGCCATTCACGTGCGTTTCGGCAATCCCAAGACGGTTATTTCTCACGAGTTCGTCACCGACCATAAGAACGATTTGATTGTCATTGGGGCCACCGGGATGAGCGCCGTTGCCCGGATGGTTGAAGGCTCCGTCACGGCTTACGTTAGCCGAATGACGGCGGTCGACGTCTTCGTGGTCCGGACCGATGAAAATGGTTTGGCCATTGATGCCTCGACGGTTGCGACAAAGAACAAGAACCAACCCAAGTTCTCTTAAAAACGTTAAAATTCCCCGCTAGCTGTAAATTGGGCTAGCGAGGAATTTTTTATTTACGCCAAAATGTTGTAACGTCGGCCTTATCGGCAATGTTAAAAGCAATAATTTGTTTCAGCAGGTCGTAATCCACGTCCTGCGTCCATTTGATGCGCCCGAACTTCTTGCCCGGATTATAGTTTGCGGCGGCAATCTGGTCGGCAAATTGGGCCATCACGGGGCCTTCCGGAGCGAAAGCCATGTGCGCCTTGGCCACGCTGAAACCAATAATGAAGGTCCCATGGTCGGTGAACATCGGCTGGTTCCAGGCAAACCGCTGCTCTAGTTGTGGGAAGGTGTCCTGGACCCAATTCAACACGGTCCGTAAACGGTCTTGGTGCGCTGGATCATCAATCTTGGCGATATATTCTTCAAATTCTGCAATCATGCTTTCACCCCTAAACGGTTAATCAATCGTCCCTATTGTACCATGGTTTTCCGGGGGAATATTGCCGCATTAATCGTCAATTTGGGCCTTTACATCTTCAATACATAAACCACACGCAATCATTATATAAGCTTGCTACAATGAACCTCGATGATACCTAAGGAGGCCTCATCAATGTCTCAAACCAACACACCCAATCTCATCGAATTAGTTTTGCTGTCCCTTCTCCTGGACGGCGGCAGTCCCAGTCTAACTGCCGCCGTCCAAGAACTCCAATCAAAGTAGTGCCAAAAACACCTGGCAACGTCCTTACCCTCCGTTGCTAGATGTTTTTGTTTGCGGTTTATGGGGACTGGTTTTGGGGGACAATAGGTGTTGGGGCAATTTATCTAACCTTACATATTATTCGGGATACTGTTCTTCTTGCTGTTAGGGTGTGCTGCTGACAATTTTGTTTAACTGCCATCCGATTAAATCGCTGGTTTTTCTCTCGCCGTTATATCCAGATCCTGGCAGCTTCCGAAACGTGCTCCACGAGCCAGGTCCCTGTGCTTAACCCCGGCTAAGCAATGACCCAAGCCCGGGGTCATCACTTAGCCGACGTTAATGCTCAGGACCTAAACGGCTCGTTCCGCACTCTTATACAAAAAAATCACCACACATCTCTGCGTGGTGACCTTACCAATCAATCTTTGTGAATCATTAAATGTTTAGTGGAATTGCATCCCGCCGTCAACTTCGAGAGTTTGACCGGTGATGTAATTTGAATCTGGACCTGCTAAGAAGGCAACACCATTAGCAACGTCTTCTGGTTCTGACAGACGGCCTAAGGTAATGTCCTTAGCAAAGGTTTGCATACCCCATTCGTCGTCTTTACCAGCGTTTTGACCAACCTTGTGGGCAATGTCAAACATCATTGGCGTCTTAACGATCCCAGGTGCGTATGCGTTAACCGTAATTCCTTCGGCAGCTAAGTCACGGGCAGCAACTTGCGTAACCCCCCGGATGGCAAACTTAGTCCCACTGTAGAGGGCCAAGTTAGGGTTCCCGACAACACCGGCTTGAGAAGTAGCTGAGATAATCTTCCCACCATGGCCGAGTTCCTTAAATTTAGCGTGAGCAGCTTGAATCCCCCACAGAACACCACCAACGTTAACGTGGTAAACTGTGTCGAATTGTTCTTGGGTGATCGTGTCGATTGGGGTAGTTGGGCCAAGGCCGGCGTTGTTGACGATAACGTCAAAGCCGCCAAGCTTTTCTGAGGCTTCCTTAACTGCCGCAAAGACACTGTCGCGGTCGGAGACATCCGTCTTGACTGCAACGGCTTTTCCACCATCAGCTTCGATAGCAGAAGCAACCTTGTTGGCATTATCTAAGTTCAAATCAGCAATTGCAACTGCGAAACCGTCGCTAGCTAAGCGCTTAGAAATAGCTTCACCAATTCCTTGTCCGCCGCCAGTAACCATTGCTACTTTTCCATTTGATGCCATGTGCCATTCACTCCTTCAGAATAAGTAAATTTCCAGGTACGTTCTTATCATAACGGAAAAATTATGAAAAGGAAAGCGATTGCACCATATTTTGTGAAAAAATGTTCATTTATCACATGGTCGGTCAGTTAATCCGGCTCAAATCCGGTCCCATCGCTATATGCGGTGTTAAATAGTTTGTTAAATTCATAGTTTGCTCACTTAAAAAGGCCGTCTCTGCGCCGATAGCTTTCTGAAAGACTTCACCTAGAATTTTCTGGTTGAACCCCCTACGTAAAGAAACCGATTCATCAAAAAGAGCCCGACAACAGTGTCAGGCCCTCAGTTAGTTACCTATTTAACTTACTTCGTTGCACTCAAGGTCGTGGTTTCTTCGCCAGCCTTTTCCCGCAACGTAGCTTCGATATCTTCCAAAGAACGGTTCCGGGTTTCGAAGACCTTCTTTTGGACGAACCAGATGGAGACGAAGCACAGCACACCGTAACCGATGAACAGGCTCCCAGTCCCAAAGAAGTCCAACAAAGATGGGAAGGTTAAGGAAACGATCATGTTCGCCGTCCAGTTGATAACGGACGCAAAGGAGTTCCCTAAGCCCCGAATATTCAATGGGAAGACTTCCCCAATCATGACCCACATGACAGGACCCCAAGTAGCGGAGAAGAAGGCAATGTAGATGGTCAAGGCAATCACGGAAATGATGGCCGCCGTTTGCGAACCGCCAGAGAACTTCATCCCAAAGCTCATGACGAACAGGGAAATCCCCATCCCAACGGCACCGATGTTCAACATCTTTTTCCGGTCAATCTTATCCATGATGGTCACAGCAATCGCGGTCACAATCACGTTGAAGACCCCAATCCCAATGTGGGCCAGCAAGGCGGCGTCCACACCGAAACCAACGTCAGTAAAGATAGTTGGCGCGTAGTAGAGCACCGTGTTACAGCCCATGACCTGTTGGAAAATAGCCAAGCCCAACCCGATAATCAGTGAAGGACGAACCATCTTCCCAAACAATTCGGACCAGCCACCGCTCACAATTTTAGCTGAGGCCTCAATGGCATCAACTTCCTTTTTAACGGCAACTTCGTCATGCTTATTCATGGTTTCAAGGACTTCACGTGCTTGATCCATATGGCCTGATTTGACCAAGAAACGGGGACTTTCGGGTAAGATCAACCCACCCAAGAAGAGCAAGGCCGCTGGAATCGCAGCGAAACCGAGCATCCAACGCCAGCCGCTGTACATGCCAGAAAAGCTGTAGTTGGTGATGTAGGCCAAGAGAATCCCGCTCATGACCATCAGTTGGAACAGACTGGAAACGGTCCCCCGTTTGTCAGCGGGTGAGAGTTCGGCCAGGTACGTGGGAATCAAGGCTGAGGCAGCCCCGACGGCCATCCCTAAGATAATCCGTGACACAATCAGCGTCCAGAATTCGGGTGAGAAGGCAGAGCCTAACGCCCCGATGAAGAAGATAATAGCAGATAACAGTAATAATTTCCGTCGGCCGTAACGGTCAGACGATGGCCCGATGATGGCGGCCCCTAAGATGGCCCCTAACAGGACGGCACTCACGACCCAGCCCTGTTGCCAGGAACCTAAATGCATTTGTTTTTGAATAAATAAGATGGCTCCGGAGATGACACCGGTATCGTACCCAAAGAGTAATCCACCGAGCGCACCGAAGAAATAGACAAATCCGGTTGAAACTTTTCGCATAATCTCGCTCCTTATGCGGCCCTTAGCCGTTGACGTAATAATTTCGAGAATCTTGTGGTGTTCTGTCAGTTAGGAATCGGGCAACCAGCTGTCTCGCAGTCTGGTTTCTGGATTGGTAGCGTGGCAAACGCCTATCTATGTGAATAAGTGTAAGTTGACATTCCAGTTGGTTGATTGTCGCAACCAACCATGACAATTATGTTATCACATTTTGTTGATTTTTGAAAGCGTTTTCTGTTTAACGGTTTATTTTGTAATAATTCAAAATGGCTGCCCGAAAATTGCGAACAGCCATCCCTAGATTTCAAACGCCTACAGTCACGTGGGTGTTTAGATTATTTAACTGTACTCAGGTCACTAGCCGTCTCGCCAGCCTTTGCCCGCAGTGTCGCTTCAATGTCTTCCAGCGAACGGTTCCGCGTTTCAAAGACTTTCTTCTGGACGAACCAGATGGAAGCGAAGCACAATACGCCGTAACCGATGAACAGACTTCCCGTCCCGAAGAAGTTCAGGAGGGCTGGGAACGTCAGGGAAACGACCATGTTCGCGGACCAATTGATCACACTGGCAAAGGAGTTGCCGAGTCCCCGGATGTTGAGTGGGAAGACTTCCCCAATCATGACCCACATCACGGGACCCCAGGTTGCGGAGAAGAAGGCAATGTAGATGGTCAGCGCAATCACAGAAATAATGGCTGCGGCTTGTGAGCCACCGGAGAATTTCATCCCGATACTCATGACGAACAGGGAAATCCCCATCCCAACGGCCCCGATGTTTAACATCTTTTTCCGGTCGATCTTATCCATGATAGCCACCGCAATCGCTGTGACAATCACGTTGAAGGCCCCAATCCCGATGTGGGCGAGCAAGGCCGCGTTCACCCCGAAACCAACATCGGTAAAAATGGTTGGTGCGTAGTACAACACCGTGTTACACCCCATGACCTGTTGGAAAATCGCCAGGCCCAACCCAATGATCAGTGATGGCCGGACCATCTTGCCAAACAGTTCGGACCAGCCACCATTTTTCATCTGAGCTTGTTCTTGAATCTGATTCAGTTCCGCGTCAACTGCGGCCGTATCGTGTTTGTTCATGGTATCCAAGACGGCCCGCGCTTGATCCGTGTGGCCAGTCTTCACCAGGAACCGAGGACTCTCAGGCAGAATCAACCCGCCCAAGAACAGCAAGGCCGCGGGAATCGCTGCGAAGCCCAACATCCACCGCCAGCCGGTTGGAATGCCCGCCCAGGCGTAATTGGTGATGTAGGCCAGCAGGATCCCGGTCATCACCATCAGTTGGAACAGACTGGAGACCGTCCCCCGTTTGTCAGCGGGAGATAATTCGGCCAAATACGTGGGAATCAGCGCCGAAGCGGCCCCCACGGCCATCCCGAGAATGACTCGGGAGATGATTAGCGTCCAGAATTCTGGCGCCAACCCGGAGCCAATGGCCCCGATGAAGAAGATAATAGCTGATAACAATAACAGTTTGCGCCGTCCATAGCGGTCAGAGGATGGCCCAATGATGGCGGCCCCCAGGATTGCGCCCAAGAGCACGGCACTTACGACCCAGCCCTGTTGCCAGGAACCCAGGTGCATCTGCTTTTGAATGAATAGAATTGCGCCAGAGATTACCCCGGTATCGTACCCAAAGAGTAAGCCGCCCAACGCGCCAAAAAAATAAACAAATCCGGTCGAAACTTTTCGCATAGATTTCGCTCCTTATGTGGCTTTGCGCCATAAATTCTTAAGTCGTGACAACGTATGTGGAAGTATAGCTGAACATGTAAGTTGGTTTTGCTGTTGGTTGGTCGGATAAACCAACCTCAGAAAGTAGAATACCATCTTTCGGTTTATTTTGAAAGCGTTTTCTTTTAAAAATATGAATTTCACCTTATTTGCCGAGTTTCTGAAAGCCATCGACCACTCGCTAACGTCAGGCTTAACCCCTGCTTTAGCGGTTTACGAATTTTCCCAAAATCTCAGTCAAAAATTTTCCATGAAATTGGTCTAACCAGGCTCAGTCAGTCTGCCTGCTTCCCACTAGCTGCCTTCACCTTCTGAGAGCGTTCTGCTACACTAGAGGTATGGGGGAAATTTTAGGAGGAGACTCACATGAAAACCACAACACCTTTACTGGTCCTTTTCGATCTATGGTGTCTTTTAGCCATTGCGCAATTGCCACTCATCTATAACATGGACGATTTTTACAAGCCACTCATCAACTACTTAATCATTCTAGCAATCACCTACTTTGCCTTTCACGGCTTTATCGCTGACAACCGGGGCGTGAATCGCATGCATACCGTGGCTTGGGCGTTACGTTGGCTCGCACTGGGCTTAACTTTGATTGCCCTCGCCGCTACTATCGTTAGCCAGTCGCTGCACTTAATTTAATTGACACAGAGGGCTCGGGATCTTATTCCGGGTCCTTTTTCATCGCACGACAAATACCCGAACCGACGTCATTGTCAGTTCGGGTATCGTCTCTATTCAACAGCATGTTGCCAGTCGCCACTGACCAGCAGGCTACAGTTCGGCCTTCCGGTACGCGAGTAACTGCGCACTGATGCTCTTGGTTTGTTGATAAACTTGCTTGTAAATCGCATGCATTTTGGCATACTTCTTGACGTTCTCAGGGTTTGGTTCGTAGGCCTTGCCGAAGTGCACGAAGGTTTCGGCACAGTCTTGAAGCGAGTCAAACCAGCCCAGACCGGTGGCCGCAATCATCGCAGCCCCCATCCCTGGCCCCTGTTCATTGGTCAGGCTGACCACTTTACGGTTAAAGATGTCGGCCTGAATCTGCAGCCAAAGTGGGCTCTTGGCCCCACCACCAATGGACACGACCGTATCGAAGTCACCGCCATTTTCCTCGTAGATATCAAAGAGATCTCTAAAGGAGTAGCTGATACCTTCCAGCACGGCGCGGACAAAGTCGTAGCGTTGATGCGTCCCATCGACACCGGTGAAACTCCCCCGGATATCAGCGTCCGCGTACGGCGCCCGTTCACCCACGATGTACGGCGTGTACAGCAGGCCATTGGCTCCAACCGTAGACTTGGCAGCACTCGACACGAATTCTGTAAAGTCTTCGGCCGGCGCAAAGGTCTTCTTAAACCAGCTCAGCGAGTAACCAGCGGCCAAGGTCACACCCATGGAATAGTACTTGTCAGGAATGGCGTGGTCCTCAAACTGCAGGACGCCATGATAGTTCACGTCGGCATTGTCTTCGTATTTCAGCACAACGCCGGAGGTCCCGATACTGGAGAGCACCATGTTCGGGTGTAAAATTCCCGCACCCACGGCCCCGGCAGCGTTGTCGGCGGCCCCACCAAAGACCTTGGTAGCGGTCGTCAATCCAGAGAATTCAGCGTAAGCGGCCGTGACCGTTCCCGCAAAGTCCACCGACTTAATCAATGGTGGGCACATGCTCATCGGAATGTCGAAGGTGTCACAGATTTTTTTGCTCCATTCGCCCTTGGCAACGTCGAGTAAGACGGTCCCGGTGGCATCGGAGTAATCCATGGCGAGGTTGCCGGTCATCCGGTAACGCACGTAGTCTTTTGGCAGCACAAAGTACTTGGCCTTAGCCCAGATGTCAGGTTCATTTTCCTTGACCCACAACAACTTGGTCAGCGTAAAGCCTTCCAGCGGTTGATTCCGGGTGATGTCCACAAACTCGTCGCCCAATTTGGCTTCAATTTCTTCGCGTTGTGGCGTGCTCCGGGTATCGTTCCAGAGAATGGCCGGGCGCAGGACCTTTTTGTTTTCGTCCAACAAAACTAGCCCGTGCATTTGACCAGAGTAGCTCAGCCCTTCGATGTCTTCGGCGGCCAGGTGATCGTTTAAAATCAAGCGCACGATGGCCACGGTCGTTCCAGAAACCCAGTCCTCTGGATTCTGTTCGTTGTAGCCGGGTTGCTTCTGGATCAAATCGTAATCAAAACTTTCTTGGGCAACAATTTGCCCGCTATGGTCGAGGGCGGAAACCTTGACGGCACTGGTGCCGAGGTCCACGCCGAGTACGTACTTCCCCATGGGTTATACCTCCTAGATGGCTTTTTCATTTGGTTTAGTTCTTGAATTGTGTCAAACACCTCGTTGGCAGCGCCTCCGGGGTAGTGAAAATGAGACCGGGACGCTGTGGGCGAACGTCTGGAGCCATAGAGCGGTCTCCAGACTTATTTTGAGCCTCCAAAAACGAGTCTCAAAACTATCAATTCTCTAACCAGCAAGGACCGCTGCTAAGAGAATTCCCACGGCTAGGCTCATTTTCACCACCCCTGCGGCTAACGGGTGTTTAACCCAACAAAACTCATCGCATTTCACTTATTTATCGACTAACTGGTTGTTAGATTGGTTTAAACTAGCCAATCAGCTAGCCCTATTTTACCGAATTGTGTTTTTTAATGACACTTGCCCACGCACAATCCAGTCACGAAAATTGGCGGACGAACACACCGTTCGTCCGCCAATTTAATGTCAGTTATTTCGTATTCAACTGAAGATTACTTGCTAAGGGTTTCAACGATGTAATGGTTGATCGTGTCCTTAACTTCTTCAAGGTGATCTGAGTGCGTAGCAGCAATCAATTCTGATTGTGGCTTGTCGATAGCGTACTTTTCAAGGGACTTGAAGTCAGCCTTGCCGCTTTCGATGTCAGCACCGACACCAGATTCGTATGAACTGTAACGGTCAGCCTTCAAGTTGTCCAAGAAGCCGTCTTCCTTCATAGCAGCAGCAACACGCAGGCCGGCAGCGAAACTGTCCATCCCAACGATGTGGCCTAAGAAGAGGTCTTCTGGGGCAAATGATGAACGACGAGGCTTAGCATCGAAGTTCAACCCACCACGAGGTCCGATGCTGCCGTTTTCAACAACTTCGTACATTGCGGCAGTGGTTTCGTACAAGTTAGATGGGTATTCATCGATATCCCAGCCGATCAGCTTGTCACCTTGGTTGGCATCCAATGAACCGAGCATGCCGGCTTCACGAGCAACGCGAATTTCGTGTTGGTAAGTGTGACCAGCCAAGTTGGCATGGTTCCCTTCAAGGTTCAACTTGAAGTCTTTCTCCAAGTCGTATTCCTTCATGAAGGCAATCGTGGTAGCGGCATCAAAGTCGTATTGGTGCGTCGTTGGTTCCTTAGGCTTTGGTTCGAGCAGCATTTGAGCGTCGAAGCCAATTTCATTAGCGTAGTCCTTAGCCATGTGGAACAACTTAGCAGCATGTTCTTGTTCTTGCTTCATGTTGGTGTTCCAGAGTGATTCGTAACCTTCACGGCCGCCCCAGAAGACATAGTTTTCGGAACCGACACGCTTACCAATTTCCAAACTGTGCTTCAATTGGGCAGCACTGTAAGCAAAGATATCAGCGTATGGAGAAGTCCCGGCACCTTCGACGAAACGAGGGTTGGTGAACATGTTTGAGGTGTTCCAGAGAACCTTCATGCCAGAAGTCTTTTGGTATTCAACGATCTTGTCAACAACCTTGTCCAGGTTAGCGTTAGTTTGACGTAACGTATCGCCTTCAGGAGCTAAGTCCCGGTCATGGAAGCAAAGGTAGTCAACGCCTAATTTGTTGTAGAATTCAAATGCAGCGTCAACTTTAGCCAAAGCTAAGTCCATTGGGTCGGTGTACTTGTCGTAAGGACGTTGTGCAGTCCCGTCACCGAATGGGTCGACTAAGCGTTGATCAAAGGTGTGCCAGTAAGCTACGGCAAACCGTAACCAGTCTTTCATCTTTTTACCAGCAATAACTTCTTCTGGATTGTAGTATTGGAAACCTAAACCTGATTTTTTATCTTGATGGCCGACGTATTGAATCTTGTCGACGCCTTTCCAGTATTCTTCAGTCATAATTTTATAATACCCTCCTAGTTAGTTCGTTGCGACAACCAACTTACAAATCCTAGTATACAATCTTTTTTCGTTATTGCAAGCGTTTTCTTGAAGAAAGTTGAAAAACTTTTTGGTAGGCGTATTTGGGTGATTCGTGGACTAGCTTTCGAAAGCTGATTGGCAAACCGGCGAATCTGACTGACACCCGCAGGCTGATCGTTTTTCTTCTATTTGTTTAGCCACACGCCACCGATCGTGCAATTAGTTAATTTAGCTAAATTAGCGTCACAAAGCCGTATAAGGGCATGTCCTTGTACGGGTGATAAATACTACTATGACAGCTTATGGCCACTAAAGACGTTGAGGGTATTTTCATATAATAACTATGTTTAACTTTTATTAGTATACGGTAGATTTTATTTCAACTACCCGCTATACTAGTGACAAATGGTATAGCTTAGCAACCGATAAACGTGGGCAATCATTCCCCGTCACCATTGATTATCACAACGATTACACAGTCATTAAAGGAGGAACTGTCATGTTAGGTACCGATAATCATTCAATCCACTACAAGATGTACAAAAGTGGCAAATCATGGGTCTTCGCTGGCCTCATTTCAGCTGGTTTGTTATTAGGCTTCGGTGGTGAAACGGCCTTCGCCGATACACCCGCAGATTCTGCCGCACCACAGGCGGAACAAGTGAGTCCGGAGAAGTCAGTCGCGCAACCATCAAGTCAAAATGACCCTACTACTCTGTCTAAATCTGATTCTGGTCCAGCCCCAGTTCAATCTCCTGAAGACAACAATCCGACTGAGCCTAAGGACAGTCAATCAGATAACGACCCTGCACCTAGTGATGAGCCTGATAAAAACATTACCCCACAAGATAATGAAGAAGCGAATCCTTCAAACTTACATAAGAACAACTACAGCACTTCCGGCGTCACCACTGATTCACTTAATAAAACGCCAGGAGATTCAGATGTTTCGTCGATTAAGCAAACCGCTCCGAAACGACCACAACCACGATTAGCTATGGCACCAGGCGCGCCAACTCCCGCTCCAGCAGCGGCTCCGGTTGCCGTAACTGCGCCCATTGCTGAAGACGATGAGTCGATTGATGTTTGGATGCCGAATAAGACTTTACAGGCCTTAGTTGCCAACCAACTGCATAAATCTGTTGATAGTTTAACTAAAGATGACATGGCCAGCCTCACCACCTTAGCCGCCACGCATAAACAATATAGCCCAAACGTTTTTGTTAATGCTACCGATTCTTTCAACCTTACAGGATTAGAACTGGCAACCAATTTAACCTACTTGGACCTCTCATTTGACCCAAGCGTTGACTTTCTTAGTCTCCAAAGCGGTACCCGTTCATATTGGGGTGACGTCACTTCTCTCGAGAAGCTTGCTGGTTTAACCAATCTGCAAACGCTGATTCTTGCCCACAATCGAATCACAGATATTTCACCTCTTGGGAACCTTAAGAATCTGAAAGTCCTAGATTTATCGGATAATCAAATTTCAGACTTTTCTATGCTAGATGCCTCTCAATTTACTAATTTGTCCATTGATAATCAGCTCGTCACTCCGGATACTGTTCATTTTATTGATCCCCAAAATCCAACCCTCACACTATCACAATTGATGAAGCTACCTCAAAACTTTAATGGCCAATATAAACAACCTTTCGATCAGGATGCTAGATATGCCCGATACACACGATTAGAGTCAGAAACTGCTACCTCCGCAAATACCTTAACTGGTAATATGCTCTTCTACCACTCTGGAACAGTGCTTACTGATTACAAAGTACTTGACGATACTGGCACCGTCCAATTCACCAATATTTTCCCGCAAAATGACGGTTATATCATCAATTACAGTGATTGGACTGACATTTTTGAATATCCAGATGTCACCCCCATTCAGCACCCTTACCAGTATTATTTACGGGCCAATCTTCAAGTTTCCTACACCCCAACTGGAAGTACTAGTAAAAAGAATGTCCACTTCACCGTCTTCATTCCCTATACAAATCCTAAATACCTCACCGTCCACTACGTCGATAAGACTGGCAAATCCATTCAAACCGACAAAATCATGACAGGCAAATTCATCAGCGACACTTATGACCTGACTGCCGAACAAACCAGCGTTAAAGGCTACACCTTCGACCACGCGGATGGTAAGCTAACCGGTAATTTTACCGCCAAACCATTGACAGTAACCTTGTACTTCACCAAGGATCCGACGAAACCCGTCACGCCCGTCACCCCGCCAGTCGTCACGCCAACCACGCAGACGACCGTGACCGCTCACTACGTTGACCAAAATGGCAAGACCATTCACGCCGACCAGGTCCTGACCGGCCACGCTGGTGACAGCTACAGCACGACGGCCTTTACGATTCCAGGTTACGACCCCACGACGACACCTGAAAATGCCAGCGGCACGTTTGGCGACACCGATACGTCCGTGACCTACGTCTACACCGACCACACTTCCGGAAACGGCGTTGAAGTCAACATTGACCCCGTCGACCCCGCTCAGCCAGCTAAGCAAGAACCAACAACCGGCGACCAGGCCGCAACCATTCACCATCCCGGAAGCACTAATCAAAAAGGTGGCGCAGCCGTTCGGGTTCCAGCAACAACTTTAACTAACCAGAATCCGGCAACTCCGGTTAAGTCAGTCGCCACAAACTCAGCTAGCAAAACGACACTTCCTCAGACCAGCGAACACCGCGTCACTCCACTGCTGGGCATTGCCCTTCTACTGGGAACGTTTCTGGGATTTGGCTTAAAACGCAAACAACCTTAAGCGCAACCACAAAAAAACTTGTCCACACACTAACTGGGGACAAGTTTTTTATTTACGCTGTTTCATCGGCACTCGGCCGTTCAAAGTTTAATTCATAGTGATCCAAACCTAAGACACGGTGCGTAATCAAGGAACAACCGCCCAAAACCGTGGCCAGACGGGCATTTTGCGTCAGGTTAATCGGCACATCATTTTGTGCCAAGCGTTGGTAAACGCCCCGAATCTGCGTCAACAAATCAGGAATTTCTTCCACTAAAGGTGAGTTCAGGAAGAACGCATCGGGATCGAGCGACCGCATCAAGTTGTAAATCAACCCGCCAATCGCCGTGGTAAACTGCGTCAACACCGCAATCGTATCCATGTCGTGCTTTTCGTACAACGCGACGACCCCGGCTCGGTCTAAACTAGCCAAGCCCTTTTTATCCTCAATTTCCTGGATAATGGCGTCTTCGGAACTGATATCTTCGGCGTGAACAGGATGCGGATTACCCGCGCCATCCTGGGCAATGCTGACCACGGTTTGGCCAATTTCACCGGCATCGCCGTGTTCGCCCCGGAAGAGGTCGCGTTTTAAAATAATGCCGGCCCCAATTCCGCGGTGAATGCTGACGGTGACGGTACTGTTGAGGTCCCGGGCACCGTTGAAGTCGCGTTCGTAAACGGCAGCCAGATTGGCTTCGTTTTCCAAGACGACGGGCACCTGGTAGGCGGTCGTGAAGACCTGTTCCAAATCAACGTCTGCCATCTCAATAAACGGCGAGGTCTGGACTTGGTTGTCCATCACGATACCGTGAATGGAGAAGCAGATGCCCAGTAATCCGTGGCTCGTGGTGCTTTCTTGGTCCCGGTCGTCCAGGTACTGCTTGATTTGGTCCAGCATTTCGTGGATGGACTGGCCCTGCGTTTCAATCCGGTCGTACTTCCAGACGTGGCCGTCCAAGAACGTGACCAGCGCGTGCAAGTGGCGGTATCCCAAGTCAAACGTGACCGTGTATCCGTAATCCCGGTTGATTTCCACCAATGTCGGCTTGCGGCCGCCCGCGGTCGAGGCCTCACCCAGGCCCAGCTCTCTCAAGTAACCGGCGGCCATCAGGGTGTTGTACAGTGATGAAATCGTGGACTTGTTTAGGCTTAACTGGTGAGAAATCTCGATCCGCGAGGTGGGATGGTTATTAAAAATTTGCTGCAGGACAAAACTTAAATTTTGGTCGTGCAGTTGATTCCGATTCATGCTTCGTTGCACCATTTCGTCCCCTCCTCTTGGGTCAGTAAATATCATTACGTTGGACCATTGAGAAAACCAACTAACCGTGTTCATCGCAAATCCTGAATTAACTGGTTTTGCAAGCGGTAACAATCACGCTATCATGGTTTAGTGAACCAACTAACTTCAGTATCACCTACTCATCGTCAAAATTCAACCATTTTTCAAAATTTTCTGTCTACCCACGAGCAATTCACCGGTTTCTTTGTTAACTGGCCAAAAGAAGCCGCCAACAGCAGGCTGTCGGCGGCTTCAGTCAACTTATTAAATTAAGACAGTTCTTGAATCAATGCGGACACGCGCTCCTTGATCTCATCACGAACCTGGCGGAAGACGACCAATTGCGCGGCTTCATCCCCGGTTGCTTGCGCGGGATCACGCAACGGCCAGTGGCGACGTTCCACGGTCGGCGGGGTCATTGGGCATTTGTCACGAGCATCCCCACACAGCGTGACCACCACGTCACTGCTGTTCAGATAGTCCGTATCGATCAGCTTCGATGTGTGCTGCGAAATGTCGATGCCGATTTCAGCCATGGCCTTCACGGCTAAGGGATTGAGCCCGTGCGTTTCGACACCGGCACTGGCAATCGTCCAATCAGCGGGTGCTAACGCTTGGGCAAAGCCTTCCGCCATTTGGCTCCGGCAGCTGTTTCCGGTACAGAGAAAATAGAGTTGTTGGGACATGGTGAACCCTCCTTGGCGCGTTATTTTCTCCAGTATAATCGAAAGATCGGTGGTTTACGACCATTAATTTTCTATCCAGCAATACGCGCATTAAATCCTGGCATACCGCTACTTATGCCACCAAAAAAAGACCAACCCTGGCACATGCCGGTCGGTCCTAAAATCTCCTATTGATGCTCCTGATGCCACTGCTTAATGTAGGCCAGCCGCTGTTTAAAGCGCCCCTCACGTCCTTGCTCAGTGGGCTCGTAATACACGTGACCCTGCAGGTCGTCCGGCATCGTCTGCATGTTAGTCAGCTTAGCTTCGGTATCGTGGGCGTACTGATAATCCTTACCGTAATCCAAATCCTTCATTAACTTGGTCGGCGCGTTACGAATCTGGAGCGGCACTGGCTCGTCGCGCGTTTCTTTGACATCCTTCTTCGCGGCTTGCCGGGCCTTATAAATGGCGTTGGACTTGGGCGCCAGCGACAGGTAGGTCACGGCCTCGGTCAGGTGAACGTCACACTCCGGCATCCCTAGAAACTGGCAGGCTTGAAAAACGTTGATGGTCACGTTGAGCGCGTTGGTATCGGCCAAACCAATGTCTTCACTGGCAAAGCGTACCAGCCGACGAGCAATGTACAGGGGGTCTTCACCACCCTCTAGCATCCGTGACAACCAATAGATGGCCGCGTCCACGTCGGAGTTACGCATCGACTTGTGCAGCGCGGAAATAATATTGTAGTGTTCCTCACCGCTCTTATCGTAGAGCACAAACTTCTGGCTGATCAGCTGTTTCAGGTCGTCCATGGTCACGGTGATCTGGTCACCCTGTTTGTCACCATTCAACACCGCCATCTCTAGTGTGTTCAGGGCATTCCGCGCATCCCCGTTGGCAAACTCCGCGATGGCCCGCAGCTCATCCGACCCAATCTTGACGTCTGCCTTGAAACCATCGGGGTTCTGCAAGGCATTAGTCAACAGTTGCGTGATGTCACTGGTCTCCAGTGCCTTGAGCACGAAGACCTTACACCGCGACAACAGGGCCGAGTTCACTTCAAATGAAGGGTTTTCGGTCGTGGCCCCAATCAGGATGATGCTTCCCCGTTCCACGTAAGGCAGAAACGCATCCTGTTGGGCCTTGTTAAACCGGTGGATTTCATCAACGAAGACGATGGTCTCCTCACCAATTTCACGGTCGCTTTCAGCCTGGTGCATGATTTTTTTAATCTTGCTGATGCTACTGTCGACGGCACTAAAGCTCAGAAACTTGGCCTTGGTCTGGCGGGCAATAATCTCGGCCAGCGTGGTCTTGCCCACACCCGGCGGCCCCCAGAAAATCATCGACGAGACCTGGTCATTTTCAATCAGTTCCCGCAGAATCTTCCCGGTGCCTAGCAGATGCGTCTGACCCACAAACTGGTCCAACGTCCGCGGCCGTACCCGACTGGCCAACGGCGACTTCTGTTGGCTGGCAAACAACGACTCTTGTTCCACGTGAAACACCACCCTTTTAGGTCTATGATAACCCGTTTGGCCGATTTACAAAAGTCATTAAAACCTATGATTGCGCGGCCAACAGCGCGGCACGCAGGGCATCGTCCACTGCATAAATATAGAGACCGTTGACGCCCCGCGTTAATAAGACATTGAGCTCGTTGGGCAATAACTCTTTATCCACGTAGACCTTTTCACCATTAGCTAACGTCCGTCTGGTCGTGGCCTTTTGGTTTTGACTGGCCTTTGGATCGAACACCACGTGCCCATCGCGGTACTTGACCGATGGGCCAATGATGACGCCACTATAGTTCAGGTCGAATCCCTGAATCGTAAAGGTCGACCCCACTTCGCCAATCGTTTGGTCCTGTTCCGCCCAAGCGAGCCGTTTCATCCGACCGCGTTGTTGCTTGGCCGGCTTCAATTGGAGGTTCCACGGCAGCGATAACTTGCCGACCGTGACCCGGTAGAGTTGACCATCCTTGGGTGGCTTATTTTTATACGGCCAGTCGAAGGTGGCTAACATCCGTGACAACCCGTGTTCCTTGGACTGGGCCTTGGCTTGAATGGCCTGGTACAAGGCGACCGGGTCATCAAAAATTTTTAAATCGTAGCTCGAATCCGCTGGAATGGGATCCACCACGTGTCGTTCGATAAGGCTGGTCAACCACGTCTGGGTGGCCTCGCTCGCATTCATTCGCAGCTGCTGCTTAAACTGAATCCAGTTGCCCTGCTGCTTCGCGTGGTGTTCAAGCTTGTGAATCTCATTGGTCGTCAAATAGCCTTCCCGACTGAGAATTTGCTTCTTATCAAAGACGGCGACCACCACCTTGGCCCGGGCCAAAATATCATCCAGCTGATTTTCGCCCCTATAGGACTGTTTCCCCTGCGTCCAGAGTAAATGGGCTTCGTCGACCAGCACGACATCCACGCCCGCCGCAGTCTGCTCATTATTGATAAACGCCGTTGGCTTGCTGACATTGGCCGTGTTCATGCCTAACTTCGCGGCGATATTTTCGTAGACCTTGACCTGCTCGTTGTGGTTGACCAGCAGGTAGCTATTCGCCGTATTAAATTCGGAATAGTTCTTATCCTCACCCAATTGCCAGAGCTGGTAGAACAGCGAACTGAGCAGAACTGTTTTTCCGGAGCCCGCTTCTCCTTCAACTAAAATCAGTTGATGCCCCTGAGGCACATGCAGGGCAGCTTGAATTCGCCGCAAGATCAGTTCTCGGGCATGGTCCTGTTCCTTGGTCAGTGTGTGAAACGGCGACGCTTTAAACAACGCTGAGTCACGTACGACCTCTTCAATCGGAAAGAGTTCCGGATCAAAGTTATGTAGTTTCCGCCAAATGGCTGAAAAAATTTTATCTTTTTCCTTGAAGGTGTAGTACTTGTTCTGCTGATTTTCCCGGCGGTTATTGAGTTTCTTAACACTTTCGACGCCGGACATGTAGAGCATCATGTTGTTTTCGATGTCTAGCGTTAATGATTTGTTGAAATGGGGATGCCCAATCACCAGTAATTGTGACGCGGAGCTTTCTGCCAGATACCGCCAATCCTCACGTCGTAACGGATCATCCTCCAGGTGTTGTCGCGTCCGCTGCTCAATATTATTGGTCTCACCGACATATACCTGATAAGCGTGCGGCTTTTCTTTGTCATAAACGATGTAGACGGTCGGGTATTCCAGGAGTAATTCCACCCGATTGCCGGCCACTTTCTTTTGAATATCCGTCAGCCCTTGCCGACTAAACGCGACCTCCTCAACCACTGGCTGAGGTAGGCCTGCCGCCTCCGATTTAGTTGTGTCTGCCATCCGCGTCCCTCCTTACTTTTGGTCGAATTTCCAATGCCGCTGCACATTGATTTCGTGCTTCTGTTGGACCAACTCGTTGGGCTGAACCCCCAACTGATCACACATGTAATACAGGTAGGTCAGGGCGTCAGCCATTTCTAATTTCAAATCGGCGGTTTGCTTATCAGAGAATGTCGTTTGGCCATCCTGCCACAGAAAAATTTCATTGATTTCCGCGGCCTCCACTGACAAGGCCCGGGCCAACGCCGGCAACGTATGATACTTTCGCCAGCCCCGCGCATCCCGAAAATCCCGAAGTTCCTGAATCACCTGTGTGTAGTCTAAATCAGCCATGCGCCAATCCCCCTCGTTCCCTTTAGTTGGTCAAATTATACCATTTCGGTGATCTTGCCGTCCGCTAATTTCTGCGCTTAATGGCGTCATGCCAATAAAAAATCCCAACTGATTTCCAGCTGGGATACAGTATCTCTTCACCTAAAACCGTTCCCGCTCCGGCAACGTCCCCCGTTGACCAGCAAAGCGTAAATGGCCCCAAATCAGACTCAAGCCAAAGCCAATCAGCGTCGGAACCAACCAACCCAAGCCCATGCTGGCAAACGGGATGAACTGGTGGTACAGGCCGAGCGCCGCTTGAATCGGTGCCAAACTGGTGATCATGGCCGGTGCACTATTTAGCATGTCCAGCACGGCTGGCAACACTGTGAAAGCAATCGTCACCTTGTAGACCACGCCCGCGTACGGCCGCTTGGACACCGTCAGTGAGAGCAGAATCAACGCCAAGGCCAACGGATACATCAGCATCAAAACCGGCAACGACCAGCTGATAATCGTATCTAAACCAGCGTTAGCCACCAGGAAGGATAGGATCGTCGTGACCCGCAACCAGGCCCGGTAGCTGACCTTAGGAAATAGCTTGTGGAAGTCCTGGGCAAACGAGGACACCAGTCCAATCGCCGTGGTCAACACCCCCAGCGTGACTAAGGCGCCCAGTAACAACGTGCCCACGCTGCTGAAGTAATGGCCAACGATTTGCGACAACGCCACCCCGCCATTAGCCGACAATTTTAACTGACTCATGCTTAGGGCGCCCAAGAGGACCAGGCCAAAGTAAATCAAGACTTCGAGTGAAATACTGATGAGGCCGGCCTTCGCCGTTAATTTGGTCAGCTCCCGGCCGTGGTACCCAAGACCCCGAATCGCGTGGATCAGGGTGACGCTCAATGCCAACAATGCCACGGCATCCAGGGTATTGTAGCCCTCGAGTAGCCCGCCAATTGTGGCGTTAGCTTGATAGGTCGCAGTTGGGACCTGGGTCAAGCCACCCATGGGTTTGAGAAAGGCCACCAGGAAGACGATGGCCAACAGCGCCAGGAACCCGGCGTTGAGGTATTTACCCACGATTTTCAGTAATGCGCCCTGGTGCATGGCGGCGACGTAAGTCAGGGCAAAGAACACCCCCGTGAAGAGCCACATGCCAATAGTCGAAAAATCCTTGGGAATAAAGGGTTCCGCAGCCATTTCGTAAGCCGTGGCGGCCGTCCGGGGCGTGGCGAAGAACGGTCCAATCGTCAGGTGGACTAAAATTAAGAAAATGGCTGCGTAATGCTTGCCCACGGGGCGGGCCAAATCCAACAGGCCGTCACTCTTGGTAACGACCACGGCCATGATGGCCAGCAACGGGAATAGCGACCCAGAAATGGCGAATCCCAAGGCGGCCATGAACCAGTTCGATCCGGCCATCTGTCCTAAATGAACGGGAAAAATTAGGTTGCCGGAGCCAAAGAACATGCCAAAAATTAAGGAACTGACGACCAATAATTGACCCCAACTTTGTTTTGGTGTTGCATTTGTCTTTTCCATCATCAATTCCTCCAACTCTTAATTTTTACCCGTAAACGTCAAAAGAGCCCTTCTCCCACTATGGGAAAAGGGCTCTACAAGTAGAACGGTACCACCTTTTTGTGACGACCGCGGCCATCACACTCATCACGGACTGACATCCGCTAGCCAAGTAATGGTGGCAACCACGGCAGCCTTCTCAACTACCGAACTCAGAATTAACCTTCACGAACAGGTGGTGGTCACTTTGCACTTCACGTGACTCCCTAGGCACCAACGGGTTCGCTACTACTTTCTTCAACGTTTTATAAGTATTGTTGTGTATTATAGCTTGATGATCATTAAAAATCAATGGGTAAATTAAAATTAAATGAGATTAGCTGGATTGAGTGGCATTTTCTGAATCACAGCTCGATTCGTGCTATACTGCTGACGTTAGCCGAGGAGATTTTACAATGAAATATTCATACTACGCTCTGTTCACCACCAATAATCAAGGACGCATTGAAGTCACATTTCCCGATTTGGCGCCACACGTGGCTACTTTCGGCAATAATCTACCCGATGCCCAGCGCATGGCGGCCGACGCACTAGTGGGTTACTTACTGACAGCTGAAAGTTTGGGCATCAAGCTGCCACAACCCTCAAGCTTTCAAGACCTCACACCTGATTCCCAACAACGCCTAATTCCAATTGAAGTTGATACAAAATCTAATTGATACGATTGACCCAAGCGTTCGCCTAACAGCTAAGCCAGCTCCCAAGCCGGCTTAGCTGTTTTTAAATCCCTCAAAAATTCACTGCCAAATCAAATCTCGAAGCCCAACCATCGAAAAATGACGACCACCGAGCTAACTCGTTGACGGTAGTTCACTCGAACCACTATGCTAAAAGGAACACTAAAAACCGTTTACGCTAGGAGGCGCGCGATGTTCAAAAAGAATCGATGGTGGTTAACCATCCTGTTGGCAACATTAAGTTTAGTCCTATTTTTTAACCGTCCGGCACCCGCTCAGGCAGCCGTCAAAGCATCGACGCTGCCCACACAGCAGGGCCTACTCCTTGATTTGGGGCGCAAGCCCATGACGGCCAGTGCCATCAAGCAGATGATCAAGGCCGCGGCCGACCGTAAATTCACCTATGTGGTGCTCTACCTGAGCGACAACGAACATCTGAGTTTTCAATCTAAATACCTGAAAAACAAGGCCACCAAGACCGTCCACTCACCGAAAACCTTGAAGCAACTGGTCAGTTATGCTCGCAGTAAGAACGTCCAACTGGTCCCGGCCGTGGACATGCCTTCGCATAGCGGCGCGATTTTACGCCAACTCAAGAAGTCGCATCCCAAACTTTATCGTCAGGTCAAACTAGACAGTCACACCCTGGATTACACCAAGAAGCAGTCCGTGACGCTGACCAATAAGTTGTACGGCGAATTGACTGCTAGCTTTAAGAAACAACCCAAACGTGATTTTCTACTGGGGGCCGACGAAGTTCCCGGCACGAACAAGATGTACAAGTCCCTGATCACCTATATCAATCAGGTGAATAAGGCCCAAAACAAGCGCGGCTTTACCACGGTGGTTTGGAACGACTCCCTCCTGAAGAGTCAGCTGAGTAAGCTCAACAAAAACATCACCGTAAATTACTGGTCCCAGTCCGGCAACCGGGCGACTACGAAGGAGTTAACGACCCGCCGCACCCAGCGTGTGTCCGTCAACGACCTCGTTAAGGCCAAGCGCGGCATCGTTAACGCCAATAGCTACGCGACCTACTATCAGTTCCAGTACATTGGCAACGCCGCGCACGACCAATACTTCATCAGTTATCTGCGCGATTCTTACCGGCCCAACCTGTTCAACGAAATCAGCGCGACCGGCCTCAACCAGGACCGCACCTACGTTCCTGGCATTAAAACCAATGGCACACTGGTCAGTCTCTGGGGTCACGACGCCCAAAAGGTCAAGCCAGCGGCCATCGTCAACTTTATTCGGCAATTGTCGGTGCCGAAATAACTGAAAATCCGTACTAGCCTACTTGGGCCGGTACGGATTTTTTGTGTTCAGTCTTCAAAGAAATCCTGATCAATCTCAAACACTTCAAACTGGCGTTTCACCTGAACCCCAACGTGATACTGGAGCATCAATTCTGTCAGCTGAATACCGTCAACCAGAACAATTGAGAAGCCCTTGGCCGTTTCAACTGCTTTTTTAGAAAAACTCGACGTTGTGATGAAAACACCCCGGTCCGCGTGGTTTCGCGACAGTGCCCCGTAAAATGAATCGATAGCCGGCCGCTGAACAGTATTTTCCGCTTCGTAACGTTTAGCCTGCACATAGACCGTGCTGGTTCCCAGCGCGTCTTGATTAATCACGCCGTCGATACCACCGTCGTTGCTCAGTTGTGTCACCCAGGCCGAACCGTTCGGGCCCTTATACCCCATCGCTGAAAGCAGGTCGACCACTAAGTTTTCAAAAAACTCCGGCGCCGACTCCCGAATTCGTTGGAGGAGGTCCGTGGCCACCTCCGCGTTGTAGCCTTTCACCTGTTGGGTCAGCTGATCTAGGGATATCGTGTTTTCTGTTTCATCCACTTCTAATTCCGGCGCCGGACTAATTTGGTTACGGGTTTGTCGTTCCTGTAAATCCTGTTGATGTTGACTATATTTAGGCTGTTGATGGATGACATTCCGGTCTACCAGCTGATTTAGGCCGTGCAACACTTGACGGCCTAAATCAGTCGCCCCATAAAATCCACGCCGGGTGCGCCGCAAAAGTCCGGCGGTGGTCAACTCACTAACTGCCCACCCCGCTCGATCTTCAATGATATTTTGTTGATTGGGATAGGTTAATTGCCGCAATATCGCTGGTAAATTCAGGTCGTCGGCGACTGCCGCATTTAACGCACGACCATGCCATTCGGTCTGTTGTTCCGCTAATTTCAAAACGATTGGTGCCAGGGCATCCCACGTCGGTAGCCCATGCTTGCCCAATTTCAATTGCTGGTAATCCATTTGCCCGTATCCTCCTCGAAAACGCTGATGTATACCCTAAGTATACCGGTCCCGGCGCTAAAATTCGCGATCACCGGCTGATTTCTCAGCCCGTTACACAACTTTTACAAATTTCCCCAATAACTCCTCCCCATCTCAGCCAAACGACATTATGTGACACCCCCGAATGCTATGCTAGAACCATCAGATAGGCAAGGTTGCGACTCACAAATGAGGGGTTGTGAAGGAAAACGACCAATCGTTTAGTCCACTAAAAGCAAACACGACCTCCGTGAACTCGCCCCGACAGTCCTATCTGTCCTACTTACGTGACAAAATTAAGTGTTCGTCTCTGACAAAAGAAAGGTCGATATCTATGACAAACTTAGCATTTTCAAACGTTGATAGCTGGGCCATCTGGTCCGTTCCCACTGAATCCTTAGCCGGCAAAACTGCTAAAGAACGCGAACAAGCCTTTGGCGCCGCTTACCAATCCGAAACGTTCCCAGCGGCTGAATTACCTAGCGATTTAGGCGCCGCCCTCCAAGCCAGCAAATTTGTGCTCGTAGGCATGAACCCTGGCAACGCCGCTATTGATCATCCAGCCGATGTCGACTTTTTAAATTTCCATGGTCAAAAGAAGAGCCTCGACTACCGCTTGGCCGCCGCTGCTTATGACACGCCAGCCTGGGGCGCCTTCATGACCGACCTGTCAGGCACGGTCGAAAGCGATAGCACCAAGGTCCAAATCACCGCCGCCGACGTGAACAATCTGGAAAACCATCTCGACGAGCTCGGCGTGCCAAGTGACGCCACCTTGATTGCCATGGGCGGCAAGACCGCCGCACCGCTGACCAAGTTCGCCAAGCGCCCGGTCGCGCAAATCCAGCATTACTCAGGCGCCAACGGCCACTGGAACGCAGAAGACGTCCACAATAAGTTGGTCGAAATCACAAAATAAATTGAATAATAAAAACTGGCTCGGGACAAAATCCCTGGGCCAGTTTTTGTGCACTTAACACCAAGACAAAACCGTTATGTAGGGTACTGAATCACCCCGCATAACGGTTTTATTGCCACAAATTGATACGGTAAATCACATTTGAGAGGAAACCGTTCAGGAAAATCACCAGCGACGACCTAAACCAGTATCAGCCTACAGAGCGGCGCCAACTTGCTAAGCCGTGGGAATTCTCTTAGTGGTGATTTTTACCGCTTAGAGAATTGGTGTCTTTGAAACTCGACCTTTGAGGTTCAAAGCAAGCCTGGAGACCGCCCTTTGGCTCCAGACGTCCGCCCACAGCCGTTCCAGTAGGTTGGCGCCGCCCTGTAGGCGAATCCAAGCACCGTTTAGTCGTAGTAACTCATGGTTTTCGTGAGCTCGCGCTTGACGGAATCTACCAGCGACTGTGGCGCCACCACCTGAATCTGGGCGCCCTGGCTCAGCACCCACAGCAGTGCCCCTTGTGACGCCAAGTGGTCCCCCTTGATGGTGACACTGCCATCCTCCCGATTCCACTCGGTGATTCGAGAGTTGGGTAGCTTGTCCAGCGCCGTTTGTGGGTAGCCCCAGTAGCGGAACTCGTACGGAATATCCGTCCCACCGCTCAAGAGGTAAGTTTTATTTCGCAAAGCGCCTTCATCAATTTTCTTATCGCCAGGCACCTTCACCACGGCACGGGTGGTACGAGCATCTTGGAAACGGTCCAATCGGTACACCAGGCTCTTATTGATTTCCGGAATGTACATCACCACGTAAAAGTAGAAATCGGCGAAGTAAATGCTCAACGGCACGCCGGAACCGGGCTTACTGAGCGCCCGGCCCTGCGCATCGGGCACACTACTGCGGTAATGAAACTTAATCGGTGTCTTGTGGCTGACCCAGTTGGCGAAATCCTTCAACAATGGCAAGATTTCCTTATCGCCATTGGAAAATAACGGCGTGTAGTGGACCAGTGAGTTACTGATCAATTTCTGAATCGGCCCACGTTTATTATCCGCGACCAGGTCGAGCAAACTGTCCTTGACCCGCAACAATTCCTCTCGCGTCAGTGACCGGGTCCCAATCACAATTTTTATCAACGCGAGAATCTCTTCGGCCGACAGTGCCCCGTCCTTTTCTAACCAGTACGTCTTGCCTTTTTGCTGCAGCTGGTAGGCCGAGTCGTTGTCCGCCAACGTTTCGCGAATGAGTTTTGTATCCCGTTCCAGGCTTCGTTCAGAGACCTGATAAGTTTCCTTACCATTCGTATCCGTCGTAATCTTTCCACCCGCTAATAACTTTACCAGCACGTCAACCGCGCGTTCGCGTCCCTTCATAAATGCCGCCTCCTAATTAGTTTGGAAATTTCAAAATCCCTTGCATCTGGCCAACCACCAATAAGGCCGTCACCAGTTCATCAAATGCTAAGTCGTACATGATCGGGTCGTCCGCATCCCCGGCGTAAACGTCGTAGACCGTCTCGATTTCACCCCGCTGCTCATCATTTTCCTTTAACTGTAGCTTGTTGATTATCCCGTCCGTCACAATCAGCGCTTCCACGCTTGCCTGGTGCACTTGCCGTTGCTGGCGCAGGGAAATTCGCATGCCCGCGCTAAACGCCAAGTTGGCCAGCCAAGCGGTCAAATTCTCATCGGCGGTCAAATCGCGCAGAGGCATGCCGTGATAAATAAACGACGTCATCCCACAAAAAACAGACGCCGTCATCGGGTCACCCAACTGCTCGTGCGGCGTATCAAATTGGTACTGGTACGTCTGATGCTGGTGATCGTGTAAGATCGGTAATGCCGCAACAGCATCAAAGTCCGCCAGCGTCCGAATTTCATGGGCAGCCGAACAATCATTGCGGGTGATCACCAGCTGCGCATCGGCAAACGACTCCGTGGAAACCCGTGGCGCTAACAATAAGGAGGTCAATGCCCAGGCGGGAATGCCGAGCCGGAGCCCCAATAAGACACTAACCAACTTTTCCAACGGCACGTTGTCAATCACCACGCTGCCGTGTTGATCACGCACGGCGTAGTAGTCGCCCGTGGTGGTCAACAGGACTTTGGGGAGGTCGCTTGGCCGTAAGAAGTCCGTCTGATCCGGCATCTTTGCCAGCCAATCTTCACCGTTAGCCTCCAGGACTTCGTGCGCCACCCAGCGATCGTTGGTGGATTGCCAGATATGTTGGGTTTCTTGCACGCCCCCGGTGACCACGAACCCCTGCTGGTTCAACTCGTGGATCAGAAAGACCAGGACTCCCAACTCGGCGTCCCACCGCGAGGCCGGTTTGTCCACGCCGCTTGCCATGAACCGCGCCAGGGTGCGCTGTAGATCCTGCGACGTGAGATAGGGACCCACGTATACCTCACCGTTCTCGTTGTACAGCTGAAACCGATTATGGGCCTGATCGAATCGCCGAATCCCCCGCGTCAGTAGCGTGCCTTTCCCATCTGCCTCGATTGATTCGCCTTGACTCGTTTGTTGGGTCACGAAGTTTAGGTAAAGATCGTGATGCCGGATGAATTTGTTCACATCGCCTTGAATTTTGGGTATTGTCATCGCGCATCCTCCTCAGATTGATTTGTCACTTTTCAGTATACCGACCACCCACGACACCATATGTCGTCCTGAAAAATTTGTTAAAAATACGGCCGACCTAGTCACGATAGGCGGGTGAATCGTCGTTACCACCGCAACCCCATCGCCGGGAATAAACGGGCAACGGTCGCCATGAACGCTTCCGTGCGCGCCACCCCCAACGCTTGGAGGCTGGCATCAAACTCGGCCGGCGTGGGCAAGGTGCCGGACAATCGTTGGCTGACGGTTAACAAGCCAATCACCATTTTCTCGCGGTCAGTGAGTGGAACATAGGTGGGTTTCATTGCACAAGACTCCTCTCTATTGCTGGGTTAACTCCACTTGATGCCTTCAGTTTAGCAACCCGTTCCGACAGAATTTGTCGAATAACGGCAGTGAAAGTAAATTAAAACCAGACCACGACAAAAAGACCCGCCAGCCTTCCACTAGGAAAGTTGACGGGTCTCATAACTTGTTTAGCGCTTATTTATTAACGACATACTTCGGATCTTGGCCCTTAGCCATCAACACCACGTTACCGGCAACGATGTCGGCCATAGCGTTCCGGGCTTCCACCGTTGCGTTACCAATGTGAGGCGTCAAAATGACGTTCTTCAGCGTGGTGAACCCAGCATCGAATTGCGGTTCGTTTTCGTAAACGTCCAGTGCGGCGCCACCAATTTCCTTTGCTTGTAAGGCCTGTAACAGCGCGGCTTCATCCAGGATTGGTCCCCGACCCACATTAATAATAGCGGCCGTTGATTTCATCTGCTTAAACGTTTCCGCATTAAATTGATGCTTCGTTTCTGGCGTGAGCGGTGCGTTGATACTGATGAAATCACTGTTCTTAACCAGGTCGTCAACCGATTGGTAGGTCACGTTGAGGGCCTCTTCATCCGCACTAGCCAAACGATGTGGGGAGAAGTAGCTGACCTTCATCCCCAGACTACCGGCCTTGCGTGCCACTTCGCTCCCGATACTGCCTAAGCCAAAGATGCCCAGCGTCTTGCCGGTAATTTCATGACCCAGGAAGTAGAGCGGTGCCCAGCCAGGAAAGCCCACGGTGCGCATCTGCTGGTCACCCTCGACCATCCGGTGACTCAGGGCTAAAATCAGACTAAGCGTCAATTCAGCTACCGAGTTCGTCGAAACCTTGGGTGTGTTCGTGACGAGAACGCCTTTTTCCTTGGCGTAAGCGCTATCAATATTGTTGAAGCCAGCGCCAAAGTTCGCAATCAACTTAAGTTTCGGTGCCGCATCGATAATTTCTTGGTCAACGAACGTGGATAACGTGGTGATCAGAAAATCAGCAGTGGCGGCCTTGGCCAGTAACTCTTCGTGTGAAATCAGACCATCGCCGGTATAACTCTCAACGTCTAAATGATTGTCACGCAGCTGTTTCAGGGCAACTTCAGGGAATTGGGCAGTTAAATATACTTTTGTCATGATTTTTTCCTCCTAAACTTTGATACACTTAGCTTAAGCCCTAATCTGCTGTCCCACAATAACGCACTTTTTAGTTACCGGTCCGTCAAAGGAGGTCTTCACGTGACTGATACAGTTCGTAAACTCGTTCGGCAAAGGCTGAAGAACGGCGATTACACTTGTCGCAAGGAATTCACCCTAGCCATGTTTAGTGGCAAATGGAAGGTGAACATCATCTACCATTTGGGCCACGAAGGGACTTATTATTTTTATCAATTACAAACGCTGCTTCCTAACGCGTCGCACAAGGAACTCGCTAAGAAACTCAAGGAGTTGGTCGCAGACGGTTTGATCAGCCGGGAGGAAGAGGATGGGCCCCGCATTAAAATGGCCTATTCCCTGACACCACTGGGTGAGTCGCTCCTGCCCATCATCGATAGCATGTATGACTGGGGCGAACAGCGGTTGCAGGAGCTGCATATGAACAACGTCCCCTTCAATCTGGGTCCGGTTAAAAATGACTAGCGGTCCTTGTTTTACGTTCCCGGCGGCGGGCTCAAAGTGGCCTGCTATGGGGAACGGCTCCAGCCTGGGAAGCGGTCTGGGGCCTCGCCTTTGAGCCAAAGCTCGGTCTCAAAGGTCGTCCCGTGCTCTAAACTGAGAAATTCACTCAGTTAAGACCACCGACACAGCTGGCCACTTTGGCCCGCCTCTGGTCACTTACACAGACGTTCATTTTTAACCTTTGGGGGGTCTTTTCACTTCTACATGATATTGGCATTCACATAAACGTAACCGCTTACATAACCATGGTATTCTTTTGCGCTCCCGTGTACTTTTCCAAGCCGCTAGTCCTACAGCTAGCGGCTTTTTGGGTTTGCCCGCGCATATTTCCCTCACTCTCCCCAACATGGCCACTATTTTGACGAAATATTTATTAATCAGCGAAACCGTTCTCCCCATTTATGGTATGCTTAAGGCTGTACTTAGAACAGTTCTTTGAGCAGGTGAATTGATGTCAATTCTCGAAAACTTTTTTCAGGATCTTTTTAATATAAAATCGGTCATTATGGCCCTGATTACCATCGGGTTGATTGCCATTATGCTGGTCATGACTTACCTGGTTTCTCAGCGCACCATTCGGCGGTCACGGGCTTATACCGTGGGCGTCCATCTGATTGAAGCCGCCATCGTTATCGGCGGGGTCGTCCTATTGCGTCAAACCTTCTGGGCCCTAAATGGCGGGAGTGTGGCCGACTGGGGCTACGTGATTGCCCAGCTGATCATTCTGTTGTTCAGTCTCTACGCCATGCAAACGCTGGCGGTGACCGTGGTCAATCTCCTGATGCCATTAGTCTTTTATGGCCAGTCCCTCTACCTCGGCGCCAGCCCCCGGCTATGGTGGCTCTTCACCTTAATGCTCCTCCTGCTAGGCGGCGTGGTTGGCTATATCAGTCGACACCAGGCCCTGGCACTGGAATCCGAATGGCGTTATCTCTTATTACAGTTCCTATATGGCCTGGCTTGGTGTGTGATCATCTGGTCAGTCCTACCGTATCACTGGTTTTACGCAATCAACGTGCTCGTGATTTTCATTCTCTACATGTGGATCATTCGCGTCTTCGTGACCCGGGTCAACCTGATGATTGCCCACTTTGCGCGGCTCAGTCAGGCGGCCAACTACGATGAGCTGACCGGTGTCCGTAACCGCGCCAACTTTGACACGACCACGGTCGGCGTCTTCGGCGTTTACCAGCAGCACCCCGCGAAGCCGATTACCATGGCGATGTTTGACATTGACCATTTTAAACACTTCAACGACGACTACGGCCATCTCACTGGGGATGCCGTCCTCAAACACGTCGCGCAGCACTTCAACCAAGAACTCGCCCGGCAGACCAATACCGGCGAGTTGTTCCGATACGGGGGCGAGGAATTCGTCATTATCTTTGAGGACGAATCCCCTAGTACCGCTCAAAGTGTGGTCACGGCCATCCGCAATACGCTGGAAGAACATCCGGTCCATGTCAACGGACAGAAATTAAGTGTGACGGTCTCGGTCGGCATTTCCGCGCTCCAGCCGGCGGACCTGGACTTTGACAGCTGGTTCAAACGGGTCGACCACTACCTGTACCTATCCAAAGAAGGCGGCCGCGACCGGATTACCGTTGAGGGTCAGACGCGGAAATTTTAAATTGCTTTACTAACGGGTCAATCGCAATCATGCGGTTGACCTGTTTTTCATTCCAAGCGAAAAAAAGGCAACGAGTCTCAACCAATATCTCAACCAAACTTTCCGTTGTTAGAGATATTAAGTAAAGACTCGTTGTCTTAGACGACTAATTAACCTAAATACGCGATGCGCCCCCCGAGAGTCGAACTCGGATCATGAGGACCGAAATCTCATGTGCTATCCATTACACTAAGGGCGCGCTACGCCTTTATTTTAGTCCTAAATTAGTCCAATGACCAAATATTTTTATCGGGCGCCAGATGCTTTGATGGCTTGTTGTTCTAAATAGTCTTCTGCGGCATCTGAATTTTCGCGGAAATCGGCCACAAACGAGTCGCCCTGGGGCTTGACCACAGCGGTCTGATCACCATTAATGTCGGTAACGGTCATGGTTTCCCCGGCCCAATCCGCTGTATCGTAGTGCCCGTCTTCAATCTGGTCGAGCACATTTTGAAAAATATCCAGGACGGCCTGCCGGATGATGACGTCTTCACTCACGTCCTCCCCCTGCTGTTTCAGCTGAAGCTGGCGCATCTGAACCTCATCCATATCGGTTGGTACTTGGATAATCATATTTGTTGCCTCCTATAATTAGTTTTATTGCTATTCTAGCACGTTCCGGCAAAGAATAGAGTCAAAGCGTTATCCTTCTCCGCAATCTGGTGTAAACTAAGGGTATATGAACGACTATGTTTTGGTACCGGCAACCGTCTAGATTTAAGTCTCTCATTCAGTTTGGACGGTTGGGGCTACGTCAACGTTCGCCGCAGGGCTGGTGAAAATGAGCTCAGCCGTGGGAATTCCCTTAGCGGCAACGCCGGTTAGGGAATTGCTATCTTTGTGACTCGCTTCTCAGAGGCACAAAGTAAGTCCGGAGACCGCTCTTTGGCTCCGGACGGGCGCCCACCGCGAACCGGTCTCATTTTCACCAGCCCGGAGGCCCCGTCAGCGCACCACGTACCGGACATGACTAATTAGTAACCTAGGAGGTGGGGCGACTCATGGAAGACTCGATATTAGACTTTACCACGAACCTGGCCATCCTCCACCGGCAGTTTCAGCGGGCAATGAACCAGATTCTGGAGGCCGACAAGATGCCGGTCAACATCACCGAATTTTATTTGTTAGTGCTGGTCTCCGAAACCAGCCAGCTCAATCAACGGCGCGCCGCGTGGACGATGGCGGTCGACGAGGGCTTAATGGCCCGCATGGTCCAGCACCTCGTCAGCCTGTCCTTACTACAAAAAGAAACCGATCCCGATGACCGCCGCAACCGGCGTCTCAAGCTCACCGCCGACGGCCAGGAATTGGTCAAACAGGCCATTGCCGTGCTTCACGACTGGTGGCAGGAAGCCACGCCGCCAGACAGCGACTTTGACTACGCCAACATCACCACCCAGCTCCAACTACTTTCATCACGTGTTCTCCGTGACCAGCAGTCCGAATCCCACTAGCCACGCCTTTCCCTACTAAGGAGGGATTTTTATGAGTAAAGCCATTACCATTGCCGAGGCCCAGCGCTACGACGCCCACACCATCAACGTGATCGGCATCCCCGCGCTAGTCCTGATGGAACGAGCCGCCTTGGCAACTTTCAACAACATTTTAAATGACGACTTCGACCTGAGCCGCGTCGTGGTCGTGGCCGCTACCGGCAACAATGGCGGCGACGGTATCGCGGTCGCCCGCCTACTCAAGATTCGCGGCATTGACGTGGAAATCTACCTGCTGGGCAACCCCGACAAGGCGACGCCGCAGACCAGCCAGCAATTAAAGATTGCGAACTACTACAGCATTCCGGTGACCAACGACCTGAACCACGTGGTCAACGCCACCGTCATCGTCGACGCCATCTTCGGCGTGGGCCTGTCACGTGAGGTCACTGGTAAATTTGCGGATGCCATCAACGCGATTAACGCGGCCGACGCCAAGACCGTGGCCATCGACGTGCCTTCGGGCATCAACGCCGACACCGGCGACGTCATGGGCGTTGCGGTCGTGGCCGACAGTACGACCACCATGGCCTACAACAAGATTGGCCTATTGACCACGATTGGCAAGCAGCATGCTGGCACGATTCACGTGGCCGACATTGGCATCTACGCCCAGGATCATTTGGAACACGCCCGGTGATTGGCTAGTGAGTTAACCAACCGAGAAATATTGCTTAGAAAATATCGTAAAACGCGTAAAATGGGATATGCGAGAGCTGAGTGACTTTCGTGTTTCCCGACTAACGGTTGACCTCCTAAGGGAGTCGGCCGTTTTTTCTTTTGCGCACAATTGACCGGTCCACCTGCGGCAGTCAGGTACTTCCACCCTGTGGGGGCACGGCCGGAGCCTGAGGAGCGGTCTCCAGCCTCGCCACCAAGCCTTGCCTAGCCCGCAAGTCTTGGCGACGGCCCGTGCTGTAAGGCCGGGAAAATCACCCGGCCAACACCACCGACACAGGGTTTCGCACCTGACTGCCTCCGGTTCCCCTGGTTGGCGTTAAAGAAAATGGCCGACGCCACTAGTCGTTCAATCGTTCAACTACTATTGTTAGTGGGATTTGGACGATAGTCCTCGTTAAATTCCTAACCAGGTTTTCTCAAGCCACTTCACAAGCTTTCCCCTCTGAAACCCGGTATACTGGTCACAACAGCTATGCTGACAGCGGTGCTGGTTACGCCAGTGTAAGCCGTGAGACCGGTGAAAATAGACTCAGCCGAGAGATTTTTTGAGTTATTTTCTTAAAAAATGGCGACTTTGAAAGGCGTTTTCCAGAGGTTCAAAGCGAGTCCGAAGACCGCTCTTTGGCTTCGGACGTCCTTCCTCAGCGTTCCGGTCTATTTTCTCCGGCCGGTAAGGCGCTGACAAAAACCGACACTCAGCATAAATTCACTTGGAGGTGCACCATGACACAACTCGAAACTGGCTTTACCAACGTTCAAGCGCTGGACCCCAGCATTCTGGTCGACCTGCGCTATGCCACCCCTGACAATTTTACTCATCACGTGATTTATGATTTCACGACCGCCATTGCGCGGACCGGTACGGCGAAGAAGCTCGCCAAGGCTAGTGCTTTGTTGCGCGAACAGGGCTACCGATTAAAGGTTTGGGACGCTTACCGGCCTATCCCGGCTCAAGAAAAATTATACGACGTTTACCCGGACCCCTCGTTCGTAGCCAAACCCAATCCCAATTTCTCTCACCAAAAGGGCGTGACCTTTGACCTGACACTCTGTGACCTTGACGGCAATGAATTGGAAATGCAGACGCCATTCGACGACTTCACCGTGGCCGCCCACCGGGACCATCCCCGGACTGCGACTCAGGAGAAGCACTACCAAATTCTAGACCGCGCCATGCAGGAAGCCGGCTTCTTCGGCTACGAGAATGAGTGGTGGGACTACCGCGATACACAGATGGACGACTACGAGCCTGCGGCGGCTGATCCGAATGACTTTTAACTTAATTTAATTGGCTGCAATCACTAAATATTGACGCCTAATTTTGGCGGGACAATTCCAATCAAATTGTCCCGTTTTTTTGGTTTCTATTGCAAATTATAAACAATTGACGGCTAATATTGTTATTATTTATTTTACGACTTATACTTTAGGTACCAAATAAATACACTAGGGGTATGAACCATGAAAAATAGACTTTGGACCATTCCATTCCTGCTATTTTCAGTTGCTTTGATTACATCCATTAACCAACCAGCTATTAATGTGAGGGCCAGTTCTCAGGACACGTCTTCCGTTACTGCGGACAGCTCTGAGACAACTAGCATATCCAATGGCAAAGATATGGTTAAATTGTTAGCAAGCTTGGGAACAGCAGAAGATCATGGCAACCTTTATACGGGTGGTACCAGTGACGATCGCTATCCTCTTTACCTTGACGATGGTTCCCGGTATTCATCTGATGGTGATGGTGATGTAACAGCAGGCATGCACAAGATGATCGACAATATTATTATTGATGCAGATACAGGTGTCGTGTACTACGGTATGTTCTTTAGCAGCCATCTTGACACAGACGTTTTTTACATGAAATTTGATTCAGCCAAAATGACTTTTGAATCAAATACAAAACCAGTAAAAATTACATTGAACTTCTACGACACAGCAGATCCAACTAAGACTATTCAAACCAGAACAGTCGATACCGGATTCGACGCTGACACGCCTCTGTTTGATGCCGCAATGAGTGGCCTGAAAGCCTTAAACGTTCAACTTAAGGGTTACACACTCGATTCTAAGACGTCTACAACGAGCACAACTGATACTGCTGATCAAACCGCTACGGTCAATTACTACTACACCAAAGATTCAGACACTAATACGTCAAGTGACCACCCAAGTACCAGAACTTCAAACGAAGCAAGCAACACCAACAGCAACACTTCAAGCAGCACCTCAAGCGCCACTCCAGCTGCCGCAACCAGTAGTAGCGCATCCCTCACGACATCTGGCGCCGCCGACCAAGCCGACGCCACCAAAGTTTCTGCCGTCAAGGTCTCAGCCGTTTACGCGACCAAGAAGATTGCGCTCTACAACAAGCCAACCTTCACCAAGTCTACGCGGACACACTGGTACACCAAGCAGACTCGGCCAAATCGGCCCCAATTTGTTGTCACCGGTTACGCCCGGTCCAACGCTGGACGGCTCCGTTACCGTGTCCGGTCCCTTGATGGCCGCACCGGCTACATCACGGCCAATGCTAACTTTGTCCGCAACACTTACTACCACGCCAACCCCAAGACTATCCGCGTCATCGGTAATCACGGTCTCAACGCCTACCACAAGGTAAACTTGAGTGGCAAGGTGCGGCACTACAAGCGCGATACCACGCTGAAAATCAAGCGGATTGAGAAGCACAACTTGACCACTCGGCTGGTTCTCACCAATGGCACTTACATCACCGGGAACAAGACCTTAGTCATCAAGAAATAGGGTCACCCCGTTGTCACTACACTATCTAAACACCCCTAGTCCGTTGGCTCAGTTGCCGGCGGACTTTTTAGTTCCCTAGTTTCTTCTTTCTGCTATGACGCCTATAATATAAGTCATTAAATCATTTAGGAGGGACACCCATGCTTACGGGTTTACTAACCGTGTTCATCGTCTATGCCGTTTTCATTGTCGTCTTTGTCATCCTGACGCTCTACTTGATTCACGTTTACAACCGCTTGCGAACGGGTAAATATGACGTCAGTGTCCAGGACCTCGCCCGCCACACCATTGCGCAGGACCAATTCTTCCAAGAACATCCGGCAGAGAAGCGCGTGAACGACGCCTACCGACCGCGGATACAAGTGTCTTCATATATTTTTCTCGCAGCCGTTATTTTGCCAATGCTGTGGATCGTTATGTTCCCTGGGTTGGGCTCACCGACCGCTGTCTTGAGCTTGATTGCAATTTTTGCCATCGCCGTTGGGGTTTCGCAATGGCTAATGTTCTCGACCAAACGCCAATTGCGCCAAATCTACCGACAAAACAACCTACTAATGGCTACCCACGTTCGGGTCGACCGGCTGGGTACCGTCTTTCAAATTTACACGGTCGTCTTCGCCTACGCAACGTTGCTGGTCGACGCTATCTATACCGTTTTCTGGTTCTAATTTACCAAGAGAAATTACCAACTGAGTCCAGGGCTCCATGCTATACTGTAGCCAGTCAAAAAATAAAGTCACTTTAGTGAGGACTAGCCATAATGTGGAAATTACACTGGCAATTAATCTGGGGTTTCATTGCGTTCCTGGCAATTATCTTAACCGTTAACCTGAAGAATACCAGTTGGCTAAAAATTGGCATCTGGGTTGTCGTTATCCTTTTGGGATTGGCAATTGCCGTGAAAAATCGTAAGTCTTGAAGTCCTTTTAACTTTCGTGTTGAGTCAACCTATCAGGGCGCTTCACCAAATCCGACTAATCACGAAAAAACTAGTATCACCAGATTTACCGACAGAACACGCTGCTGGTAGATACCATCTATACTATTTTTTGGTTCTGATTTACTAAGAGAAATTACCTGCTAATCCCAAAGTTTCATGCTATACTGTAGCCAATCAAAAAGAAGCTGGTGGTCGTACACCAACTTCTCAGATGTTAGCTAGCCGTTAAAAGGGCAATAGCCGATTAGGTTCAACTCATGTTGCGAGTCTTCCCAAACCTGCTAAAGTTTGAGGGAAGGCTTATTTTTTTGGCTTTTGCTGGTCGCGCCAAATCTGGTATAAGAACACTGCCAGAGCCAACACGAAAGACATCCAGTCGCCCAATAGCTAAATTCCTCTCGACAGATTTTTGTTGCATTGGCTTTCACCTATCCTTTTCAATGCCTAAAAAGCAGTCCATTGAGTCGAACGAAACCAGCACACCCCTCTAACTCCTACTAATTTTCAGCATACCAGAGTCATTCACCAAAACCGACTAATCACGTAGAGAAAACAAAATCGCCTATAAATCCCGTTATATCAAGGATTTATAGGCGATATTTTTATTCACTCATCATAAACGAATGATCCGGAATCCGAATCAAGGTGAAGCGGTTGGCAAGTCGACCCGCGTGAAGGCCAATGCCATTAACGAAGGACTTCTTGTAGGTCGTTTCGATGACGCCGACCCAGGCTTTTTGATGCCGCTGATCATACTTGGCCACCTGCTTGGTGTTCCACTTGTACGCCGAAGCCGGCAGGTTAATGGCCTTCTTGCCCGCCGAAACGGTCGCGTCGGTACTGCTGACCTGGTATTTTTCCCCTTCGGTCAGGTATGTATAGGTCTGTACGGGCTTCTTCCCGGTACTGTTGTTCACGGTCACGTAGTACGCGGATCCGCTACCACTCCCGGTATTGATGACCAGTGGCTCGTAACGGGTAGTCTGACTGACCCGGTCGCCCAATTGGTTGACGTTTTGGAAGAAAGTCGTGTAGCTCATCCCACCGAAGAACAACAGCCAAACGACCAGCTCAATCGTTGAAATGGTAAAGTTCTGCCACGAAAAACTGTGGTGTTCCTTCACAATGAGGCGAATCCGCCGCACGCGCATGTCGTGGACCATCCAGACCAGCGTTACGAGGACGAGCAGCCAGAGTGCCATCCCCACCAAATTCCATGTCGATTTCATTTTCCCAGTTCCCTTCCAGAGTTAAGCCGCAAAATTCGGGTAAATCTTCTCTCTAATAGCTTACGAGATTCGTGCCGGGAATACAAGCCACAGTCCCGGCCAATTTCAATGGTATACTGAAGTCAATTTCCTATATAAGGAGGAATCCCTTGTGTGTACTAGTCTAACCTATACGGCCGCGACAGGCCACCACTTTTTTGGACGAACCATGGATTTTCCCACGACCACACCCTGGCGGCCGGTTTTTCTGCCCCGGCACTACTCTTGGCAAACGGCTCTGAACACCACGCGCACCACCCGTTACGCCTTACTGGGCGGCGGTCGCATCTCGGCGGACTTTTCCGCGTACCTGATGGCCGACGGCGTAAATGAAAACGGTCTCACGTGTGCCGAACTCTACCTACCTGGTGCCGTCGATTACGCCGACGACCCGGTCCCCGGCCAAACAAACCTGACGCCCCAGGACTTCATTAACTGGGTCTTAGGCGAACACGCGACGTTAGCCGAGGTCGTGGCCGACCTGCCCCGCGTGACCCTCGTCGGTCGCAAATGGGGCGCAGACAAGTACGTCTACCCTTTCCACTGGATTCTCAGTGACCGGTCGGGCCAAACACTGGTCATCGAACCCACTGGCGGCCCCCTGACCGCTGAACCCGATGCAGCCGCTGTTCTCACCAATACGCCTGTCTTGGCCACTCACCTGCAAAATCTCAACGACTTCCTCGGCGTTCCCGGCACAGACTTCACACCGGCCACCATTACCGCCGCGCAGTCCTACATAGCGAGTGGCGCGCCACTCCCCACGGGTCCGGTCCCCACTCGGCGCTTCATTCATATGGCCGTTCAACGCTGGGGCACCCCCACGATTGCCACGACCGACGCCACCGTCACCCAACTTTTTGACTGGTTAGCGGCCGTTATTTTGCCATACGACCCCGCTCGCCGCAATCAAGGTAACCATAATTACACCCATTATCGGGGAATTATCGATTTAACCCGGCTGACATATTTCTTTATGTCACGAACAACCAACCGGCTGCAACAAATCACTTTGGCCCCCGAAATGGCGGCCCACCGGCATTTTCCACACGCCTATCCCGCTGATTAACGACTTATATTGCAAAACTTAATTTTCACTTTAATCCGATTGATACTGCTTTGAGACATTTCTGTAACAACTCCCTGATAGTATTAAGCATGTTGATTCGCAACGAGTAACACTTACTACTAAAAAATAAAACTTAAGGAGTTTGTTTACATTTATGAAGAAGACGTTTACTGATATCGTATTGACTGTTATGGCCACTATCGCATTTGCTATTGCCGGGTTTGCTATTACCCAACCCGCTACCGCCCAAGCTGACAGCACCATCTCTTACGACAAGATCCACAAGGTTGCCAAAGCCCAATTAGGTAAGCCTTACGGTTGGGGCTCAACTGGTCCTTCCCGCTTTGACTGCTCTGGTTTTACCAGCTACGTTTACAAGAAGGGTGCTTCTAAGCAGATTCCACGGACTGCCCAAGCCCAATACAACAAGTACAAGCACGTGAGCTACAAGAACATCAAGAAGGGTGATTTGGTCTTCTTCGGTGGGTCTAAGCGTTCTATCTCCCACGTTGGTTTGTACGTTGGTAACGGTCGGATGATCGATTCCCAAAACCGTGGTGTTGTGACCGAAGCCGTTCACGCCCCATGGTGGCACGCTGTTGGTTACGCCCGCGTTGGTAACGTGGTCACCGACTAGTCTAGCTCCATAAACAGTTCCAACCTTCATAAATGAAATAAACTGTATCCCCCGTCGTACGTCGCGACGGGGGATTTTTGGGTAAAGAGTGTGGAACAAGGCGATTAGCTCCCGAGCATTAGTGGCATTAAGAGAATAACCCCGGGTCTGGGTTATTTTCTTAATGGTGCTAAGCGGAAGGAGCTGCCTTGTGGAACACGTTTCGGAGGCCGCAAGAACCGGGATATACTGGCGAGAGAATGTCTAACGACTCAAACTAATGTAGCTTTACAGCCACCTATTTGCTTAGCGTTGTTAAGCGGAACCAGCTGTCCTGTGGAACACGTTTCGGAGGCCGCAAGGAACCTGGATATATTGGCGAGAGAATGTCTAACGAACCAAACCAATACAGCCATCTCTAAATTAATATGTAAGAACACCAATTAACAACCGAATCATCACTATCGCAACCGTGACACTCACAATCACTGATACGCAACCGCACCCATCATACTTACAATCAATATCCATACCTTCACCACCTTCCACCTGTTTATTCACCACACACAAAAATCCCCTTAAAAGTTACCGGATGGCTTAAAATCCTTCGTCCGCAAACCTTTAAGGGGTTTATTCACCTAGATATCTTACTATTTTACACGACTTATACCGGCCAATGCCATCAATGTCCGGTAATTACCCGCAACGCCCAACCAATCGACCCGATCAATGGAAACAGCAACCACCAGTAACCGGCTAGAAATTCCCAGCCGTTCATCGGCCGCCCGTTCCATCGCCGCAAGTAATCATGTGGCCCCTCATGTTCGACCGTCGTTGTCTGCGCTGCCGGTTGGGGCTGCTCACCACCAATTAATTCGTTCAGGTCAACTTGTAACAAATTGGCCAATTTCACTAGCATGTCTAAATCCGGCGACGTCTCCCCCTGCTCCCACTTGGAAATTGACTGCCGGGAAACAAACAACTGGCTCGCTAACTGTTCCTGTGACAATTGCCGTTGTCGCCGAAGTTTTCCCAACTGCTGACTAAACCGATTTTCCATATTCTCATCCCCTCTTAGACTGTCCTCATCATACCCAAGTTCAACCGGGCTGCCTAGCAAACAAAAGCGAACAAGCCGCACTTTGCCCGGGCTAGTTGCGCCCGTAATCGTTGCGAAAGTGGTTGCGAATCTTACGTTATCAGCATTCATCACTTGTCGCACGAAAAAAGGCTTGGCCAGTAGCCAAACCTTGTTAACGATGTAATTCTAATTTTATCGGTCGCTTGAAAATTAATTCTGACACGCCTAACCGGTTAGCTAACCACAGATAGATGCCTAACGTGATCAGCCCCAGGACGCCGACGTAGCCCATCGCCAGCAACTTACTGGTGAAGAAGAAATTCCCAATCAACCACTGGCAACCGTCGACCAAAATCGTGGCGACGACCGCAAAGACCAAATTTAACCGCGCAATCGGTCCGATAGCCCGCAGCTTGACCGCATAGCTCCGGCGAATCAAGCGCCAGCTAACGACCGTGATCCAACCAAAGGCAATCGCCGTGGTCAACAGCGCACCGTAACCTTGGAAGCAATAAACCATTGGCAGTTGCAGGACAATTTTAATGCCCAAACCCGTCAATAAGTAAGTCGTGGCCTTCTTGCTCATCCGCAGCGCCTGTAGCACCGTCAAGAGGTCCAACGCCAGCCCTAACACCAGGCTCTGCCAAACGTTGGCGACCAGGTACGTGGCCCCGGCCCCATCGAAGTTAAAGAAGATGCCGTAGGTTGGGTAGGCAAAGACACTGACCAAAATCACTAGTGGTAACAGCACAAACGTTAACAGCTGAAAATTATTCGTTAACAGCGCCCCAATTTGTGGACGGTTTTCTTTAATGTTCCCGAGTTTACCGGCCAACAGCGGCAAGGACGTTTCCGCCACCGCCATCGCCAACGAAACAATCACCGTGGTGATCTTGTTGGGGTTGGCCGAGAAAATCGTGAACACATACTGGGTCATCGCCGCCGACTGGTGAAGCAGGCCCTGCATAATTTGCTTAAAGAACAACTGATCCACTAATTGACTGAGGGTAATCCCAGACCCGACAATCACAAAGGGAATCGATTCGTAGCCAATCATTTTTAACAGCTGACCAGCAGCATGTTGCTTCCCGGTCTGGCTCTGCGCCGTTAACTGTCGATACGTGCCCCGTTGGCGCCAGAGGTGGCCCAGCAGATACAGGTAACTGGCAATCGCACCGACAAACGCCGCGGCGACACTGATGAAGACGGCCTGAACGTAACTCTGGTGCCAGACTTCGATCAGCAGGTAGGTGCCACCCAAAATCACGATGATTCGGATGAACTGTTCCCACAGCTGTGAAATCCCAAACGGTTTGAGGTCCCCATTTCCTTGGAACCAGCCCCGCAAAATACTCATCGAGGGTAAAATCACGATTGCCGGTACCAGACAGCGAATCGCTACCGTAGCATTGGCCACCGAACTCACGGGACTGTTGGCAGCTAGCACCGGCGCGAGCCCGTACAGCAGGCCCCCACAGATGATCCCGGAAATCACCATGAAGCCGAACCCGGCAAACGCAATGTGTTTGGAGTTAATGAAGCTGTCCTCACCATTGAAGAACGCGACTCGCCGGGCAATCGCCGACGGAAAACCCGCGGTTCCTAACGCAATGAACAACGCATAGGGCGTGTAGGCTGTGTTAAACAGCGCCTGAGCCACGGTTTGGTGCGCGGGCGACCCAATCATCGCCAACCAGGGAATCAGGTAAACAACCCCCAGCACCCGTGAAAAAATGCTCCCAAACGAGAGCCAAAACGATCCTGAAATTATTTTTTTATCCATATATAGTGCACTCACCAATTCAATTCTAAGAAAAAAGCATCACCTGCTAGGATACGCCTCTCATCCCCGGCTGTACATAACCAATCCACCTGGTACGGGCCAAACTGGGTTGTCAGCCCTGCTGGATTGGTGAAAATGTTCGCTGGATTCCGTTCCCGGCGGTGGGTTCAAAGTGCCCTGCTGTGGGACCCGGCTCCAGCCTAAGGAGCGGTCTTCCGCCTCGCCTTGAAGCCTCGCTAAAGTTCGCGAGTCTCCAAGGTCGGTCCACGCTCTAGACTGAGCAGTCCACTCAGTCAAGACCGTCGACACAGCTGGTCACTTTGACCCACCTCTGGTCACTAACTCTTGCGAAATTATTTTCACTAGTCTGGCGGCTGAACACCCGTCTGGCTCGTAGACATCGATTGGCTGCTTAATTCGACTGACTACCATCACAGTGAATCATCGTACTTTAAAAGGCGCCACCACAGACGAATCCGTGGTGACGCCTTTCTGAACAAATAATTATCTAAATAACAATCAATCTTAACCGGAGGAAACCAGGGTGGAGCCAGCTGTGTCGATGGTGTTAACGACTGTTCTTTGGTCGTTTACAGCATGGGACGACTTGGGAGACACGCGCTTTTCGTGGCTTCCAAGCGAGGTGGAAGCCCGCCCTTCGGCTGGAACCGGCCCCACAGCAGGTGGAACCCTGGAAGCCGCAGGTGACCAATCATCCGCAATCCCGCTTATTTTTGAACGGATGGATGCGCGGTGAACCATTCGGTCATGTCGTCCAGCCGTTGGACCCGTAAGTTTGGCAGGCCACCACGGGAGATGCCGTGGAAGCTTTGTGGGTAGCGGACCATGTCGGCGTCGACCCCATTGCGTTTGACCGCGGTGAAGAATTCTTCCGATTGGCTGATTGGGCACCGCATATCCCACTCTCCGTGGAGCAAGCGAATTGGCGTCGTGACGTTTTGCGCGTAGGCCAGCGGCGACTGTTTCCAGTAAGATTCCGCCCCGCCCTCAGCAAAGAGGTCGACGTCCAGTTCTTCTGGGTTAAAGTAAAAACCGATATCACTGGTCCCAAATAAGCTGATCCAGTTGGTGACGGCCCGTTGGGAAACCGCGGCGGCGAAGCGCTTGGTATGCCCCACAGCCCAGGTCGTCATGAAACCCCCATAGGAACCGCCGGCAATGTATTGTCGGTCGGCATCTAATTGCGGAAACTTCTCGAGTGCCACGTCGAGGCCGGTCATCACATCGTTGAAATCATCCTCGCCGTAGTGGCCATTCACGTTGCTTTCAAACGCCTGCCCGTAACTGGTTGATCCGCGGGGATTGAAGAAGACCACACCGAAGCCACGACTGGCGTGCACTTGAAATTCATAAAAGAAGGTCTCGCCATAGTTGGCGTGCGGCCCCCCATGAACGTACAACAGGACGGGTTCCTTAGGCGCCGTCGTTTGCGCTGGTAAATACCAGCCTTCTAGCGCTTGACCATCTTCGGATTCGAAGTCAAAGTGCTGTGGATGGGCAAATTCATGCGTATCTTCGTAAGCGGCGTTGGGATCGTAATTGACGGTCTCTTGACCGGTCGCCACGTTTAACGTCACCAATTCACTCGGCTTGTCTTGGTAGGACACGGCCAACGCAACGGTCTGTTCATCGACCACGGTGAAGTCCACAATCTGACGCGCGGTGTCATCCACCAATTTCACGCCATTGGCATCCCCCACGTAGAGTTGACTGTGGGCGTGGAAGCAAGCGGCGAAGACAAACTGGTCGGCACTGAGCCAACGAACCAATTTACCGCCAGCCTGTTGGACGAAGTCGCCGGCAAATTCAGGCGCCAGGTCGGCTTGTAAGTCCGGCGTCACGTCGGTTAATTCACCGGTTTCACGATTGCCCAGGTACAGGGTCGCCACGGTATGCCGGCCAGCCTGGCCATCGTCACCGATCAAGGCCACGTGAACCCCATCGGGCGCGAACGTGGCGTCCTCAAAATGCCCGTGGGCGAGACTAGCGGTCAAGTCAACCGTTGCGCCGGTCTGGGTATCCAAACTATAGGCACCATGCGCAAAATTCCGTTCGTCGGCGGGATCATCGTCCTGTAAAACCGTGACGTAGCGGCCATCATCGCTGACGGAGGTCAAACTAAAATCGAAGCCTTGTTGGCAAACTTCAGTCACTTCACCGGTGGCGACTTCCAGTCGGCGTAAGCGGTAGGTCACATCTAGTGGCAACCAGCCATAGCCATCGGCCTTGTTGATGAGCTTGTCCACGTGCCGCGTTTGCGGGAAGGCTTGGGGACTTGGTAACTTGGGCTGTTCAGCCGTTTCTGTTGTTTTAAAGAAGACACTAGTGCCATCCGCTGACGCGATAACCGTATTCACGGCCTCATCAGGTGTGGTCGTGGTGACCAACTTGGCCTCGCCACCCGCTAAAGCTACTTGGAAAAGTTGGGCCTTCGCGTCACCAACTGTTGCCGCGTAAAAGAGCTGCGCACCAGCGACTGCCGGCTGCACGTTGAGCTTGCCATTGGACCCGACCGTCTGAGTATGACCAGCGGCGTCAACACGCTTGAGCTGCGCGCGATAATCATTGGCAGCCTCATCAATACTATTTTCAACGAAAAAGACTTGGCCGGCAGCGGCTAACGGCTGAGCCACCGATTTTAATTTGAAAAGATCTTGTGCACTGACACCTTTTGGCATACGCATCGCTCCTAATTATAAATTTTCTCATTATTTTCTCATTTAATGATTGATTTTCATGTTAGCCTAGTGCCCGGCGGATGTCAATTACCAATCTACTCGTTTGCGGGTAAAACTTCTGTTGCCGTTAAACTTTCGTTGTCCTCGCCTCCGGGATGGTGAAAATGGGCCGTGACGCTGTGGGCCTGTCCTGTCGTTCCCGACGGCGGATTCAAAGTGCCCTGCTATGGGGTCGGTTCCAGCCTGAAGACCGGGCTTCCACCTCGACTTTGAGCCTGAAAACCGGTCTCAAAGATCGTCCCGTGGGCTAGGCTGGCACAAAACGCCAGCCAAGACCACCAACACAGCTGGGCACTTTGATCCGCCTCTGGTCACTCACACTGGCCACGCTGGCTCATTTTCACCATCCTTGCGGCTTACACTGGTTTGACCCGCAACGATAGTTTGAATTGACAGCCTTTTTGCACTCTGCCTTTAATCACTGACGTCTGAGCTGACTGAGTTCTACTATTTCTGGAACCAAGACCGATTTGACCCCCAACAACCGCTGAAATTAACATCTCTAAATTCCCTTATCTTCAAAACCGCCAGCTCCCCACACACCGTCCCCTCTTTCTTCCCCAGCGTCTCCTTCACACCACAAAACCTCGGAAAACTGCTAAACTAAAGTTATCCATTATATGTTGGTGCCACATTGATTGGTTAACTTAATTGCCAGTGGTTCCAACATAAATTTACTGATAACCAAGGAGCGTGTTTTCCATGAAAATTGCGATTGCCGGTGCTGGGGCGATGGGTAGTCGGTTTGGCGTGAAGCTACAGGCCGCCGGTAACCAAGTGACCCTGATTGATAACTGGGCCGACCACGTGGCGGCGATTAACCGCGACGGGCTGATTGTGACCACCGATGACGGGACTGACCACGTCTATCCCATGACGGCCATGGCACCACAGGACGTAACTGACCACTTTGACCTCGTGATTCTGTTTACCAAGGCCATGCAGATGGACCAGATGCTGCAAGATCTCGGCGATGTTCTCAGCAATCAGCCGGCCGTGTTGACGCTGGCTAACGGAATCGGCAACGTCGAAACCATTGAACGGCACGTGCCCAAGGCCCAAATCGTGGTCGGCACAACGGTTTGGTCCTCTGGCATGACGGGTCCCGGCCACATCAAGGTGACGGGGACCGGGAGTATTTCTCTGCAGGCCGTCGTGCCGGACGCCTTTCCAAATTTGCCAGCCGTCCTGGACACGTTGAACGGTGCTGGCCTGCATGCCAGTGAAGCCGCCAACGTCATGGCCGCCATCTGGAAAAAGGCCGGTCTGAACAGCGTGCTCAACACCTACTGCACCCTGTTCGACTGCAATATCGGCGAGTTTGGTACACTGCCAAACTGGCGGACGCTAAACGATGCCGTGCTCAACGAATTTCAAGCCGTGGCCGACGCGGCTAAAATTCAGTTCAGTGCCGCGGACGTAACGGACCTGATTGCCGCCCAATTTTCACCGGAAACCAATGGCGGGCACTACCCGTCCATGCATCAAGACATGGCCAATCGGCGGCCAACCGAAATTGATTTTCTCAACGGCTACGTCGCTAAATTAGGCGCCCAACTCAACGTGCCGGCACCGACAAACGCCATCCTGGCCCAAGCGATTCACGCCCAGGAAACCCTTAAAGGCATCTAACGGAAAAAACGGCTGACCACGCTCTGTGGTTTTACTACCATATGTAGAATTAAGCGAATTTTTACCCCCATATCTAGTTGTTTTTTTGCTGGATTCATCGTAAGATGGGTGTACGGGCATTTTTCAAGTTGGTGATAACCGACCACCTGAAGTGCCAGCAAACCTAGGAGGGCAAGAGACGATGGACGTTATCAGAAGATCACAAACGACGATGGACCCAAGCGGTCTTACCGTGGAAACCCCGGACGGTAAACACGCTCCGTTCAATTCCAAAAAGATCCATACAGCCCTCACTAGCCTGACCAACGACCCAACCGTTGTGCACCGGGTAGAGAGCTTAATCGTCGCCCAATTGGCTGGTTTTGACGTGGTGGCCACCGGAACCATTACCGCTACCATCGTGGAAACCTTGGAACAACTGGGATACGCACATATGGCCCAAAGCTATTTAAAAGCGAGTCACTAATTTCAACGACAAAAAAGCTGACCAAGAAATCGCAAGGATTTCCGAGTCAGCTTTTCTTTTCGTCCCACATTTTTTCGCCGGCCTTGAGACTCGACCAACGGAACGTGGTTTATAATCATTTCAATAAAAAACCGACCAGCACTCCCCCGAGAACTGATCGATCCATTCTATGAGCTTAATTGTGATTCCAAGTGATGGAGTTCTGCGGTCCGAACATCCCGTGGCAAGAACCGCCGAATCTCTTCTTCGTTGTAACCCACTTCAAGCCGCTTGTCATCAAAGATGATGGGGCGCTTGATCAAATCGGGGTACTTCACAACGAGATCAACTAATTGGCTAACTGATAAACTGTCCAAATCAACGTGCAGTTCCTTAAACACGTTGGATCGCGTGGAGATAATGTCTTCACTTCCGTTTTCAGTTAAACGTAGAATCTGTTTAACTTCGGCAGCATTCAATGGCTTAGACTTGATATTACGTTCACTGAAAGCAATATCATGTCCCTTAAGCCAAGCGCGTGCTTTCCGACTGGATGCGCTACTTGGTGCAATGTACAAATTAATCATATTCAGCACTTCCTTATCGTTGGATTGAGTAACGATAACAGACAACATAACAAAGTTCACCTAAACAATTTATCGAACTATCTAGTAGAACCAACTTATATGTTACCACAATTGAATGAATAATCAACCTTTTTTGGAAACTTTCTAAATAAGGGGCGACATTTTTTAGTGGGTTGGTTGGGATTCCCAACCATTTCCGTTCACCCCCGTTACTTTGTGATAAACTGGGCGAATTCCCGAAATATCGGCCTGTAACGGGGGCACAAAGTTTTGCAAGTCAACCAATTATCCACCGATAGGTTACGGACTTTTACGAACATACCTACCGGGCGTATCTTTTTCGCCTAATTGTATGTATATTCATTTCATCAGCATTATTATTCATATTGCACAATTTAATCGCTTTAGACCGCCTAGCCATTCGCTGGAAATTGGTTAAACATTAGTTTTTCCAAACTCCCAGACAATTATTCCATTATTTCTGGACCGAGTGGCGTAAAATAAGAACCAACGATTCTATTCATTTGGAGGGATTCACTTGGAAATCTTCTATGCCGTCCTGCTTCTAGTCCTTGCGACGATTGTGGCCAATACGATCTACCCTTATTTTCCGGCCATACCGCAGGCATTCTACCAAATCTTTGTGGGGGGCTTACTCTCGTTAGTGCCTCTGTATCATCATTTTATCCTCGAGCCTGAAGTCTTCATGCTCCTGATTATTGCGCCGTTAATGTTCTACGACGGCCGCAATGCCAACGCCGGTGAGCTCCGGAAAAATATGGGCTCCGTGATGTCCATGGCCGTGGTACTGGCCATCCTGACCGTCGTCCTCCTAGGCTACCTCAGTCACGCTGTCCTCAGTACCCTGCCGTTAGCACTAGCCTTTGCGCTGGCCGCCATCGTGACGCCAACGGATGCCGTTGCTGTGGGTTCCATCACCGCCAATATGGCCGTACCCGAGCGAGTCATGGGCATGTTGGAACGGGAGTCGCTGTTCAACGATGCTTCTGGCTTGGTTGCCTTCAGCCTGGCCCTGACCGCCTTTACCACTGGGAAATTCTCCCTGGGTGGTGGAATCAAACATTTCCTTATCGTCTTCTTCGGGGGACTCCTGATTGGCTTGATTCTCGGGGTGATTGCCGTCTGGCTGCGGGTCTACCTGGTCCGCGGCGGGATGGACTCCTCCAGTGTCATCGTCCCATATGACATTTTAGTCCCCTTCGTTATCTATTTAGCCGCTGAACACATTGGCTTATCCGGTATCTTAGCGGTCGTCGCTGCCGGCTTGATGTTCAGTATATCGACCGACCAACTGCGCCTATCCAGTACCCAGCTCCAACTGGTTTCGCGTTCTACCTGGCACATTCTCACCAGCATTTTAAACGGCTTCGTCTTCGTCCTGCTGGGCGTTTCGCTGCCAACCGTCTGGGTAAATATTCAACGAGACAGCACCAAATCCATTCCCACCTACGTGCTCCTGGCCGTCATCCTCTACGTGGTGATGCTGGCGCTACGTTACCTGTGGATTCGTTTCGACTGGGCCCTGATTCGTTCGGAAAATAAGGACCGCCGGCACAACGCCCTCATTGGTGCCCTCTCTGGTGTGCACGGAACCATTACGTTAGCCATGGCCTTCTCGCTACCACTCACGTTAAACGGCCACGCCTTCCCGTTCCGAAACTCCATGATTTTCATTGCGGCCGTCGTCATCATTTTGAGTTTGCTCGTGCCCACCTTCATCATGCCAATGCTACTGCCAAATAAGGAAGTGGCCGTCGACCCAGCCGAGGCCCTGCGTGAACGTAAAGCCTTGGTGGCCTACGCAACGGAACGCTTAGCGCAAGAAAATCCGGATACCCCTAGTGCCACGCAGGCCGTGATTGAAACGCTAAACAGCCAAGCAACCACGGAACGTCCCGACCGACAGAAAATGAGTGAAATTCTCAATCACGCGACTCAGATTGAAGTGAACACCGTCCAAGCACTCGCCGACAACGGCACCATTTCCCAAGGATTTGCCAACCGTTACGTGCGGATTCTCCTGATGAAATCGCAAATGAGTCACAACAACCCCTTCGTCAATTCCACGCTGTGGATTCGCTTCGTCTGGCACCGTCTGACCCATGTCTTTAGCCGTCGCCGCCACCGTGAACAGCGAATTGCGCAACAGGAAAAGTGGTTGAAACAACATCCGCAAACGGCGGAACAAGAACGGTTACGCGCCGAACGCATCAAACAGGAACGCCAACCACGTCGCTTCCGTCGCCGCCGCGATTCCGCGGCCGATGAGCGCCGGCGGGAAAACTACCTCAAGATTGAACAGGACGTGTACAACGACGTCATCGCTTACCTGACGGACATTTCCAGCGTCGACAACCAAACAGAAGTCAACGCCGTGCGGAACTACTACAATGCCCGGCACCGGCGCTTCGCCTCCAAGGAAATCAGCGACCAGCAAAACGAATTATTCATCCAGGCCTTCCAGTATGAATACACTTATATTCGGCAACGTCGGAGTGCTAAGGAAGTTTCGCCTGCGCTGGCTGAAGAGATGTACCAGCAGGTGTCGACGGACCAGATGCTCTACATGCAAGAAAGCTCAGCTGCAGACTAAACTCTTTGTGTGTTACCATCGCCTCCGGGCGGGTGAAAATGGGCCGTGACGCTGTGGGCGCACGTCTGGAGCCGAAGAGCGGTCTCCAGACTTACTTTGAGCCTCATAAACCGAGTCTCAAAGATAGCAGTTGCCTAAGCGGTAAACCGCTAAGGCAACTCCCACGGCTTAGCCCATTTGCACCCGCCCTGCGGCTTACACTAGTTTAGACCGCAATTCGTTTTGCACTATACCGTTTCAGTTTTTATGAACGTCTGAATTTCAAACGCCAGCCAAGACCACCGACACAGCTGGGCACTTTGATCCGCCTCTGGTCACTGACACTGGCCGTGCTAGCCCGTTTGCACCCGCCCTGCGGCTTACATCGTTTTAGACCGCAGTCGTTCTGCACTTAAAATTGTTTTTTACCATGACCACAATTTTAAGTCAGTCCCTTGTCAATTTTCCCAAGAATATTCCTGAATAAGTAATTTAATTTCTCGATGCCGTTCAATATACATTGGTATTGCCATCGCTTGTGAAATTCAAATGGGAAAGTGACGGGGTTTGCTTTCGTTTTGCCTTTTCTCATTTCGCACTGGTCTATCCCGGTATCATAGGCTTTGACGTTTGTTTTCATGCTGATTCCGGTGGTCCTGGCCTCTTTGTAATATTTCCGTCACATTTTCTTCACAAATTGTTGGTATAGTAATTGCATAACTTACGACTAAACAAACGAATAAGTTACCAATTTTACTCCTCCAAGTAAAAAACGGGCGGCACTGCTACTGCAACCAGCCCACTCCAAACGTAAGATACGTTATTCTCAAAGCGACGACGCAGACGATTAAGGTCTGGCCGCCGTTTTTTGTTACCCGAAAACTGCTCTGGACCCAATTCAAGTGACAGCGCGTCGTCCTTATTTAACCGGCTACCCCTCCCCAGTTGGCAGTCTCAGAATACGGACAAACACCACGAAATGTTTTGCAGGGGGCGGGCCCCAAACCAGTCTCAGCCGCAGGGAGGGTGAAAATGAGCTCAGCCGTGGGAGTTACCTTAGCGGGTTTCCCGCTTAGGTAACTGCTATCTTTGAGACGCGGTCTGCGGCTCAAAGTAAGTCTGGAGACCGCCCTTCGTCTCCAGACGTGCGCCCACAGCGTCACGGCTCAGTTTTCACCCTCCCGGAGGCGATGACAACCACCAAATTCAGCCCCCTGCAAATCGTTTCGGCGGGAGAAAATTGGAAAAATTTACGATTTTAGCCAGCTAAAATTTACACGCAACCCAAACTAGCTTATAATTTCTTTAACACGTTAAAGATTTCGGCGTCTTTTCGCGAACGGTCTGCCAGCAACTGGTCTACGTGACCCGTGGCCAGCCAGACTTCCTATTGGAGGGTGACAATTAATGAAGCTGACAATTTTATCGACAAGTGATACCCACGGGTACGTCTTCCCTACGAACTACGTGAAAAAGGGGAGCCACCAGGGGTTTGGCCTGGCCCGCGCGGCCACGGTCATCGCCCGCGAGCAAGCCGCTGCCAAGGAACAGGGACCCGTTGTGACCATTGAAAATGGCGATTTCCTTGAGGGATCCCCGTTGGCCTACTACGTGGCGCGCGTCCAGCCCGACCGCGACCCGCAGCCCCTGCTCAACATTTATAACCAGATTGATTATGACTGCGGAATTCTCGGCAATCATGAATTTAATTATGGTCAGGCTTACCTACAGGCCGCCATTCGAGATGCCAAACGCACGATTCTTTGCGCCAACATTTTGGATAAAAACGGCGACCCCGAATACGGCCAACCATACAAGATCATCGAAAAAGACGGCATTAAAATTGGCGTGCTGGGTCTGACCACCCAAGCCGTTTACAAATGGGAAAAGGCCACCAACATCAGTGGTCTGCAGTTCGAGTCGGCCTTTATCGCCGCCAAGAAATACGTCCCCATTATCCGGGAACAGGCTGACGTGGTCGTTGTGTGCTACCACGGTGGCTTTGAGCGCGATTTAACCACTGGTCAGCCCAATGACATTCATGTCGGCGAAAACGAAGCCTACCACATTCTAGAGGCCATTCCGGGCATCGATGCTTTGGTCACTGGCCATCAACATCGCCAGCTCGCCACCGACGTCTTTGATATTCCCACGACCCAACCCGGTTTTCGGGGGCAAGCCGTGGGTAAGATTACCCTGGACCTCGACCGCGACGCTGCGGGCAAGGTCACGGTGACCCAGCACGACTCTGAATTGGTCTCCGCTCAGGAAGCCCCGCTCGACAAAAAAGTCCTGGCCGCTGCGAATGGCTTAAACGATGCCGTCGGCCACTGGTTGGACCAACCGCTCGGCCACATCAAGGGCGACATGACCTTTGACGACCCGTTTGACGCGCGGATTCACGAGACCCCCTACATTGAATTTATTCAAAAGGTCCAAATGGCAACGATGGGCGCGGATATTTCCGCTACCGCCCTCTTTAACAACGAGGCCCGTGGCTTTGAAAACCCCATCACCATGCGCAATATCATGACCAATTACGTGTATCCGAACGGCCTGTCCCTCCTGAAAATTACCGGAGCAGACTTGCGGGCGGCCTTAGAGGTCAGTGCGCGCTACTTTAGTGTGAAGGACGGTCAGATCATTGTGAACCCGGCCTTTATCCACCCGAAACACCGGCAATATAATTACGATATGTACGAAGGCATCGATTACACGTTGAACGTGGCGAACCCCGCTGGTCAACGTGTGGAACGGCTGACCTACCACGGTCAACCCGTGACGCCGGACCAATCCCTGCGCATCGTGCTCAACCAATACCGCGCAGTCGGTGGCGGCCACTACGCCATGTTTGGCGCCGACAAGATCATTGCCGAGAGTCAGGGTGCGATGAGTGAAATCATTGCGGATTATCTGCAGGAACACCCCACTATCGACGCCACGGCCAACGCCAACTTCACCATCATCAACGAACCTCGGGGATAGCGCTCCAATTGCGCCTTACCGGGCGGTGCAAATGAGCCGTGACGCTGTGGACGAACGCCTGGAGCCAAAGGCCGGTCTCCGCGCTTACTTTGAGCCACAAAAAACGCGTCTCAAAGCTATCAGTTGCCTAAGTGGTAAACCGCTAAGGCAACTCCCACGGCTGAGCGCATTTGCACCGCCCTCACGGCTGACACTGGCTCACCCCGCTGTGCGCCGATGTCAGTGATTGCGCTCGTTCTCATTAATTATTTCAAAACACGCTACATACAAAAAGGGTTACCCGTACGCCACCACCATCGTGGTTGGCTACGGATAACCCTTTTTCTTTGGCAACTAACTAGCGCTAGCGGCCTTTTTCTTTTTCTTCTTTTTGGCCTTTTTCTTTTCGTCACCGACGTACTCGACCGCCGTGGACTTGCGAATCGTGGTGACCTTGATCTTACCTGGGTAAGTCAACGTCGCCTCAATCTGCTTGGCCACTTCCTGGGTCAGGTTGGCTGCGGCCGTGTCGTCCAATTCCTTGGGTTTCACGATGATCCGCAACTCACGACCAGCTTGGATGGCATAGCTTTCGGCCACACCCTCTTGGTCGTTGGCAATCTTCTCCAACGCCCGCAGACGGTTGATGTAATCTTCAACGGATTCACTCCGGGCACCAGGCCGGGCACCGGAAACGGCGTCGGCCGCGGCAACCAGGTCGGACAGTGGTGAGGTCTTCTCGACGTCACCATGGTGCGCAGCAATCGCGTTGATGACCACGTCTTCTTCACCATATTTCTGGGCAAATTCCGTCCCGATTTCCACGTGGGTGCCTTCGACTTCGTGGTCGATGGCCTTTCCCAAGTCATGGAGCAGGCCGGCCCGCCGTGCTAAACGGGTATTGTACCCCAACCGTGCGGCCATGGCGCCAGTTAACTGGGCCACTTCGATCGAGTGCAAGAGGACATTTTGGCCGTAGCTGGTCCGGTACTTGAGCCGACCGATCAGTTTCATCAAATCGGGGTGCATCCAACCCACGTGTAGCAAGCTGACGGTCTGTTCCCCGGTCTCCCATAAGCTGTGGTTGACGTCCCGTTGGGCATTTTCAACTTGCGTTTCGATCTGGTTGGCGGAAATTCGGCGGCTGGCGACCAAATTGGTGAGCGCCACCCGGGCCACTTCCCGACGAATCGGGTCATGCGTACTGATGAACAACGTGGTGTTGTCATCCGGCACAAAAATCAGGTCCGTCCCAGTCAGCGTTTCCAGCAAGCGGATATGCTGGCCATCGCGGCCGATGATCTTACTGCGAATCTCGCCGTTGGGCACGGTCACCGTGTGTTCCATGTGTTCCTTCGGCAAGTCTTGCGGCCCACTTTCGGTCGCGGATAACACGACGTCCTTGGCCCACTTCTCGGCGTTGGCCACGGCGTTATCATTCAACGCCTTGACCTCCACGTCACGGTCGCGGGTCAATTCTTCTTCGGTGTGTTGGATGACGTGGTCTTGGGCGGCCTTCTCGTCCATCCCCGCCCGTTCTGCCAACGTATCGTCACGCTTGGTGCTCAGCTCTGTGGCTTGATCCTTCAATCCATGAATGGCTTGACGCTGGTCACGGTTGGCTTGGCTGCGTTCATCGAGCATCGCGGTTTGATCATCCAACCGCACGGCCATTTGGCCTAACAGTTGTTCACGCTGCTGACGACGCTGTTCTCTAACGGCAATGTCACTTTTTTGTTCGGTTAGTTCATCTTTAACTGACTGCTGATAGGCTAAGGTCTCGCGCCGACTCTTTTCGTGCAGCTTTTGTACGCGCTGCTGGGTCTGTGCGTTGGCCTGAGCAATGATGTCTCGGGCCTGTTCCTGCACCGCCAGAAGTTCCTGACGATGTTTATGCTGGCGCACCAGATAGCCGGCTACCAGCCCAATCAGCAGGAAACCGATAACGAGTCCTGTGATTAACAATTTATTCGTGCTCCTTAGTTTTCAGTCCCGACGAGGCGCCGGGTGGGTTGGTCACTTATCTCGTTAATTATACGCTATTTGCGGCCACAACCCAAACCAATCATGCGTCCGGTTTCTCCATCGCGGCGGGAACAAAGAGCCACGCCAATAAAATTAATTTTAAAGCGGAGGCAATCCACAGTACACCCAGTGGCGTCAGGTTGGCCAAACGGGCACCCACGGCACAGCCGAGGATAAACGTTAGCAGAACTAACGCCAATCTATTTTGCTTGGCACGGGCAGCCTTGTCGCCGTCAAACCAGGCGCGGTAGGCATTGGTGGCTAAATTTTTCGTATTCCCGGTCATGATGCCGTTGTTGATGCCGATACCGCCGACCTGACGGAAAACGGTCAGCTCATAGCCGGCCATGATACCCAGTAGAAAAATCAGCCACATCGTTGGCATGACGTGCTGCAGGCTGGCCAGTAACATATACGCTACCACGTCCAGTAGCATCAGCCATCGCATCTGCTGGCGCTTGTTGGCCTTGCCCAAGTGTTCCGTTAGCCCCTGCGCGCCAAAACACCCCAGGAAGTAGCCAATCCAAACGGGCACGTTGACCCAGGCGGCGCCCCAGCCATGTTCGACGAGTTTCACGACAAACACAACCAGGTTCCCGGTCTGGGCACTAACGAAAACGGCGCCATGATTCAGAAAGGTGTCCGCATCGATCATCCCCATGACCAGGGTCGCCCCCAGCGTCAGAATGGTTTCGGTGACGGGCCGATATTGGTGCGAAACTTCCGGCTCCATCCAATCATCTCCTTCCGCTTGCTTGGGTTAACGCCCTTTGTCAGCTCAAGGATAGTGAAAATACGTTTAGGTTGTGGTTGCTGTCCGTTCCCGGCGGCGGGTTCAAAACGCCCTGTTGTGGGGTCGGTTCCAGCCTATAGGGCGGGCTTCCACCTCGACTTTGAGCCATAGGGCGGTCTCAAAGGTCGCCCCATGGACTAGGCTAGGCAAGAACCCTAGCCAAGACCATCGACACAACCGGGCATTTTGACCCACCTCTGGTCACTCACTGTGGTACCCGTATTTTCACTATCGCTTGGTGCTGACAGGCTGTTTCCCGTTAGCAAGCGACTTATTCTTTTTCTTTCACTCGTCTTAGAGCAAAGTTGTTAGTGCTTAAAGAATCCATTTACAACGTCAATTATAACGCCCTGGCCAGTTGTCTGGGGATGATTAGACCCATTATTTTTCGCTACATAAAAAGTGGACCAAGCACCCAACATACGGGTAACCCAGTCCACTCGCAAACTTTTAATTCATAACAAATACATTCAACCCGTTTGCCCCACACCAACAACAGCTAATCCCACCGGCAAACCACCTTCACGGCCGGTTACACTAACGTTAGCCGCAGGGCTGGTGAAAATGGGCCAGTCGTGGCAGTGACCAGAGGCGAGCCAAGGCGACCAGCTGTGTCGATGGCCTTGGCTGGGGTATTCTCCCAGCCTAGCCCATGGGACAACCTTTGAGACCGCTCTTTGGCTCAAAGTTGAGGTGAAAGCCCGCTTCTCAGGCTGTAACCGGCCCCACAGCAGGGCACCTTGAGCTCGCCGCCGGGAACGAACGCGCCACGGCCCAGTTTTCACCAGCCCGGAGGCGCCATCAACGACCAGCGTAACCAGGCCTAGTGAATGTATTTTGCCAGGTAGGCTTTGACTGTCTTGGTGTAAAGGGCGGGGGCGTGCGACAGCGCTGCCGCATGCTTGGCCCCCGGCACCACCAACAGCTCCTTCGGCCCGGCATCCGCGCGGTAAACCTGGTAGACCATCCGCGTTGGCACAAAGGTATCCGCGCCGCCGTGAATGAACAGCATTGGTTTGTGATTCCGTTTGACCGCAGCTAAGGCGTTGGCGTCCTTGAAATGGAACCCCGCCTTGATCCGCGCCACGGTGCTGGTCATTGGCACCAACGGCCAGTACGGAATGTTGTACATCTGCTTGGCCTGATACGTGATTTCCGCCTGGGCATCCGTGTACCCACAATCTTCAATGTAGGCCTTCAGCTGGCTCGGCGTTTTCAAGCCACTGGTCATCATGGTCGTAGCGCCCCCCATGGACACCCCGAACAGGACGACTTGGGACTGTTGGCCTTGCTTGGCAATGACCTGGTTGACCCATTTCAAATAGTCCTTGCTTTCGTAATACCCGTAGCTGATGACCTTCCCCTGGCTTTGACCCTGCCCACGGGTGTCGGGAATCAGCGTGTTATACCCTAATTTATGGAACATGGCAACGTACCCGCCCATGGCTTCCTTGTCAGACCCGAAGCCGTGAACCAGCACGACCGTCTTCTTGGTCGTCTTGGCGGCTGGCACATAGTCCGCCACTAAGTTTAAATTGGCGCCGGCAGCCTTTTCGGTCCACCGTTGCTTGGGCACGGTCTGATACCATTTTTTCGCGTCGTACATCGGATCCGTGCGTTTCAGCTTGGTGCTCGTTGCCACAAACGCCTTCTTGCCGCTGGCCACCGTCATGTTGTAGAAGTACAGGCTGGCACCGACTAAACCGCCACATACCAGCACTACTAGTACCACGAGGGCAATCAGCCACCCCTTTAGTCGTTTACTCACGTTCATTTCCTCCCAATTTCTCAATTCTCAACGCGCTGCGGGTAACTTTCCCCGCAATAGCGCCTGCCAGCCGACCGCCAGTAACTGGTGGGTCGCGGCCCGCTGCCAGATTTCTCCCTCTGGTAAGTATACGAAGTTCTTTCGGTGAGCGCAATCGTTTTGAAGTTTGCTATAATGGTCACAACTTACATAAGGAGGCCTCGCCATGAAATATGCGTTAAATTGGGATTTAGACTCACTGTTTGCGGGTGGTATCAACTCCACCCAACTGAAAACGAAATTGACCGAAACCAAGACGGCCATTGCGTCGTTGGGCGATCTCTTGGACCGCTGGGACGCTGCGAGCGATGCACCCCAGTACCAACAATTTGTTAAACTCATCACGCAACTACAGGAAATTAGCGCATCCATTGGCCAAGCCGGCCTGTTCATCATGGCGGTCGGTTCTGCGGACAGCGCGAACCCCGACGTGGCACCCATGGAGGCCGAACTCCGCGGCCTAGCCAACCAGGCGGAAAACGTTAGTGGCAAGTTGAAAAAGGTGTTGGTCCAAGTGCCCGACGCCAATTTCACGGCCATGTTAGCCACTCCCGACCTGAAACCCATCGCGTTTAACTTAAAAGAAATGCGCGACGATGGCAAGGAATTGCTCGACGACAAGACCGAGGCCTTGATCAGCCGCTTGAACCTCGACGGCAAGGCCGCTTGGAGCAGTCATTACGACTCCCTGGTCTCGACCGTTAACGTGCCGTTTCACGATGCCGACGGTAACCCGACGACGCTGTCAGCCGGGCAAGCCGACAACAATCTGCTGGGCAACGCCGACCCCGATTACCGGGCGGCCCTCCTCCCAGCTTGGGAACAAGCCTGGACGGACAAGGAACAGCTCTTTGCCGACACGCTGAACCATTTGGCCGGCTTCCGGTTGACCGAATACGCCGCTCATGGCACCACTGATTTTCTTCGCGAACCGTTAAAGGATAACCGGATGAGTGCGGCGACCCTGAACACCATGTGGCAGGTTGTGGACGACAACAAGCAATTTTTACTGGACTACCTCGACCGTAAAGCGGCCTTGTTAGGCAAAAAGCACGCCGGCTGGCAGGACGTGGAAGCCCCACTCAACCTGCCCGGCAGTGCCGAACACCATTTCACCTTTGACGAGGCGGCGGCCTTCATTATCAAACACTACGGCGAGTTCTCCCCGAAAATGGCAGCGCTGGCCCAACGTGCGTTTGAAAATAACTGGATCGAAGCCGAAGACCGTGCCGGCAAGGCTCCCGGTGGCTGGATGGAAAGTGCCCCAGAGACCCACGAGTCCCGCATCTTCATGACCTTCACCGGCTCACCGAACGACGTGGCCACCCTGGCTCATGAACTCGGCCACGCCTTTCACTCCAGCGTCATCGACGACCTGCCCCAGCTCCGCCAGGATTACGCGATGAACGTGGCGGAAACGGCCTCGACCTTTGGTGAACTGATTGTCGCCGACGCCAACGTTAAGGCGGCCAAGACCGACGCCGAAAAGATTGCCCTGTTGAACGCCAAGATGGATAACCCGGTTGCGATGTTCCTAAACATCCGTGCCCGTTACCTGTTTGAAACGCGCTTCTATCAGTTACGCCAACAAAAACTGGTCACGCCAGCCGAGTTGAACGAACTGATGCTCAACGCCCAAAAGGAAGCCTTCGGTCACGACCTGTCGACCTACTCGCCACACCTGTGGGCCAGCAAGCTGCATTTCTACATCGACGAACCGGCTTTCTACAACTTCCCCTACGTCTTCGGCTACCTGTTCAGCCTGGGCATCTACGCCAAGGCCCAACAGGAAGGCAACTTCGAAGACCACTACATCGCGCTACTGCGGGACACGGCCAACATGACCAGCGAAGAACTGGCCCAAAAGCACTTAGGTGTCGACCTGACCCAACCAGACTTCTGGCAAGCCGGCGTCAAGCTAATCAAGCGCGACGTCGCAGAGTTCATGCGTTTGACGGACCCGTTGGTGAAGTAAGAGCTTGAATTGAATTAGTTATTGAAAGCAAAATTTAGTCGCCAAGTATCTAGTGGGTCAAAACTATCGCCTGCACGACAAATGAGAGTGAAAGCAATCTGCCAGCTCACAAAAACCAGCAGAACGCTTGCCGGATGGGGTTACGCCGCCGTAAGCCGCAGGACTGGGAAAACTGGGCCGGTCGCAGGAGTGACCAGAGGCAAGCCAAGATGCCCGGCTGTGTCGGTGGCCTTGGCTGAGGTATTTTCTCAGCCTAGCCCACGGGACAACCTTTGAGACCGCTACTCAGGCTCAAAGTTGAGGTGGAAGCCCGCTTCTCAGGCTGGAACCGGCCCCACAGCAGGGCATCTTGAGCGCGCCGCCGGGAACGCAACCACCAGTCAAATCAACCTGCCAGCTCACAAAAAACAGCAGAACACTTGCCTGACGGGGTTACGTCGCTGTCAGCCGCAGGGCTGGGAAAACTGGGCCGGCCGCAGGAGTGACCAGAGGCGAGCCAAGATGCCCGGCTGTGTCGGTGGCCTTGGCTGAGGTATTTTCTCAGCCTAGCCCACGGGACAACCTTTGAGACCGCTACTCAGGCTCAAAGTTGAGGTGGAAGCCCGCTCCACAGGCTGGAACCGGCCCCACAGCAGAGCATCTTGAGCGCGCCGCCGGGAACGGACGCGGCCAGACCCAGTTTTCACCAGCCCGGAGGCGGCCAACAACGACCTAACCCAGTCAGACAAGTTTCCCTTAAAAACCACAGAGAGTGGTATAATGAGAGTTATCATAAACTGGAAAGAAACGGGTGAGTTGGATGTTTTCAGAACGACTGCGGGCCTTGCGCAGAGGCCAACACATTACACTAGAACAACTGGCAACGGCGCTCAATGCGCAAGCGGGCGAACCGGAAGAGCATGCCAACACAGCGTCACAAATTGGCAACTGGGAACGGGGCATTCGGACCCCTTCCTTCCTGGAAGTCCGGAAGCTTGCGGAGTATTTTGACGTGACCATGGACTACTTAACGGGGAAAGCCGAACGAGATGAATACGACCTCGGCCGCCTCTTCCTGTCCGGTAAGCAGTTGAGCTTCAACAGCGAACTGTTAAGTGGCCGTGACCGCTACGAAATTTACCAGTTGATCGACGGTTACCTGCATGGCCGTGAAAACCGCGCCACCACGCCGGAACCGAACCAGCAAGAAGAATTGGATCTTCATTTAGACGACCATTAATTATCGGGTCGGTTGGTCAGCGAACGCTAATCAGCCGGCCTTTTCTATCGGTGTTAGGCACCAGAAAGGACCTCACTAGTGAATCCCAAGAAAATGCAAAAACTCAAGAAAAAAGTCCGTCACGCCCCACTGAGCGAACGGAAAACCAGCTACATTGAACGCATGACGGCCTATTATCACCAATTTAATGACTACCCATCCATTAAGATTTTAATCAGTAACGTGCTCTTAGCGGATAAAATGTTGGCAGCGGGCGACCTGCCCCAACAGATGCCCTTGCTTCAACTGCCTGATGACAGTCAGGATCAGATTTTCCAAAAGCTCAATACCCGTTACCCGGCTGGCGACGCGACCGGCGATAAAATTTGGAACGCGCTGTCCGACGCGCTGCCAAAGTTAGACCACGATTTGCGCTCCTTCCGGGATTATTTGGAAACGCACTACGGCATGTGGGCCTATACACCGGCCCCCTTCGTGAGTGACCTGGCCAAGTTTGTCGGTAACCGGGCCGTGCTGGAAGTCATGGCGGGTAACGGCTACATTTCAAAGGGCCTGCGTGACGCGCACAAGACCGTGTATGCCACGGATAGTCAGGCGTGGACCGTGGAAAATGAAACCGGCCGTCATCCCCTGACTGCGATTGAGGCCCTGTCCGCCACGGATGCCTGGCAGAAATACCAGGACCAGGTCGGCGTGGTCGTCATGTCCTGGTCACCAGACGGCTTACCGCTGGATTGGGACCTGTTGCAGGCAATTCGCGCCACGGACAAGGACGTGGACTTCGTCGTTCTGGGCGAACCCCACGGCGCCACCGGGTCCGAAGACTTCTGGAACCATGCCCACTTGTTAGAGAATAAGGAATCGCGTGACCTGAACCGCCACTATACCCAAATTGACCTAGTTCAGGACCACGTTTATTTGGTCAAATAGGCGAACCCAGTACCTTTCCGGGATAACAATTCTGGGTTAACGCGATTTCACAAATTGTAATATTACATTGCCCCTCAGACTATTTACCCTACCATGAAGTTTTGCTATGATATGACAAGTTAAGTCACACAGAGAGGAACGCTGTCATGGTAGCATTGGGGAATATTTTGTTTTACGGTTTGGGGAGCATCCTGCTAGTCGCACTCGGCTACGCAGCATTTGCCAGTTACCAAGCACATCGCGATGAATAAAAAAATATCGACTGGTCCAATTTGGACTGGTCGATATTTTTGTAGGCTAATTTTTGAGAATCTTCTGCCTATCTGTTTTGAATGACGCTACCCCACACAGAAATCCCCCCATGCCGGGGCAAACGTCCACTGAATTCCTGGTGAAAATGAACCAGCGCGGTCAGTGTCAGTGACCAGAGGTGGATCAAAGTGACCAGCTGTGTCGGTGGACTTGGTTGGGGTTCTGTCCCAACCTAGACCACGGGACGACCTTTGAGACCGCTCTTTGGCTCAAAGGCGAGGTGCCGGACCGCCTCTCAGGCCGGAACCGTGCCCCACAGCAGGGCACTTTGAATCCACCGCCGGGAACGACCCCCACCGCAACCTGGTCATATTTTCACCCGTGGTATTCGGCCCAGGTGAGAACCAGCGTCAACACCAACATCAGCCCCACCGCCACCGTATGCCAGCGCTTATTCCCCACGAAAATCGCAATGTACTCACGCAAAATGGCGTTGGGCAGGAAGAACTTCGCGGTGTGTGCGCCAATCCCGTTGGCCTTGAGACCAGCCTTGCGAGCAATCATCCCCGCACGGAACGTATGGTAGCCGTTGGTCACGAAGGTCACCCGGGGCTGAACAGTCCCCCGGTCGGCAATAATTTTCTTGGAAAAGACCATATTCTCGTAGGTGGTCTTCGACTGATCCTCGGCAATCGCCTGTTCAGGTGGCAAGCCATGGTCAATGGCATATTGACGCATGGCCACACCCTCGGGAACCGTTTCGTCGCCACCCTGACCGCCGGAGAAAATAATCACGGGACCTTGGCCAATCTTACGCAATTGCTTGCGGTAAAATTTCAAAGCGCGATTGATTCGTTGGCCCAACAGCGGGGAGACCTCGTTGCCATTTAACAGGCCCGCTCCCAGCACGATTAAATAATCCTGCTTATACCGGGGATGATTAAATTGATAAATCACCAGCATCGTCAGATAATTGTAGAACCAGAATAAGACGTAGAAAATCACCATCGCGGCAAAGAGACTGATGCCTGAGGCCACTGGCACGGGCAGATAGCGCGTCATCAGTGATGTCAGAAATGGTGCCAATAAAATGGCGATACCCAGAAACAGCGTCAGCATGTTGGCCAACGTGTGGCTCTCCCGTTTCCAAACGATCCAAGCATTCCACAGCAACAGGAAGGCTTGGAGGGCAAAAACTACCCCGATCAGGAGCAGGAGAATCACGAATAAGGCCAGACTGATGACAATCAGCCATTTATTATTGGTCCCCAGAATCGTCATTGCCAGTAACGCCAAAAACGAATAGAAAAAGAGCGAAAACCAAATACCATTGCCCAGTCGGCGTTTTTCAATCCGGTAACTAATGGTAAAGACCCCGCCAAAGAACAGCGGAATCAGCCAACCCAAATAAAAATAGGCCGGAATATTAAATAATTCGTCTTGCATGTCGTTAAACCCCTCTAAAACAATTTGTCGCTATCATCCGACGTGCGAATCGCCATCATGCTAAGATCAGCTAAGGTAAAAAGCAGTGAGATTGGCGGCCAAACAAAAATCAGGCCCAGTACGATGACCCAAACTAGCCAAAACCACACACTGACGTGAACTCGGTAGGCCGGCATACACCGAATTTTCCGCGCAACCTCGGGATGCCGTTTCCGATTGACCCGCATCACCGTGTAAGATAGCGCGGCGTAGACCAGCGTCCAGCACGTAAAGATGATGAAGTAAAATAGTTCCGGCTGCACGTCCATGATAAATCGTCCGGCCCAGGCCGTGGACACCGGCAGCATCGCCATCACCAAAATCCAGAGATTGTTGACCCAGTAAAGACTCTTGGTCACCCGCTTGGTCAGCGCAAACATGTAGTGATGATTGTACCAAGCCACGCCAATAAACAAGAAACTAATCAAGTAAGCCACAAAATAGCTCCACTCACTGGCCAACGCCGCAAACGTCGGCTCCTCTGGCGTTTTGAACTCCAACACCATAATCGTTAACACAATGGCCACCACGGCATCCGTGAAGGCCGCCACCCGTCCTTTATCCATTTGTAAGTCCCCTCAAAATTCAAGATAGTTTTAGGATAGCACAATTCTGCACTAGTCGGGGCTTGGCTTTCTCGACAAAAAAGCCGTCCACAAGGGACGACTTTCAGACAGGACCGCACAGCATCTACAGCGGAGGTGTGTTTTTACTTACTGTGCGGGGCCTTGGGATGCAACACCGCGGCCTTTTGGGGGATAGTTTGGTCGCGACCCAGGTACATCTGATAGTACGGTGGGACGGCGTTGACCAGCTTCAACAGCTTAGCCGTCAGTGCTGGTAATTGGGCCGGATCAACCTGTGGCAAATCGGCGGCGGTCACGTCACCGGTGATGCCTTGGAACCGCTTGATCCGTTGCAGCAGGTAGCGGACGTCGTAACGTGACGGGTTGACCTCGATTGGCCGTTTATCAAAGTTGAGCAGCTTGTAAACGGCTTCTAACCCGGTCCGAACGGAGGTTTCAACCGTGAAGACCACGTCATCGTCAATTTCCACGAACTGCCCGAGCAGGCCAAGGTTGGTGCAGCCTGCTGGAACACCCAGTGGCCGGTCGCCGGCTTGCCGTGGCATGAACTGACTGGTACAGTACGGCATCATGGTCGTCGACATATAGGTGTGGGCCAGTACCTCGTCCTTGATGTCTAACATGCCCAAGTGGTACAGCAGTTCCGTCAAAATTTCATCGCCGGTGCAGTCCCACATGCGTTTCTTAATATAATTCCCTTCATTTTCGCCGTACAGGCCGTAACCCCAACCCACTTCTTCATCATCGGCTTGGTAAGGGAAGAATGGCTTATGGTGAATTTCAAAGGAAAGATCCCAGTTGGAATCCTTGAACGTCATGAGGCCACCGGTCCCGGCTGGACTGCCAGAGAGTTCCTCGATGCGCTTGAAGAATTCCGGATAGTTCTTGACCGTTGGGAAGAAGGAAATCCACTTGGTCTGGTCGATCTGTCCCAGGAACTTCTCGGGATGACCAAACTTGGCGTCCTTCTTGGCCAGGTTCTGCCAGATGGTAAACGTCCCCATGTCCTGCGTGTCGCGGTTGGTTTCGGCCACCGTGTGATTGTCGCCGAAGGTACTGTTTTCACTGATGGACCCCGTGGTGACGAAGACCAGGTCCTGGCGTTGCACAGCCACGTTGGCAGCGCTGCCATTTTGAGTCGCGATAATTTCATCGACCGTGTTGTTGGCATCGGAGAAGCCGAGGTCGGTCACGTTGAAGTTGTTTTCAAAGTGGACTCCCTGGTCGATCAGCCAGCGTTCGATTGGTAAAATGATGGCATCGTATTCGTTGTATTTGGTGTGGACAAACCCTTCCAGGTATTCGTGCCGGGAAATGAAGGTGAACCGTTGCCAATAACGCCGGCATTCAATGGCACTGTGGTAGTGTTTGAAGGCTAATTGACTGTGGAAGCAGGTCCAGAAATTGGTTTTAAAGAAATCCTTGTCGAAAAATTCATCGATCCGCTTGTTGGCCAATTCTTCCTCCGTGGAATTGATAATCGTTTCCATGGCGGCCGCGTATTCGGGTTTCATTTTATAATCATGGTAATGACTGTCGATCTCACCCTGGTTCACGATGACCCGTGCCTCGCTGTGAATGGGTTCATCGCGGTTGAAGTCGACCACGTCATCTAGCACCGTGCGCCCGGGATTCTCGAGCGATGGAATCTTGCTGCACAGGTACCACAAACATTCCATGTAGGGTTCCAGCTCCCGTTCGGCCCGGCACAGATAACCTTGATTACCCTTGGTACCGTCCATGGAACCGCCCATCACCGGTTTCTTTTCATAAATGGTGACGTTTTGGGCAGGCATCTGCGCGTCGTCAATAAGAAAGACCGCGGTGGCTAACCCAGCAATCCCACCACCAACAATGTTGGCCCGACGGTCGTCGATGCCAGCGGGTTTGAGTGGATGATACATCGTCTGATAGATATTCATGAAGATGACCTTCTTTGTTTGGGATTAGGTGCTTGTCTTTAAGATAAGGCCCACCCGCCAACAAGACAATTGACAAAAAAAGAGAACCGTCAAAATTTTGACAGCTCCCCAATTTTGTCAATTACTCGGCATAGTTCTGTAAGGCCTTCTGAAAATCCCCCTGCACCAGCACGCCCGTTTGTTCGACGATGTCGGCTGGGTCCTCTTGCATCCCATCCTTGACCCACTCAAAAATGAGCGCGATAAAGGCCAGACTGTAGAAATGGGCGATGAAATCCTTGTGCTTCTGAGCGACTCGCATCCCCGTCGCCTGGCGCTCAACCACGGCGATGATGTACTGGTACAGCACCGTATATATGTATTTTTCTAAAAGGTCACAGTAGGCTGACTCGTAGGTGTTCTGCACCAGATAACGATTCTCCTTAATCGTGGTCATCACGTTACAGAATCCCTGTTGCCAATTGTCATAGTCCGCCACGTTTTGCAGTGATTCGGCGGTCGCCTGCTTGGCGGTCCACTCAACCAGTTCGTAAATGTCGCTGAAATGGTTGTAAAAGGTCTGCCGCGTCAGGTCACAGGCCGTCACGATGGATTTGATGGTAATCTTATCAACCGGCGTTGTCCGGAGCTGCGTCAACAGTGCCGCCGACAATTCTTGTTTCGTATTCTTTGCCATATGTCAGTGCCCCTCACCAATGTGCTGGGCTAAGTATAGCAAGCCCCCCTTAACGAATTCAAGGGGGAAGTCACTAACTGGGCAGAATGGTCTGTAAACCAAAGTAATTTGACTTCACAAATTTAGCGCAAAAAAAACGCCCAACCAGTACAAGACTGATTGGACGTTTTTCACACAGCGTTCGGTCTCCCGAACGGATCCGTCTCGGAATCCACATTCCCTCAAGATCAGACACGTCACAATACGGTGACATATGTGCCCTGCTGACAAATTCACCTAGCCGCTTGTGCGGACGCTCCTTGCAAGCAAGGGACGCGTGATTTCTCGACTCATCGCATAGAAGCTATATTAGCACACTTAGTCGCAAAAGACAAGGCTACTTCTTAGTCGCGGTCTTCCGCGTCGTTGCCCGCTTCGTCGTAGTCCGCTTGGTTGCGGGCTTCTTGGCAGTGGTCGTGCGCTTCGTGGTTGTCTTGCGCGTGGTCTTTTTAGCGGCTGGCTTTTTAGTCGTCGTTTTCTTAGCTGCCGGTTTAGTGACGTCCGCATTTGGTACGTCGGTAGCGGCTTCGTTGGTTGCCGCTGCCTGGAGCTTTTCAATCTGAAGGCCCAACCAGTCATGGAGGCTTTGGTCAGCGACCTTGGCCTGCTCCACGTAAGTCGTGGCAGGCGCCAAGGCGTCGATGCGTAGCCCAGAAACGTTGATATCTGGCGTTTCGATAACGGCGTACACGTTCAGGTCGGCTTCATCAGTGGTTTCCATAATTTTACCAATAGTTTTACTATCTTGCATTGGCAAATTGATCACACTCATCTCCAGTCGCACGGAGACGTCCGTGTCGGTCACGTTGAGCGTGGCTTGGGCCAGTTGATCCTGACCAATTTGTTCACGGATGAAGGCCGCTAAGGGTGCCATGAGGCCATCCGGATCCTTGAAAAAGTCTTTTTCGGTGGTGTCCGCCGTGAAATGTTGAATTTCATCGGCTTCGACCGCGTCAATAAATGCTTGAATTTCTCGTTTCATGCCTTACACCTCTATTTTTTCGCAGCGAATCGCTTGGCGTCCGCAATTTTTTGTTGCCGGAGCCGTAACCGTAATGCCAGGACCAGCCAGTAGCCGTTTGCAACGATTAATGCCAAGCCAAACGCTGACATCAACATCTTAATCATGATGCTGGCGCCGCTGTCCATCCACATGTTAATGATCACACTAACCGGTGACAACGTGTACAGTGCGATGACCAGCCCCATGAAGTAAAAGGACGGCTTCCAGTTCAGCGCGGCTAACACGATTGGCACAGCGTAGAGCACGAACGCAATCAGCGTTGTGTGCCAGAACTCTGCCATGGTCATTTGCACGTTGGGCGAGTCAACGAAGGGCCGGGACATTAGAAAATTTAAAGCAATAAAGCCGACCATGGAAATGATGGCCCAGGCAATCACGTTACGATCTTTCATTTTAAAATAAACTCCTCAATAAATTCCTAAAATAAAAGACGCAGTCAAACCGACCACGTCTTAGTCAATTCCATTCTATTCTAACTTATTCCCGGCGGAAAATCAGCTAATCGCCGAAAACTAACGGGAATCTAATCAACCAGCAAGTCCAAAACATCTTTGGTATCAATGCCATTGAAGTAGAGTTGCGTGTTGACGCTGTTCAAAACCTGTCCGACGTTTTCACGGTCGTAACGGACGCCGGCTAACTTGTCAGCCAATTCCGTTGCGTCAGAAGGACCGAAGAAGTCACCGTAGAACTTGATGTTCTTGATCTTCCCGTTTTCAACTAACAACCGAGCATCAATCGTGCCGGCCGTAAAGTGTTGACGCTTCTTAACCGTAAATTCTGGAGAATTGCCGTAAACCCAATCCCAGTTGCTGTAGTAGTCTTTGTAAATCTTTTCGATGGCAGCCTTTTCGCTGTCTTCGATAACGACTTCTTTGTCTTTGATGGCATCCAGGTTATCCACGTGGAACAGTTCCTTTAATAAGGTGTCACGGAATTCTGGGACCGTTAAGTTTTGATATTCAGGGGCTAAGTAAGGCTTTAAGTTCGTGACCCGTGAACGAACGGACTTGATGCCCTTAGACTTCATCTTGTCGGCTGGGACGTTCAAGGCATGCGCAATCACGTCTTGGTCCACGTCCAACATCAAGGTGCCGTGGGAGAAGGTCTTGCCGCTGTGCGAGTACATCGCGTTACCGGAGAACTTCTTGCCGTCGACTAAAATGTCATTCCGGCCAGAAACTTCGGCAGTCGTAGCGCCCATTTCATGTAAAGCATCGACGACGGGTTGAACGAAGGACTTGAAGTCCCCGAATTCTTCGCTATCGCTATCAACCACGAAGCTAAAGCAAAGGTTCCCGAGGTCTTGGTAAACAGCACCGCCACCCGATAACCGACGGGTAACCGTGATGTTGTTTTCTTCAACGTACTTTTGGTTGATCTCTTCCAGTGTGTTTTGGTTACGACCAACGATGATGCAAGGTCCTTCATAGTAGAACAAAACTAAAGGTTCATCGAACTTTTTGTTGTTCATCAAGTATTGTTCCGTTGCTAAATTCTGACGAATATCGTGTGATTTCATGGCATACCAATACATAACCTAAAAACCCCTTTCAAATTAACCAACCCGGACCAGCCCCATACGGTAACTTTCCCGGTTACTTTAAATCATAGCACGAGTTGTAACCGATTACAATTTAGCTTACAAAGTGGAAAGGATTTTTGAAAATTTGTCGCTAGTTGCGCTGATAATCCCTGATTGGACGGGAATTTCACGAACTTTTTTCGGTGACATTGCGTTGGTGAAAGATGGTTGGTTGGGATTTTTGACTGTGTTTGCTTGGTGCGTTTGATTTTCTCTCGCTGCTGTATCCCTGAGCTGGCGGCCTCCGAAACGTGTTCCGTGAGGCAGGTCCCTGCGCTTAGAAAGGCCCGGAACTCCTGCCCGGCTCTGCGGTTACTGACTGCATTTGCTTAGTGCGTTTGATTGGCTCTCGCCACTGTATTCCTAATCTGGCGGCCTCTGAAACGTGTTCCGCAGGGCAGCTGGTTCCGCTTAACACCGTAACGGTAACGACCCAGGTAAAGACTTTTCTATTTGCTTAGAGCATTTGACTGGCTCTCGCCACTATATCCTTGAACTGGCAGCCTCCGAAACGTGTTCCACCAACCAGGTCCCTGCGCTTAAAAAGCCTAAGAACTTCTGCCCGGCTTTACGTTGCTGACTACATCTACTTAGTACGTTTGATTGGCTCTCGCCGCTATATCCCTAATCTGGCGGTCTCTGAAACGTGTTCCGCAGGGCAGCCGGTTCCGCTTAACACCGAAACGAAAACGACCCAGGTTCGGGGTCATTCCCGTTACGCCGTTAATGCTCGCCAGCTAACCGCCCTGCTCCACACTCTTATACTAAAAAATCGTCCAGGTTCACCCCGGGCGATTTCCGACGACATTAATGGTGGCCGTGACCGCCATTTCTTATCTACATCTATATTATACCTGCTTTGCTTACCAAAGGGCAGCAATCTGCTTACTAATTAAAGCCCTAGTCGTGGTTAATCAGCTTGCGGAAGAAACCGTGCTGGTGTAGGTCTTCCTTCAGATCGGTCATCGTAAATTGATGATAGAATTTGCGATAATCTTCGTCAGCCAAGGTAAACAGGTCCGTCAATGTCTGCGAAATGTTCGCAGAGATATCCGTGTTGTCAGTGGCCTTTGTCCCCTTGGAGTCGCCCGTAATAAACCGCGCATAGCTGATGGTCGGCGGAATCGTCAGATCGTACAGCTCACCCACGTTGATTTCGGCAAGATCACGAATCAGTTGATATCCCCCGTTCTTACCAACAGAGCCCTCAATATAGCCCTGCTTGTGCAAAACGGACAGGATATTTCGAATCATGACCGCATTCAATTGTAAGGATGTTGCCAACTCCCGGCTCGCAATTTTTCGGGGACGATTTTCGTCCAGGTAAAGCAAGCTGTGGACTGCAACAGAAAAGTCTAATCTCATCGTTCAGCCATCGCTTTCAAAAATTCTGTAGTTATTACTGGTATCATACCACACCTTGTGAAGTGGTATGAAGGTATAAACCAAAATGCTAAGAACTTTCTCATTCAGAATATACATGCATAATTTTTCAGAAGAGTGCATAGGTTAATCCTGTTAATTAATGGTTTGGTAGGAAGATTATCCAACTATTTGGTTTTAGGTTAAATTTTTTATCATTTTATGAATAGTCTGCGATGATTGATATAACAAAGTTTGTGAGGATTCTATGAAGATTTAATGGCCGCATTATTTAAATTTGGGGTTGTAAATGAGAATTTGATTAACTATAATCAAACACAATTATTGTTAAGGACCGAATTGAATACGAAAAGACGTTTATTCACCGGGCTTTATTCAAAAATGAGAGATATATTAGAATCACTACATTGGGGAGGGATTTCCGTGGAAACCGCATCAAACTTTTTGAACATCAAAGACGTCAGCACGGCTTTCAAGATTAATGGCCAATTCTACGACGCCATCTCCCACATTAACCTCCAAGTCCACCATGACGAGATTCTCGCCATCGTTGGTGAATCAGGCTGTGGCAAAAGTACGTTAGCCACCACAATCATGGGTCTGCATGACCCAGCCGAAACAAAAATTTCTGGCGAAATTGATTTTGAAGGTACCAACCTTCTTAATCTTGATGATGATGGGTACAATGACTTCCGAGGCGCTAAGATTGGGATGATCTTCCAAGACCCATTATCCGCTTTGAACCCACTGAAGCGCGTTGAAGATCAGATTAGTGAAGTTATGGATTACCATACTTCCTTATCTAAGGAAGAAAAGCACGAACGTGTTTTACAACTGCTCGATGAAGTTGGGATTGTAAACCCCAAGCGAACTGCTCATCAATTTCCTCATGAACTTTCCGGTGGGATGCGGCAACGGGTCATCATCGCGATTGCCATTGCCTGCAAGCCAGACTTAATCATTGCCGACGAACCAACGACCGCCTTAGACGTGACCATCCAAGCACAGATTCTGGACGTTCTCCGCGATATTCAAAAGGAAAACCACGCGGGCATCATCCTCATCACTCATGACTTGGGTGTCGTGGCTGAAACGGCCGACAGAGTCGCTGTCATGTACGCGGGCCAAATCGTTGAAGAAGGTACCGCGGAACAAGTCTTCAACACACCAGAGCATCCCTACACGCGTTCTCTCCTGCGGTCAATGCCTCAGCGAGACAACGAAAACGATGACCTCTACGTCATCAAGGGCAATGTCCCTTCCCTTCAGAAGATGCCTAGCACTGGCGACCGCTTTGCCCCACGGATTCCTTGGGTGCCAGCGAGTGCCCACGAAGAAAATCCTAGCATGCATGAAGTTGCACCGGGCCACGAAGTTCGTTGCACCTGCTACAAAGAATTTTCATTTCCAGATGAGAAGGGGAGCGTGACCGTATGAGCTTAGTTGAAATCAAAGATCTGAAAGTCCACTACCCGATTCGGACCGGCTTCTGGAATCGTATCACCGATTCCGTCCGGGCCGTTGATGGCATCACCTTCAACATTGAAGCCGGGGAAACTTACGGTTTGGTTGGTGAATCTGGTTCCGGTAAATCAACGACTGGTAAATCAGTCGTTGGCCTGGAAAAAGTCACGAGTGGTTCCATTATGTACAAGGGTGTTGACATCACCAAGAAAGCCAACCGTACTAAGTTGGACTACAACCAAGACGTCCAAATGATTTTCCAAGATTCCCTTTCCAGTTTGAATCCCCGGAAACGAATTGAAGACATCATTGCTGAACCGCTCCGTAACTTCGAACACCTCAGCAAGGACGATGAAAAATTACGTGTTCTTCAATTGCTTGATATTGTTGGGCTGGATGCCGATGCACTGTACAAATACCCTCACCAGTTCTCTGGTGGGCAACGGCAACGGATTGGGGTTGCTCGGGCCGTCGCCACGAACCCCAAGTTAATCATCGCTGACGAACCTGTTTCAGCCTTGGACCTTTCCGTTCAAGCACAAGTTTTAAACTTTATGAAAAAGATTCAACGTGAATTTGGGATTTCCTACCTGTTTATCTCCCATGACTTGGGGGTTGTTCGGCACATGTGCAATAACATTGCCATCATGAACCGCGGTCGCTTAGTTGAAATTGGCACGCGAGAGGATATCTACAACCACCCGTTACATATCTACACGAAACGGCTACTGGCTGCCATCCCCGAAACAAACGTTAACCAACGGGCGGCTCACCGTGCTTCCCGTTTGGCCGTTGAAAAAATCTACCAAGAACAGCAAAGCAAATACTATGACGAAAACGGTGAAGCCTTCCCGTTGATTCAGGTCAGCCCCACCCATGCGGTGGCCTTACCTGAAAACATCGCCAAACAACTTGCCAGCCAGGAAGGGGAGGTGCAGGCCTAATGTGGAAAACAATTCTCCGTCGTTTCTTAATTATGATTCCAGAAGTCATTATCCTAAGTATCCTGGTCTTCCTCCTCGCCAAGGCGATGCCTGGTGACCCATTTACCGGGTCGATCAACCCTAAGGCTGACCCCCAACAGATTCACCATTTGATGAAGATCAATGGATTGTATGACCCTTGGTACCAACAATATTGGCAATGGGTCGTCCACTTGTTCCATGGTAATTTAGGGAACAGTTATCAATACCAAGAACCCGTAACCCGTTTGATTGCTGGTCGGGCCGGTAACACCTTGTGGTTGGCCCTCTTCACCATGATCTTAACTTACGCATTTGCCTTACCAATGGGTGTCTTCGCCGGTCGGCATGAAGGTAAATTACCTGATACCATCATCCGGGTCTACACCTACGTGACCTACTGCATCCCCTTCTTCGTTATCTTAGTTATTGGGATTTGGATCTTCGGTTACGTCTTTGGTTGGTTCCCAACGACCGGGTCGATTTCGGCCGAAGCGAGTGGGAGTGGCTGGCTACAGACAATTGGGAGTCGATTCTACCACATCCTCTTGCCAGGTATCTTAGGGGCCTTGTTCGGGACCGTTAACATCGTCCAGTACTTGCGTTCCGAAGTGATTGACGCTAAGGGCTCTGACTACGTGCGGACTGCACGTTCCAAAGGGGTTCCTAGCAAGGATATCTACCGTCACCACATTTTCAGAAATTCCCTGTTACCTATCGCCGCGTTCGCTGGCTACTCCATTACCGGGTTACTAAACGGTTCCATCTTTACCGAAACCGTCTTCTCTTACCCCGGGATGGGCCTGTTGTTCGTGAACTCGATCAGTTACCGGGACTACACGGTTATCACCGCGTTAGTCCTCATTTACGGGATTCTAAACTTAATTGGAACGTTGTTGTCAGACATTATCTTGAGTATTGTCGATCCACGAATTCGGATTGAATAAGGAGGCTAAACAGAATGGCAGAAAATTTTGAACAACACTCAGACGTTTCCGCAGCTGATTTGGCCCGTTTAACACAGGAAGCGCAGGCTGAAGCCACGCCTTCCACGGCTAAAATTATTTGGAGCGAATTCAAGGCCGACAAACCGGCTATGGCTGCACTCTTCATTATTGTTGGTTTCATTCTCTTCGTTATGATTGGGGCCTTATTTATCAACACCCCTAAAATGATGGAGACAAACATCATGGGTTACTTCAACCAGCCGTTTACACCGGAGTACTGGTTGGGTGCTGACTCTGGTGGTCGTTCCGTTGCCAAGCAGTTGATTGTGGGCTCCCGTAACTCTATCGGGATTGCCATTGGGTTGACCGTCATCTCCTCCACCTTTGGGATTTGCTGGGGCTTGATTTCCGGTTACTTCAACGGTTACATCGACTGGGGCATGCAACGGGTTTACGACTTCATGATGATGTTACCTATGACCATGATGATCATTGTTCTGGTAACCATCATCCCCCACTACAACTCCGTCACTTTGACGTTGATTTTCTCCATCTTCTACTGGGAAGGCACGTCACGGCTGATTCGTTCACGGACCTTAGCCGAATCGGAAAAGGATTACGTCTCTGCTTCTAGAACTTCTGGGACCAATCACTGGAAGATTATCTTCCGCGAAATCATGCCGAACATCTCGTCATTGATTATCGTTGACTGTACGTTATCCTTCGCCGAAAACATCGGGGTTGAAACGGGTCTTTCCTACCTGGGCTTCGGGCTACCAAGCCAGACGCCTTCCCTAGGGACCATGATTGCTAACGCTAACGACCCTAACAACATCACCCAATACTGGTGGACTTGGTTACCCGCTGCGTTAGAAATTATCATTCTTTGTTTATCAATTAGCTACGTCGGTCAAGTTCTTCGTCGTGCTGCGGATGCTTCGCAACGACAAGGTGCCGCCGACTAGATGAAATTTAAACCCATTTGAGGAGATGGTGCCACTCAATGTCACACGTTCGTCTGTTGCGTTACCGCTTTACCGATTGATTCTGAGGGGAACCAATTGGCGTTAAAATGAGGATTTTAAAAACAAGGGGGAAACATAGCATGGATAAGAAAAAACTCGCATTGTCAGCGATGGCAGTCTTAGCGACTGTTAGCCTCGCTGCATGTTCCAGCAACAAGAGTTCATCCAGCAAGAGCGGGACGACTGCTTCTGTTAAGCTCTCACCAGCTTATAACAACACGAAAGCAACCGACAAGACCGCCACGAAGAACAGTACATTGAAGGTCGCAGAACCAAACGACTCACCATTCCAAGGAATCTCTGATCCCGTCTTAGCTACCAACTCTGAAGATGCCGACGTCTTCGCACCTGGTGGCTCCAACGATCTTTGGAAAGTCGACAAGAACTACAAGATCGTTGATGGTGGGCTGGCTAACCAAAAGATCAACCGAAAAGCTAAGACTGTCACGATTACGTTACGGAGCGATGCTAAGTGGTCTAACGGTTCCAAGGTTACCGCTAAGGATATCGAGTACGCCTACGAAGTTATCGCTAATCCAAAGACAACTTCTCAACAATACTCTGCTGACTTCAACCACATCAAAGGGATGGCTGCCTACCATACTGGTAAGTCCAAGACCATTTCTGGGATCACCTATCCCGACGGTCAAAAGGGCCGGACTGCTGTCATTCACTTAGACAGCGTGACCCCAGCCATGAAGTACTCTGGGAACTCCTTCATCTGGAGCACTGTTGAACCTTACGAATACATCAAGAACGTCTCAATTGCTAAGTTAGCTTCCTCCAGCCAAGTCCGGAAAGATCCACTCTTTACGGGTGCTTACAAGCTGGATAAGGTCGTTGAAGGTGAATCAACCACTTGGTCACCAAACAAGTACTACTACGGCAAGACGCCACAAATCAAGCATATCAGCATCAACGTGGTTTCTTCTAACAACATCGACAAGGCCATCCAATCTGGCAAGTATGACTTCACGGTTCCTGGTTCCGTTATGCATGGGACCGACTACAAGCAATTGAAGAACACGAAGAACTACAAGTTAGTTGGTCAACCTGCCCTTTCCTACGATTACTTTGGTTTCAACGTTGGTCACTACGACACGAAGTCACAAAAGAACATCATGGACAAGAACAGCAAGATGGCTAACAAGAGCTTACGTCAAGCTATGATGTACGCCTTGAACTTGGATGCCGTTACGAAGAAGTTTGGTTACGGGGTTACTTGGCGTGCCAACACCTTGATTCCACCAATCTTCGATAAGTACTACGACGCCAGTGCCAAGGGTTACCCACTGAACATCAAGAAAGCTAACAAGTTGCTGACTGACGCCGGTTACAAGAAGCGTAACGGTAGCAAGTGGCGTTCAGATCCTAATGGCAAGAAGTTAACCATCTACTTCGGTGCCATGACTGGGACCTCAGCTCAAGCTGCTGAATACCAAGACTACCTGCAACAATGGCACAAGGTTGGCTTGGACGTGCAATTCACTGGTGGTAAGACGATGGAAATGAACAGCTTCTACTCCACGTTACAATCACCAAAGCAAAGCAAGATTGACGTTTACGCCGCTGCTTGGGGCTTATCATCAGAACCAACCCCTACACAACTGTACGGCGAAGACGCAACCTACAACATGGGTCACTTCGTTTCTAAGAAGAACACTGAACTCATGAACAAGATGAACAACAACCAGGCTTGGAACGATGCTTACCGGACCAAGGCCTTCAAGAACTGGCAAGAATACATGAACGAACAAGCTGCCGTTGCTCCTGGTTCCTTCTCCTACAACTGGGGTCCAGTGAACAAGCGGGTTAAGGGCTTTGACATGAGTCCTAAGAACAACGAGTTCTGGAGCAGTTTGAGTTTGACTTCTTCAAGCTTAAAGTAATCTTCTAGAATCAGTTGGGCTATTCGCTCAGATGAACCGTCGAATCTTTCGGGATTCGGCGGTTTTTGTGTGCCACCAGATACAGGTAGACTGCCACCAGGCTGCCCGTTCCCGCAATCGTCAGAAACGGCAGCATGACCATAAATTCCATGGCAAAGACGCCAGAATAACTCCACGGCACTGCCGTCAGGGAGAGAATACCGTGAGTGATCAGCCCCAAAATTGGAACGATACATGGGACAATGCTAGGTAGCCGGCGAAAATACAGCCCCACAATCAATTGTAGGGTCCCGACACTCACTAGGAGTAACCAGATGACCCCCAATCCCCGTAACGCCTTGGCCCCGCCATATGCCAGAGACGTCATCGTTGCCGTGTCTACCGTCAGAGGATTGGTCCAGGGTAATTGCAGCAATAGAAATAGCCCACCACCCAACAAGACCAAATACCCAGCACTGATCAACGCGACCAAACTTAAGCGCGTCACTGGTAACAATGATGCTTCCCGGTTACTGAGCGTCGTACTCAAAATTAGGCCAGGCAACATCACCGCCAGCGTATCTAAGCCACCCAAGGCTGCCACATGATACTTAAGCTGAAAGCCCGCTGCTACCAATGTCAGTAGTAAAGCCGTCACCAGAACCCACAGCCGTAGATAGTGCTGTCCCGTGTATTGCCATATTTCTCTTCTCAGCATTCCTGCATCCCCTTTTTACTTGCGTCGGTGGCGAAACTGCCAGACCATGCCGCTTAGAAAAATCAGCAACAGGCCGACCTTCACAAAGGTCCAAATCGCGTCGGTCCACGCCAACTCTGATCCTCCCGTCATCGGTCATTCCCCCCTCAATCTCGTCTCTCTTACTAGGGGCGACTATACGTGATTCACGCTCGTTTGCCAAGGGCTGAAAGCTTGTTCTGACAGCGTTTATAACGATTGTTGTACTTAATAAAGCCCGCTAACCTTATCTTTGGTCACTTAAAATCAGGCGACTTTACTTGTCCCCATATTTATTTCATTATGCTTGGTTTATCGGGTTCCCTAACAACCTAATTTAACTTGCCTCAGCACCTGCTTTGGGTGATACTAAGCGCCAATTTCAAAAAGAAGGTGATTGTCATGAATGCCGTTCACTCCCACGACTGGGAACAGGTTCAACAAGCAGCCGTCAACAATCTTCGACGGGCCCACCATCACCTCTGGACGAACGTTGCCGCCTACCTGGGACTCTTCTTGGTGGAATACTTTTGCGCCCAGATTGGCCACTCACAAGTCTTGCGTGCCGATGCGTTCAACAACTTGTCTGGAATTTTCTCTACCGGTTTGTTAATGACCGGCCTGTACATCGCGGCCAAAACGGATGACGATGACATGTGGGGCGCCCCCATTTCTCCCGAAGAACAACACGCGATTGGCCCACGCATTCAGCAGTCGCGCTTTCGCTTCGAAACCATCTATACGCTGATTGCGGGACTCGTGATGGTCGTGATTGCTGCGGACGTCGTCTACCAGGCCGCCATGATCCTGATTCAACGGCCGACCTATCATCTGGAAGCTGGCCTTACCGCTGTTGGTGCGGGGATCTCCAGTCTGATTCTGCTGGGGCTCTGGGCGACCAATCACCATTGGGCACACGTGCTCAGCAATTCCGCTCTTGCAGCCGCTGCCCGTGATTCCTGGACCGACGCACTGACCAGTCTCGTGACGGTCCTGACGATTCTCGGCATCGCTTGGCTCCATGCTACCTGGATTGACGGCGTTGCCAGTCTGATTTTGGGTCTCTACATCCTTTGGACTGGCGTAAAAATTTTTCGCAACAGTGCGCTGAATTTAGTCGACTACTTTGACCCCACCTTAGAAAAAGCCTACCGCACCCAAATTGCCCAGATGCCCGACGTCCAGTCCGTTGTCTTCCTCAAGGCTTACTACGATGGCAATTTGATTATGGTCAGCGTCACTATCGCTGTGAATCCCCAGATGACGGCCACAACAATTTACGAATTGACCCGCGAAATTAACATTTTAATGAAACAGCGGTTTAACGTCGCCGCGACAGCATTGATGGTTGTTCCGGCTAATCGGCTCTAACGACCCGCTCCGTCAGATTTTTTTACTTTCTGCAAACGCGCCCACCTCACGGCCTTTTCATCACTTTTCAAGAGCACTTTCAGGAATAAAATGCTTACACTCTCGGCAATAAATGATATAGTTAAGGTAAAGTTTTAACATGACTCGTGAAGGGGTGGCATTCCATATGTTACAACAATACAAGAACATTCTGGTTCCCGTTGACGGTTCCAAGGCAACCCAACCAGTCTTAGAAAAAGCAATCGAAGTCGCTAAGCGCAACAAGACCCACTTAGACATTTTAAACGTGCTCGAAGTGAACCAATTTAGCGATACCTATGGCGGTGCCGTTAGTGGCGACGTCATCTACAAGCTTTCCCAAGACGTTCAGGATCGGCTCGACGCCTTGAAGCAACAGGCGATTGATGCCGGTGTTCCCGACGTCAGCATTCACGTGCGGTTTGGGAATCCCAAGCCCGTTATTGCGCGGGAATTCCCTGCTGACCATAAGTCAGAATTGATTGTGATCGGCTCAACTGGTCTGACAGCCGTTGAACGCTTAATGGTCGGCTCCGTGACCAACTACGTCAGCCGTTCCGCAATCTGCGACGTGCTGATCGTCAAGCCTGAAAATATCAAGTAAATTTGACCATCAACGTAAGGTCGGGACTGGTTCCCGGCCTTATTTTTGTCGAAAGGAGTTCGCTATGCACTGGTCCTACAAAATTACCCTTCCTGCCACGCAACCCGCACAACCGCTACGGAAATTACTGACAGCCTGGCTCCTGCCTAGCCACCTGATACACGACCTACGCATTCACCAACGTGTCCTGGTCAACGGCTTGTACCGCTCGATGAACCAGCTGGTAAATGGCGGCGAGACCGTCACGCTAACGTTTGTGCCCACGGACTTTAAGGAACCCTTTCCCGACGTGTGGCCCGACAGCGCCGCGACCGTCAGTGTGCTCTACGAAACGGCTGACCTTCTTGTCGTCAATAAGACCCGTGGCAGTAAGACCCATCCCAATCTACCTTGGGAACGCGGCACGACCTTGAACCACGTCGCCGCCTATTTAGGACCAGACGCCCCCGGGCCCTACATCCTAAGCCGATTGGATCAGGAAACCACCGGGGCCCTCCTAATGACGAAAACGCCCGCCGTTGTCCCGATTATGGTGAGAAACATTGCTGAAAAACGCGTTCACCGGACCTATCTGGCTTGGGTACATGGTCAGCTGATTGGCAGTGGCACCTTCACGGACCCCATTGGACGCGACCCTGAGGATAAACGCAAACGCCTAGTTAACGGCGTTCATGCTCAGTCCGCGGTTACCCATTATGAAGTCCTCGAACACCGAGCCAACGTCACGCTCGTCAAACTTTGGTTAGAAACCGGCCGCACGCATCAGCTACGTGTACACCTGGCCGCAGCGGGACATCCGCTGATTGGGGACCCACTATACGGGCCGCCTAGCAAAGACCGCTTACGGCTTCACTGTTGGCGTTTGGGATTCCCCCAACCATTTACCCTCGATCAGGGTGAAACGACCGTAACGGCCCCCGTACCTGCTGATTTTGACCAATTCCATCAAGATTAGCGTTATCGTCAAAATTTGGACGATTTAGACGATTGCAACCGTTAACCATTTTTATTGTTATACTGGTGTCAGTTGAGCGGCTTAGGGGGGATTCGATGCGTTGGCTACCACGCGTTTCTCTGATTATTTTATTGCTCTTGTTAGCCATCTTATTGATCTGGGGAATTCTTAACCTACTTTAGCATCAAAAAAGTGTTACCGGACTATGCGGAGTCCAGTAACACTTTTAATTTGGGTTAGATTTCTGTACGACAGCGCCTCCAGGCTGGTGGAAATGGACCGGAACGCTGTGGGCGAACGCCCGGAGCCAAAGTACGGTCTCCGCGCTTACTTTGAGCCGCTCAAGCGTCTCAAAGATATCAATTGCCTAAGTGGCAAAGCCCGCCGCTAAGGCAATTCCCACGGCTGAGTCCATTTCCACCAGCCTTGCGGCTAACGCTAGTTCTAACCCAACTAAACACACCGGGTAACAAGATGACCCACCTTACAACAATTTTATTGCGCCGTGTACCCGCCATCGACGACGAATTCAGCTCCCGTTGAGAAGGAGGACTCGTCTGAGGCTAGATACAGTGCCATGTTGGCAATTTCATTGGGTTGGGCTAACCGCTTCATGGGGTGTAAGTCTTCCAACGATTTCCGCATTTCTGGGTAGGCGTCGACCATTGGCGTGTGAACGTAGCCGGGGTGAATCGAGTTGACCCGGATAGCGTACCCTTTTTCTGCGCAGTAGAGCGCTGCGGATTTATTTAACATGCGCACGCCACCCTTGGCTGCGTTGTAAGCAAATAGGTTTGAGATTCCAATCAAACCGGCAATGGATGACAAGTTGATGATGGACCCGCCCTTAGCCTTCATGTGGGCAATGCCGTGCTTGACACCAAACATGACGCCATCAAGGTCGACTGAGAGAACGCGGTGCCAATCGGCTTCTTCAATGTCCTCAGCGCTATCAAAGTGTAAAATCCCGGCGTTATTCATCAAGATGTTGACCGCACCAAATTTTTCCTCCGCAGCGGCGAAAACGGGTTCCCAATCCGCTTCCTTGGCAACGTTCTGCTTCACAAAGATGGCCTGATCCTGACCAATTTCCTTTAAGGCTTCTTCACTGCCCTTATCGTCGATGTCCGTGATGACGACCTTGGCACCTTCACGCGCAAAGGCTTTCGCCGAAGCTAACCCAATTCCCTTGACGCCACCAGTAACAATCGCAACTTTACCTGCTAAACGACTCATAACATTTCCTCTTCTCTTGTATAATGAACTGATTGAAACAGCCACAGTCTATACCGAAGAGATTGCGTGCACTAGCGAAAGCGCTTTAATTTTGATTGGATAGTGCTGTAAAAGGTGTGATTGTATTGGCAGTTAAATTACTTTCCCGCTTTGACGACTGGAAGTTGCGGTTGGTGCCAAATGGTCACCAGTACTTTGGGTGTTTACTGGATTGCGCTTTTATTGGTGTGGGTAGTTACTTTGTTTTGGGTGGGTTCTTAATTTTACATTTGGCCGATTAGTGTTAACCATGTTAAGGAAATAACGCTGGGCTTATGGTATGTATTTTGGTTTGGATCGGTTGACTGGCTCTCGCCAAACTTTCCCGGTCCTGGCATCCTCCGAAACGTGCTACACGAGCCAGACTCCTGCGCTTAACCCGGCTAAGAAAATATCCCAAGCCCGGGGATATTCCCTTAGCCACGTTAATGCTCAGAGTCTAAGCGGCTCGCTCCGCACTCTTTTATACAACAAAAAAAGCCGGAGTAACCACTCTCCGACTCCCACTAGCATCATTAGAGCATTCAACATAATCACAGTTTGTAGTCAGGATAACGCTGTCACTCAAATCAGCCATAATCTCAATATGTAGTATTGAGCAATTCAAATCACTTTTAGTTAGTTAAAACTAATTGTGCAGCGAAGTTTCTCCTAATCGTAAAGATTGAGAGTAATTTCACAATGTCGAGAACCCGCAAAATCACTTTATTTTTCGACTTCCCTGAAAGATTGATTGGTATTACAAGACCTAGTATATCAGATGGGTGTAGAAATGCAAGCGTTTTCAGACAATTAGTTTATTCGAACGAAACCATTCTGTAAACGATTTTGCATGCTGATTTTGTGAATACTCCAAGGCCCCGGTTACTTCGTCTAGTCCTTCGGCAGGGCCACACTTAATTGGCCCCAATGAAGTTTCATCTGCAAAGTCAGTACTGCTTTAGCCGGCAACAACTTGTGGGCATTAGAAAAATCTAATACTCCTTTATCAGCAGTAATTCGGGTATGCCCATCCAGTTGGGCCTCCCCAGGCACTGGGAAGGTCAGCGACCAGCGAAGCTCCTTTGCCGTTTCCTTCAGCTCGAACGTCACGATGGCTGGCTGAAGCTGCCCCAAAACGGGTAAAATCGGTGGCAAGGCTGCATCCACGATTCGTCCCATATCTTTTAGCGTCGTCACGGTCGCCGTGAGGGGTTCGGGCACCTTGACGAAGAGCTGGACCCCCTGCTGCTGCGCTAATAAATAATTATGATAAAGCTGATACCGAAGCGCCGCACTCGGCACGTTAGCCAGGTCCTCAATCGTCAGATCCGCGGCATTGCTGGTCTCCCAGCCCGAACGAATGTCGATATACAGCTGCCGAAACCCATCGTAATCCTGATCCGCGAGGTAGCCCCCTAAGCCCAGCAACATGTTTTGGTAGTCATGATTAAACTTACGGACCGCCCCCATTTGCCGGCTCAATTCCGTCGTGTACTGCTCTCGAAATTTTCGTTGATCTGTCTGAAATCGTGTGTGCTCCGTTTGTAAGTGGGTCTGCATCAGCATGTACGTGCTCAACGACAGGCCAACCACCAGGGTGCCCGCGATGCCGCCTAGAAAAACCAGGTAGGATTCCGAGTCTTGCAGGGATTGTAAGGAATACTCGAATAAAATGTAAATCACGCCCAGCACCGACATGAAAGCCAGAAACAGGTATTCCATTGAGCGCCCCACGATGTCTTGAATCAGATTTTCCATCGGCGCTCTGGTCAGCCACAGACCGGAACCAATCACAGCAAAAATAATATTATTAATGACCAGCTCAATCAAAGTTCCCCAGAAACTAGCGGCAAACACCTTCCCAGTCAAGGCAATCGCACCGGCAATCATCATCATATCAATGAATTCAATCAACAGGTAGGCCAACATGGTCATGTCGATAAACGCCGGCAGATACTGCCATTGGTGCCGGAACCCCATCACGGCGAATTCAAATCCTAACAGCAAGATGACCGGCAACGCCCCAAGGAGTGTACTGTGCGCCGTGAAGGGATTTAGCAGGTCAACCGCCGTGTAAGCCGCCGCAATCAGTGCACAGTACAACGACGTATGCTTCATCGGCAACAATTGCGGAAACCAGTAGTATTGAAACAGGACGAACCAGAAGCTCATCGAGTAGTCCGCCAGCCCCAGGCTCAATTGACTCACCGTAATCACGTGCTCACCTCCCCGGCTTCGTTAAAATTAGCGTCAGATACAGCATGCCGCGTTTCAAAGCAATCTGCAGGGCCGCGTTAGGCGTCTCATCGACAATTTCTCGAACTGTGTTCAGGCCCTGACCGTGGCCCTCACCCTTGGTCGTGTACCCCGCTGTCATAAATTCATTAATCTTCGGCGGCGTCGTGGTCGACACGGGATTGGCCACCGCTAGCTCAACGGAATCGGGATAATCCAGCACAGCACAATAAATAGCCGTCCGCCCAGCAACGGCGCCGGCTTCAATGGCGTTGTCTAACAGAATCCCCATCACCCGCAACAGTAGCACGCTGTCCATGGGTAGACTACGAATAACGGTCGGCACTTCAAGCCGCAGTGACAGGCCCCGATTCTGTGCGACCAATATTTTCTGGAAGAGCAGACTCTTTAGAGCGGGGTCGTTGAGTCGCTGCAGCCCCTCCTCTTCGATGCCCGCCAGGTGGCTGGTCGCCTGCCAACGCGAATTCAGCGTTTGATAATAGGCCGTTAACCCTTGGTAATCCTTGGCGTCCAAGTAGTCGCCCAACCGCAACATCTGCTTTTGATAAATCTGTTTGAACTCGCGAATGGCCCGGACTTGATTGGAAATCCGGCGGTCATAACGCGTCCGCAGCAACGTTTCCTGGTACAAGGCGCGGACCCGTTGCCGGTGGAAAAAGCTTTGCAGGAAGAAAAACAGGCTGGTACTGATCAACAGGATCATCACCAATTCCACACTCAGCGCAAACGTCATCATCGCGTGGGTAATGGCCAGCCGGTGAATGATAGTTGAGGACAATTGCGCCAGAACACCCAGGCTGACCAGCAAGGACATGACCGTCACCTGTTCCTTGCGATTAAAGGCCAGCCGTTCCAAGTTCCCCGGTTGCAGGCGCATCCCCGTCACGGCAATCGAAAATAAACTGTAGATGACCAATTGAAAAATGAGACGACAAGCAATCACCAGCGGCATTTGACTCGTGGCAAAACCAAACAATTCAATCGTGACGGCCCGCACCACGTCGTTTACTAGTACCACGACTAAGTAAATCACGATGGTCGCGTTGACAAAGATTACCGTCATTCGTGGCCGGTGGTGCATTAAGTATAGGAGCGCGCTCAGCGGCGGCAGAATCAGGGCCCAGGATTCCCCGATGACGGCGGGAATCAGGCCCCATCCAATCCATTTGAGAGGCAGTTTCCAGTTTTGTGGCCGAATGACCCCAATCCAGAGCGTGATGAACCACTGCATGGTCACGGCCAGCACCAAGTTTATCCAAAAATGTGTGTCAAAGACGTGCACGCCTGTCACCCTTTCAAGCCTTCAGATGTTTCTGCACCAGCGTTTTGACCTCATGAAAACGCCGGGTCGCCACATCCGTTCGGTCCCCATTAGGGAAAAGCAGTTGGCGATTAGCCTCGTCGACCCCGCTCACATTAGCCAAGTTCACCAAAAAACTCTTGTCCGTTCGATAAAGTTCCGGGTACTGATCCGCAATATCCTTCAAAAACCCCGGAAACTCAACCAGCTGGCTGGCAGCGTGAACCGTGACCTTGTGTGGTGTCTCCGCGGTCGCCACGAAGTAAACATCACCCATCGGTAGGCTGAAATTCCGGCCACCAATCGTGTAGCTAAACAGATTTTCCGTATTGCTTAAGTAATTGGTATAGCGCTCATACCCGTAATCGATATTTTCTCGGAGTTTCTGGTCGATCTGCTCGCGCCCAAGGTCCTTCACGATGAAGTCCATTGGCTCCACCTTCCGCTCAAACGTTAACAAAGCCATTTCCGAGTGGGTCGTCACAAAGACGATTTCAGCGAATCCCAATTGTTTTCGAATGGCAATGGCGGTCTCTAACCCCGACATTTGTTCGGCGGGGAACTCAATATCTAAGAAAAATAGCGCGTACTCCGGCGGGTCAATCGTCAACTGATGCAACAACTCTGCTGGACTCGCTGTCGCACAGACGACCTGCATGTCGTAATCATTGATCATCATGTAACGCTGAACCACATCCGTATAATGTTTCAACTGTTCAGGATTGTCTTCACAAAGATAAACGGCCAACACAACTATCACACCCTTTCAACTAGTCTTGCACAGTACCTATTACCCACTAATGTACCTTGAAATTGACTTGTTTGCAATCGTTTTGCGGTGCCTTCTAGGCATAAAAAAGAACCACCAGTCCTGGTAGCCCTCTTCTAAGTGGATTATTTAATTCCAGTCGGCAAATTAGCACTCCCCCAAGTTCTAACTACTTGTGTCCCTTAGGCCTCCGATAACCACTACTTACTCTTCAGCACATTGGTCAAATCTTCAAAACGCCATTAACCTAAGTGACAACTCATTCTGACGCACTGTCAGGCCGACAATATCTGATTAGATAACCAGTGGATGCCCCTCAATCATGTTAACCCGTTATTCACGTATACTTTAACCGATTGACTGGCAAAATCAGTTGCCGTAAAACTGACCTCTTCCAACTGTTACTACTTTAACATGAAACCCCTCAATAAGGGGGGAAGTCGCAAAAACGTCATTTAACGCACGTTAAAGCTTGAAAAAATCACACAATTCAATTGTGCCGTAGTGAATAAGTGATAAATCCCCCTAAAATCAGTGGGCTCGTGAAGGCAAGCACGATATCTAGCAGGACTAACCAGTACCATTTCAGTGTTGTCTTCGGGGCCGCCTGAAGCCGTGGGGCGCGCGCTGGCTTGGCCATTTTTTCATAAACGGAGGCCGTGTCATCACTGGCCTTCTTCAGTCCCCGCTTCCGCCGACGACGAATCGTGGGCGCCTTCACATCCCGGTTATCTTCAAGGATGACCCACTTGGCGAAGGCAAAGCACAGCAGGCAGACCAGAAAGTACCAGTCGGCAATCGATAGCCCCGGTATCAGGCGCCACTGTGCATAGTTGAGGTGCCCGAGTAACATAAAGATCAGGGTAAAAATCAGACCGATTCCGGTTTGTTTGACCCAATACTGTACGAATAATTTCATGAGGTGACTCCTTTTCTTTTTCCAAATCGTTCGTTAAAATGGAACTGCGGTTGGCTGGTTGGCAATGAATAGACCACGCCGCTCCCGGCGGCGGGCTCAGGGTGCCCTGCTATGGGGCCGGTTCCAGCCTGAGGAGCGGTCTTCCACCTCAACTTTGAGCCTGAGAACCGGTCTCAAAGGTTGTCCCGTGGGCTAACCTGAGAAAATCACTCAGCTAAGTCCACCGACACAGCTGGGCACCCTGGCCCGCCTCTGGTCGCTAAGACTGGCCAACTATTCAACTGACTTAACCATGTTCCATTTTACTATTTGTGTTCTCGACTAACTGATCGTACTCATTGATTCGCTTCACAGGAAATTGCGCTAATTAAGCAGACAAGCCCCGTCGAACACGATTCATTGACAAGCTAAACCAGTCTCAGATACCAGCCTGGGAAAACTGGGCCCAACTAGGTCGTTGTTAGTGACCAGAGGCAGATCAAAGTGACCGGCTGTGTCGGTGGTCTTGGCTGGGACGCGTTTCCCCAGCCTAGCCCACGGGGCGACTTTTGAGACCGCTCTTTGGCTCAAAATCGAGGTGGAAGACCGCCTTTCAGTCTGGAACCGACCCCATAGCCAGGCACTTTGAATCTGCCGTCGGGAACGAAAACCACCGCGGTCAGACCCAGTTTTCACCAGGCCAGCAGCGCGGACAACCCGCAACAAATAAATATGTAAATTGAGGTGATACGATGGCAGGAGACTTTAACCCCATCACAGCAGCCGGCTACCAAGAGCTGCAAACAAAAATCGCGGCCCTCGAAGCCGACCGTCCCGAAAAGATTGCGATTCTAGCCGAAGCCCGGGCGCACGGAGACCTTTCAGAAAACGCGGAATATTCCGCCGCTAAACGGGACCTACGCCACCTAGAAAGTCAGTTACGGTTCTTCAACAAGCAGCTCCAGTATGCCAAGGTCGTCAACCCCGCCGCTAACGACCGGGTCGAGCTCGGCAAGTGGGTCACCGTGACCTTTATGGACGACGATGACCAGGCCGTTTACCAACTGGTTGGCACCCAAGAAGCCGACCTTGAGGCAGGAAAAATCACTCGGGTGTCGCCGTTGGGCAAGGCCCTGCTGGGACATCATCCCGGCGAAACGGTCACGATTCAGGCACCCAACGCCAGTTACGACGTGCAAATCGTTGCCGTCGACCTTGAGCATCCCTCATCCCATTAGTAGTATACCATGTTAAACGCACCGAATCGGCCGCCTAGCGCGACAGACCGTTGCGTTTTTTACTTTGCCCCTGAAACTAACCTGCCACGGTACTTTTCCAATTACAAATATCCTTATGCCAAATTTGTCGTTTTCAAGTCGGTCTAGACAGATTATTTCCTAAACTCTGTTACTATTAGGCTCAGTAGGAGTTGGGAGAACGGCACTGGTTACCTTTGGCTCAGTCGCAACGACCCTCTGTTTTTTGGAAGGGGAGATTGACATGATTCAAAAATCACGCAAAGGACACCCAGAATGGTTACATGGTTATCGTTCATGTTGGCCTTGGTAGCGTTTCTCTACCAGGTTTGGCATGATAATCAAGATCATAAAAAATAAGCCTTCCCTCTAACTTTAGCAGGTTAGGGAAGACTCGCTCCATGAGTCAATCTTGATCAGTTACCGTTGTCTCAACGGCTAGCTTTCACAGACTAGGTCCGTGTTTAACAGACACGGGCCTTTTCTGATGGCTATAGTCTACCATGTTCACCCAAGGTTTACCAACAAATACCCCGCCATTTTTTACTGATAAATCAGCTTCAAGCTCTTCAAGTCCCCGCGTGATAACCGGGTTTGACCGTGGGCAATGGGATACATCACCGACTTGCGCGACTTACTGTGGTCTAAGCCCAACGCGTGTCCCAGTTCATGAACGGCCACGGCGTCCGTATAAGCCGCTGCGTAATCGCCGTTAAGGCTAGCCTCCGCATGATTTTCGCTGTTGGTCCCCCAGCCATCATTCGTCTGAATAATCTCGGGACCCCCGTGACCCAGCTCCACCGTTGCGGCCTGTTTGGCCATCTTTTTGTGATACACAGAAAAGGTAATCTGGTTATGCCCCGCGCCCGACCAGCCAGAATTTTCAACTAAATGTACGATCCCCGTCTGATTATAGACCTGGACGGCATCAGCAAAAACTTGTTTGCCATCCGCCGGCAGCTGGTCGCTGAACCGGTAGTAATACGTTTTCGACAACCCTACGCCCTGCACGATATCCACGATAGGCGTGGCGTCCTTAGGCACCTTCACGGATGCCGCGTGCGTAATCGTTGGGTCCTGCGGCGATCCAAGTACACTGCCGCTCCGAATCTGATCAATGGCGGCGGTTAATTGTGGTAACCGCCCACTCCGATACCCAAACCCGATTAACAATAACCCCACTAATACGCCTAATACTAAAATCCGACCTCGACGCATGCCGTCGTCCCCTATCCGCTTCTATTTTGACCACGGACCATGATTCCCCACCGTGACCAGTTATGCCATTAACCAGTTATACCACACTACTTTCTGGAATCATAGCGTCTCACCAAAAAAGGCACCCGCCCAGTCCAAATGGACCAGGTAGGTGCCTCATCAAACAATTTTAAATTACTTCAGTGGCTTCCATTGCCAGTTGTTAACTTCTGGCAAGTCAGTCCCGACCTCACGAATGTAAGCCGTGTGCTTAGCAACCATGTCGTCCATGCGTTGGATAAAGTAGGCGCCCTTAACAGCGTATGCTTTAATGTCGCTGACGGCTTCCTTGGCCAAGTCATAACGGTCCAATTGGTTCAAGACCCGCATGTCAAATGGTGTCGTAATGTCACCATTTTCACGGTAACCATGAACGTGAACGTTGTGGTTGTGACGGTCGAAGAAGAGATCCTTGATCAAGCCTTCAAAGCCATGGAAGGCAAAGATAACGGGCTTGTCAGTCGTGAACAGACGGTCGAATTCTTCGTCAGAAATCCCCCGTGGGTCCAACTTAGGTGAACGCAACTTCAAAAGATCAACCACGTTAATGAAGCGGATCTTCATTTCAGGGAATTCGTCGTGCAACAATGAAATTGCGGCTAATGATTCCCAAGTTGGTTCAGTCCCAGCAGCAGCGAAGACAATGTCAGGTTCTTGACCTTGATCAGTTGAAGCCCAGTCAACGTAGCCTAAACCATTGTTAACCAAGTTTGTGGCTTCGTCAATGGAGAACCATTGTGGACGTGGGTGCTTAGACGTCACAATAAGGTTGATCTTGTTGCGGCTCTGGAAGGCCACTTTACCAACAGCCAACAAGGTGTTAGCATCGGCTGGCAGGTATTCACGGATAAATTCAGGCTTCTTTTCAGCCAAGTGGGTCAGCATACCTGGATCTTGGTGGGTGTACCCGTTGTGGTCTTGCTGGAAGACAGTCGAGGTGTCAACGAAGTTCAATGATGGGTAATCATTGCGCCAGTCTTGTTCAACGGCCTTGCGTAACCACTTCATGTGTTGCGTCAACATAGAGTCAACGACCCGACCGAAGGATTCGTAGGTCGCGAAGAAACCATGACGACCAGTCAAAACGTAACCTTCCAACCAACCTTCAGCTTGGTGTTCGGAAAGTTGTGAATCAATGATCCGGCCTTCGTGGGCCATGTTTTCATCGTTTGGTTCATGAATGTCTTCCATCCATTGACGCTTCCCGTAATCCAGGGCAGCGTACAACCGGTTGGACTTCGTTTCATCAGGACCAAAGCCCCGGAAGTTATTCGGGTTCAACTTCATGACGTCAGCCAGATAATCTGACCAAACTAACATGTCTTGCGCAATCGTCTTACCGCGTTTAGTGGTGTCAACGGCGTACTTCTTGTAGTCTGGGAGCTTCAAAGGTTCTGGCTTGATCCCACCATTCGTGATTGGGTTCATGGCCATCCGTTGTTCACCCTTAGGTGCCATGTCACGGATTTCTTGCTTAACAGAACCGTCTTCGTTGAAGAGTTCCTCTGGCTTGTAAGACTTCAACCAGTTGACCAACATGTCAGCGTGTTCCATGTCGCCAGCGGCAACAGGAATTGGCACTTGGTGGGCACGGAAGGAGCCTTCGATTGGGTTACCATCCAAATCGGCCTTAGGACCAGTCCAGCCCTTAGGGGAACGGAAGATGATCATTGGCCAGTTAGGCAATGAATCGTCGTTGTTTTCACGAGCATGCTTTTGGATAGCCTTGATCTTGCCAATGACCGTATCCATAGTCTTAGCCATGTCTTCGTGAACCCGCGTGAAGTCTTTTTCGTTTTCGTCAATTTCAACAAAGTGTGGATCCCAGCCCATACCTTCGAAGTACTTGGTCAAGTCTTCGTCGGACATCCGTGACAGGATAGTTGGGTTAGAAATCTTGAACCCGTTCATGTTGATGATTGGTAATACCGCACCATCTTTGATTGGGTTAATAAACTTGTCTGAGAACCATGAAGTGGCCAATGGACCAGTTTCAGCTTCACCATCACCGATTTCAACGGCGGCAATGACGTCTGGGTTGTCGAGGATAGCCCCGGTCCCATGAGAAAGGCTGTAACCGAGTTCCCCACCTTCATGGATAGAACCTGGTGTCTCAGGAGCAGCGTGAGAAGCCACACCACCTGGGAAGGAGAATTGCTTGAATAAACGCTTCAATCCAGCTTCGTCTTGAGAAATGTTTGGATAAATTTCACTGTAACTACCATCAAGATATGAGTTAGAAACCATCACTTGGCCACCGTGACCTGAACCTTCAATATAGAACATGTTCAAGTCATACTTTAAAATAGCCCGGTTTAAGTGAGCATAGATAAAGTTTTGAGAAACAATCGTCCCCCAGTGACCAATTGGTTTAATCTTTACATCGTCAGAGGTTAAATCACGCTTCAATAATGGGTTGTCACGCAAAAATAACTGACCAACTGACAGGTAATTTGCTGCACGCCAATACTTGTCAACGCCTTCCAAGTAGGACTTGGAATCGAAGTCTGCATTTGCCATGTAATTAACACTCCTTCTGTGAATTCGTAACGACATCGTTATCTAATGGTTAGAAAACGCGTAAAATTTATCTCGTAATGACTACCGGGATGCTTTTTACAGCCTCTATCATAGGCTGTTTTTTATAAAAGTCAACCTTTTCGACAATTGGACCGTATCAATTTGGATAAAACGTGGACCAAAACTGCGCAAATAACGAGAAATTGGACCCGGACAAAATAAAAAGTCCAAGACATCTTGTCTCAGACTTATAACAAAAACATATTAACTTTACTGCTAGTGCCCACCAAGAACATCGTCGCCTACGGTCTAAACTCGTGTTAACCGCAGGGCTGGCGAAAATGGCTCAGCCGTGGGAATTACCTTGATGGCGCTAACCATTTAGGTAATTGGTATCTTTGAGACTCGTTTCTCAGAGGCGCAAAGTAAGCCTAAAGACCGCCCTTTGGCTTTAGGCGTCCGCCCACCGCGTCCACGGCCATTTTCACCAGCCCGGAGGCGATTCAACAACCCTATTTACCCCATAGCGAACGTTATTCTTCATCTAGGGAAACAAAGGTGTTATAGTTCAAATACTGATAGTGTAATCGCATGTTGGACACTTCAAACGGCGTCCCGTCATCCAGGAAGAAGATGCCTTCCATGATACCCACGGGTTCTACCGGCTTCAGCTGCAACAACTCCTGATCTTCGGCCGTTGATGGCTGCGCCTGGATTGACATGAAGGACTTGGTCACAACCTTGTCCTGGCTTTCCAGGTAATTAAAAATGGAGTCCGACACTGTTGCCTGCGTCAGGTTCGGCGCAATTTTAATGGGAATGTAACCCGTTTCAATCATGAACGGCTTGTCGTCAAACAGCCGTAGCCGCTTGATTTCATAAACGAAGTCGCCCTCCTCGAGGAACAGGTCCTGTTGGATTTCCTTGCTGGCAGGAACCACGTTAAAATTGAGCAACCGAATGCCCGGTGTGTTCCCTGCTGATTTCATACTATCAGTAATTCCTAAATTTGACCCCTCATATTGAAAAATTGTTTGGTTTTTCATATATAATGGGTTAATGAAGGTTCCCGAACCACGCTTTTTAAAAATCAGTCCCTGGTTCGCCAGAATACTGAGTGCTCGCTTCACCGAGCTACGGCTCACACCGTAAGCTTCGCTGAGGCTCCGCTCGTCCGGCAGCCGTTTATTGGGAAATTCATTTTGATGGATACGATGTTTTAAGTCCCGCATCACTTGTCGATAGACTAAATCTGCCATGATATCTCCTCATAACTCTTCAACTAGACGTCACTGTACGCTGAGCGCAACCGCTCAACAGGTATTCTCTTTGATAGAGTATAACAGGTTTTGGTGGCGGTGTCTTCTTTTATAGAAAAACAACCGGTCCATTTATTTTTAAAGTGCGGTCCAATTTATTAATAAAATTTTGAAAGGTGAGTCCCATGTCCAAAAAGAAAAAAGGTAAACGCCTGCATAAGACGTTAGTTGAACAGATTTTAGATAAGAACAAAGTCGCCTACAAACAATTCGAGTTCGCGACCCACACCCAGGGCGACGTCGCCCAATTAGACGTCGATCACGAGGACGTTGACGAGCATCACATCTACAAAACGCTGGTGCTGAGCGGTCCCACGACCGGGCCAGTGGTTGGTGTGCTTCCCATCGATGAACACCTAGATGAAAAAAAGTTAGCCAAGGTTTCTGGAAACAAGAAGGTCGACATGGTGCCGCTGAAGGACTTGGTCAAGACGACCGGGTACGAGCACGGGGCCAACACCCCGGTTGGGATTTGGGAAAAGAACCACTTCCCAATTTATTTCGATAACACCGCCCAGGAACAAGGGCAAATTCTCGTTTCTTCCGGTCAGATTGGTCGGTCGGTTGAAGTTGATGCCACGGCGCTCGCCACGCTGGTTCACGGCACGTTCACCGACTTGCTGGAGTAAGCGATGAATACGGACCTGGTCCTCATTTTCAAGAACTTGGGGATCGTCGGCCTGGATCTATTGGTGATTCCCTTTATCTTTGTCACGCTGCTAACATTTCTAAACCGCAATACCAAGGCCTTTTTGGCCAATGGGTTTGGCGTAAACAGCGAACTGTACTTGGGGTTCATCGGTATTTTCTTTCATGAACTCAGCCACCTGGTGACGGCCGTAGTGTTTGGTCACCGAATCGATAAGGTCCGGCTGCTCAAACGGCCGCATCCCAATCGCCGAGGCACGGACGGTCAACCCGACCTGGCGTTGGGCTACGTCAATCACACTTGGAATCAGCGTAATTGGTACCAGGTCACCGGTAATTTATTTATTGGAATTGCCCCCATCTTCGGCTGCGCGGCGGTCTTGTTGGGCTTGACGGCTCTTCTGATTCCCAGTTGGTTTCAGGGCATGTTAACCTTGATTGCCGACCCGTTCAACCTGGACTGGTCGGGCTTTCTGGGTGCTCTAGGTGGCGATGATCATCCCTGGATTCGGTGGACCATCATGGTACTGTTATCACTCAACCTGAGCATCGGTGGTTTTGATTTAAGTGCCGCCGACTTCGCGAACTCCCGGATTGGCTTGATTGGCTTCGTGACCATCATCGTGATTCTAACGGTGGGCCTCACCCTGCTAAACGTCGCCAGTGGCTTTCTCACGTTTTTGACCGGTGTCATTATCTTGTTGGCGCTGGTGTTGGGCTACGCGCTGCTGATTTCACTGCTGACCAACCTGCTGGTTCGTTTGGCCTTACAAATTAAAGATCATTAGGAAACCGTGGTCGTCTTGGCCACGGTTTTTTCGTGTTTCTTGGGAATTTAAAAATGTGATTTTTGCTTGATGGATTCACTGGCTTTAGTGACCTGGACATGTTAAACGTGACTGTAATCCTTCCCAAATTCTTACCTGACTTAAGCGCAATAACCACGCTGAAATCCCCACTGGTTAATTGCGTGGGCAGTGAACGTTTACATAATTAAATAAATATACCATTTACAAAAATAATACGGCAATTTTGCAAGCACTTTACACGAGTTCGCTAATATACGGCTAGTACCTAATAGAAGAGGAAGTGTTGATTTTCATGTTAAACAAACGCAATTTAGCTATTGCTGCAGCCGCCTTAACGTTGACCGCCACGTTAGCTGGGTGCTCAACCCAAAATGCCGCAGGAACATCCGATAATTGGGAAACGATTGAGAAACAAGCCAAGAAGGAAGGCAAAATTGCTTCCGTGGGTATGCCAGATACCTGGGCCAACTGGATTGGCACCTGGAAGGACATCAAGAGCAAATATAGCATTTCACACGTTGATACTGACATGTCTAGTGCCCAAGAACTCCAAAAGTTCAAACGTGCCAAATCTAGTGACTCTCCCGACATTGGCGATATCGGTTTAAACGTGGCCCCTACTGCCGTTCAGCAGAAACTGGTGACACCCTACAAGACCAAGTACTGGAAGGAAATTCCGGACTGGGCCAAAGATAAAAAGGGCTACTACTCTGCCGGCTACTCTGGCTCGATGGTCTTTATCACCGACACCAAAAATGTGAAAGCCGCTGATGCGCCTAAGTCCTGGGCTGATTTAGCCAGTGGCAAATACAAAGTATCTCTAGGTGACGTCGCTACTGCGGCTCAGGCGCAATACGCCGTGTTAACCGCCGCTTACGCAAATGGCGGTAGTGAAGACAACGTGGAACCCGGCTTGAAATACTTTGCCAAGCTGCACGCCAAGAAACGCCTCTCAACCGTCGACGCCACTGTTCAGAACCTTCAAAAAGGTGAAATTCAAGTTGCTGTGATGTGGGACTTCAACGCCCTCAACTACGCACACCAAGTTAATGAAAAACGTTTCAAGATCACGGTACCTACCGATGGCACCGTCACCAGCGGGTACACGGAAATCATTAACAAAAACGCCGCTCACCCCAACGCCGCCAAGTTAGCCCGGGCCTTTATTTTGTCCGACCAAGGTCAAATTAACTTAGCTAAGGGTTACGCCCGGCCTATTCGAAGCAGTGTCAAGCTACCAGCAGATGTGAAGAAGAAGCTATTACCTCAAAGCGATTACAAGAAGATCTTCCACGTGAAGAGTAATGACGTTTGGAACAAGGCGACCGTTAAGCTAGGACAACAATGGCAAAACGACGTTCTCGGGGCGAAGTAGTCACATGACAACCCGACTAAAAGTCTTTTTCCCGCTGAGTCTGTTGGTCGTCCTGGTCCTTCTGTTACCGATTAGTGTGATGATCGTCGCCAGTTTTCAAGGAGGCGACGCTGGCTTTAGTCTCGATAACTATCGCCAAGTCTTTACCAACCATTACTACAGCGAAGCCATTCGCAACAGTTTAGGCATCGCACTGATTACGTCAGTATTCTCCTTATTGATTGCCATCGTTGGCGCCTGGTCTTTAACCCACTTATCCCCGTCGACCAAGAACATGTTTATTTCCTTATTTAACATGTCGGCTAGTTTTGCCGGGGTTCCCCTGGCCTTCTCGTTAATCATTCTTTTCGGTAATGCCGGCATCTGGCAGGCTCTGACGACAGCGCTCCACCTGCCCCGTTTCTTTGAGATTTATTCTTTGAGCGGCACCACCTTGGCTTACACCTTCTTCGAAGTTCCCTTGGGAATCTTATTTTTGTTCCCCGTTTTTGAAGAACTCAACCCCGAATGGCGCGAGATTTCCGCCGTTCTAGGCGCATCCCCCTTCTTTTTCTTCAAGAAGGTGATTCTACCCATTATTTTCCCCAACATCATTGAAGTCTTGATTCTCCTCTTTGCAAATGCGATGGGAACTTACGAAACAACTTTTGCTTTAACCGGTAATAGTATCGTCACGATTCCAACCTTGATTGGGACTTTGATTGACGGTGGCTTAACCGCAAATATTCCACTTGCTTGTACGTTTGCCACTCTCTTTGCTCTGGTAATGACGGCCCTAGTTTGGCTAGGAAACCGGGTCACCCGTAGTAAGCGCGAGGTGGCTGCCTAATGTATCATAAAACAAGCACTTACTGGGCTCGAGGCATTATGACCGCCCTGTTCCTTTACCTGGTTACGCCCATCGTGGTCACCCTGATTTATTCCTTTTCAACCTCCTGGGTAAAAACGATTCTACCCAGTGGCTTCACGCTGAAATGGTACAGTCAGTTGATCACCAATGCCGATTTCACATCATCTCTCCTACGCTCGCTGGGATTAGGCTTACTGACCACTGTAATTGCCCAAATTTGCTTTTTACCCGTGGTTTTCTACGCCAACGTCTACGATGCTCGGGTAAAGTCACATCTGCGTTTCGTGACCGTCCTGCCCTTCACCATTCCTGGCATTATTCTGGTCACAGGTCTCATTCAGCTGTACGCTGACCTACCAATTCCCAAACTTTTGATCCTAGTCTTAGCAATTTCGTTGCTCAGCTTGCCACTCACTTATCAAGCCCTCGACAACGCCTTCATTGGCCAGGACTTTCGGGCTATGTTTGAACAAGCTCTGGTTCTCGGCGATTCTCCCCTCAAAGCCTTTATTAAGGTGATTCTACCCAATATTCGTGCTGGAATCTTGATTGCCATGCTTCTAACCTTTACCAGTGCCTTTGGGGAGTACGTGCTCACGAACATTCTGTTAGGTGGCAACTTTGAAACGCTCAAAATTTATATGTACCGGCTAATGCAGAGTAATGGTCAAGCTAGTAGTGTACTCACAACCATCTACTTTATCTTTTTAGCCCTGGTATCCTTAATTTTGATTGTCATCATGCGCCACTACGCCAAACACGACCAATCCAGTCAGAAAGGGACTCACAACTAATGCAAGCAGATTTTCTCCAAATTCAGCACCTCGATATCACACTTTCTGGCAATGAAGTCATCAAGGATATGTCTTTCAAGGTTCGTCGTAACACGTTGACCACGTTTCTGGGCCCCAGTGGAAGTGGAAAAACCACCGTTTTACGCGCTATTGCTGGGCTCAATCAGCATGTTAATGGGAAAATTCTCTTAGATAATCAAGAGATTCAAGACCAAGCGGCTAACCAGCGTAACATCGGGATGGTCTTCCAATCCTATGCCCTGTTTCCCAACATGACGATCTTCGATAACGTTGCTTACGGGCTACGGGTACAAAAGCAAGCTCCCACCGAGATTCGCGAAGCGGTTGCCGCCATGCTCAAGACCGTGGGACTCACCGACAAACGGGATGCCTACCCTGACCAACTCTCGGGGGGCCAGAAGCAACGGGTTGCGATTGCCCGGGCCATGGTACTCAAGCCCAAATTATTATTGTTGGATGAACCTCTTAGCGCCCTGGATGCTAAGATTCGTGTTAGCTTACGGGAACAAATTCGAGAATACCAGCAAAAATTGGGAATTACCATGCTATTCGTTACCCACGATCAAGGAGAGGCCATGGCTATTTCAGACGATATTATCGTGATGAATGAAGGCTGTGTTCAGCAACAAGGATCGCCCATGGCCATCTATGCCCAACCGGATAACGTTTTCATGGCTGAATTTATTGGCAATCACAATCTCTTAACGGGTCAACAGTTGCAACGGCTAGGAATCACTACAGCTGGTAATCATCCCCTCGCAGTCGCTGAACACTACGTCATTCGACCTGAGTTAATTTCTCAAATTCAAGTTCCCCATAGTGTTGCACTTGCAGGTAAAATCACGTCATTGACCATGCTGGGCGACCGGGTCCGCTACCAATTTCTAACCGACAGCGGCATGGTCCTCAAGGTTGAAGAACTAAACTTTATGCGCCCCCTGTCCACCAATGTTCCCTTAACCCTGTTTGTAAATCCCTTACTGATCCACCAAGTGGGTACCACCTATGCTGAGTAAAACAGCACTCCAGGACATTGACCGTCGCACCTGGAGCGGACACAACCACACGGAATTTTGTCCTCACGGTTCCGGCGAGGACGTCGAAGACTACATTCAAGCAGCCATCGTCCAGGGGTTCAAGACCTACAGCATTACCGAGCATTTCCCCTTACCACCAGCCTTTTATCAACATCCCATTGGTTCACGACACGCCGTATATACTGCCTCATTTGGCCAGGTTGAGCTGCCTGCCTACCTCGAAAAAATGGCCCGGCTAAAGGAGACCTACCGCTCACAGTTAAAGATCCTAGTCGGCTTTGAATTCGATTTTTTTCCGGAATTCGCTGACTGGACAGCGACGCAACTAGCCCAATATGGGGCTCAGATTGATGACGCGATTTTATCCGTCCACTTTCTCCCCACCCCTCAGGGATTGCGGGCCATTGACGATACCGCCGCCGACTTCAAGAATGGGGTCGTTGCGGCCTATGGTTCGCCCCTCGCTGTTGCGAACGCTTATCTGGAACGACTACAGGCCGCTGTTGATTGGCAGGTGCCCAACAAGCCCTCACGCTACGGCCACATCATGTTGTATCGCAAGTGGCGCAATACCTTTCCCGCAAGAACAGTTTGGGCCGATGAGACAACCGACCGGCGTTTAATGAAACTGTTAACGACCATTGCAGACCATAACGAGTTACTCGACTGTAATTTTGCTGGCCTGTTTCGCCCTACCCAGACTGAATTTACACCTACCTTGCCGTGGGTTCAGGTAGCACAAACTAAACAAATCCCTCTGGTCTTCGGCGCCGACGCTCATAGCGTAGCTGCTGTCGGCCAAGGATATAACACCTATCTAGAAAATCACTTCAACGCTTAGAAAGGAGTCTAACGGATGCAACTCACCACAACGACCCAAGCTCCCTTTCGAATCTGCCAGTTAACTGATATTCACTTGGGAAATACGCCACTGAATGCCGCTAGCGAAAAGACCCTTACTGCCATTGATGAGCTCCTCCAAGCACACGACTTTGACTTGATTATGATTACGGGTGATCTCCTGTGGGGAACTGAAGCCCAACACCCAGAAGAAACGCTGACGGCGCTTTATGATGTTCTTAACCGCGTGGCTACCCCCGTGGCCATTACTTACGGCAACCACGATACGGAAGGCACGACTAGTCGATCAGCCTTACGAGAACTTGAATCCAAACTGGCCCATCCTGCAGATAAACACTATGCTATGACGGTAGACGACCGCGAAAGTTACACGCTTGAAGTCCTGCGCGAAGACCAACTAGCGCACGTTCTCTACGTGTGGGATAGCGGGGCGTACTCCCATTGGCCCAACGCCGAGCAGTACGCCGCCATCGAGCCAGCTCAAATTGACTGGTTCAATCGATTACCGTACGCTCACACAGTCAAACGCTGTGATCTGGGCTTTCTCCATATTCCCCTACCGGAATATACGCTGGCTGGTCAAAACATCCTAACCGGCGTCCAGGGGGAACCGGTCTGCTCACCCATCACCAACTCCGGGCTTTTTTACAACCTGCTTCAAGCTCAGAATGTCAAAGCACTCTTTGCCGGACACGACCACGACAACAATTTCACAGCCAATTACCGGGACATCGGTCTGAATTATGGCAACGTCACCGGCTACAACACCTATGGTTCACTAGCTCGCGGTGCACGTCTAATCACGCTGACTCCCGATAGCTATACGACTCAAATTATCACCTTCTAAATAACCAACAAAAGCCCGCAACCTCTACAAACAGAGGATTGCGGGCTTTTTATCTAATTCATGCTACAAGCTAAAAAGCCCTGATCACCAACAACGGTGGTCAGAGCTTTTGTTTATCTCAAGCGATACGAATCCCCATACATCTGCCAATGCAGCGGCCGTTTCAACTGATAATTCTCATCTTTAATGAATCGACGCTGCACGTTTAACCGAGAGAGATCCTTATGCGCCTTTTCTTCTCGCATCACACCCGTCCGAACCTTCAGAAAGGCCCGCAGATACTGGGCTTGATTGCCACCTTGCCGCGGGGTCTTGGCTAACTTTTGTGCCCGCCGGCGAATACCGCCAAAACTATTACGGTCCGCACCCGGGCCATGGACGACGATGGCATCGTAATAAATATACTGCCCGAGTGGACTTAGATTATCTTGCTTCGCCGCTCGTAAGACTGGCTTGAGGTATTGCCGATTCAAAATGGCATCCTGGGCCCGCGCCATTTGGGGGTCCTTCGCTGCCCGGCGCCAAGCCTTTACAAATTTGGGACCCAGTCCAGCATGGGAGGCTGTTCCATTTACCCGCCGCAACGCTGGCAAATACCGTTTCAATCCATTATGGTGCGTCTGCAGGCGACTATAGCGCTGAACCACCTGCCGCAGGTCACCCGTAGCGGACGTGAACCCAATGATGCCAGCGGTATAACCGCGGCCATCCCCAATATCTTCGATGTACCCATATTGCCGCTGGTAATCGGTAGTCGAATTCTCTGCGCTAGCAACTAATGCAAAGGTTGTCGCCCGCAGCTGACCAGTTTTAATTGTCCGTTTGGCCTGATATCCCGGCGTCTTAGCCGCACACCCTACCAGGCTACTGGCCAGTAACACCAATAACGTTCCCCGTAAAACCCACTTCATTTTCATGTCTCATAGCTCCCCGATTCACTAGTCTTATTCCCTCCTAGCTTACCGAATCCCGACCGATTTTGCCACCAAAAAGTCATTTATATTTGACATTTTATCACTGCCTTTGTATCCTAAAGATGTCATATATATCTGACATTTCAAAGGAGGTGCCCGCGTGAATCGGGTCAAAGACTATCGTAAGCAAGCTGGCTTAACGCAATTTGAATTGGCCCAAAAAGTTGCGGTTGCCCGCCAAACCATTAATCTAGTCGAAAACGATAAGTATAATCCATCACTCGATCTGTGCTTGCGGCTCGCCAAGGCCCTCCACACGGATCTCAATCACCTATTCTGGGAGGCATAATCATGGTAAACGGGGAAAATTTACGTGATAAGCTTGTTAAACACTTTTTCAATATTACCGGGGACTTTGATGAATACAAACGACAGGAGGTCAACCGGATTGGGACCAACGCCTTTTTCATGTGCTTACCGGTGCTATTGTTGGGGCCGGTCATCGCGTTGCTATGGCAAACGCAATCGGCTTACATGGCCCTAATTGGCCTCGCCGGTTTTGACGTCGCATTCATTACGATTGTCATCTGTCCCTACCTGATAGCCGCCAGTCGTCGGGCCCACCTGACGGACCACGAAGTCAGCGTTCAGGACCTGCCGGCCGCGCGGAAGCATATCTTATGGGTCTCACTGGGGTTAGCCATTTACTTCGCTGTCTTCATGTACCTGGAACAAGCCTTTCTCGGTACCTTCTTCGATGGCCGCCTATTTACTCAGGAACTTGTTTCGTTCGCCAACATTTCGGGCGCCATTATCAGCGGGATTTTCTTCGGCATCATTATGGGACTCACCTACTGGGTTCGTTTGAAAAAACAACAATAAGTCCACGAGAAAACAGGGTCATGACAACCGTCATGGCCCTGCTTGTGGTTATTTATCATTTTTTTGATAACGAAAGACAATGAAGTAAAAGCCAAAGTTAATGAGACTTAACACGAAGATCAGTCCAAAGGCCAACTGGCTTCCAAGCGCCGTCTCGTGGGCGTATGACATACCACTGACCTTGACCGACGACATCAGCGCCGCCAAAATTGTGGTCCCGATTGACCCGGCAAACTGTTGCCCCGTGTTATAAATCGCGTTGGCATCGGCCCGTTGACTCATGTCGACTTCCTTCAGTCCGTTCGTCAGCGTGTTACTAAACGCCATCGACCGCCCGACACTGAAGACGACGTACATGATGGCAATCAGCACCACGCTCAGATGTTGGCCAAACGCCATGAAGACCAGGGCCGCAATCGTAAACAACGTACTCCCCATCAAAATTGGTAAGCGGGCACCGTGTTCGTCCAACAGATGACCGAACCACGGCTGGAGGATTGCTGTAACCAAGCTCCCTGGCAACAGCATCAGCCCCCCAATTAAGGAAGTAGCGCCCACCACAATTTGGGCGTAGTTTGGTAGCGCAAAGTTGATGCCGATATTACAAAATTGCAGGGTAAAGTAGGCGAAGAAGCTGTAGGTAAAGACCAGATTCTTGAAAATTTCCAGTTTTAACAGTTGGCGACTACTGTGTTTGGCCAGCACGATGTAGCCCCAGATGGCCACAATTGCCAAGCCAACGCCACCCAGGAACTCCCAGCTGAGCGCCCCCGCGGTCGACACGCTGTTCAGTCCTAAGGTAAAACTAATGAAGGCAATCGCAAGCAAGCAGAATTGTCCCCAGTTGAATTTAACCGGCTTGACTGGCGCGTACTGCTTGATGGCCCCGACCCCCAGCAACAGGATAATCAGTTCCACCGGCATTGTGGACCAAAAAATCATCCGCCAATTGGCCAGGTAAACCATGATGCCCCCAAACGTGGGTCCACTGGCAGGCGCAATCATCAGAATCAGACCGGCCATCCCCATGTAAAATCCCAGTCGCGACCGGGGCACACTTTCGACGACGATGTTAAACATCAGGGGAATTGCTAGCCCGGCGCAACCCGCTTGAATCAAGCGGCCAATCAACAAAATCGGAAAGTTAGTTGCGAGCGCACAAATTAAATCGCCTAAAATAAACGCCAAAGCGGCGGCCACGAATAACTGTTTATTTTTAAATCGTTGCTTTAAAAAGGCCGATGTAATCATCAGTAACGCCACCGTTAACAGGTAGCCGGTCGTAATCCATTGCACGGTATTCAGGGACACGTGCATTTGTTTCATCAGGGTAGGAAAGGCCACGTTCATCGACGTTTCCACCAGAATTCCCAGGAAGGCCATCAGGGCAATCGCAAAAATCGCAATGAGGTTGCCCCGTGGTACCTTCTCGGACTGAGCTGTCATTTGCAAATCAATCTCTTCTCTCTAAATTTAGCATTACTTTCAATCATACGCATTTTTCGGGTAAAATGCACCGCTAAATTTAGATTAAACCGGTTTCACAGCAAAATAAAAACGCGGTGGCCTAAGCTTCCGCGTTCCATTCGGCTTTATACTCGGCTAGAAAATCGAGCATGACCTGTTGGCGGTGCTCGGCTAACTGCTTGGCGGCCGTCGTATTCATCAGGTCCTTTAAGGTTAATAACTTCTCGTAAAAGTGATTGATGATGGTTTCATTGTCTAAGTTACGATACTCGGCGTGGGTCATTTCGGTCCGTGGTTTCACGGCCGGATCATAAATCTTTTCACCAAAGTGCCCGCCAAAGTAAATTGCCCGGGAGATGCCGATGGCGCCAATGGCATCCAATCGATCCGCATCCTGCACGATTTGACCTTCTAACGGCAACGGTTTTGCCGTGCCATCCAGGGTTTTATGGTAGGACATGTTGTCCATGATTAAGAAAATAGCGTCAACCTGGACCGACGTAAAACCTTGGTCGATTAAGAACTGCCGAACTTCCTCACTGGCCACTGCGGTGTTGTCGACCAGCTTTTCATCGATAACATCGTGTAAATAGGCCGCGGTCAACGTTTCGAGGTGGTCGGCAGCCGGATAGGATTGACTGATGCGGTCAGCCAGGCCGACGACTCGTTGAATATGGTCAAAGCCGTGACCGGTCTCATCATCCCCCATTTTCGATTGTGAAAATTGTCGAACCGCTGCTAAAACTGTGGTCTCTGTCAACTTAATCGTCCTCCTTGTTCGCTTGTGAATCCGGTGGTGTCACTGCTGGTGTCCCCGCAAATCCGTAGAAAAATAAATGCATTAATTGATTAACCAACCGTTGATACGTGGCCGGTGGAATATCGGCTGTACTGAAGTAGGACACGTACATGCGGAGGTAGATCAACAGCGCTTCATCGGAGATATCGGGGCTAATGATGCCACCGACTCGGCCCCGCGCTATCACGGCACCCCAAAACTTTTGCTCACCATCTTCGTAGGCTTGCCGCACCACATCGCTGCCGTTTTTCCCTTGCATCTCGGCCAGAACAAACTGATAAAAATCGGGATGAATCCCATCGCTCAGCCGAACCTTATTCGTGATCATGGCCTTGATAATCTCAGGAAATGGGACCTGCGCGTCATCAATTAACTTTTGAAAGCTCGCATAACCCTGATTGATCATCTCGATGACGACCTGGTGACCCAAAGCTAATTTGCTCGGAAAATACTTATACAGCGTGACCTGAGAGACGCCCGCCGCTTCAGCGACCGTCGTCACGTGAGTCGCTTTAAACCCGTCATGCGTGAATAATTTGATACCAGCGTCCAAGATGCCTTGTCGTTGGCGAGTTTTCCGCTCTTGATTCGTTGCCATGCCTGTCACCACCCTCGTCCGCTTGTCGCATTCGTTGCTAATGCTACAGCACGAATCATCGACAACGCTACTCGTTATTTATTTTATCATACCGCATTTTAGGAAAGAATTTAATTTTAGTGAACTATTTTAGTATAAAAGTTCACTTTTTCGTTGACTTTGCCTAACCGAGGGCTTACGATGTAAACGATTTTAAAACTGTGAGGAGGGGATTACTTATGACAAATCCTGTACTTCAAATTAACCATCTGCAGAAGAAATTCGGCCACTTCCAAGCCTTAAAGGACATCACCTTTGAGGTGCGTCCTGGCGAGGTCTTTGGTTTTATTGGGCCAAATGGCGCGGGGAAATCCACGACTATTCGGGTCCTGCTCGGCATCATTCGCGCTTCCGGCGGGACGGCCACCATCTTCGGCCAAAATGTCTGGACCGATAGCGTTGCGATTCATCAACGACTGGCCTACGTCCCCGGCGACGTGTATCTCTGGCCCAATTTAACCGGTGGCGAAATCATTGATCTCCTTCTTAAAATGAACGGCACCGCACATTCCGCCAAGACCGACGACCTCATTAAACAGTTCGGTCTGGACCCAACTAAGAAGGCACGCACCTACTCCAAGGGTAACCGGCAGAAAGTCGCTTTGATTGCGGCCTTCTCCCAAGAAGCTGATTTCTACATCTTTGATGAACCGACCTCCGGACTGGACCCCTTGAATGAACGCATCTTCCAAGATGCCGTCATGGACCTCAAAGCGCGGGGCAAGGCTGTCTTGCTTTCCAGCCATATTCTTTCCGAAGTGGAACGCATGTGTGACCGGATTGGGATTATCCGTGAAGGCCAAATCATTGAGTCTGGTAGTCTCGCAGAAATGCGCCACCTGACTCGGACCATGGTCACCGTCACGTTGGGTGATGACTTTGATGTCACCACCCTCGCCGGTGTTCACGGCGTTACTGCTGGTCATGCCCCGCACGAATGGCAATTTTCCGTTGAAGATGAACACCTCAGTTCAGTCATGAGCACACTGGCCCAACACCAAGTCGTGGCGCTACAGAGTACGCCGCCAACGTTGGAAGACCTCTTCATGCACTACTACACGGGAAAGGAGTGACCCACCATGACGCGCTTTGGACGTACCGGTCAACTGATTCGCCTGAATTTCCGGCGGGATCGGTTCCGAATTCTCATGTGGCTCATTCTCTTGGCGGCCTTAATGGCCAGCGTTGCCTGGAAATTTGAAGATATCTACGGGACACCTAGCGAGATTGATGCCATCAAAGGCACCCTCGCCAGTCCCGGAATCGTTGCCATGTTTGGGGCCTTCTCCTTTACAGGTAAGGTCACGACCGCTGAAATCTTTGCAAACGAAATGCTCTTATTTATGGCCTTGATTCAGGTCGTTATGAACCTCGCCCTTAGCGTCCACGCGACTCGGGCCGAAGAAGACCTGGGCATCACCGAATTGGTGCGCGCCCACGCGGTTGGGACACTCTCACCATTGGCCGCAGCGGCTAGCGAGCTCGTTATCATCAACGGCGTCCTAGGTGTTCTCTACAGCATCGGTCTCAGCGCCGCTAACATGCCTGGCGCCACTACCGAGGGTAACTGGCTGATTGGGATGGGACTGGCCACCACGGGCCTCTTATTTGGAATTCTGGGACTCCTGATGGCGCAATTAGCCGACCACTCGGCCAGTGCGACTGGGCTGGCCTACACCCTATTTGGTATCAGCTACTTGGCACGGATGATCACGGATGTTCAGCGGCCTAAATTAACCTGGTGGTCGCCACTGGGGTGGGTCGAAAAACTCGCACCCTACAACAATCCGCACTGGTCCCCCATCTGGTTAAGTCTAGGCCTCGCGGTAATTCTACTTGTTTTCGCATTCATGGCAAACAATCGCCGGGATCTGGGCGCCGGTGCCCTAACGACCCGTCCTGGCCGACGCGAGGCCTCCGCATTTCTCCGGGGACCCGCAACGCTGGTTTGGCGGCGACAACGTAACGTCATCATCGCTTGGATTGTTGCGGTTATCATCTTTGGGGTGGCTTACGGAACCGTCTTCAACACGATTGGCGACATTCTTAAAACTAATCCGACCATGCAACAGGTCTTCGGCGCGGCCATGGTCCACGAGGCCAACCACAAAATTCTGTTGAGCTTTACGTCACTCCTGTCAATCGTCATGGCTGCCGTGGCCACCATCCCTGGCATGCAACTGATTCTCAAGGTCCACAGTGATGAGACTCGTGGCTGGCTGGAGGCATTGTACGCGCGGCCACTCAGTCGCACGCACTTGCTCTTTAGCTACGTGGGCACGGCATTTGTGACCAGCACCCTCGCCTTTATTGGTGGCCTGGGTGGCATCGTGGTCATGGGCGACGCCAGTCTGACCCACGTGAAGGATGGCATCAGCGCCAGCGAATTCTGGCAAGGCGTCGCGGCCCAGTTGCCTGAAATTGGGGTTTTCCTCGGCCTAGCCGTTCTCTTAGTTGGCTGCTGGCCACGATTAAAAGCCATCAGTTGGGCCTACCTGGCTCTGGGCTTTATCAGCGTCTACATGGGAAGTCTCCTGAAGCTACCCGATTGGGTTCAGAACGTGACCCCGACCGGTTGGATGCCCCGGGTGCCCATGCACGACGTCAACTGGACCACGTTTAGTTGGATGGTCGTTTTAGCCATTGCCCTGGTGATTATCGGCTGGCAAGGTTACCGACGGCGGGATCTACACATGAGTTAAATTTTCTAACCACTAGTCCGTCACGGCTGGTGGTTTTTGTTTGGCTAACAGGGACAACCAACTTGGTTTCACCAGCTTACCCGTCTCCCAATCAAATAGCAAGTATTAACCATCAATAATGTTATCTATATTTCAAAATTAATTTTGCAATGTTAAGTGATGTTCAGCTCCCATGGATTTTAGTTTGAGCAGTTAACCCATAACAAGCCAACCATTTTCATTAGATATTTCTCGCAATTCGGCAAAACATCAGGTATGCTAAGAATACGTTGGCTCCCCCAGCCATTTAGACGTAAACAAAACCGCACCCTTCTCCTAACAGAAGTGGTGCGGTTAAGTTTAGCCATAATTAAATTACTGAATCACCACATCGTAATGGTTGCCCGTGATGGCCGTCCCGCGGTCATGCACGACGCCCATACCAAGTGGCGTCATGATTTTCGTACCAAACGCCACGTTGGCAGGTGCTGCGACAACCCGATAACCGTTCGGATCTAACCCGTTCGCGCTAATGCTGGTGCCATCGGCCGTTAAACTACCCGAATAGTAGGTCCATTTATTGCCGTTCAAATAAACGACGCCCTGACTTTCAAATTGGGCCACGCTGATGGTGGCAGCCGTACTACTCGTATTAATAGCTTTGGCAACACTGGTATTCTTGACTGGTGTAGTCTGACTGTACGTACTGGTCTGCGGTTGATACTGATAACTGGCCGCAGTGCCACGATAGGTGTTGGCACTAGCCGTGACGCTGGAAAAACCGATACCGGCTGCTAACACAGCGGCGAAGCTAATGGTCGTCAAGATAACTTTCTTAATCATCAAATGGTTCCTCCCTTATTTAACGACCTCAGCTTACCGCCGAGACATCTCAACGGCATTAGCAAATCGTTACCGCTCGGTTAAGGAATCGCCCGCCAGATGACAAAATGACACGGTCTTTACCTGATTGTCATAGTGGTCAAGAAAACGTTAAGCCCCCCTACTTAAGGTGCCATTAACATCAGTTTGATACGGTATAGTTGCCTTGATTTACGCTCCTGATTGCCAACTTTCTAAGTGCCGACAACTAAAAGAGGCCCAGGAAAAATTCCCGGACCTCCTCGCAATCTAATTTATTTTGTTAATCGCTCCACGTCACGGACGATCATTAATTCTTCGTTCGTTGGCACGACCAGCGTCTTAACCTTGGCGCCGTCTGGACTAACAATGTGTTCTTCCCCACGGAAATCGTTCTTGGCAGGGTCGATAGCAATGCCAAAGTAGTTTAATTTATCAGCAACGGCTTGCCGCATGTCCACGCCGTTCTCACCGGAACCGGCCGTGAAGACGATGGCATCTACGCCACCTAATTCAGCAATGTAACTGCCGACGTAGCTGACAACCCGGTCCACGAACATATCCAAGGCCAGCTTAGACTTTGGTCGTTCATCCTGGGTCTGTTCCAGGTCCCGTTGGTCGGGTGACAGCTCAGAAATCCCCAGTAGACCCGACTTATGGTTCAAAATGTCGATCATTTCTGGCATGGTCTTGTGAAGCTTTTCAGCTAAGAAGGCCACCAACGATGGGTCGATGTCCCCGGACCGTGTCCCCATCATGACCCCAGCTAATGGCGTGAAGCCCATGGAAGTATCCAGCGCATGGCCGTCCTTAAAGGCGGTAATGGAGGACCCTGATCCCAAGTGCAAGGTAATCATTTTCAGGTCGGCTAACGGTTTGCCTAAGATTTCAGCCGTTCGGTGCGCCACGTAACGGTGACTGGTCCCGTGAGCCCCGTACTTCCGGGCCCCGAATTTTTCGTAATATTCATAAGGAATGCTGTACATATAATTGACCGCTGGCATATCCGTGTACAGGGACGTGTCAAAAACGGCGACCTGCTTGGCTTCCGGCAATAATTGTTGGAAGACCTCGATGTAGTAAGCCTGAACCGGGTTATGCAGTGGTGCATAATCCTTCAGCTCCTTGATCTGCTTCAAGACGACGGGCGTGATCACAGCGGAGTCCTTGAAGACTTCCCCGCCGGCTACGATACGATGACCCACACCGGTGATTTCACTCAGGTGCTTCACAATCCCGTAAGACTTCAACCGCGTCAGCACCATCGCTGCCGCCAGCTTGTTCGTAATGTTATCCTGTGTTTCCGTTTTCTTAGTGCCATCGGGCAGTTTGACCTTGAAAATGGAGCCCGGTAAATTCAACCGATCTACCATTCCTGATGCGATAACAGTCTCTTCCGGCATGGAAAAGAGCTTCCACTTCAAAGTTGAGCTACCTGCGTTAATTGCCAATGTTTTTGCCATGAGTCGATCCTCCCAATCATTTTCTCGGTTACTTCCCAGTTTAAATGATTCTGTAACCGCTTTCAAGAAAAGAATGACTTTCTGTGAGAATTTTTAGACATGATTTGCAAAACGCCCTTCTTGAAAACCCAACCAACAAAAAATCCCACCGACAATTGTCAGTAGGATTCGTTTAAGTTTAAGTTTAAGTTTTAGAACCAGCCGTAGCCTAACCAGTGATGCTTGGCCTGCGTCCATGAGCCATAACGGTTGTGGGCATAGCGGTCAGCGGTCTTTTCCTGGTTGGCCTTGCTGTAGTCACCCTTCAGCATGGAAATGGTGAGTTGGTATTTGCCGTAGTACCGGCCGTTGCGGGCGCGGTAGTTGCCGCCGGATTCCTTAACGGCAATCCAGGCCTTAGCGCGTTGTTCCTTCTTGGATAAGTTGGAAACGTAAGTCACGCTGGCTTCGGCAGTTGTTGTTGAGGTGATAACGGATGAAACGCTAGGAAGGGCCAGTGAAACGACCATCACGATAACCATGAATAGAGTTTTAAGTTTCAACTGAACACCCTCCTTAACGAATTTGTTAAGAATATCATAACGTTCTTAAGTTACAGCCCCGTTGTCTAAATGTTACAAACCTGTAACGACCCACCCCACTTTAGCCCGTCTGGTGTAATATATTGTCGTTTAAGCCCGGTGGGACCACGAAAAAACGACGGTCAGTCAAAGGCACTGCACCGTCGTTTTCTGCATTATTTATTTAGTTGACCGAACCAAGTTGGGTTTAGTACCAACCGTTTGCTTGCCAGAAGGACTTGGCAGCGGCCCATGAACCGTAACGGGAGGTAACGTAAGAGTTGGCAACCTTTTCCTGGTTGGCGGCTGAGTAGTCCCCGTTCAGGTAAGATTTGCTCAATTGGTACTTTCCGTAGTAGTTACCGTTAGATGCCGTGTAAGAGCCACCAGACTCCTTGTTAGCAATCCAAGCCTTAGCTGAAGAGCCAGAGGTGGACGTCGTTGAAGTGGCCGTAGAAGCGCTGCTGGTCGTTCCAGTGGTGGCTTGGCTACTGTAGTTGCTGGTTGAAGCGGTATTGTTAGTCGTGTTGCTGGTTGCCGTCGTGGATTGGCTAGGCGTGGTGGTAGCGGCACTAGTCGTTGACGTCGTGGTGCTAGTGGCGTCAGGGATTTCTAAGGATTCACCCACGTAAATCAAGTTAACGTTCTTTAAGTTGTTGGCTTTTTCGATTGAGGAGACGCTAGATTTGTACTGGTTAGCAATCTTGGCAACCGTGTCTCCCGACTTCACCGTTACCCGGACGTCGGCGTTAGCGGAAGTGGTACCAGCAAATAACCCGGCACCTAATACGGCTGCAGTTCCTAAAGTAGATACTAAAACTTTTTTGATATTCATAAAAATGAATGTCCTCCTTTTGATTAGTGAATCTGTCTATCAATTACTTAACGAGACCTATCATAACCCGCGGAGGTTACATACCCATTGTTCCTAAGTTACGCCCACATTAAGAAAAACCGGCTTAAATGACAAACCGTAACGTGGTTAATCCCGTTGCAACATTAACCGGGTTTACGGTCCTTACGTTGCGGTCGTGTGACGGCTACGAACGGGGTAACGATTCTGATTTGCTTGAACTTAGCGGTTGAGATTGTCTGGAGCTCAGAAATGTTGTTGTTAAATTTGGGCTTTTGTTTGAAATTGCCGTTAATAATGGCGAAGCAGTCGTTGTGGACTGCCTTTGATCCACGTTAAAAAATGATTGTTGTCGTATGGTTAATCATCATTTCTTCTATACTAATTAGAAATGATTTTCACCAGGACTATTGATGATTGCTGACACCACATAGTGTTAGGCAGGAATTTAGGTCTGGACTTTCGTTCAATCTGACTTGCTTTAGACCGTTTGACTGGTTCTCCACGGATCTATCCCGAGACTGGCAGCCTCTGAAACGTGCTACGCGGGGCAGGCCCCTGCGCTTAGAAAGTAAAAGGGCTCCTGTCCGGCGACTGCCGAACAGAAACCCTTTTACTCCCTAATGCTCAGAGCCTAACCGCCCCGCTCCGCACTCTAAAAAAAGCGCCCACAGACCTGCATCTGTGGGCGCCACTTGAATTTAAACGTTAATTTGTTGGCTTATCTAAGCTATTTCTAGTTTAGTACCAGCCGTTTGCTTGCCAGAAGGCTTGCGCAGCTGACCATGAGCCGTAACGGGAAGATACGTATGAGTTGGCAACCTTTTCTTGGTTGGCGGCTGAGTAGTCACCGTTCAAGTAGGAAGAGCTCAGTTGGTACTTACCAACGTATTGGCCGTTAGTTGCTGAGTATGAACCGCCAGATTCCTTGTTGGCGATCCAAGCCTTAGCACTGGCTTCTGAACCAGACACACCCGTTGAAGCATTCTTGTTGCTGCTAGTTTGGGTGTTCGTGGTTGCTTGGCTGCTTTGGCTAGTCGTGGATTGGCTAGTTTGGTTAGCAGTCGTAGTCGTGTTTTGGCTAGCAACGTTATTAGTAGTAGTCGTGGTAGCTTGTTGACTTGAAGGCACGCTCAGCGTTTGGCCAACGTAGATCAAGTTGCTGTTGCTCAAACTGTTAGCACTTTCGATAGCGTTAACGGATGAGTCGTACTTGTTGGCTAATGACCAAACAGAATCCCCCTGCTTGACCGTAACATTCGTATCGGCGTTGGCCGTTACGTTAGTGGCGAAGATGCCGGCACCGACAATGGCAACCGTACCCAAAGTATTAACTAAAGCTTTTTTGATATTCATAATAAATGAACGTCCTCCTTTGTTTGCTTAACGGCTATTAGAATAACTGATGGTTGTGTCAGTTAGATTGGCGTTACGTTACGCCAGCATTAAGAAAAATATTACAGTATGACATTCCGTAATATTTGTAACTCTGCTGTCACATAAACCGCTTTTTTGCCCCTGTTTTTGCCCAGATGAGGCGAAACGAGGTCGGTATTTGAGTGCTTTTTGCACCTAAAATCGCGTTTTTTTTGCCTGTTTTCATGAAAATTTGATGAAATTTCGGTCCATTTGCGGCCATTTTCATAGTTCTGCTTATTAACAGTTAAGTAAAATCCGTCGTTTTGAACTATCCCAGCCGTCCTAAATCTCCCAATATTTTGGCCAGCCACTTAAAATAACCCGATCATCAATCATAAATTTCCACCACTAACCGGTTAAATAAATTTTGTTATATTATAGTAGAAACCGATCAATTAAGCGGAAAGTTCTGCCGATTGATCACACCTTTTGCCAAGTACAAAAAATCCGCTCAGCCCTCAGGCCAAGCGGATTTTTCAAATTACCGACAAGAATTTCAACTGTTATTTTTCAACGTTCTTCCCGTCGTATTCATCAATCATAATTTGCTTCAGTTCAGAAACCAGTGGTTCCCGTGGGTTAGCGGTCGTGCATTGGTCTTCGAAGGCCAGTTCGGCTAATTTGTCGACAGCCTTATCGAAGTGGGCCTTGTCCACGCCGTTCGCCTTCAAGCTCAAGGTCACGTCAACTGAGTGCGCCAAGTCGATGATCTTCTTGACTAAGGCTTCCTTCAGTTCTTCCTTGGTCGTTCCTGGCAAGCCAAGGTAACGCGCGATTTGTGCGTAGTCTTCGTCAGCCCGGAAGTATTCGTACTTAGGCCACATGGTCAGCTTCGTTGGTTCTTGGAAGTTGTACCGGATAACGTGTGGCAAGGTGATGGCAATGGCTAACCCATGAGGCAGACCGAATTCCCCACCCAGTTTGTGGGCGATAGAGTGGTCGACCCCGAGGAAGGCGTTCGCAAAGGCCATCCCGGCTAACGTTGAGGCGTTATGCATTTCTTCGCGGGCGGTAATATCGCCGTTGTAAGAGTTGGTCAGGTTATCCATGACTAACTTGATTGCTTGCAATGACCATGGACGAGTGTAATCGGACGCCATGTTTGACACATAGGATTCGATGGCGTGGGTCAGAACATCCAGTCCAGAGTAAGCAACCGTCTTCTTAGGCACCGTTTCGATAAATTGTGAGTCCACAATGGCAACGTCTGGCGTCAAAGCGTAGTCGGCCAATGGGTACTTCACGTGGGTCTTGGAATCGGTGATGACAGAGAATGGTGTCACTTCAGAACCAGTCCCTGAAGTCGTTGGAATCGCAACGAATTGCGCCTTGTGTGGCTTGTTAAACTTGTAAGCCCGCTTCCGGATGTCCAAGAATTTCTGCTTGGCGCCGAAGAAGCTTGCGGATGGGTCTTCGTAGAATAACCACATGTTCTTGGCGGCATCCATTGCGGAGCCCCCACCTAAAGCCACGATGGTATCTGGCTTGAACATCCGCATCTGCGTAACCCCACGGTTGACGGTGTCAGTCGTTGGGTCAGGTTCAACGTCAGAGAACAGCGAGTATTCGATGCCATTTGGTTGGCGCTTCAATTCGTTCAGAACCGTGTCAACGTAACCCAATTCAACCATGGCTGGGTCGGTCACGAGGAAGACACGCTTGATGCCAGGCATGTCGTCGAGGTAACGAACGGACGTCTTTTCAAAGTAAACTCGAGGTAATTTAATCCACTGCATATTATTTCGCCGCTTTGCAATCGTTTTGATGTTCAACAGGTCAAATGAGGAAACGTTATGGGACACGGAGTTCTTACCCCATGAACCAGTACCTAACGTTAATGAAGGGACCATTTCGTTGTAGAGGTTCCCAATCCCACCAATGGCGGATGGCGTGTTAACCAGAACCCGGCTGGCCTTCATCTTAATCCCAAATTCGGTCGCTAAATCGTCATCCATGGTGTGAATGGCAGCCGTATGGCCCAGCCCACCGAAGTGGAGCAATTGGTCACAGAGATCAAAGGCGTTTTCCTTGCTGGTAGCCTTGTAAACAGAAATCATTGGACTCAATTTTTCTTGTGATAATGGGAATTTAGGTCCCACGCCCGTGATTTCAGCAGCTAAAACCTTAGTGCCAGCAGGAACTTTGATACCGGCAATGTCAGCGATCTTTTGCGCAGACATCCCAGGAATAGGTCCCTTAACGCCGCCTTCAGGCTTGAACATTGCGTCGGCCAAGGCCTTTTCGTCGCTCTTCTTAATGAAGAAGACGCCGCGGTCTTGCATTTCTTTCTTCGTTTCCGCGTAGATTTCGTGATCGATGACGGCACTATTTTCAGAAGCACAAACCATCCCGTTATCAAACGTCTTGGATAAGACGATGTCGTAGACGGCCCGCTTGATGTTGGCAGTCTTTTCGATGTAAGCTGGACCATTACCAGGACCAACCCCTAAGGCTGGCTTACCGGTTGAGTAAGCGGCCTTGACCATGCCAGGACCACCGGTAGCTAGAACACTGGCAACCATTGGGTGGTTCATCAAAGCAGTCGTCGCTTCGATACTTGGCGTTTCAATCCAGGAAATCACACCCTCTGGGGCCCCAGCAGCGATGGCAGCGTCGCGAACGACTTTAGCGGCCATCACGGATGACTTTTGGGCTTGTGGGTGGAAGGCGAAAATGATTGGGTTCCGCGTCTTCACAGCGATCAATGACTTGAACAGCGTCGTGGACGTTGGGTTGGTAACGGGGGTAACCCCGGCCAAGATCCCCAGTGGTTCAGCGACAGTAATCAGTTGACGTTCGTGGTCATCTTTAATGATGCCGACCGTCTTATCTTTTTTAATCGAGTGCCAAATTTCTTCAGTAGCGAACATGTTCTTGATGGCTTTGTCTTCCATAACACCCCGACCGGTTTCGTCGAAGGCAGCCTTAGCCAACTCCATGTGGTGGTCCAGGCCAGCGATGGCCATTTGGTGGACGATGTGGTCAACCTTTTCTTGGTCGAAACTGTCCATAGCACATAAAGCATCGTGGGCTTTAGCAGTGAGCCGGTCGATCATTTGATCAACGGTTTCAGTGCTTTCTTGATTTTTAGTAGTAGTTTTCTCTTTCACGTCTTTTAACATTCTTATGCCTCCATTTTTGAAAACATCCTTGTTAACTTCTTCACGAGATATATCATATCATGATTTTAAAATTACGCAAGCCCTTTTTGTTAAAAATATCACAATTAATTTGTTTAGCTAGTTAACCCATTAGTGACAGGGGTTAGGCTCGTCAAGAATGAAAGCGCATACAAACTTACAAAAGAAAATTCTGGTTAAATAAGTCTGTGAATTAGATCACTATCTAACTGTTTTGTTTTCATGATTTTTATGAAAACCACCTAAATTAGCCCGCTCTCCCTCCCCGCATCCCCCACTAGCTGAAATACCCTGAAGTAACCAACTATTTTCTCCGGTTGTTCTCTAGAGATTATGCTAAAGTAGTAGATATGGAAGCCGTTTAAGGGAATAATTGTTTGCCGACTGACTATATGTAGAATGGCAGTAATGACGTTTTAATCACATCTCACAGTGTCTCAAGCCAGCAACCCGTTGGTAGAAACAAAACCAGAAAACGACCAGGAACAAATACCACCACCGTACAATCAGAGTCACCGTGTCAGCCGCAGGGGCGCCAGAAATGGGCTCAGCCATGGGATTTCCTGAGGGAACCTCAGGAAATGGTGACTTTGAGACGCGCTCTTGGCGGCTCAAAGCAAGTCCCGAGACCGCCCTTTGGCTCGGGGCGTCTTACCCACAGCGTTTCAAATCAACACCATACTGGAGAAACAAAACCAGAAAACGACCAGAAACAAATATCACCACCGTACAATCAGAGTCACTGTGTCAGCCGCAGGGGCGGGGAAAATAGGTTCAGCCGTGGGATTTCCTGAGGGAACCTCAGGAAATGGTGACTTTGAGACGCGCCTTTGGCGGCTCAAAGCAAGTCTGAAGACCGCTTCTCAGGCTTCAGGCGTCCTCCCCACAGCGTCACGACCTATTTTCCCCGCCCCGGAGGCGACGGCACCACAATTTCACAGGTTCAAAGCAATACATAATATTTGTTATTGAGAGGAGTTGAGGACTGTGCAGGCATGGCAGTTCTGGCGAGAATCAACCCGCCATTTTTTCCAACACTGGGGCAGCTACGTCACCCTAGTCTTTATCACCAACCTGGTCATTAGCTACTTAGCGGTGCCGGCCTTTACCTGGCTGACCGCAGCACTGTTGAAATGGCAGCACGTCCCTTACGTGTCTTACACCAATATCGCCGCCATCACGCTGAAGCATCCCCTGGCCATTATTGGTCTCCTGCTGATCCTGTTGGCGGTGGTCACCCTAATTTACTGGCAATTCGCCTATCTATTGTTGGGAATCACCAATATCCGGACCGGGCGACCGGATTCCACGCGCGCACTACTGAGCGACACCGTCCGCAGCATTGCCGGCGCCTCCCCTAGCACATTTCTCTTCTTTATTGGGTACTTCATCGTCATCATCCCGTTTGGGAGCGAACTATTTACCACGCCACTACTCAACAAGGCCAAGATTCCGGCATTTATCATTAGTTATTTAATGGAAAATCCCGTGTGGACGGTTCTGCTAGGCATCTTCTACGTTGCCGCTGCCTACCTGGGGATTCGGTTGATTGCCGTGTTGCCCCTGATGATGATCGACCACTACCACAGCCGTGAGGCCATTCGCCTCAGCTGGCAACAGACGCGCCGCAACTTTTGGAACTACTTTAGCAAAATTATTGTGACGCTGGCCCTGGTCAGTGCGGCCGTCTTTGTCATCTATGCCGCACTTTATATCGGACAAGTGCTCTTCGACAAGACCAGCTTCGGACTAGTTGCGGCCACCGTGAACCTCTTTTTGATGGAGGTCATTACGGAGTTTATCGTCTGCTACGCCACCGTACTGTTCATGATGGTCATCCTCAGCAGTCACGAGGCCCATCGCCGCACGCCGCTGTCCCTGTTTAGCTTCCGCGAACCGGCGAAGACTAAGTTCCGGACGCGCCTGTTGATTACGAGCGGTTTGGTCGTCATCAGTGCCGCTCTGGTCGGGTTCAACCTGATTTATCTAAACGGTCTCGCCATGAGCAAGCCGCTGACGATTGCCCACCGGGGTGTCGATAACGGCAACGGCGTGCAGAACACGATTCCCGCCATGGTCAAGACCAGCAAGGAGCGGCCCGACTACGTGGAAATGGACGTCCGCATGACTAAGGATCATCAGTTTGTGGTCATGCACGACGCCAATCTGAAGGCGCTCGCTAATATTAAGAAATCCGTCTCCAAACTGACGCTGAAGCAATTGACTCAGATCACGGTCACGGAAAATGGCTACCAGGCGAAGATTCCGAGCTTCAATCATTACCTGAACACGGCTATTGCCCATCACCAGAAACTGCTGATCGAAATCAAGACGGGCGGGGCCGACACCAAGGACCTCCCCGAACGCTTCTACCGGCAATTTGGGTCACGAATTATGGCAAACCATGAGCAGGTTCACACACTGAGTTACAAAATTATGAACCGGCTGAAAAAAGAGCACCCGCAGCTGTTTGTCAGCTACATCATGCCCTACAACCTGACGTTCCCACAGACTCGGGCCAACGCCTACACCATGGAATCGACGACCCTGAACGATACCTTTATCGATCAGGCCGCTCATGAACACAAGAAGGTTTATGCTTGGGATATTGATACCATCACCAATTTGGACCAGATGATGTTCATGGGCGTCAACGGCGTCATCACCAACAACCTGTCGCTGATTCAACAGGAAATCAAGGACAATACGGATCATCCGAGCTACGCCAACTTGCTTTTGACGTTTATGAATGATTTGTCGTTGGAGACGCAGACGCAATAGACTGAATGCTAAAACCGCCAAGTAGCCAGGAATTCTCCTGATGCTTGGTGGTTTTATTCATTACTAGCTTCAATACCTTGAATGCAATTCTGGATCACACCGGACTGAATCATCTGTCTTGAAAAATTACCAGGTATTTTCCTTTCCCACTGATTGGCCATTATCACCAAGCTTCAATTTCGCAATTTCCGCACGTAAATCATATTCGGGCCTTTGCGCAAAAAAGTTCTCATGTACCGGAACTAAAGAAATGACGCCACTCTTTTCCTGGACAACATCAAATTCGGTTTCTTCCTGGACATCAATACCGGCTGGAATCGGTACCATAAGTGAATCCCCCTGCTTTTGAGCTTCTACAATCATGCCTACCACCTCCGTTTCAGTCATCATATCTGTCATGGCAATGAAAGACAATTTTCATGCTCAGCTATAAAAATGCCATCCCACTAATATCCAGGATGGCATTTTTTGATTATTTCTTTTCAATTTTTCGTAAAGGTCGCTTGATGAGATGTAGCAGCTTTTCTGATTGCAGGCGCGCAACGACCGCGTCGACGGCAACCTGCATGAGTTTTTCGTTCAAATCCTTGGCTGCCGGTTGAACCTGGTCCTCACCTAAATGGTGGAGCCGGTCTTCCAGGCTGTCAATGAAGTTGTCATAGGCCTGCTTGGGGTAATCACCCGCCGTAATCTGGTCGATCCCCGAACGGACCGTATCCGTTTGGAACATGGGCTTCAGGAGGCTGATCATTAAAATATCGGTCAGCTGCATGGTCTGATACTTCTTCTTGACGGGGGCCAAAATCACGTTATGCTTCACGTAATTATTGATCATCGCCGGGGTAATCGTGTCGACACCCAAGGGGCCCAAAACATCATTGATCAGCGCCGTTACCTGGTCCATATAGAGGTCAAACTTGGGTAAATCGTCCCACCGAGGTAATTTAACTCCGTGCATCTGGTGTTCCCACCGCGTATATTGATTAAAATCAGCCATGTCTTTTCCCTACCCTTCCGTTTCTAGTTCCGATTATAACATATAATCTAGTCTTAGTGACTAGCTAAAGGCTAAAAACGACAATTCATCTAGCGCCAACGAATCTTACTGAGAATTCGGTGCCCCAGTCCGTCCTGAACCAGGATGAACACTGGAATCACACTAATCATCAGGGGCAGGTAAATCAGCGCTAATTGCCAATTCAACAGGCTGACCAGCGAGAAGATGGGGCCAAAGAAGATGAAGATGACCGCAAACAACCCCGCCATCAACGCGACCAGACCGACCTTGAATCGGTTCAGCGGGCGTGCGACCATGACCAGGGCATTGAGACTGATCAGCCCCGTGATCAACACGCTCAACGTGGAGGTCGTCGCAAAACTCAGATGAAATTGCGTGCCAATCGCCATAATGACCAGGATGTAGCCGACCACGCAGATGGCTGCCGGCGCCGCAATTTCCATAACTTGCTTCATAAAGCGGCCGGCAATCCGCGCGTAGTTGGGCTGCAGGGCCAGGAAGAACGTGGGAATCCCCACCATTAGGGAGGAAATGGGCGTCAGCTGAATTGGTTCAAACGGGTAGCTGCGACTCATGAAGATGAAAATCAGCGTGAGCGCGACCGAGTACATGGTCTTGATCAGGAACAGCGAGGCCACCCGCTCAATGTTGTTGATGACCCGGCGACCTTCATTTAAGACGTTGATCATGGCGTCAAAGTTCGAGTTGACCAGGACAAAGTCGGCCAGACTCTTAGTGGCTTCACTCCCGGAGGCCATGGCAATGCTGCAGTCGGCCTGACGTAGCGCCAACAGGTCGTTGACCCCGTCACCGGTCATGGCGACCGTGTGCCCGGCTTCCTGGTAGGCCTTGATCAGCTGTTCCTTTTGTTGCGGCGTGACCCGACCAAACACATTATAGTCGGCCACAAGTTGGGCATAGTCTGGGTTGGCGCCCACCTGGCTCATATCGACCAATTGTTGGGCCCCCGCGATGCCCGCCCGGCCGGCAATACTGGCCACCGTCACGGGATTGTCCCCGGAAATGACCTTCAAGGCCACGTCCTGATTGGCAAAGAAACCGAACGTATCCTTGGCACGCGGCCGCAGTTCATCGGTAATCAAAATCAGCCCGATGGCCCGCGGTTTCGTTGGCTTGGGCGTCGTGAGCTGTTCCGCTTCCGCCAGTAACAGGACCCGGTAGCCCTCAGCCGCCAGGCTCTGAATACGTTGCTGGACGTCACTGGGCACCGTGTCGAAAATGAATTCCGGTGCGCCCATGAGCGTTGCGTGGCCGTCAATGACCGCCCCACTCCATTTACGCCCGGAGGAGAACGGTAAGACATCCTGCGCCGCGACTTCTGGTGAGCCGTACGCCTGCTGGACCGCCTGCGCCGTTTCGTTATCGTCGCCGGTCGCTGCCACTAGCTGAGCCAACCGCGTTTGGAGGTCTGCTGCTGGCACATTGGCCAGCGGTTCCACCCGGTCAAGCTGTAGTTGGCCATTGGTGATGGTCCCGGTCTTGTCCAAACACAGCACGTCGACCCTGGCCAGCGCCTCGATGGCGGGTAATTCCCGCACCAACACGTTGTGACGCCCCAGGGTGAAGGCCCCGGCCGCGAGCGCTACCGAGGTCAATAGGACCAAGCCCTCCGGAATCATGCCGACCATTGAGGCGACAGTTCCCAGGATGGCGCGGTTCTGGCTCTGTCCCCGCAACATGGCGGACACGAATAAGGCCGCCCCCAAAGGGATAATGGCAAACGTCAATACTTTAATAATACGATTAATAATGATGAGCAACTGACTGGCACTCCGCCGCTTTTGCTTGGCCGAATGCGCCAACTGTTTCACAAAGCTACCGTGACCGACCGTGGTGGCCTGCACCATGGCACGGCCCCCGAGGAGGACACTGCCGGAAATCAACGAGTCGCCCGTCGCCTTTAAAATTGGCGTGGACTCCCCAGTAATTTGGGATTCATCGACCTCTAGTCCAGCGGTCTCCCGAATCAGGCCATCGACAGGAATCTGGTCCCCGCGGTGGAGTTCGAGCAGGTCGTCACTCACGATGTCATCCTGGTGCCGCGCCGTCAGTTGCCCATCCCGCAGCACATCAATCGTGCCCTCAGACAGGAGTGCCAGCTTGTCGACTTGCCGTTTGGACCGGATTTCTTGGAAAATACCGATTCCGGTGTTGACCACGACAACGCCCAAGAAGAGGAGATTTTTATAGCTGCCGGTAACCAAGACTAAGGCTCCCAGCAGTACGTTGATTAAATTAAAGAGGGTTAATAGATTATCCCGAAAGATTTGTTTCACACTTCGGGTCAGCGGGGGTAAGGGGTCATTCTGCTGACCAGCAGCCACCCGCTGCGCAACTTCATCCGCCGTTAATCCTTGATCTAACGGCGTTTCATAACGTTCTGTTGTGGTCATTTCCCCGCAACCTCCCTTTCTTTGGGTTACTCGTTCTTTGGCGTCTCCAGGCCGGTGAAAATAGACCGGAACGCTGTGGGCGCACAATCTTTTGCACTTACTTCTACGTTTACGTATTCCGAGAAATCATAAATTCTTAGTGGTGCCCACTTGCTATCACCGTATCCCTGACTACTAACAAGGACACATATTTTCTGTTTCATCACAGCTGGCTGAACGACTCTACGGGCTAAACCAGTGTCAGCCGCAGGGTCGGTGAAAATGAGCTCAGCCGTGGGAGTTATCTTAGCGGATTTGCCGCTTAGATAACTGCTATCTTTGAGACGCGATTTCCGGCTCAAAGTAAGGCTGGAGACCGCTCTTTGGCTCCAGCCGGGCGCCCACCGCGTACCGGCTCATTTTCACCGACCCGAAGGCACTCACACGCGTTTACGAATACACCTTCATTGTACTAGAAATTAGGGGGTTCAGGCGCCTAATTCGTTCAGTTCTACGCAATCTTTTAGAGAAACGCAAGCATTTCTAATGGGAACGATAGTAACCTTTTGTGCCGGGGAAGACTACAATGAAATTGGTAGCATTCGTTAACGCATTTTTACTTAAATTCTTCAAAGGGAGTAATATTTTGAATCACAAATCATCAGCGGTTATTCTATTTATTCTCTACATTATCCTGCTTGGCTGTATGTTAGCCCACCAAGATATGCTGGCCATGTGGCTCATGACGTTTGGGATGTTATTGGAAGCTAGTATCAATCTGTACGACGTCTTTCACCGCCAGCAGTAAGCGTTGTCATTTAGCGTTAGATAGCCTAAAATGGAAGGTATACGCGTGTCTGGCCCAGTGCCTCACACCAACAATGACTGACGGTATCTGCCGTCAAGGAGGAACTATTTTATGACACCACCCACCAAGATTACGGATACACTCAAACTGGCCGATGGCAACCGCATGCCGGTCATGGGGTTTGGGACCTACAAAATCGGCGATCAAGAAACCATGAACCAGTCGATTGACGCGGCCTGGAACGCCGGTTACCGCATGTTTGACACGGCAATGCTCTACCGCAACGAGGACATCCTCGGCCCCACCCTGCACCAACTTGGCTTGCCCCGTGAAGGCTTTTTCCTGACCAGCAAGGTCGCCGAAGTCGTTCAGGGTTACGACCGGACGATGAAGGCCGTGGAAGGCTCACTCAAACGTTTACAGACTGATTACTTGGACCTCTTACTGGTTCACTGGCCCGTTCGTGAACACTTCTTTGACACCTGGAAGGCCATGGAACAACTGAAGGCTGACGGCAAGGTCAAATCCATCGGGGTCTCCAACTACACCATTGCCCACCTGGAGTTGCTCGCCACCCAGGCCAAGGAAATGCCCGTCGTTAATCAGGTGGAATACCACCCTTACTTAAACCAACAGGCACTGTTCGACTACGACCAAGAAAAGAAAATCGTCACGGAAGCCTGGAGCCCATTAGGCCGGCGCGTGGTTTTAGACAACCCAATGCTGACCAAGATGGCCAAGCACCACAACAAGTCCGTCGCCCAAATCGTTTTGCGGTGGGAACTCCAACACGAATTGGTGACGATTCCCAAGTCCACCCATCCCGACCGCATCAAGGAAAACGCCGATATCTTTGATTTCGACTTAGACATTGACGAAATGACCATGATCGACATTCTGAATAAGAATGAGCGGACGGGGAACGAACCCGAAATCGTCTACGAAACCGGCAAGCAGTACTAGGGTTAAACTGCGTGGGTGCTGCGCCTCCGGGCTGGTGAAAACTGGGCCGTGTTGCGTCCGTTCCCGGCGGTGAGCTCAAGGAGCCCTGCTGTGGGGCCGGTTCCAGCCTGAGAAGCGGGCTTCCACCTCAACTTTGAGCCTGAGGTGCGGTCTCAAAGGTTGTCCCATGCTCTAAACTGAGAAAATCGCTCAGTTAAGACCATCGACACAGCTGGTCGCCTTGGCTCGCCTCTGGTCACTCCCACAACCGATCCATTTTCACCAACCCTGCGGCTCACACGCGTTTAAACCTAGTAGCGCTTCGGTGGCGACTTAATCATGTATGCTAAAAATGCAATCAGCGTTCTCAATTGATGAGGACGTTGATTGCATTTTCTTTTACACTTTTAAGTTTTAACCCGTGCCACAAACCTTAGCATAACGAGTCCGTAAAGATAAACTAGCGGTGCCTTTAGCACACCTTATCAGCTGCAGGCAGCCAGGAACGGAGTCAGCTGTGTCGATGGTGTTGGTTGGCGTTTTTGGCCGACCTACAGCATGGGACGACTTTGGAGACGCGTGCCTTTCGCGGCTTCAAAGCGAGCCGGAAGACCGCTCCTTGGCTGGAGGCGGTCCCCACAGCAGACGGAGTTCCTGGCGGCCAGTGGCGACCAGCACAAACTAACTTAGTTCTCCGCTTGTTTGTGTTTACGGACTTGGTACCAGATGACACCCATTAGGCCGAACAGGATTGGCCCAACCAGCATCCAAATCGTACTTTGAACGTCGCCATTTTCCAAGATTGGTTGGAGCAGCGTGAAGACGTTGGCCCCCAAGACCACGAGGAAGACGACCCAACTGATGACGGTCGTCCAGGCCGGTGATTTGTAGACTTCAAATGGCTTGACGATGTCGCGGTTGTGCTTGAATTTTGGAAAGGCGTAGACCAGGAACAGGTATGGCAACGTCATGGAAACGTTCGCCATCAGCGTCAAAATATTGTAGAAGGCTGAGGCATCGCTCGAGGCAAAGGAGGCCACCAGAATGATGACGATAACGACGGCACATTGCAACATCATGGCGTAGCTTGGCATGTCGTTATCGTTCAATTTGGTAAACTTCTTCGGCCACATGGACTTTGGCGTCCCCATGATCAGCGTCTTCAGCGGTGAATAGGTCAACGTGAAGAAGGCCCCAGAGTAGGCTAAGAACATGCCCAAACCAGTGTAACGGGCGAACCACAGACCAATCGTGGTACTCGTGGCAGCGCTCAGGCCCATGGCTTCACCCAAGGTATCCCCCAGATTCCGCATCATAACGTAACTAATGTTTCCCATGTTCGTGGTTGGGTCGGACAGCACCTTTTGCCAGTTCGTGCTAATTCCCCAGCAAAGAATCCCAATCGCATAGCCCAACGTGATTACGACGGCCGAGATGACAATGGCCTTCGGGAACGTCTTTTCTGGGTTCTTGGTTTTATCAACCATGCCCCCCAAGACTTCCAGTCCCCCATAAGCGAAGATGGCAAATACGGCGAAACTCATGATGCCCATTGGCTGTTGGTAGCTGGGATGTGGTGAATGTAAGAAGGTGCTCAGTGGTTGTGCAAACTGACCGTGCTGCAACGCCAAGACGACACCGGAAACGACCAGCAAGATGGCGTTTAAGCTCATGACGGCTAAGCCACCGAGGCTGGTGATCCGCACGATTCCCTTGACCCCTTTGATGGAGACCCAGGTCACCAGCACCATCCACAGGCAGGATAGAATCCCGATGACCTGCGTGGCATTTAAGCCGGCGAAGGCGAAGTTTTGCGTTTGATCACGCCCGAAGAAGGTCGTGGTAAAGGGAATCCAAACCTTCGCAGAGGTGGAAACCAACCAGATGATGTAGGACGCGAACCACATGAAGGTCCCGATGAAGGCGAACTCTGAGTTCACACTGCGGTCCAACCACTGGTACATCCCACTCCCTTCGTCGGATTTGATGGCGGCCCCATATTCCGCCATCATTAAGGCAAATGGAATAAAGAATAGGATTGCCGCTGCTAAGTAAAATAGAATCGACGAGTAACCCATTAAGAAATAGGCCACCGTACTGTTGGCAAAGCCGAAGACGGTCGTAAAGATCATCATGACTAAGGCCATTAAGGTGATTTTAGTGTTATTATTATCAGCCATTATTGTCTCCCCAATTATTATAGACTGCCCAATTGTAGGCGCTTTATTTATTTTAGATGAGAGACAATACATTCCCGTGGTAATTCCCTAACAGGAGGCTAAATTTTTCGTGTGATAAGTTGGCTTTTTCTCATAGAAATTGGCTACCCAGCAAAAAGCCCACCAACCACGTCAATCGTGGCCAGTGGGCTTCATTAATGTCGATTAAATTAGTCGATGCTGATCTTATGATTGTCTTCAACCTTGGTTTGCTTTGGCAACGTCAAGGTCAGAACGCCTTCAACGTACTTGGCTTGAACGTTATCCAAGTCAATGCTTGGCAGGTAGAAGGAACGCGCAACGTTTTGACTGCTACGTTCTTGACGGAGAATCCGGCCATCGTCATCCTTAGCTGACTGGTTGACCTCGGACTTCCCAGAAATTCTCAGGGTATCGTCGCGGTAATCGACGTGAATGTCTTCCTTCTTGAAGCCAGGCATTTCGGCCGTAACCACGTAGTCCTTATCGTGTTCCACAACATCCGTCTTCATAGAGCCATCGCCGCTAAACATGTCGCGTCCCAGGTTCCCCACTTCGTTAAAGAAATTCATTGGATCAAAGAAATCAAAGTTCCGGTTCATAACATCATTAGTCATAATCAATAACCCCTTTCTGCTTTGCTTGATTACATTATCTATAATAGTCAGGATTAGTCAGGATTGCAAGTAATTAGCACTCACGATGATAGAGTGCTAATTTATTCGTCTTATCGCTTTAATACCGGCTTTTATATTGAAAATATAATAGTTCTCATCAGCAGAAAGGTCAATTAATTTGATTAAAGGTCAAAAGATTGGTTAAAAGGTCAGAACTTTTTGCTGTTGGTCAATCGTGACCGCCACCACCAAACCAAAGTCCCTATCCAGCCAAGTGTCGCAACCCACAACAGCAACCGGGAAAGCAAGCGCGGCTGATAATGAAAGGTAAACGTATTCTGACCAGCACGACTCTGAACCGTTGCCAAACGTAACGTCTGCTTGGGATTGTTGCGGTACTGAAAAGCGTGCCTGTTTAGCGTCGCTTGCGTGTTGCGGTACATGGCGACTGGTAACGTCAATGACTGGGCTTTCGTGCCCGTCCACCGAAGCGTTGTGGTCTGCCGCCCAATCGTTTGGTACAGGTGCGGACCATTACGGTGGTAAAGCACGTGATCTAGTTCCTCATACGCCGCGAAAACATTATCAGTCGGTTTGTAGTTCGGCTGAAGGGGCAAATAGTCCGGTGTTGATTTAGTCGCGAGCGTTAATGGCTTAGCGAGATTAGAGCTGTTAAAGGCTGTCCGCAGGTTTTCCAGTTCCTTAGCGGAGTACGTCCGTGCTGGATAAATGGCACGTGGAACCGCAAAAAGTTGTTGCGTATGCCGCAGGGTTGAGTAGCCATTGACGGCAATTAGGAGAACACCTAACCCGGCAATCCCTAGTCGCAGCAGGCCATTCCACCCACGACCCAGGATTGTCGTTGATAGCAATTGACCATCAGCGACCAGCAATAGCACCGTCCCCACCGCCATAAACCGCGAGGGAAACTGGATAAAACTGATGGCTGGCAGTAAATGAAAAATGGCATTCCAGGGCAAGAGCACCGACGAGATTACATAGAAGCCAGCACCGAGACTCGCCGTCACCTTGGTCGAGAAGCTTAATTTGCGCCAACCAATCAAGAGAATGATCACACTGGCGACCAGCACCACCAGAATCAGATAGCGTGAGCGATGCAGGACCAGGACGTTAAACGCCTTTCTGCTGGGGTCTTTGACCTGACCGACGCCCAAGATTCGGTTGCCCATAAAGACTTCTACCATGCCGGCAATCACGTTGGCACATAGAACCAGGTACAGCAGGATGGCCTGCCCAATTTTCAAGAGAAAATCACGCCGATTTGGTAGACGAAACAGGGCAATAATCGCGTAAACGAACAGCATCAGTGCAATTTGCGCGGCTGAAATCAAATGGGTCTGTGTTAACAGCGCCATCACAATTGCCATCTGCCAAACGTTGACCGGGTGCTCGCGATTTTCAATCATCCGTACCCCAACGATCACGCCTAAAGGCATCAACGCCGCGCCCCAGCTCATGAAGGACTGACGGATGTTCCACATAATAATTTGATAAGTAAACGGATAAAGAATGGCAATCGCCTGTGCTGTCAGGTTAGTGACCCGACACCGGCGGAGCGCCACGTACATGCATTCGGCGGCGACTGCGCTGAGGACGACGCGAGACAGGACTTGGTATTTCACGTAGTTACCTGCCAGCAGAAGTAAGGCGCCATTGAATCCCGCGGCAAACGGCCCATAGATGGCATTGACCATCCGACCCATCCCCTGATACTCATAGGGCGCGACAAAGTAATGGAAATTCAGCTGTTTTAGCTGCGTGGCAACGTCGTAGAACCGGTTAAAGTGAAAGAGCCCATCGACACCGAGAATAACCGAGTGACTGGTAAGCTGCGGTAGCGCCGCTAAAAAAGACAGCGCAATCACAATTAAAAGAAACGCGTGTTGCCACAACCAGGTTCGTCCCGGATGTTGGGCTGGTGACTCTGACATAGAAATCCTCCTTGTTAAGTGACTGTTGGCAAAGAAAAAGAGGGTCCATTGAACCCCCTTCACCTATATTTTTAGTCTGGTAATTTTTTACTCAGCTTGTAGTCTTCAAACAACACTTTGCCATTGTTCAAGACGATTGCATCTCCATCCGGATTATCCTTAGGGAGGTAGCCGGGAAGCGTATTCCACCACCAACTAAAATGCGCCGCAACGTTGTGATATTTTTTGGCCTTCAGCTTGCCAAAATAACTCACATTCATAAAAATGGCTGTGGTTCCATCGGACGTCATCCCACGCACTGGATTAGTCTGTTCCGTTGGGTACTTTGAGTCCCATTTGGACATCTTACGATTGAAAGTCACCGTTCCTTTATGATTTTTCCGAATCAAATAGGGCTGTGACCCTTTCTTAATCGTCATCTTGGTATAAAATTTTGTCCGCTTCCGATAACGCTTGCTGAATTTGCTAGTGTCTTTCAACTGATAAACAATTGCGGTGACCTTGCCTTTCTTCTTGGTAACTGTCACCGTGGCACGCGTCGTTTTATCCTTGTACGTATGCGTGTTGGCCGAGGCCGTCGTCACGATCAAGAAGCATCCTGCCATGACAGCGAGACTGGTCAGCAATAGTTTTTTAACCATTTGTTTCACAATTTCCACCTCATTATTTTGAAGAAAAAAGCTTAAGTATTTCACAACCATCCCTCAGAAATTACCGATGCCAAACAGTCACCGGATCATTACTATCTCCTGGTAGGCCGTGATACATCTTGTGCCCTTTAATCCAGTACGGGGTCTGCTCGAATAAATCCAACCGCTTAACGGTATACTTATTGCCGCTCTTGAGAACCTTTTTAAACGAAATCTGACTAACGTAACGCGTGCCCTTAGGTGCCCAGTAAATATGATATTTCGTAATCTTGGTTTTATACCGACCCCGAATCCAGACGTGCCGCAACGCTTTAGGCATCCCGTTAACTGTAGCCGCATTGGCCGTGGTTGGGGTTGCATTAATTAGTAACACTGCGACGCCTAACATTAGTAACGCAGTCAGTAACCATTTCATTTTTTTCATTGTCGTGCTTCCTTTCACTTACCAGTATCCTAACTGTTCCGTCAGCTTTGCCCGGTCAATGTCTCGTTGCGACAGGATTCCAGTGTCTATCCCCTGTTTGACCTCTGGACCCTTGAATTCCTCCCAAGGATATTTAACGTTGGCCGACGTGTACTTACCCTGTAAGTTACCATTAGCAAAAAGCATATCTGCTAAATAGGGCGTATGATCCAATCCTAACGAATGACCCAATTCATGCATGATTACAGCACCAATAAAGTTGGTATGCTGCTTACTAATCAGTTGCTTTAAGACTTTACTTCTTTGACTTCTTAAAACCGTATCCTTTTGACTATAAGCATCCTGTAGTGTTCGCAATGCCGCCCGTTTCTGTACCGCTAATTGCTTACGTTGAGCCGTCAAAGCCGTTCTTTCCGCCGCCGTAGCCTGACTAACCTTCTGATTTATTTCACTAAATTGCGATTGGTAACTTGCAGAAATGCTAGCCTTCTGCGCGTCATACTTATCCTTATTCTGCTTTACTTGATCTCCCAGGGACTCATATTGTTGTTTCAAGTCTGGGTCAGCCGTGCTTGAGTTGCCAACATCAACGTCATTAAAGTCCGTTTGATCGATAAGAACCGTTTTCCTATCATACAGTCCTATCCAATTATCTTCCTGGTCGTTTTCCTGGTTGTTACCCAGCTTGACCGTCATCGTATGGTTCCCCTGTGTCCCTAATGTAAATACCGTTTTACCAAGTGCATCGTTCCATTTCTTAATAGCAACAGCAACACTTGCATTCATTGCGGAATCTTTTACATATAATTTGGCTTGATGGTGTTTAAAAACGCCAGTATCACTAAAGTTCGTCAAATTAAAATTCGTATCAAAAAGGTCATCGTATGTCTGATAGTCTTTCTTACTCAAAGACAACAGCTTGCCAGTTGGATCTAAATCCGGCGACTGATTAATCAGTGACTGCAATTCAGTCTTGGTCACCGTTGGCTTGGCAACGACTTTCTTGGTTGTAGTGGCTTTCTTGGACTTCTTTACCACATACCGTTTCAGATTTCCTCGCCAAACGTATCCCTTAGTCCGATGGTTCTTCGTGACCACGTAGAAGTAAATGGCCTTTTTTCCATTAGGCTTCTTCACAGTGACCTGCTTTTTGGCATAGAATGTGGTCTTCCGGTGATGCTTCAACGACCAGGACTTCTTGGTCAACTGCTTATTCTTATAGAGATAACCCTTCTTGGCCCGGTAAGCTTTTCCACTCAGTTTCTTAGTCTTTACGATTTTCACAGCCTTAGTCTTGGCTAAAGCTGCTCCCGTATTTTCACTAGCGTTCAAGGTAACCAAACCAACTGATAGCGTGGCTGTAATGATGCCGACGGTTGTAATTGTCTTTCGTTTCATTTCTAAGCATCTCCCATTACTGAATAATCTCGCTAATCACTGTCGCTTAAAGCTTCCTCTGGTTACTGTATGACGTCCCAGGTGACTTAATGATTTTCGGGTATTGGTAGGAGTACCAACGTTGATAGGGCGCGGACGCGTTGTGTACGAACTGTTCCATGACCCGGTAGTTCTTGCCCCGTAGCTTGTGATACGTTGGGCGGCCGATGAAAACCCAGTATTTAATAATCTTTTTGTAATGATACTTTTGCGATGGGAACTTGAGGTATTTAGCCTTTCCGGCCGTAATTTCATAAAATCCTTGTTCTACCTTATAAACGTGTAGTCGCTGACTCTTCTTACCATGATTAAAACTGTAGGTGTGCTTCTTGGTGTGAAAACGATAATCTGGCGTTTGCCCTTTAGGCCCATCCGACACGTACACGTGATACTTGGTCACACGTGTCTTAATGTAATACTGACGATAGTTTTTCCCGTTCGTATTGTTGTACCACGTCCCGCGAATGGACTTGGGATTATAGTGGTAGACCTTGGCCGACGCCGTTTGTGGAAACAGATATAATCCACCCACCAACGCGACCATAAGTACGAACCATTTTAAATGCTTCATGACTTGTCCTCCTGTCTTCTCAAACGACTAATAGCCATAGTAGTAAGTAGACGAGACTTTTTGAGCCGGTGAAGCTGGTGTGCAGCGTAATGCAGTTTTACCGTTCCGCTTGACTCGCTGCCAGCTTGCCAACATATCTGTATAACTCTGACCTACAGCATAGGTCTGATGCTTACCAAGTTTTGTAACTGATAAGTCGCTATGCCACAGACGTTTCTCTTTAGCTCGTTTAGCCACCTTAAACGTCTTACCCGATAGACTAAACCAGTTCTTTTTACCGGCTGTCTGGCTCTTAACCTCCCACTTGGTAAAAATAACTTTATCGTAGGATTTCTTCTTTTTATCGTAATGCCGCCAATGGCCTCGCAAGGTCTTTGGAACGACCGTATAATGCTTCGTCACCGCTTGCGCTGTCACCGGATTAGTATTAATCAGCGTTAACCCACCAACCATCGTCAGTAACAACGTCAAAGTTATCCAAAATTTTTTCATGTGTTTAACTCCCCTTCACATCGCCACAATAATTTTCATTATCCTGGCATCTTCACAAATAACGATTAATTGTTAAAAAACCTGCGTTACTCAGTCAATAACTGTCAGCATCAAGTAATTTGTCATACTGATTTTCACTAACAGTCGTGGTTTTTCCACGGGTAATGTCCACTTCTTGTTTGCCAATTTGTTCAATAGGTGATTGGCCTTCTAATAACTCACCACGACTATCCGTTGCCATAATATAAAACTTAAAAACATAATGCCCAGGCTTCTCCGGATAAACGCTAAATTTAACGGTTTGTGTCTTCTCATCTACGTGATAATATAAATCAGCTAAGCCATCGCTGCTGTTTTGAACCCATTGACTATTTTTAGGCCACAATGATTTAAAACCTTTTGGATGCGTTCGCGCGAAAGCATTAATGATCGGATAATGATATCCTTTAGCCATTTTCTGTAACTTATCGGCAACACCCCACGTATAGTAGAACGATTGCTTGTCCATATATTTAAATGACTTTGCAGTCACTAGCGGCTGAACCGTGTTTTTCGTCAGATCTGTATCAGCCTGGCTGGAAGGCACGACAATCGTATTACCTCCGAACCCATCATCGGTTTGATACTTGAGCACAGTCCCGTGAACAGTCGGTAAGTTAAACGTCTTGATTGGTGTCCCTTGATACTGAACCAACGTATCCCCTCGAGACGTTGCCATATAGCGTTTACCCCAAAACTTTTGAATAATCTTAGGTAAGTGCTTAAAGTCTTGATCATTTCCCCAAGCACCCGTGGTAATCTGATCCCACTGACCAGTAAATGCAGGGGCAGCATAGCCTGTCTTCTTAGCAGGAATTACCGGCATCCCGGTAACTGTGTATAACCGAAAGTGGCTTGTCTTATTCTTTGGAATCTTATAACTACCATGACTATTGGCGTGAACTTTCTTGGGCATGACCTCAACATTCATGCCATGTTTCCCTGAACCGCGATACCACAAGTGGCCGCCCTTATGGAAAGTGGCGCTCTTAGCTTGTGCGACCACCGTTTCATGCTTGTTACCAACAGAACCAGCCCCAACTACACCAAAGGTAACGCCAATAATCAGCAGCTGGCCCACTATCTTACTAATAGATAGACCTCGTGTGTTCTTCATAAGATGACTCCTTATCCTTTTCTATTCGGTAATGTCAGCCGCAAAAATAGTCATCTAAAACCAGAGTCACTATCTTTGCGGCTTTATCTTTCACACAAATAAGTTGGGGACAACTCGACTGTCATCCACCAACTCTTTGTGTCTTGCTTAACGTAATCCTTTAATGGCAACCTTCTTGGTATACACGTGGGCCCGGTCTTGATGCATGGCCGCAGCAAATGAGGCCTTTTTACCCATCGGTCCCGCCACACCGACCATCCCGGTGTACAGTGCCGCGTACTTATGACCTTTGAGGGTGTAGGTACCGCGCTTGTAGCTCTTCCACATATTACTGTTGGTCCAGGAAACGGTGTACCATCCGTGACCATTGCTAGTCAGGTTTACCGCATGTTTCGTTGTGAAACTCTTAACCAGCTTGTAAGTCGACGTGCCTTGAGACTTGCCGTAGTGCCAAGTAGTCAGTTTCATCGCCCGCTTGGTAAAGGTCGTCTTGTAGCGATAGTGCTCGGCATCCCGGTAATACCAGGTGCCACGCATCTTCTTAGGAAACGTTGTCACCGTTTTAGCGGCCGCAGCAGGTGTTGAAATGCGCGTCTGCATCGCCACCATACCAACGCTTAGACTGGCTAAAATGAGTCCACCCTTAATCACTAATCGATTCATGTGCTTGCCCCTTACTTAACACGCTGATAATGGAACCCAGAGAGACTATTGTTACCTTTAATACTCAATAGACCTTTCTTCAGAACGAAGTGCATTTTAACGTTCTTTTTATCCCTGAATACCCGTCCCTTTACAATGGTACTAATGTTTTTGTAGTGAGTTAAGACCGTGTAGTGCCCCTTAGAAGTCTTCTTGTAACGTGGTGATAAGTACGTGTCGTTCGTATCAGGTTGTTTCACAATGAATTTACTGTTTGAGATTTTAAAATGCTTTAAAACCCCATCTTCATTGGATAATTTCCAACGCTCGTTTTTAGGCATGATCCACTTACCGCGCAGAACCTTAGGCATTCCTTGATGATACTTAGCTGCTTGAGCACTAGTTTGTGGTTGTGCAACGGCTCCAAGGGTCAGGCCCAACACAACGGCGGCTGCTGTAGCAAATACTTTTCTCATGATTATGACCTCCAATTAAAACCTATCGCTGACTTGACTAAAGTAAGCCTTTAATAGAAACCTTCTTAGTATAAGCGCGTCCATGGTCTTTGTGCATGGCCATGTCAAAAGATACCTTCTTCCGCACAGGGTCTAATACACTGACTGCGCCGGTGTATAGAGCTGCATACTTATGTCCTTTGATTGTGTAGGTGCCGCGCTTGTAATCGGTCCATGCATCGGTGTAGGCCACACTGACCGTATACCAACCGTGACCATTTTTGTTCAAGTACACATCACCCATTTTCTTACTCTTTACAACCAATCTATAAGTCCATTTGCGTTGCACCTTACCGTCATATAAAATAGCTTTCTTCAGGGTGTGCTTGGTAAAGATCATCCTGTTAGTGTTATTGTTCCCATCACGGTAGTACCAAGTTCCCCGCATTTTCTTGGGGAAGGTTTTCATGTTTTTGGGCGTTGTGGCCGCCTGGGCTGTTGGCGTTATATTCGCAGTGAATACGCCGCCCAAACCTAGGCTAGCTAAAACCAAGCCAATTTGTAGAACAAATCGTTTCATCGTGTGCGCTCCTTACCTGTTCTTATCGTCATATGCTATCACTGACTAACGAACCGCCACTTTAACAGTCTTGGTGATAGAGGCGTACTTGCTACCGTTCAGTCCACCGGCATTGGCTTTAACACTTTTGGCCTTAGGCGCATAAAGCTTAATCTTGAACGTATTCTTACTGATCTTCAGGTACTTAGCACCACGGTAAGACGTGACTTTCACCCGGTTCAGCTTCTTAGTCTTCGCTAATGCTGACTTGGTCAATCGGTTATGGGTGACCTTTCCCGTTACCACAACGTATTTGCCTTGCTTACGCGCTTTAACGCTGTAAACCTTGTTAGCTTTGGCTGCTGGTTGGACTTTGGTGACACTTTCATCATAATCTTCAAGAGCCGAGAAGAAGTTTTCACAAAAATCGTTTAACTTAAAATCATTATCTCTCTCAGTATTTTTAACAGCATCTACATCACCCTTATACGTATCCAGGGCAATCTGATCACTCTTCGTCAACCGAGATTTAAAATGGTTGTATAAAGACATGACCGCGGCGTAGTCTTGATCAAATGCATCCTGATCTCTAAAATAGCCTGGTGTATTCAAGTTCTGATAGTCTAGCACTGCTCCAGCTATCGTTGGCGTTTCAGGATTTGTCTCCCCATAAGCAGCTAATGGATCTGCTAAAAAGGCCTTGATTGTTGAAATCCCCAGCTCTCCCTTAATGGTATCAGTAGACATCAACCCAGCTTTTTGAACGGCATTCACATCACTTAAAAATTGCTTCCGACTAACCGTCTTCGCCTGGGCAACCACCGTTTGTGTCAAGGGCACATTACCATTGGTCAACAAGTCTGCCCCACCAAATAAGGCCAGCGCAGTGACTGAAGTTAAGGCTGTTCTTACGATAAATTTATTCATAACTATTCCCTCCAAAAATTGGCTTCAACTATTCCCAACAACTTCGTAAATATAATCAACAAGTTATCCACTCATACACTATGTAAAATCAACCAGCGATTTCCAAACTGCGCCGTCCGGACGCAATCACTCCCTTATTCGCTAGCTGAATTAATACGCTTTTTTACTAAGTCTACTTTTTCGGCAACCAAGCAGTGGCCTTGGTATAGTGACCATGGCCTTTAATCAATTGATATTCTTGATACTTCAATCGATTACCAACCCGCCTGATTCGGACCTGGTATGGCTTCAAAGAATTTATCATTTCAATTCCTTTAAGAACGTAGACATGTTGACTAGTCTTGCGGTACTTCATCTTTCCCAATACAAGCGGATCACCAATCCAATATGAATTAAGACCCTTCTTAGTGATTTTTACACCAAGCTTGGCATTAAACGCGTACTTACCTTGACCTGCCCGCTTGTTACGTTCCCAAGTGCCACGCAACACCTTGGGCGTCCCCTGGTGCCACTTGGCTGCATGAGCCGTGGTTGGCGCATTCAATGCCAGTGGCAGGCCAATCGATAGACTTATCGCAGCCAGTGCTAACAACTTCTTCATAAGCTTAGCTCCTTCACTTTAACGAATCGCTTCAAGCAAAATCTCATCCGGAATCACGGTCAAATCAGGCCGGTCCAGGTGATCAACTAACCAGTTCTTGTAGTTACTGATGAGCTTGTCCGTAAAGTTCCGGGCCCAACGCCCATTCGCCTGCTCATTGGCTGGCAAGCCCTGGTACTTATTCGCCACCAAATGCTTCAACAATGACTCATCAATCTTCCAGTTCTGAGAAATACGCCGATACACAATTTCACCAATTTCGTCCGGGGTATAATCACTAAAGTTCAGTGTCAGTGGAATGCGTGACCGTAAGCCAGGATTAGCGCTTAAGAAGGTCTCCATTTGATCCGTATACCCGGCAAAAATCGCAATGAATTTATCCCGATTATTTTCCAGTTCTGTAATCAAAGTTTCCACAGCCTGTTTTCCGAAATCATTACCATTCTGCGCCGTTAACTGGTAAGCTTCATCAACAAACAACACGCCGCCCAATGCATCCCGGACAGCTGTACGCGTTTTCTTTTCCGTGTGCCCGATGTACGCACCCACTAGGTCGGCCCGACTGACTTCCATGACCGTGTCTTTTTCCAAAATTCCCAGGTTATAGAACAATTGTGCCAAGATTCGGGCAACGGTTGTTTTCCCAGTTCCAGGATTTCCCGTGAAGACCATGTGATACGTCGGCTTCTTAGAATCCGGCAACTTGTCAGCCAGTTTTCGCTCCACAGCGACCCGTTCGACCAAGTCATGGATGTAGCTTTTGACATCATCCAGCCCAACTAATTGGTCCAGCTGGTCTAGTAATGCCTGAACCTTATCAGCCTTAGCGTTATCATCCCCGCCAACCAGTTCATGGATATCATCATCCAAAATCAGGGTAACGTCGCGCTCAGGGTCATCAATACAGTTATTGGCCACGATTTGAACCAATTGTTCGTTAAAGTTACGAACCCAACGACCATTGCTATTCTCAACACTACTCTTGTAGGCTGTTTCTACGGCATCCGTGTAAGCTTCGTGGTTGAATTTAAACTGCTTGCTCTCTAGTTGCTTGACCCCAATCGTGCTAATTTCTTTGGGCGTATAGTCCTGGAAATCAAATACGTTTGGTGCGCGCGATTCTAAGCCCGGATTCATATTGATGAAATCTTTCATTTCTTTGGTATAGCCGGCGAAGATAATCATGAGGTCATTGCGGTGGTCTTCCATAAATTTCAGAATCGTATCCACGGCTTCTTGACCCCAGTTTGTCCCGCCACCCTCTTGGTACAACGTATAGGCTTCATCAATGAAAAGCACGCCACCTAAAGAATCCTGCAAAATTTTCTGTGTCTGCTTGGCCGTTCCCCCAACAACTTGGGCGACCAAGTCCTGACGCGCAACTTCGTGATAACTATCATTGGGAAGAATTCCCTCATCATGCATGACGCGGGCAACCAACCGCGCGACCGTCGTTTTCCCAGTCCCAGGATTCCCCAGGTAAATCGAATGGTAAGACTGACTGACACTGGGCAGGCCCTGTTCTTCGCGCTTCTTATTATAGATAGCAACTCGCATGAACCGGTGAACGGCTTCCTTCACCTTGGTCAACCCAATCATGCCATCCAGTTGATCAATGGCTTTGACGACTGGCTTTGGTTCTTCAGTTGGTTCCGACTCTGCGTCGTCATTAGTTTCTGCGTCGTAGGGGACTGCTGACTCGTAGGAGTTTGTCTGGTCATCTTCACCGTCAGTTGTCGCCACCGTCACTTCTGCATCCGGCACACTAACTTCTGACTGTTCATCCATCGCTACAACCATTACTGGTTTAGACTCCGGTTGAATATTATTTTTCTGGTTAGTTAAGAATCCATGAACAACAAAGACATCCGTTCTGTCAGATTGGAGAACTAGGCTCTCTACGATTAGCTTTGACCCATCAAAGACTTTAACGGATGGATTGTCTGTAACAGCACCATCAAAATACACGTCGGTTCCCTCAAGTTCAGCCTCATTTGACAACCATATTTTTCCGTTGATTTGGCTGGTTTCAACCTTAAGATAACTATTCAAGACATAAATACCATCGACAATTGATTGTTTAACTAAGTAATGTCCACCATCACCATCTAGGGCTTCATATTTATCCGTACTGTTTCGTCTAACCTCAGAGCTCAGTAATGTCACACTGCCGTTATGGTTCCAGATGGTTGGAACGTCACCCGTCGTGTCTAAATTGAAGATCGTTCTAGAAGCAATAAACTCTCCGTTTGCTTGAACGTTGATGACATTGTTATTGGCCGTGAAATTAATTTGCATATTCTCGACCTCAAACTTGCCATTTTCTGCGACACTGAAATGTGAGTTAATTTGCACGTCTTGGGGCTGCTTGCCATCCCCCCTCATCCGAATATTCTGAATATTGTAGCCATCGGTGTTCGTATAGGTACCTGGATCAAAAACGATCACGCCACCGGCTTCTACCATCTTGACAGCTTCATCAAAGGTATGCTTGCCAAACCCCTTACCCACTAAAATCGGCTTTCTCACATCGCCACACTCCTAACTCCGACACGTTTTATAGATTCATCTTTTTTGCTTCATGATTCATGTAAATTAATCCCACTGGCCCAATGATGATGCTGCCTAACCATTTCACCATGAAAAAAATGAAGCGGAAGAACCAGTAAATCATCACCATTGAACCATTTGATTCATCAGAGTTATTGTTGGGCGTCGCAAATAGGATCCGGGCAACTGCACCCGGTTCTTTATGAAAGAGTCCGCCAATTTCCTTGAAGACGGTAACCGTCACTGGATAGAGGATAAAGTCCAAAATGAACCACCAACCCCACTGACTCATTGCTGACGCTGAAAAACCGCCCGAAAAGAGTAGTAGACCAATGAACGAGAAAATGTACTGAGTTATCCAGAACGATGCCGGTTGGAGTTTAAAAACCCGCGTCACATAATGTCCGTAGTGTTCTAGGTCCTTCGGCTCGTTAACTGCCGCCTGGGTACCGAACTGCGGTTGCTGGGTTTCTGTCTCATTCTCAGCTGTCACCTTTTCAGTCGTCGTATCTGTTTCATCATTGGTTGATTTGGTATCATCGCTAACACTATTGACCCCAAACTTTGGCTTATCATCCATAACTAAATTCCTCCTGATTTCAAATTCCTATGTATAGACATTACTTTCAAAATATTTCAATAATTACCATCGTCGCCTTAATCCACCAAAGCTATCCCATTCTCAGTGACCTATCAGCCTCTTTTTATTCACTGACCTTATCCACTGACCCTTAACTGCTTAAAAATCAGTCCAACTTTCAAAGAACCCTCCTCACATCTAAGACAAAATGCAGTGCTTTATGCAGTGCATATTATCGGGACATTTTTACTTAAACTTGTCTTCCAGGAGGTGATTGCAAATGGCATTCAAGATTCGACATGATCGTAAAGAAACCGTCAACAAAACAGTTCGGTTTCCGCTGGAACTGGTAGAAAAGATTGAACACGCGATTGAAGGTGAGGACGTCACCTTTTCAACCTTTGTGATTCAAGCTTGTGAATATGCGCTCGACAATATGGAAGATGATAAAGATAAGAGGTGAAAGTCAATTGTTTAAAGGCTTATACAAATAATATCGCAATACATTTAGCAATGCAATATGTATTACGATTCACTTTTTTGCTTTATATTCTAAATCTTTGTCTTGTGTAGTAATTCCGACAAAAAGTCATCTAAATCAAAACTAGATGGCTTTTTACATACGTCTTTGCTTAATCAGTAACTCCCAACGGATAGGTTACAATTCGCGGAAATAGCCGAACTGTTATCAAAAACGCCAATCTGTTAAAAAGTCATTAATCAAAAATATTTGGCGGATGATTATTTCGGCTTTTTCGACAAATCTTTCGCGTAATTCTGCATTCTTTTCACTAATGAAAACAAAATTTGAGCAAGCTAACTACCACGTGGCCCATTTTGGGATAGTGACTGACTCACCCACAATTTAAGAGCCAGATTCTTAAAAATCTTTGCAAAAAAGGAGCAACCGGTTCACACCAGTTGCTCCAAATCCCTCACTAATTATCTCGAGACTAATTTTTAAATTGGGACAAGCGCTGTGCAGCGTCACGATAGACCGCTTTATCTTCTCGCTTGCCAATGGGTAGTATTTGAATGATTTGAATTCCTTGATCAGCCTGTCTGAAAACTATTCGTAACCCCATACGCTGGTTCTTTAGCTTACGGCAATTAATCAAGCTTCCCGCTAACGGCTGACCAGCCTGCATCCCGAGCTTTCTAATTCTGTTTAAGCCTTTATCGACAAAGACTTTCTGGGAACCGTCTAATTTTTGATAGTCATTCCGCGCTTCTGCTAAATAGACAATTGCATATGTTTCAGTCTTATCCGGCATCATTCCCAACCATCATTTTCATCAATCACTGGCTTTTCATCAGCTACGGAACCCCGAACCGTTTTATCATCAACCAAAGGTGTCGGGGCTTGTGCCTGCTTCAGCAAACGCTGCGAGACCAGATAATCTTGTTCCATTTCAAATAGCTTCTCTTGAAGTTCCTCATTTTGATTAACCAGCTTTTCATAATCTGCCACTGCAAAAACAACCCCCGCCGGTTGATCACGATTAAAAACATAAACGCCGGTTTTTTTGTCGCCCGCTTCATCAAACAGTTTTTTAGGAGACTTTTTTAAATCAGTGATATTACTGATTGGCACGTTCATCGTTTGCATTCCAAGCACCTTCTCTTTTAGCATATAGTACCATGTTCACCAGAGACCTCCTAAGAAAATGGCTTTTATCCGTCTTAACAAAGTTTTTTAAATGTTTCATTGCCATAAAAAAAGAGCAGCCAGCTCACACCAGTTGCTCTCCAAGTTAAATTTAGTAAGTTTCTTGTTGCACATCGTTGTCGATGATATTTTCATCGAGCGCTTCTGACAGCTTGTGTAAGCCGGCATCACGCGTTTTGATAATGTCCATGTTAAAGATGATGGAATCAATATCGCCACCAGCAAAGTCAAATTGTTCGAAGTAGACGTAAGGATCGTGGTCTTCGTCGTCGTTTAAGAAATGCTTCGTTACAGCATCAGATAAAGCGGTCGCCCATTCTAAATCTGCCATCTTTGGTAAATCTTTCTTCGTCACATACCCCGGATCAAGAACCAACTTTGACGCCTTTTCAACGTCCTCGTCAGGAATTACTACGGTCGGTTTCTTTGTTTCTTCCTTTGGTGTATCTGCCATAATCAAAATCTCCTTTGATGTTTCTGACTTTAGTCTAGTCCTTTTTCGGGCAAACGTTAAGTATTCCATGTGACTTGTGTTAGTTAGACGGTTAAATGGTCCGCCAGCAGGGTGAATTTCACGCTAATCGGTTCGATGCGAGGTAGACTGTTCGCAACCACCTCTGAGATGGTAAAAATAAAACTGGTTTGCGGTGGTCACCGTCTATTTTTCTGACCCCAACGTCTAGGTTCTGCCATCAAAACAGTCCGCGGCGTATTTGTCTCTACTCACCACTTTTCTTCTATGTAAATACCTAGCCACACGAGTAACTTCGTTCGTCAGTCTATTTTTAGCCAGAATCCGCATCAACACTGACTTCCCCGCCGAATAATCAGTGAGAACGCCTCGCTGATCCCTTTGCCTGTCAACCACCACCCCCACCCAAATCCCCGGCCCACGCAATTTTTGGTAAAATTCCACTTATTTTGCGATGTTCGGTTGCGTCGGACCGCTATAAAGGGTAAAATTTGCTTCAATTCACCCCCTGTGAAAAGGCGGTGAGACGCGCTATAATGAAGAGATAGAACTATATGAAATGAGGAATGATGTGTGGATAGCGGTCAGATAGTTGTAAATCTAATTATTATTTTAATTACCTTCTTTTTTGCAGCTTTCTTTGTTGCCTGCGAGTTTGCTTTGGTCCAAACCCGGCCTAGTGCCCTGGAGGAAAAAATTGCCGAAAGAGACAAGCCATCGACCAAGCTGAATCGGGCCATGAAAATGGTCACCAATTTGAATGAATATTTATCAACGACTCAAGTGGGGGTTTCCCTCGCCGGAATCATCTTAGGGTGGATCGGGGAAACGTTCTTCGTTGACCTGCTGCTCGGCGGGATTGCGCCCGCCCACCTGAACAACGCAACGGCCCACACCATCGCCGTGATTGTCGGTGTCCTTTTACTGACGTACCTCGAAGTGGTCTTCACAGAAATTGTGCCTAAGAACATTTCCATCGACATGCCAATGAAGGTGTTAATGTTAGTGGTGACACCCCTACATTACTGCCACGTCATCTTCTACCCGTTCGTCTGGTTACTGAACAACAGTGCCTCCGGGGTCGTCAAATTGATGGGCCTGAAAGTGGCCAACGAAAGTGATGAAGTCTTTTCCCAAGCTGAAATTTTAAACCTTTCCAGAAGCGCCGTTGCCGGTGGTGAACTGGAAAAGAACGACTTGATCTACATGCAACGGGCGTTCGAGCTGAACGATAAAGTGGCCAAAGATATCATGATTGACCGGACCCAACTGGTTGTCATCGACATTACCGCCAACGTCAAGGAAGCCCTGAACGTTTACCTGCAAGAACGCTTTAGCCGGTTACCAGTCGTGGCCGACGGTGATAAGGATAAGATTCTGGGTTACGTCTACAATTATGATTTGATTCGGCAACAGCAAGTGGATTCTCACGTCCGAATCGATAAATTAATTCGCGACATTTCCACGACCCCCGAAACGACGCCTATCACCCAAGTCCTCCAACAAATGATCAAGAAACGGACCCCCATCGTTGTCGTGGTTGACGAATACGGTGGGACGTCCGGGATCATTACGGATAAGGATATTTATGAAGAACTGTTCGGGACCGTCCGCGATGAAATCGATGACGCCAACGACCAGTACATCTTCAAGCAACCCAATGGCACTTACCAGGTCAACGGGAAGATGACCACCTACGACTTTGAACGCTACTTCAACACCGATATCAAGGGCTTTGAGGCCTCAGATACGGTTACGATGGCCGGGTTTATCATTGATAACTACCCCGACGTCAAGGTCAACGATGTCATCCAACTGAAGAACTTCGACTTGAAGATCTTGGATTACGAGAACTCCTTCATCAACTGGTTAGAGGTCACGGTCAATCCGCCACAGAAGCAGATCACCACGACGGATGACACCGAAAGTGACGACAAGAAAAAAGATAAGTAATACGAAAGAAACCATCGCTCGTTTTGAGTGATGGCTTTTTGTTTACAGTAAATTTTCAAAGGCGAGAAATGCCCCCACTGTCGGATCCAAGGGGTGCCGCCGGTAACACCAACCAACTCCCATCGCATTGGGGAGCGGCGTTTGTAGCTCCCGCGTTGCCAGCCCAGTCAGGTTACTAGGCACTTGTGAGGCAGGCAGTAAGGCAAACGTCGGCGTCATTTGGAGCTGGGTGAACAAGAGGTCCAGCCCCGCCAATTGGGTCGTTTCAAAATCATGGCCGTGCAGGAGCTGCCCCGTCAGCTGGCCAAACTGCGTCGCTGGCACACTGGTCAACGTCAGATAGGTCAGCCCCACCAACTGATCCAGAGTCACCCGCCGGGGCAATGCCGCTAACGTACTCTTGCCGCCAACGACGACCAGATGGTCCGCTAGCTCCTGCTTCCAGACGAGTTGCCGGTCGGAATGGTCGACGATGCCAAATCCCAGGTCAGCTGCCCCTGTTAGCACATCCTGCACCGCCTGTTCCGAATCACGCTCCACCAAATCGACGGTCACGTTCGGAAACTCAGCACGGAATTTCACCAGTTGATTGATGTAGGGCTGAAACTGCTGGGCAATATAGAAGGAGACCCGCAACCGCGTCGGTACAGTCGTTTGTTCCCGCCAGATATCCAGCAGCGCGCCGTGATACGTTGCCAGCATGCGCTGGGCCGCACGATAGAGTTGCTGACCAGCGGGTGTGACCGTCACGTGATGGTGGTCACGCACCAAGAGTGGCTTCCCGACCGTCTCTTCTAACTGTTTGATTTGGGCACTAATAGCCGGTTGCGAAATAAAATTCCGTTCGGCCGCCCGGGTAAAATTTTCCAGGTCGACCACGTCAACGAAGTATTTTAACGACTCTAAATCCATTTCATGGCACCACCTTGTTATAAGTTTCACTTATCATTCATCACAATTATCCGCTATTTCCGTTTGAATGTAAACGCTTCTACAATGGGTTTGTAAGCAAATTAAGGGAGGCAACGAAGATGTTACGGAAATCAGTTTATTGGCCTAGCGCCGGTGTTGCGGAGTATCACGAGGAAGAAATCAGTGAACCCACTGGCAAAACCGTGTTGATTGCCACGCAATATTCTTTGATCAGTCAAAGCAGTGAAAACAGTTGGTTTGTGAATGATAAAGCCCACGTTGTGTTGGGCACCACTTTTCCCTTCATCCCCGGATACAGTTCTGCCGGTGTCGTCGAAGCAGTTGGCGAAGACGTCACAAAATTTAAGCCCGGCGACCGCGTCATCGGTGCGCCCGTCTACGGCGCCCACTCCAACTACACTTACGTTGAAGAGAATGCCGTCTACCCGGTTCCCGACGACGTTCAACTAGACGATGCCGTCTTCTACAACTTAGGCATGACCGCCCTCTTTACGCTGGACAAGGCCGACTTGCGTTTAGGCCAGTCCGTGGCCATCATTGGGGCCGGCGTCGTGGGCCAAATTGCCATTCAGGCGGCCAAGGCAAACGGCCTGCATCCCATCGTTGCCTTTGATATTCAGGAACAACGGCGGCAAGCTGCCAAGAAGGCTGGCGCCGACATCGTTCTTGATCCGAATGATTCGGCAGCCATTGAAGCCCTCATCGGTAAACTGAACGGTGGCGTCGATGCGGCGCTGGACGTGTCCGGTAGTAATCCCGGCATGAACCTGGCCATTCACCTCGCTCGGCCACTGGGTAAGGTCGTCTTCTGCACGGCCAACAATGATCCACAAACGTTGAATTACGGCGAATTTTTCATTAAAAACCTGACCATTCTGGGCGACTTCGTGAATACCGAAATGGACCGGCAACGCAAGGCCATCAAGAACTTCCTGTGGCTCCTGTCGACCAAGAAGATTATCGCGCCTGCCCACAGCGATACCATTTACGACCCAACCGACGAAAACATTAAGATGCTTTACGGTAAGGTTCTGAAACACGACAATACGATTAATAACCCCATCTTCAAATGGCGTTAAGGAGGAAATACTCATGAAAGTACTAGTTACCGCATCATTTGGTCACATCGGTCAAAAGGTGATTCCCTTATTGGCTCAAAACAACGTCGACGTCGTGGCAGTCGACCCAGACCCCGCTAACGAGGCGGCTTTGAAAAAACTAGGCGCTAGTCAAGTCATCATTGGTGACCTGCGTCGTGACGAAATCATCGACCAGGCCGTTGCCGGCGTCGACAAGGTCCTGTTAATTTTGCCAGACGCCCTCGATGGCATGGTTCCCATGGCCGAACGGCTCATTAGTGCCGCCGAAAAGGCCAACGTCACCCACTTCGTCTTCTCCTCCTGCCTGAACACGGTCATGGAATTGGCCCAACACTGGGAAAAATACGAAATCGAAGACCGACTGATGGGGTCAATCCTAAATTACACCATTACCAAGCCCAGTGGTTACCTGGAAGGCCACTTCCCCGCCGGTGCCGACAGCGTCTTTGAGACTGGCGTGCTGACCACTTTCATCAAGGTCGACCAGCCTTCTAACCTGATCAGTCTTAATGATATCGCAGCCGCCAACGTCAAGGTCCTGCTGAGTGATGACGAATACTACGCCTGCTCCCTGGATCTCTGCTCTAAGGGCAACCGAACGACCCGCGAGTACGCGCAGGAAATCTGTGACAAGACCGGGAAACAGCTCAAAATCAATTTGATTCCGGTGCCTGATTTTCCATCCGTGCACGCCAACGATCAATTCGGTCGGATTGCCACCTATCATGGCAACCACCCGTATAAGGGTAACCCACTGGACTTCAACGCCCTGATGGGTCGGCCAGCGAAAACCTTTAGCGAATACGTCGATGAGGTTTTAGCCGTTAAAGCTTAAGCACAAATAAACGCCCCCGTTGCCAACTTGGCAGCAGGGACGTTTTTGTTTACCACACTATGTACGCTGACAGGAATCAGGCCTAGTCAACGCTGATTTACCGCAACCGCACTAACCCCTTAACAAAGTAAAACACGCCGCCCCAAAACAGCAGGAAGCAGACCCACCAGAAAACACTGGTTAGCCGAAATGGCAGGATATTCCAAATCATTAAAAACATAATCAGGAGTCCGCTCCAAAAATCCAATGAATGCACAAAACGTCGATTAAATTGCATGGCTCCTCCTACTTTTTCTGCCGACTAGGGCTGACAAACATCCCCCGCGACAACTCATAAACGCCGACAATGACTAGAATACCCGAGATAATCCACTCAAATACGCTATTCCCGGTCAAAGGTGAGAACCCCCACCCACTCAAAACCAGGGCCACGATGCCGCCCCAAAAATTCGATGAACGATAAAATTCTTTATTAAACGTCACGCTGATTCCGCCTTCCACTGACTATTAGCTCTTATTCTAGCACTAATGGACAGGGGATTAACTAGCAATCATTGACACGCTGGCTAGTTAGGCCGAAGATGAACGTATGTCGTTATTTCTGGCACGGAATTTTTTGATTGACCGAACCATCACTGGCAAATAATGCCGACTCACATCCACTATTTTTATCGGCCTGATCAGGCACTGACAACAACCCCATTCTGAAAGGAAGCTAATCGCGTGGATATTGCGCAGCTATCGAACCAAATCATCCTCATGTTCATCCTCATGGCGGTCGGCCTGCTGACGAACAAACTCGACTTCATGCACGGACAAACGGCGACCGACCTCACCAACATCTTGCTCTACATCGTGTCGCCCTGCCTCATCGTGAACGCGTTTGAACAGCGCTTCTCCGCTAGCCGCCTGCAGGCCCTCGCCATGGTCATGCTGGGCATTCTTCTGACATACGCCGTCATGGTCCTGGTGACCAACCTAGTCTTCAAACGGATAGCGGACACCAACCTGCAACGCATCATGCGCTTCGGATCCGTGTATTCCAACGCTGGCTTCATGGGCGTGCCACTGGCCAGCGCCCTCTTTGGCAGCACCGGTGTGTTCTTCGCTGTGGCCTCACTAGCCGGCTTCAACCTGTTCTGTTGGACGCACGGGATTGCCCTCTTCACCCCGAAACAACCGGGAGACCGCCACGTCAATTGGCGCCAAATTCTGCTCAATCCCAACATCATTGCAATTGTTGTGGGGCTGATTATCTTCATCAGTGCCGTCCACCTGCCAAGTCTGCTCAACCAAACTATCACCGACGTCAGCTCCATCAACACGCCGCTATCAATGATTGTCATTGGGAACAGCCTAGCCGCGGTTAAACTCAACCGGCAAACGCTGGACCCCCGCCTCTGGTGGCCCCTGCTGTTACGCAATATATTATTTCCAATTACCAACATTTTAATTTTGCGGGCATTTGGCGTCAGCGGGATTCCACTCTACACGACTGTGCTGATGGCCGCCTGCCCGGTTGCCGGTAACGTGGTCCTGTTTACACTCAAGGCCCACGGCGATACCACGCCGGCCGTTACCCTGATGAGCCTCTCAACGATTTTGTGCATGGGCACGATTCCCTTAGTCTTTGCCCTCAGTAATTTTCTCTAATGAAAAATGGTGCCTGACCAGCTTGGTCGGACACCATTTTATTTAGCGTTTATTTAACGTTCTGCCTTTGGTAAACGTAAGGCAATCAGGAAACCAATCAAGGCCAGGATAAACGTGAAGTAGAACCCATAGTGGGCCCCATTCACAAATGCACCGGCAGCATTGGTCGTCCCCTTAGCCAGGTAAGCGGCTTGGCCGATACCCAGTAAGCTGGTAGCAATCGCGGTGCCAATGGCCCCAACGACCTGCTCAAAGGTGTTCATGATGGCACTCCCATCGGCGGCGATTGGGCCGGTCAGGGCGTTTAACCCGTGTGTCTGGGATGGTGACATCGCTAACGGTGCCCCAACCATCAACGTCACGTGAGCCAAGATAACGTACCAAATGGCTGAATGCGTTGAAGTTAAGGCTAACATTAAGGCACCAATCATCAGAATAATAAAGCCGATTCTGACGGGAATTCGTGCACCGATGTGGTCATACAGCCGCCCAGAAAGAGCCGAAACGATTGCGTTGACGATACCACCTGGGAACATAATGATCCCCGTCAACGCAACCGGCACCAACAGACCCTTTTGAATATACATAGGTAATAGATACATTGCGGAAAGAATGATACCGAAGTCAATCATGACCAGGATGGTCCCAATACGAAAACCAGGGATGGCAAATGCCCGCAAATTCAAAATGGGCTTTTCCACCGTTAGTTGACGATGCGTATACCACGCTAAGACGACAATCCCCAGAACCAAGGCACCAATCACAATTCCTGAGTCCCAGCCGCGATCACTCGCAAAGCTAACCCCCAAAACCAAGCTCCCAAAACCAATCGTCGACAGGATAATTGAGAGAAAATCTACTTTGGGGCGGGTGACTTCAGCAATGTTTTTCAGTGAGGTCACTGCAAAAATAAAGGCAATCACCAGTAGTGGCACAAATAACCAGAAAATCCAGCGCCAGGAAGCAACACCCAAAATCAAACCAGCCAGGGTCGGTCCCAGTGCTGGCGCGAACATGATAACCAGTCCAACCATTCCCATGGCTGCCCCAAGTTTGTAAGGTGGGAAGATTTGCATCGCCACCGTAAACATCAGGGGTAGGATTAACCCGGTCGCAATCCCTTGGATCATCCGCCCAAATAACAAGACGCCAAATCCGGGTGCCGAGGCAGAAATAACCGCCCCGACGATGAAATCAATCAAAGCAAACAGGATAACCTGCCGCGTCGTAAACCATTTCGTAATAATACTGGAGAGTGGCAGAACCACCCCAACCATTAACATATATCCGGTCACCAGCCATTGAATCGTGGCCGTTGACACGTTTAACTGCGTCATCAACTGGGGTAAGGCAATGTTCAAAGATGTTTCAGAAAACATCCCCACAAATCCCCCAATGAGCATCCCCATAATTGCAAGCATGGGGTGGGCAACCTGTACCCGCGCATGCTTCGCCATTTCTGGTTGGTCATTTTGAACTGAATCCATTTGTTTTCACACTCTCTTTCACGAATAGTCACAATGGATTACTCTACCAGAAAAAAAGCGTCTTCGTAAGTAAAACTTTTAATATTTTTTTAAATTCTCATTTTTCGCGGTGACAATTCCCCGCAACAAGTAGCCTATTTCCCCTTAATGGCCGCAATCTGCTCTCGGAGTTCCTTCAACCGTTGGGTATCGAGTTCCGGAGCCATCATCGCCTGGTCATATTCAAACTGGAGCCGTGGTAGATCACTAGCTGGGACGCCTTTAGCCGTCTTAGCCGGGTCCGTCAGCTGATGATCTGCCATGACCAACGTCCGTGTCGCCACGTGTTGCCGGAATTCCTGGTCATGCGCCACGAACAAGACAGTGCCGGGATAGCCAATCAGATAGTCTTCCAGTGCCCGTAAGGCGGGTAAGTCTAAATAGTTCGTGGGTTCGTCCAGAATCAACAGGTTGCTGGTACTGACCAGGATGGCTAGCAGTTGCAGCTTAACCTGCTCGCCCCCACTGAGGTCGCCAACTAGCCGGTCGTAAAACCGGGCCGTTAACCCAAAGGCGCCCATCACCTGACGCGTCCGGTTACCATCGAGCGCGGTTGCTGCCGACATCACCTGCCACACGGTCTTCGCCGCGGGCAACTCCGTCATGTCCTGATGAAAGTATCCGACCCGCGCGCTGGGCGCTAAGCGGGTGTTGGGCGCGTGACTCAAAATGGCTTCAATCAACGTCGACTTGCCACAGCCATTAGGGCCGGCCAGTGCCACCCGTTCGCCAGGCGTCACACTGAAACGGGCGTGCTGCAACAGGTTGTGCTTCCCACGCTTGAGGTGCAGGTCTTCCACCGCAATCAGGCGTTTACCGGTAACGGGCGGTAAGTCCGTGGCCACCAGCTTCAATGCAGCGGTCTCGTGAGGCTTGACCGTCGTTGTCTGCCGTTCGGCCCGGTCGCGTAAGGCGCGGGCCCCACGCTCCATCTTGCCGGCGTTCTGTTCACGAACCGATTGCGAGTTTGCGCGTTCCGCGGCGCTCATGCTGCGGCTGCCCTTACGGATACGGTCGGCCTTTTCGTGCCGGGCTTGCACAGCCAGGCGAAGTTTACGCCGATCATTCTGTTCGTTTTGATATTGACTCCGCGCATTCTCTCGCCGCTGTTCCCGGTACGTTTCAAACTTGGTGAAGCTCCCGTTGTATTGGGTATACACATGATCCTCGAGGGACCAGATTTGTGTCGCCACGGCTGCCAACAGCTCCCGGTCATGGGAAATGATGATTAGCAGGCCAGAGAAGTGTTGCAGCTGGCCAATTAACCAGCTTTGATGCTCGTCATCCAGGTTGGCGGATGGTTCGTCTAGAATCAACAATTCTGGCCGTTGCGCCATCGCTCGACGAATCCGGTCCAGCATGCTTTGCCCACCAGAACGACCCGCGTTCGGCGCAATTTGCGGCACTAAAATGGCTGTATCCGTCACGGCCCGTTGGCCGGTAAAGTCCGTGTCCGTGCCACAAATAATGTGGGCCAGCGTACTCTTCCCGGTCCCATTAGCGCCAATAATCCCAACCCGGTCACCAGATTGGGCGGTTAAATGTTCCGCGGTAAATAACGTTTCTCCCGCGACTGTTTTCGTTAAATTGTTTAAGGTAAGTTGTGTCAAAAAGTCGTCCCCCTTTTGAAAGCAGGGATTGAAGGGCACAAAAATAGTGGCCGCATTTCCCGTCCGGAAATGGCGCCCACTGGTTGCGTTTGGCAACTCAGTCAATGCACCATCAATCCCAATTGCAGGCCCACTCCACCCCTTGCAGGTGGTGAAGCTGACTGACATTTGTGGATTGATTAGTTACGCATCGGCTGAATACCTCGTTCTTTCTTAGATTACCAACAGAATAGCACAGGCCTTATTTTTTGACAAGTGTTTTTCTTTTGGCCTTGCCTATTGCTGACGTTTCCGGCGGCGGATTCAAGGTGCCCTGCTGTGGGGAACGGTCCCAGCCTAGAGCACCGACACAGCTGGTCACTTTGATTCGCCTCTGGTCACTAACACTGATCGCACTGCGTTCATTTTCACCAGTCCGGCTGCCGACACTTGTTTAGATCAAACCAAATAAGCAGGTTATCCATAAATAACGATTTAATTGCCTATGCTTTCCAACCTGTGCCATCACAATCATCTTCGTTCGAAATAACTAAGCCCAATCCTCGCCTTCTCATACAGACTCACCCCAAATTCACACGAAAAAATCACAACATTTCTGCTTCATTTCGAGTACACTGGGAGTAATCAGACTGTTTTGAACGGAGGCTCCTTTATGCAACCCTTACGTATTTTATTCATTTCTATCGAGGGAAATACCCGCAACTTTGTCACAAATTTGACCGCCTATGCGGCGCAACAGCATGCCACTGACCCTAGCCTGCCAACCATTGACGCCTTGGAAATCAGTGAGGTCAGCGACTTTGTTGATGAAACCCAACCTTACTTCTGTTTCGTGCCCACCTACCTGAATGGCGGCAACGGTATTGATAATGGCGTTAAGGAATTGATGACCAACGTTATGGGCGAGTACATTGCCTACAACCACAACGCGCAACAGCTTATCGGCGTCGTCGGTAGCGGGAACCGTAATTTTAACGAGCAGTATTGCTTAACGGCTAAACGATATGCCGCTCAATTTAACGCACCCTTCGTGGCGAACTATGAACTCCGGGGCGTTCCCCGTGATGAGACCCGGGTCTACGATGCCCTGGTCGCTCGCGCACGGGAGGTGGCTCAAGCATGATCAACCCGACATTAACCACGCTGCTTGACCACCGCAGCATTCGCAAATTTACCGATGAGAAGCTGACCGCCGCCGAAGTTGAAACGCTCGTCAACGCCGCGCAACACGCCGCAACCAGCACCTTTTCCCAGCAATACAGCATCATCAGTGTTACCGACCCACAGAAGCTGGCCGTCCTGGGTGAAATTACCGGGCACCACTGGTTAGAAAAGGCGGGGCACTTCTTCCTGATGGTTGCGGACCAATATCGTAACGAACAGTTGGCCCCCAAAAATGAGCGAACTGCAATCAATCTTCGCAGCACGGATAAGCTACTGGCCGGCATTTTTGACGCCTCCATTGCCACCGAGGCCATGGTCACGGCCGGTGAAAGCTTGGGTCTGGGAAGCACCGTTATGGGGAGTATCCTCAACGATACGTTGCGGGTCATCTCACTTTTCGATTTACCCGAGCTGACCTTCCCAGTTTTGGGCCTAGCCGTGGGGCATCCCGCTGAAAAGCCAGAGCAAAAGCCCCGACTTCCCAAAGAATTGATTCATTTCACCAATGCCTATCAACCGATTGTCGCCACTGATCCAATTTTAAAAACTTACGATCAGTTGATTACGTCCTACTATCATGACCGTGGCTCTAACCAGCGCGATGAAACGTTTACGCACCACATCGTCCGCGAAATGAGCCGTGACCCGAAACAGCGTGAAGAAATCTTAGTGGCCCTCATCCAGCAAGGCTTTTCCCTGGAAGCTGCCCACTAACCACTATCCTGTAAATTAAGGGGACTGAGACACCTTCTCAGCCCCCTTTTTAGTGTCCAGCTTTAAGTCATGCCATATCGGTCGTAAACGCCGTCCGCAGCGTCTCACCGTCAATTCGCTGATGGGTAAAAATCGTGGGGTGCGCCGTCATCGCCGGAATGCCTTGGCGCAGGGTGCTTTCACCCCGATAGTTTTTCTCCGCTAGACACCGTTGCTGCGGGTCCGTCTGGCTACTTAACAGGACCTCGTGGCCCGTTGAGAAGAGCAACTGACTATGGTTCACGTCGGCCGCAACCAGGGCCAACAGGGCCGTCGCCACCTCTGGCCGGACGGCGCTTGCAAACTCATCGGCAATCACCGTTTGCGGATTCTTGGCAACCTGGGCGATGATGAAAGCTAGCCCGGCAGCCACTAATTGCTGGGTCCCGGTTGAGGCCTGACGCAGCGGGAATTCGGCCACATCGACGACCTCACCCTCTTCATCGTATTTTTCGTAGAGCAAAGCCAGGTCTGGCCGGGTAAACCGCGACCCATCCAGAAACTGAAGGGCCATCTGCCGTTGCGTCACACCTGCCACTTCGCTGCCCACGGCGTGTAAGAACTGTGTCAACTGGGGAATCAGCCAGTCATCCAGCACCAAATCCGTCCGTGGACGGTCGCCTAGGACCACCAAATCTTCCGCAAACCAGCTGAAAACGGCGATTGCTGGTTGGTAATTGGCTGCCTGAAGGGTCTGTAGAAAGAGCGCGTTGGGCCGTGTGTTAGCGGCCGCTTGTTTTTGCCCGGCTGGCACACAAACGATGCCGCCATTTTGCCGTAAGAACAGCCGCTGTGACTGACCACCCGGCAGGAGAACCGCTAACTCCTCGCTCAAAATCCGTGTGGCATCGTAACTCAGCGCGTACCGATAGCGACTGCCCCCACGCTCTAGCGTCACTGCAAACCGCGTGGGAAGGCCATCACTGGTCGTGTCGAAGGCGAATGGCTGATAGGGCAGTCGATCCGTAATTTGTTCCGTGGGGGCCACCACCATCTGCTGTAACAGGGTTAAGCCTGCGAGCACAGCACTTTTCCCAGCACCGTTGAGTCCTGACAGGGCCACCCATTTCAAATCAGCGAGTGAGAGCGTAGCAGCTTCCTTGTACGACCGAAAATTCTGGAGCGTGAATGCAATAAGCATGGCGAGACCTCCCCTTTTTCTAACAGGTTACGCCACTTCATCAATTTCACAACGAATTTCACTCCAAATCAGTAAATCCGTCATTGCGATTTTAATAAGTCGTTCAAAAAAAAACATTGTTGTGAAAATGCCGATTTCATAAGGTTTCTAATGGTACCCAAATTGCAGCACTACCCCAACATTAAAAAAATCGTAAGCCATTTTTGTTTCTCCTGAGATACAAACGTGTTAGACTTCTAGCAAATAGATATTTTGAGGAGCTGGCCACTTGTCCAAGATTTGTGATCCTAAAACTGTTCACTCTTTTCTCATGACCATCAAGCACCGACGCTCCCAATGGCGATTGAGTTACCCCCAAAAAAATCTACTCACACTTTCTCAGTTAGGGCTCGGAGCGACACCTGTTCTAGATATCATCAATCGCCAGCTTACCTGGCAGGATTATATTTCCGGACCTCTAGCGGACAACCATCAACCACCTATTCCTGGGGCGATTTGGATATTTGGTTTAACTATTTTAAAACAACCGTGCTACTTGAAGTTTCAAGATCGTCCTGATGGCATTGTGATGTGGATTTCCCTTCACATCGCTGAATTTAATCTGAAATTCCCCTATCAAAATTCTAAGGAGGTCTTCTAAATGCCTAACCAACAAAAATTTTTCAATCCTGAAAAGGCATTAACTGAGCTTTACACTGAAAAATGGTTAGAGGAAACTTGTACCGTCAAAGACATCACCGACTTGACCATCCGCCATCATTACTGGGAAGCCCCGGACGGCGAGCTATGGGGGGACTTCAACTCTCCCATGGAAAATATTCACCTGGATTTTCAAGCGTATCGTCAGCGGAAAAAATTTTTAACCCCGACGGAAATCGTTCACATTAGGCAACAGCTTCACTTAACCGTTCGTGAATTCGCAGATACCTTAGGATTAGGTATCTCGACCGTTTCACAAATTGAAAATAACGAGCGCATTCAAACGAAGTATCAAGATAACCTTTTTCGTTGGGCTCAGGGAGAACGTTTCACCGCCGTCTCTAAAAAACAAAAACGTGCGTAAAAAGAGGCTGTGACATAACTAGCCTCTGTAGAACAAAAATAAGGCACGAAACCGAACTTTGGTTTCGTGCCTTATTTCCATGCTCTTGATTCTCAAGCCGTCTTCTCCTGGTGGAGACTAACTTGAGGATATTCAATGCTAGAACGAGGATTCCAGTTT